>JAZNOW010000064.1:0-41481 GCA_045589355.1 Clostridia bacterium
CTTGAAAACAAGATACCATTTCCGGTGGCAATGGCGAAGGGGTCCCACCTGTTCCCATACCGAACACAGAAGTTAAGCCCTTCAGCGCCGAAAGTACTTGGCTGGACACGGCCCGGGAGGATAGGTCGTCGCCGGATTCCAATAGGAAACGAGGATAAAACCTCGTTTCCGCAATTGCCTCAATAGCTCAATGGCAGAGCATTCGGCTGTTAACCGAAGGGTTGTAGGTTCGAGTCCTTCTTGAGGCGCCATAAGAGAAGCTGAAAAGCTTCTCTTTTTTTGCGTTTACTGTTATGTTCTGACGAAAAACAAAACCACCATTGCCTGTTATGATCCATTCTTATATTGCTTTGGTTTTGTAGCCGGAAAGGAGACCGTGCGATTCTCCTGTTGTTTATTTGGAAGTATTTTGATCCGCAGGACGATTGCTGTAAAATGAAAACTATGCTATAATGAGAAAAAAAGAACATAAGGGGTATGACCATGAAAAAGGGTATTTTTTGTTGTCTTCTGGTGCTTATTATGGTTTGCATGGCGTCTGTTTGTTATGCGGACGAAGCAGACTATACCATTGAAGCAGAAATGACCAAGCTGGCGTTTGATACCTTTGCGACATGGAAAGATTTGACCAAGAATGAGGAGGACATGTATCGTTTTGTGGCGCTGACCCTGCGGGATGCAGACAATGGACTGGACGATCATGTATTCAACCTGGCGCTGCAGGATGAAGTGCTGTTTACCAACATGTCCGGCCTGCCTTTGGTGGTTTGCAAATCCAGCATTGAAAGGAAGAGTTATTGGCTTTGCAACATGGGTGCCGATATCTCCGTTTATGTGCAGCAATATTATGAAACGGGCTATGAAGTATCCATGATGACGCAATACGGTATCTATGCGGATACCCGGTTCATGGACATGAAGAAGCTGAGCGAAGCAATGAAGTGGAACCCGCCTTCTGCCGATTCCATGGTGGAAAGCAGTGATTATGAAGCCTTGTTCCGCAATGCGGACGACGTGTGGGCGTACCGTTGCGGCTGGTTCCCCTTCCAGCTGCAGGATCAGGGCGGCTTTATGAACGTGAAGGGCGAGTACATGACCGGCTGGAACTATGTGCAGGGCTTTGATGAATACGGTGTGGCCCTTGTGTACCGCGGCAACATGAGTAAATACACCCTCACCCATCCTGCCTATGACGAATCATCCCTATTCGGGCTGATTGACGTAAACGGGGAAGAAGTGCTGCCCTGCGAATATAACAAGCTGACCACCCCTGCCTATGAAGGGGTGTACAAGCTGCGGAAGGAAACCAGCGGGAAATTCAGCCTGTTTGACGTGACCAGCCGCACCTTCATTGACGTTTCCGAATACGATTTTGTCAGCCACATCTGCGACGGCGGTATGATTGCCGTTTTCCAGGGCGTTGTGACCGAAAGCGACCAGCCCAAGGAAGGCAAGTGGGGCTACATTGACAAAACCGGCAAGCTGGTGATTCCCCTTCAGTATGAGAAAGCCGATTACAGCTGGAGCGAAAGCGGCTATGCCTATGTGAAGATGAACGGCAAGTACGGGGCCATCGACCGCACCGGCAAGCTGTGCATTCCCTGCACCTGGGACAGCATTTCCATGGGCGATGGCCAGTATGCCCTGGGCAAGCGGGACGAAAAATACTACGTGATCGATATGAACGGTGCCATCGTGAGTGCAATTCAGCAAAAGAACGCGTACTTTGATTCGGCTGAAACGGTGTATGTGTATGATGATTATGACGTGCACCACCGGGCCATTCTGGACGTACAGGGCAATGTGATCATTGAAGGCGATTGGTATGGCATCGACCAGCGGGAGGAAAACCTTTTCTCCGTTTCCACCCGGGATATGCAGGCGAAAAAGAACAGCTACGGCATTTATGATGCTTCCGCCGGCAAGCTGATCGTGCCCATGGTGTACGATGAGATCAACTACACCCTCAGCGACAACCGGCGTTTGATGAAGCAGCTGGGATACTATGGCTTTTTCGATGAAAACTTCCAGGTAACGATCCCCGCCCAGTATGAAGACGCTATTTCCTTCCGCGATGGCTATGCCGCCGTGAAGCTGAATGGCCGCTGGCAGATCATCGATACGGAAGGCAATGTTGTTTACTGACCGGTAAGGCAAATCGAGCAGCTCTATGCGGAGCGAAGAGCCCATGGTTTTTCAGAACATGTTTCACAGCGAAAACAAACGGGCGTCCGCCATCCGGATGCTCGTTTTCTTGTGGATGGGGGAATTTCTTCCGGAACAGGGATGCAAGGAAAATTTTCTTTAGCCGGCAGGAAAGCGGCCTTTTGCGGATAATAACAGTATTCCAAACAAAAGGAAGGGGGCTTCAAAATGATCTATGTGATGAGCGACCTTCACGGGGAATACGGCAAATACCTGGAAATGCTGGAAAAGATCGGCTTTTGTGATGAGGATACCCTCTACATTCTGGGGGACGCGGTGGACCGGGGGCCGGAGCCCATTCCCCTTTTGCAGCACATGATGGCCCGGGAGAATGTGTATTTTCTCATGGGCAATCATGAGGGCATGGCGCTGCATGTGCTGGAAAAGCTGAATGTGGAAGTGACGGCGGAAAATGCTCAAAGCCATCTGGATGCGCAATGGATGGAGAAGATCCTGGAATGGCAGCTGAACGGCGGGGATGTGACCCTGCGCCAGTTCCGCCACCTGTCCGCCGAAGAAAGACAGGACGTGCTGGATTACCTGGCCGATGCGCCGCTGTATGCGGTGGTGGAAGCGGGGGGCAAAACCTTTGTGCTGGTGCATGCCGGGCTGGGCAATTTCCGGAAGGGAAAGAAGCTGCGGGAATACACCTTTGAAGAGATGACCTGCATGCGGCCGCGCCTTGAAAGGCCCTGCTTTGATGATCCGGACGTGTACGTTGTCTGCGGACACACTCCCACCCTGTCCATGACCGGCAGGGCGGAAATGTATGCATCGAATAACCACCTGATCATCGATTGCGGCGCGGCATACGGCGGCAGGCTGTGCTGCCTGTGCCTGGATAACGGAAAAGCGTTTTATGTGTGACAGAAAGCACCGGAAAGGGAAATCCGGTGTTTTTTCGCTTGGATGCACCTTGTATGTACCGGGAAAAAATGCTATAATCGGGGCAAGCGAAACAGAATAAAATACCATGGCCATAAAAAGGAGAAAGATGCATGGACAAGAAGTTCAAAATCGCATTCATTGGCGCCGGTTCCATCGGTTTTACCCGCAACCTGCTGACGGACCTGCTTTCCGTGCCGGAATTTCAGCACATTGACGTTGCGTTCATGGATATCAACCCCCGGAACCTGGACATGGTGTACCAGCTGTGCCAGCGGGATATTGAGGCCAACGGGCTGGATATCAAAATCCAGGCAACATTGGACCGGCGGGAAGCACTGAAGGACGCCCGGTACGTGATCGACTGCGCCCGCATCGGCCTGCTGGATGCCTTTGAACTGGATGTGAACATCCCCCTCAAATACGGCGTGGACCAGTGCGTGGGGGATACCCTGTGCGCCGGGGGCATCATGTATGCCCAGCGGGATATTGCCATGCTGAAGGAAATGTGCCGGGATATTCATGAGGTGGCCGAGCCCGGCTGCATGCTGCTCAACTATACCAACCCCAACGCCATGGTCACCTGGTATTGCAACAAATACGGCAAGGTGCCCACGGTGGGCCTGTGCCACGGGGTGCAGGGCGGGCATCACCTGATCGCCAAAGTGCTGGGCTATGAGCAGAAGGATATCGATATCGTCTGCGCCGGCATCAACCATATGACCTGGTATCTGTCCATCAAGCATAACGGGGAAGAGCTGAACGGCAAACTGCTGGATGCGCTGATGGCGGACGAAAAACTGTCCAAAACGGAAAAAGTGCGCATTGATATGATGAAGCGCTTTGGCTATTTTTGCACCGAATCCAACGGCCACCTGTCCGAATATGTGCCGTGGTACCGCAAGCGCCCCGACGAAATTCTGGACTGGATCCAGCTGGGGCTGTGGATCGACGGCGAAACCGGCGGCTATCTCAGGGTGTGCACCGAAGGGCGCAACTGGTTTGAAACGGATTTCCCCAACTGGCTCAAGGAGCCGCCCAAGGTGTACGATTATGAAAAGCGGGGCCAGGAGCACGGCAGCTACATCATCGAAGCCATCGAAACGGGCCGGGTGTACCGGGGCCATTTCAATGTGGTGAACAACGGCTGCATCACCAACCTGCCCAGCGATTGTGTGGTGGAAGTGCCGGGCTTTGTGGATACTTTCGGCATCAATATCCCGGTGCTGGGGGATCTGCCCCTGGGCTGTGCCGCCTGCTGCCAGTCAAACATTACGGTGCAGCGGCTGGCCATGGAAGCCGGCGCCCATGGGGATATCAACCTGCTTCGCCAGGCCATGATGATGGATCCTTTGGTGGGTGCAGTGTGCAACACCAACGAGATCTGGCAGATGACGGATGAAATGCTCATCGCCCAGGCCCAGTGGCTGCCCCAGTATGCGGAGGAAATTGAAAGGGCCAGGGAACGCTGGGCCAAGGCGGAAAAGGAAGGCACCCTCATTCCCCCCATTGTGACGGAAGGGGCTGCCCGGGTGCATGTAAAGACGGTGGAGGAAATGGCCGCCGATAAGGAAGCCGCCCGGAAAAACGCCGCCGAAGCGGACAAGGGCCAGGAACGCACGGCGGACTGAAAACATGAAAAAGCATAAACAGGGTAATGGAGTATGAGCAAACAAGAGGAAAGAATCATCCAGTATCTACGTGACAAATGGCATCGCACCTGGGCGGAGGAAACCCCCTATTTTGAAGTGACCAGGGAAAGCCTTCGGGGCTATGTGGTCAAGGAATTTGAAGAGTATGACAGCACGTTCAATCGCTATGATACCATCATACAACGCTACTCCATTTCCCTGTCCCCGCAGGAAACGGAGGAACTGTATGCAATGGTCCGGGAGATGTTCCGGCCCGGGGCTGCTGAAACCAGTATTCTGGATGAGATGAAGGCATTAGCGATGCGCGCCCTGGCAAAGAAGCCCTTTGGCCCGGAACGCAGGGAACGAACCTTCAATAAAATTTTCTATCTGTTGTTGCTTATTGTTTTGCTGATTGCGTTGACGAAAAATGCAGACATAAGCAAGACACAGTCTTCCCGGAAAGAAATGACCCCGTCGGATGAGGTTTCTTATCTGATCAGCAGCGATATGACCTCCGAAGAAATGGAAAAATCCATTGCCATGCTGGAGGAGATGGGACAGCAGGAAGCGTTCAGCTGCATGGAACGTGAACTGAGCGTGTTTACGATAAAATCCACCCGAGGGCTGAAGCTTGATAAGCGCTATGATGAAAATCATCCGTTGCATGGCTTGCCTGAGGGGGCTACGATCAACGCCCGGTATTTGGAAGCACCCATGAAGGTGATCCTGGCATTGGAGGAAAAAGGCTTTTTCACCAGGGAGCAGTTCCTTTCCCTTGCAAACACTTTTTTCACCCGTTATCTGATGGGGGAAAACGGCTTTGGCGAGGAGGGCACGCAAATCTTTCTGGAAGCGGCCGGGCGTCTGACGGATGAAGAGTTTCGGGTCCTCTTTTCCCAAAGTCATTTGATCGGCCGTCTGCCAAAGAACATGCCTTCCGGTGTTGCCCTCCGCATTGCACCGGAGGAGGTGCTCTATGGAACATGGGTTTTGTATGCCGGCGGGCAGGTGGCCCCGGAGGTGTTGCAATTTCGCAAAACCGGGGTGGGCACCGCATCTGCGTTGCCGGAAGACAGCCAGGAAGAATGGCTGAAGGGCGGCAAACTGGACGAAAGCCGGTTGGCGGACAAAACCCCCTTCGCCTGGCGCATGACAAAGGAAGAGGATGCGTATTGCCTGGTGCTGAACATGAAGGGGGAAACCCGCTTCCTTTTCCTTTACGAAGAGAACATGGAAAACACCGGTCTGCCCGGCTTCACCCTGCAAACGGAAAACGGCAGCGGCGGCTGGGTGAAAGCAAGCGAATAAGGAGAATGGATGGCATGCTGCAATACGAAGTGCCGGAATACAAGAAGATCCGGGTGATCGTGGATACCGACGCCGCCTGTGAGGCGGACGATCCTTTTGCCATTGCCCAGGCGCTGATGACGAAGAAATTTGTGATCAGGGCTTTGTTTGCCGAACAGTTCGGCGGGCCCGAAACCACTGCACGCAGCTATGACGAAATCAAAACCGTGCTTGCCTGCATGGAGATGGACGTGCCCGTGTACATGGGCGAGGAAGGCCCCCTTGCACTAACCCGGGAAAAGCCCCTGTCCCCGGCGGCGGAATTTCTCATTCAGGAAGCACTGCGGCCGGATGAAAAGCCCCTGTTTGTTTTGTGCCTGGGTGCCATCACCAATGTGGCAAGGGCCATGCAGGCATGCCCCGAAATCCGGGAGAAAATGACGGTGGTGTGGATCGCCGGCCAGGATATGGACCGGCCCAACCCCGCTTTGCGGGAGTTCAACTCCGGCAACGATATCGAGGCGGCCAATTATGTGCTGCAAAGCGGCGTGGAATTGTGGCTCATTCCCATTCCCGCCTACGGCGGCATGCGCATCGGCCTGGCGGAGATCCAGCGGCGTATTGCCCCCTGCGGCAAAATCGGCCGGCATCTGTTTGAAAACATGGTGCACTACAACCTTTCCCCCCATGCCGGCTGGACGGCAGGGGAAAGCTGGACGCTGGGGGATAACCCCGCCGTGGGCGTGGCCATGGATCCTTCCTGCGGCACCTTCACCCTGCGCCATGCCCCCATCGTGAACGAAAACACCACCTGCACCGAAAACCCCGCCGCCCCCTTCATCCGGGTGTATGAGCGGGTGGACAGCCGCTTTGTGCTGGAGGATCTGATGGCCAAGCTGGAGCTGTTGTACGGAGAAAAGGCATGATCCGCATCCGCAATTTGCTGGGGGAGGGGCTGCAGGCATTTGAAAACGGCCAATTTTCCCTGGAAAAATGGACGGCTTCCATTCAGCTTTTGCAGCCCGGCTGCGAAGAAATGTTCCTTTCCGACGTAAAAGCCTGCCTGGACAGCGGCCGGTACACCTGGGAAAAGGATTTTTTGCCCGTGCTGGAAGCGGTGCCCGGCCATGCGGGGCTCATGGAACTGGAAGAAAACTTCCGGGCCCTGACGGAAGGGCTGGAGGAAAAAATGCTGGCCCGGTTCGGCCGGGGGCTGGACGTGGACCTTGTTTTGTACCTGGGCCTTTGCAACGGCGCCGGCTGGGTGGAAGAAATGGACGGCCGCATGGCGGTATTGCTTGGCGCAGAAAAAATACTGGAGCTTGGCTGGCAGCACCGGCAGGATATGCTGGGGCTGATCTACCACGAGCTGGGCCATGTGTATCAGGCCCGGTGGGGCACCCTGGAAAGGCAGATAAGCGCCCCCGAAAAGCAGTTTGTGTGGCAATTGTTCACCGAGGGCGTTGCCATGGTGTTTGAGCAGGAGCTGGTGGGGGACGACGCCTTTTTCCACCAGGACAGGGAGGGGTGGAAAGAATGGTGCGACGCCCGGTTTGACTGCATCCTGGCCGATTTCTGTGCCGATCTGCCCTCCATGACGAAACAGAACCAGCGCTATTTCGGCGACTGGGTGCGCTACCTTGGCAAGGGCGACGTGGGGTATTATCTGGGTGCCCGTTTTGTAAGGCGGCTGATGGAAAGCACGCCCTTTGACCGGCTGATCGGCCTGGATGAAGAAGATGTGTATGCGCTGTTTTTGCGTTTTGCGAAGGAGAGAGAAGGGAGAAAAACATGAAAGAAGCGAGTTGGAAAAAAATTGTGGCCCTGTGTGCCTGCCTGTTTCTGCTGCTGTGCGCATCCTCCGCTGCGGCGGAAAACGTGATGGGGGTGCAGGTGGGCGTGCCGTTTCAGGTGGGCGTGATGCTGGATGCCCCCGTCAGTGCCGGCGAAGTGACGGTGCATTTTGCCTTCCTGCCTCTGGACGGCTCCGGGGCGTATGCCATGCGCCTTGTGGATGCGGTGCCCAAGCCCGGCTGCAGCCAGCAGGTGCAGGAGAAAAGCATTACCCTCTGGTCCGGCAGCGGCTTTGACGCCGGCTGGCTGTGCAGCCTCACCTTCTGCCTGGATGCCTATGCAACCAATGCCCAGGGCTTTTTGCCCTATTGCGTTATGGCAAACGGCCAGGAAGTGGCGGGGGATTACGTGCTTTTGCAGGTGGGGGGCCAGGGGCTGTATGCGCCTGCGGTTTCCGTGGGGGATACCCTCACCCTGGGCACCTACGAGCAGGATAACAACATCTACAACGGCAAAGAACCCATTGTGTGGAGGGTGCTGGCGGTGGAAGGCGGCCGGGCACTGGTGATAAGCGACAAGGTGCTGGACCAGAACCATTACCATCCCCAGCAGACGGCGGTCACCTGGGAAACATGCTGGATGCGCCAGTGGCTCAACGGCGAATTTTTCGCTTCTTCCTTCACCCCCCAGGAACAGAGCCGGGTGCTGCTTGCCAATGTGCCCGGCCATGTCAGCCCCTATTACAACACCGAATCCTCCTTAAAGAGCGTGGGCAATGATACCCAGGACAGGGTGTTCCTGCTCAGCGCGGTGGAGGCCAACCTGTACTTTGCCGATAACAAGGCCCGCATTGCCTACCCCACCCAGTACCTGGCGGCAAAGGATCAGGACATTGAAAGCACCGCACAGCCGGCGGACTGGCTCATGCGCCAGCCCCACAAGCACCGCACCAACACCGCCTGCGTCAGCGACAAAGGCGCCACCAGCAACGGCGTGAACGTGAGCCACGCCCGCTCCGGCATCCGGCCGGCTATGTGGGTGAGCCTGCCCTGAGGCAAAGGAAATGGGAACGCCGGCAGGAAAGAGGCAGCACGCGTCGAATATGGAAAGCAATGACAATTTTATACTGCGTACGCAAGCAAAAGGAGAGAGAACCATGAAAACATTCCGGACGCTTCTGTTGGCCCTTGTGATGATGTGCACCTGCTTTGCGACGGCCTTAGCGGATGAGCTGGACCTGACGACCGTGCGGGAAAACCCGAACCTGTATACCTTTGACGTGGAAGTGGAAAGCGACGCTGCTTTTGTGGAGACCACCCTCAGCACCGCCATCCGCTCTTTCACCCACAAGTATGAAAGTACCAAGCGTTACAGCTGCACCCAGTTCGATATTCTCATTGTGGATTACCTGCAGGAAGACCGGTATCCCGTGTGGCGGCTGTGGATCACCTATTGCGCCGATGACGCGTTTTTGAACATCGATTCCGTGTCCTTCCTGGTGGGCGGGCAGAAGTTTACCTTCTCCGGCGTGGCCGATACCGAATGGTACACCAAGGACGAAGACGGGTATGTGGAAAAAGTGCTCATCAAGTTTAACGATGAAAACCTGGATTTCCCCATTGCACTGGAAAAGGCCGTGAAGGGCCACACCGGCACGGTGGAGGAGCTGGACCAGGTGGAAGTAAAAATGATCCTGCACGGCCGGGAAAACATTGAGGTTTCGCTGGGCAGCGGCTTCCTGCTGGACTTCATCGGCCTCAAGACCGCTTTCCTGGATATGAACGGCGTGGGCTACATGGACGAAGTGTACGGCACCACCATGAAAGTGACGGACGTGAAATAAGCTGTTCCGCAGAAAAAAATGCCTCTTGCGCATGCAGGGGGCCTTTTTTTCCGGGGAGCAACCGGAAGTTGACGGATCATGGCTGGCGGCAACGGGGGAATGGGTGGTATACTTGGGCAAAAAGGAGGCGACGGTATGCAGGAAAATGTGTTTTCCCTGGGCCAGGCAGCGGTGCAGACGCTGAATGTGCTGGCAGTGGCGGCAGGGGTGCTTCTGATTATTTTTGCGGTGCGGGCGCTGAAAAAATACCTTTCCCCTGCCCGGGAGGAAAAGAATAGCCCACCCTCTACCGTGGGCCAGCGCATCCGTTCGGCCCGGCAGGCCCGCGGCATGACCCAGGAGTTTGTGGCGGAAAAGCTGGAGGTGAGCCGGCAGGCGGTATCCAAATGGGAAAAGGACGTTTCCCTGCCCGGCACCGCCCATCTGCTGGCCCTGGCCCGGCTGCTGAACGTGCCGCCGGAACAGCTTTTGCCCGATAAAGACGAATGAAAAAAGCGAGGATACGGCAGGGAAAGCGGAAAGGAAGGAGTTATCCTTTCCTTTCCCTCATACAAAGAACAAAACCGCAAGCCATGGCTGGCTTGCGGTTTTGCGTGCTGCTGTGATAGAATGAGAACGACAAACTTGTATTTAACAAACTATCGAGAGGAAAATGAAATTGTTGACCGATATGCAAGCGGACCGATTTATAAAAAAGTTGGGTACGGAAAGCTATAACGAACGAATCCGTATTGTGGAGAAATATAAAAAACAATGGGAGTTGACTGAAATAGAATTTCAGTCAAAGCTTTCCAATAACAACCTTATTTTCTATGCGGTTTCAAAACGATACGGTAAGGTTATCTTCAAAATTCGTATTGACAATGGTTATGATCATGAAATACTGGCACTGAAATTGTTTCAAGGCAGGAATTTCTGTAAGCTTTATGAGTATTCATTTGAAGATGAGGCATACATCATGGAACGAATTATGCCTGCCCATACTTTATATGAAGGTGCTCCCCGCAACGAACGTATTCAAATTGCAACCGAAATATTCAAAGAACTGCACAAGAATGATTTGCCCGCTGGTACATTCCCTACATACACCGAATGGTTTGAAGAAGGGAAAGAAGGAACGAAAAACCGCGAGGATTGTGAAGATATGTATCCGTATCTTGACACTGCAGAACAAATGCTTGCAGATATATGCAAAAAGCATTCTCGCAACCTTCTGCTTCACGGTGATTTACACCATGAGAATATACTGAAAAATGAACATGGCAGTTATACGGTTATTGACCCTAAAGGCGTAATAGGCGACCCTGTATTTGATTTATCGAGATTTATACTTGATGAATTCAGAGATGATTTGACCTCAGAGCCAAAGGAGGAAATCATTGATTTCGTACAAAAGCTTGGTGACGGTGTAGGTATTCCTTGTGAGATCTTATTGCGTTGCTTGTTTATTGAAACGGTCATTTGGCTTTTCAGAGAGGAACTTGCAAACGGAGAAAGTCTTGAAGAGTGCAGGCAGCTGATTGCGAATATGAAAGTTGCGTATGCGTTGGCCCACAGCTGGAAAGAAAAACAGCACGAACAGAAATTGACAGTTTGATGGGGTGAAAGATTTCCATTTGTTGAGAAAACCAAAGCAGTCCCCACTCTCTCAGGAGGGCGCAAGGATGCGCACTGTGCCGGTGCATTGCGCTTGGGGGCCACATAAGCAAACGAGCATCCGAATGTGGGATGCTCGTTTGTTCGTTGTTGGATACGTAGTTCCTTAAGCGTTTTCCTGCTGCTCTGCGCTTTTTTCAGCCGATGTGCATAAGAACGGTGAAGCAGGCGCCGCCTTCTTTCCGGTTGGCAACATGGATCTCGCCGCCGGATGCGTTCAGGATGCGCTTGACCAGGGAAAGCCCCAGGCCGTTGCCTTCCTGCTTGTGGGAGGAATCGGCCTGATAGAATTTATCGAAAATGTGTTCCTGGTCTTCCGGGGCGATGCCGGGGCCGCTGTCTTCCACGGTGAAGTGGATGGTGTTTGCCACCTGCCAGAGCCTGAGGCGCACCAGGCCGCCATGGCGGTTGAACTTGATGGCGTTGTTGATCAGGTTATCCCACACATGGGCCAGCAGGCTTTCGTTGCCGGCCAGGGTGATATCGTCCATTTCCACGTCCAGCTCAATTTCCTTTTTGGTCCATTCCATTTCGTGCAGCATCAGCACCCGGCGGATCTGCTCGTCCAGCCGGTAGGGCCTGGCCGTACCGGGGATCTGCTGGTTTTCGATCTTGGAAAGCAGCAGCACATTGCCGATCAGGCCGGAAAGGCGCTGGGTGTTCACAAGGATTTTTTCCACATATTCCTGCTGTTCCCCCGTCATTTCCGGGGTGCCCTGCAGCAGCATGGCGTACCCTTCAATGGCGGTGATGGGGGTTTTGAACTCGTGGGACACGTTGGACACAAAATCGCTCTGCAATACTTCCGTGGCGTCCAGCGCACGCACCATCAGGTTGAAATTGCGGTTGATCTCCTCCATATCCCGGATCTTGGATTTGGTGGGCAATTGAATTTTGAAATTCCCTTTGGCCACCTGCCGCATGGCGCCCCCCAGCTTGCGGATGGGGGATAGCACCCACCGGTTCAGGTAAAAGGAAATGCCGGCGGTGATGGTGGAGCACATCAATACCGCAAACACCGGCACCATGGAATCGTCGGAGATGTTGAACACCTTGTCCAGGATCAATATCAGGATCAGCGACAGGCCGGTGGCGATGATGAATTCTATCAGGATGGCCATCCAGTAATAGGTGCGGATGCCCAGGATGGGGCTTTTTTCGATTTTTGTTTTGATCTCTTTTTCCAGCTTTTCGATTTCGGTGCCCAGCTTCTTTTTCATTCCTTGACCACCTTGAACCCCACACCCCGCAGGGTGACGATTTTGAAATCCGGGTTATCCTTGAATTTTTCCCGCAGCCGGCCGATGTGCACGTCCACCGTGTGCAGCTCCGACCCGCTGGAATAGCCCCATATTTCGTCCATCAGCTGCTGGCGGGTGAATATTTTGCCGGGGTAGGCGGCCATTTTGTACAGCAGCATGAATTCCTTCTGGGGCAGCACCATGCTTTCTCCCTCCCGTGTGACGGTGAGGGAATCGCACTCCATCAGCGTATCGCCGATTTTCTGCTTGCGTTCGTTGTTCATTTCCGCCCGCCGCAAAAGGGCCTTTACCCGCAGCACCATTTCGTTGACGTTGATGGGCTTTACCATATAGTCGTCCGCCCCGGAATGGAAGCCCAGGCTGATGTCGTCAAAGGTGCCCTTGGCGGTGATCATCAGAATGGGCATGGCGGGGCTCTGCTCCCGCACCGCCCGGGCCAGGGCATAGCCGTCCATCCCCGGCATCATGATGTCGGAGATGATCAGGTCCACATAATCATGGGAAAGGTATTCCAGCGCTTCCCGGCCGCCCGAAACGCCGATGGGGGTATAGCCGTGCTTTTGCAGCACCCTTTCAAACAGCTGCCTTACTTCGCTGTCGTCTTCCGCAATGAGAATTTTGAACATGGGCAAAACCCTTCCTTGTTGATCGGTAAATATAGCATATCATTTGCCGGAGCGGGATGCAAGTTGACCGGGAAAAAAAGAAGGGAAAATTCAACAATAATTGAAAATAAGTTGAAGATAAGTTGCATCTTTTGCGATATAATACATATGTGAAAATCTACCATTTGCAAAAAGGAGCATCGAAAAATGATCAGGATCCTTTCGGACAGCACCTGCGACCTTTCCCCGGAATTGATTGAGCAATACGATATCCGCGTCATTCCGCTGAACATTGTGCTGGACGGAAAAAGCTATGAAGACGGCCTGGATATTACGCCGGACAAAATTTATGCCTGGGCGGACGAAAACAAAACCGTGCCCAAGACCGCAGCCTGTGCCCCCGGCCGGGTGAAGGATATTTTTGAAACCTGCCTGAAGGGGGGAGACGAGATCATCTGCTTCTCCATTTCCTCCTCCATGTCCTCCACCA
Organism: Clostridia bacterium; assembly: GCA_045589355.1. GTDB lineage: Bacteria > Bacillota > Clostridia > Christensenellales > Aristaeellaceae > RUG563. The sequence goes on from JAZNOW010000064.1 coordinate 13,662, forward strand.
ACGAGATCATGCGGGCGGTGGCCCGGGAAACCGGCGCCGGGGACCGCATCAGCGTCATCAATTCCCAAAGCCTTTCCACCGGGGAAGGGCTGCTGGTGATCGCCGCTGCCGAAATGGCCAGGGAAGGCATGAAGCGGGAAGACATTGTGGAAGAAGTGAAAAAGCTGCGTTCCCGGGTGAGCGCCTCCTTCGTGGTGGATACCCTTACCTATCTCCACCGGGGCGGCCGCTGCAGCGGTGTATCCGCCCTGCTTGGCGCCACGCTGCGCATCCATCCCCAGATCAACGTGGTGGACGGCAAAATGCTGCCCGGCCAGAAATACCGGGGCAAAATGCACAAGGTGATCGCCGAATACACCAAAGACCAGCTGGCGGAAATGAAAAAAGCCCGGAAAAATCACGTGTTCATCACCCATTCCGGCTGTGACGAAAAAATGATCGGCGCCGCTCTGGAGCAGGTGAAGGCGCTGAATTATTTCGACCATATCCACATCACCCGGGCCGGCGGCGTCGTTTCCAGCCATTGCGGGCCGGGCACATTGGGCGTTTTGTATATCCGAAGCTGAAGAGAAAAAGTATCCTTCGCCAAGGATCATGCGATTGGCATTTGACAAGGCGAGGAAATGGAAATATACTGTAGGTATTCCAATTGGAAAGAGAGGAAAAATTTATGAAAAAAGCGATGTCTCTTCTTCTGGCGTTGATGCTTTGTGTGCTGTGCCTGCCTTCCCTGGCGGAAGATACGCAGGTGTACACCCACCCCACCTACGGCTATTCCATCACCGTGCCGGCGGACTGGTTCTGCGTGGATAAGACCACCATCCGGGACAGCCTGGAAGCCAGCAAAAAGGGCGAATTGTCCTCCCGTACCGCCAACCCCGAAACCCTGGCTGCGCTGCTTCCCCAGATCGAATCCACGGATTGCGCCGTGCTGGCCGATCCTTATGGCAACAACATCGTGATCGTGCGGGAAGATGTGGGCATTGCAATCACCAACGAGGAGTTTGTGGAGTTGTTGATCCCGGCCCTCAAGAGCCAGCTTTCTGCCCAGATCCCCACCATCCAGTTCACCGCGGAAGGAGAAATCTTGCCCATCGGGGATAAGAACTTCATCAACCTGTCTGCCGAGTATGACCTGGGCGGCGTGACCGCCATCGTGGATATGCTGTTCTACCTGGAAGGCACCTATATGTACACCCTGAACCTGACCGCCACCGAAATGTTCGGCGCCGATGCGAAGAACGATTTTTATCAGGCCGTCTTTGACGCCTGCGCCACTTTTGTTACCAAGTAACATACTGCCGGCCAACGCACAAGAAAACTCCCTCTGCCTATTGCAGCGGGAGTTTCTTTTTTTGCGGTCAGGCCTGGGAAAGAATGGCCAGGGCCCGATCGTATTTTTCTTTCAGTTGTGCCCTCTTTTCTGCCGGAAGAAAGGCGCAGCGGCTCTGGTCGCTGTTATGGAGCAGGTCTAAAAGCTTCACCTGCCGGGCAATGGGGTTTTGCTTCACGGCCCGGACATAATCAAAATAATCGGTGCCGGGTTGGTGGGTGAGCAGCTGGAGGGCCTGGGTCACTTCCGGCGGAAATTCCTTTTCCAGCTCCTGAAGGGTGACGGGGGTGTCCTCCATTACGTCATGGAGCAGCGCGGCGCAGCAGGTGAATTCGTCCCCGGCCTGTTCGGCCAGATGAATGGGGTGAAAAATGTAGGGCACGCCGCTTTTATCCACCTGGCCGTGGTGGGCCTGGTATGCCAGCACCATGGCCTTTTTCGTCAGGGGTGTGTAAATCATTCAAACCATCCTCCGGGCAGGTACTTTTTCTGGTTTTCCAGCATGTCGTTGAACAATTTCAGCCCATCTTCGGGGGTGACGCGGCCCATCTGGGGGTCGTTCATGAAGGTGGTGAAAGCAAGCTTGCGGTCACAGGTGAGGGCAGCTTTCAGGGTGTTTTCCTGGTTGAGGATGTGGCGCTCGATCAGGGGCAGGATGTTCTGGGGCACGGGGCCGGCAAAGACGGGGGAGATGCGGTCCAGCCCGAAGAGGGCATTGGTTTCCACAATGGCGCCGATGGGCAGGTTGGGGATCTGGCCTTGGTTGGGGATGTTCACGTTGGATACCAGATCGCCAAGGCCCAGCACCGCCTTGATGAGCAGGTGGCCTTCTTCGCCGCTGCCCTTGAGCTGCACCTGTTCCTTGCCGGAGATCAGGTCATCGCTGCGCTGCAGCCGCCGTTCCAGGTCCCCTTCCCGCCAGTCCACGGTGGTCAGGTGGAATTTCCAGCTGCGCACGGTTTCGGGGTCCCGGGTGTACCAGGGGGGCATGAATTCTGCCAGGTGCCGGTCGCCGGCGGCGGCGATGACGCCGTATTTGTTGAACAGGTCAAACTTCACCATCTGGTTGGAGGAGAAAGAGGAGTTCATCCAGTTGTTGTCCTGGCCTTCGGAGAAGCCGCCGGCGGCGTACTTCTTGGCAAATTCCTTATACAGGGGCATCAGGTCCATCCCCTTGTAGGAGGCGGAGGTGAGCCAGGTGAAATGGTTGATGCCGGTGACGGTGGTGTACAGATCCTGCCGTTTTACGCCGTCGATGCCGTATTCATGCTTGAGCATCTGGCACAGAAGGTGCTGGGTGCCGAACACTTCGTGGCAGCAGCCGTAGGCCTTGATCTGAGGGAAGGCGTGGTACAGCGTGCGGATGCACAGGGACATGGGGTTGGTGTAGTTCATGACGAAAGCATCGGGAGCCCAGTCCCGGATGGCCTGGCCGATTTCCATGAACATGGGGATGGTGCGCATGGCGCGCATGAAGCCGCCGGGGCCCACGGTGTCGCCCACGGGCTGGTATACGCCCACCCGCTCGGGCAGGTGCACGTCGCTGCGCATTTCCCTGAAGGTGCCGGGCAGGATGGAGATCACCACAAAATCCACGCCGGTAAGGGCTTCCTGCAGCGTTTCGGGCACGGAATAGGTCCACCGGGAAAGGGCGTCGGGATGGGCGCTGATCTTTTCGCCGATGATTTTGTTGCGTTTTGCGGCTTCGATATCGATGTCATACAGCCGCACCTCGCCGCACAGGTCCTCGTCCCGGGCCAGGTCGGTCATAAAGCCCCAGGCCCAGCCACGGCTGCCGCCGCCGATATAGGCGATCTTCAGGTTTTTCGCATCATACTTGTTCATTAAAAACTTCCTCCTTTTATGTGAAAGAACGTTTGGTTTTCACGTTGCCCCGGGCATCAAAGGTGTACACAAAGCCGCAGGGCAGGGGGGCGAGGGAAAGGCCGTTCAGGGTGATGCGGACGCACGTTCCGTCGCTTTCCATGCGGTAGTCTTTCTCCCCCAGCCGCCAGGAAAAGGTGTAAGCGGGGCCTGCCATGGCGGCAAAGCGCATGTCCCCCCGATGGGGGTAGATGCCATAGAGGTGGGTGATGTACCCCAGCACCGACAAAATGGTGGGGCCGTAGGCGGACTGGGTGTTTTTCAGGGAGGCTTCCCCGGTGAAGGGGTCATACTGCTGGGTGAAGGCATAGCCGTTTTTTTCCACCGCTTCAAACAGCCTTTCCCCGAACAGGGGCAGAAGATGCTCCATGCCGTAGTTTTCCAGGGCAAAGATCAGCCGCTGGAAGGTGAGCCCCTCGCTCTGGCCGGACCAGTTGTTTTCCGGCACGTTGCGAAACAGGGGATCGTTTGCTGCAACGGAGGGAAGGGGCATGGGGGTGAAAAATTCTTCCGGGTTCAGCAGATGCTTTTCCACAAAGGCCCGGGCCATTTCATCCGGGAAGCTTTCCCAGTACATGCAGCGCAGGTTGTTGTGGCAGAGCACCGTTTGCTTTCTGCCCCCGGGCCAGCGGTCAAAGCAGGCGCTTTTTTCTTTGTCCCACAAGTTTTCGATGAGGGCCTTCTGCACGCCCTGTGCCTTTTGCCGCCAGGCATCTTCCTTTCCGTTTTGCAAAAGGCCGGCAATGCGGCAAAGGGTATGGCGGCAGGAGAAGGAAAAGCTCATCATATCCATGGAGGCCATGGGCACATAGGCGTTTCCTTCCGGCGGCGTGTCCTCCTCCCACCAGCAGGGGGCGTCGCCGTAGCGCAGGGCGTTGTCTTCCCCGGTGTCGTACACGCAATAGCTTTCCAGCACCCCGTCCCGGTCGGAATCTCTTGTGCGCCACAGCCATGCGTCAAATTTCTCCAGGCATCTTTCCAGCCGCAGCAGAAATTCCTTTTCTTCCCCCATCAGGTAATACAGGTTCATGGCATGGAGGGGAAAGCAGAACCCCTGGAGCTTGTTGAACTGGGGGGTGATTTTGCCGTCGATGAGGGCAATGGAGCCGGGCAGGCGGCCGTCTTCCCTTTGATGCTCCATGAACAGGGAAACATTGTTGTATGCCGCCTGAGGGTCATGGGGGAAATACATTTCGCCGCCCATGGGCTGGGTTTCCAACCATATTTTTTCGTAGCCGCCCCCTTCCACCAGCACCTTCCTGTTTTCAAAATAACGAAGGTTTTTCCGGGAAAGGGCAAGGGCCTTGTCCCACAGGGCCTGGAGGGGGGGATGGGCGGTGTGAAAATGCTGGTGTGTTTGCTTTTCCACGGTGATATGCCCCTTTCTTTTCTGTCCTGATTGTATCACTTTTTGTCCGCCAAGGGAAGGGGAGAATGCCCTTTTCACCACGGCTTTTCTATGATAAAATCATACTATGGAAAAAAGATGGGAGGATGGGCCGTGAAAAGCAGTGCCATCAACATCCGGGATCCTTTTGTGCTGGTGCACGAAGGCCGGTATTATCTCTACGGCACCCGGGGGGAAACCTGCTGGGGGGAAGCGGACGGCTTTGACGTGTATGTGAGCCGGGATATGGAAAACTGGGACGGGCCTTATGAATGCTTCCACAACGACGGCACCTTCTTCGCCACAAAAAATTACTGGGCGCCGGAAGTGTATTTTGTCAATGGCGCCTTTTATATGCTGGCCAGCTTCAAGGGGGATGACCGGCGCCGGGGCACCGCCATCCTCAAAAGCGAAAGCCCCACGGGGCCCTTCCGCCTGCACTCCGACGGGTGTGTGACCCCGGCCGGATGGGAATGCCTGGACGGCACGCTGTACAGGAGCCCGGAGGGAAAATGCCACATGGTGTTCTGCCACGAATGGGTGCAGGCAGGGGATGGGGAAATGTGCGCCCTGGCCCTGAATGAGGACCTTTCTGCGCCGGTGGGGGAGGCACGGGTGCTTTTCCGGGCGTCGCAAGCCAAATGGGTCCGGCCTGTGCATCACTCCAGCGGCATCACCGGCTATGTGACGGACGGGCCGTTTCTGTGGCGCACCGGGGACGGCACGCTGCTGATGCTGTGGGCCGGCTTTTCCCAAGGGGGATACACCCAGGGGGTGGCCGTCAGCGAAAACGGCGGCATAGACGGCCCCTTTGTGCAGGCAGAGCCTTTGTTTGAAAAGGACGGCGGCCACGGCATGGTGTTCCGGGATCTGCAGGGAAAATTGTGGCTGGCCCTCCACAGCCCCAACACCCATTTGATGGAGCGGCCCTGTTTCTTCCCGCTGGAAGAAAGGGCGGGCCGGCTGTACCGGCTGCAGGAAATGTAAAAAAACAAAAAAGGCGAGCCATATGGGAAAATGTATGCTATAATACAAAGTGGTATATTTTGACCGAATGGAAAGGAAGGGATGCAGGGTGAAAAAGCTGTTGCTGATGCTGGCTTTTTTGCTGCTCCCTTTTTCTGCTGATGCGCTGGAGGTGCGCATTTCTCCCGATGCGATCGCCCTGGGGGACGTGGTGCAGGTGCAGGTGGAAGGCGCGGAAGAGGATGTGCTTTTGTGCACCCTGACGAACGGGAGCAAGGAAGTGTTTGCCGGGGAAAGGGCAGGCTTTGAACAGGGCGTGCTGCATCCCCGGGAGGAAGGGCACTATACCCTCACCGTCACCTGCGGCGGGGAAGAAGCGGCTGCCAGTTTCACGGTGGCCCGCACCGTGCTTTCTTCCGGCGGGGAAACGGCGCCTGCGGAAAGCGGCCTGTTCCTGGAAGGCAGGGTGGGCACGGTGTACGCCCAGGGCGGCCTGCGCACCGTGACGGTATTGGCCCCCGGCCCCTGGACGGCGGAAACGGAAGACAATTTCATCACCCTGTACGATACCTGCGGCCGCAGCGGCGATGCCCTTACTTTCCTGGTGGCCCCCACCGGGGAGGCGCGCTACGGGGAGATCACCCTTCGCAGCGGCGGGGATGTATGGCCCCTTGCCATCCGCCAGGTGGCCAAGCTGCCCGACATGGTGGAAGAAGAACTGAGCCTGACGGAAGAAAGCCATACCGTGCTTGTGGAAGGGCAGCCCTTTGTGATTCGGGAAATGAACGGGGAGGAAATGGATTTTGCCGTGACCGCCTCCGGGGAATGGACGGCGGCAACCGACGACGCCTTCCTTTCTTTCACCCAGACCGACGACGGCCTTTCCCTCTATGCCGATGAAAACGATACCCCCTATGCCCGGCAGGGAAGCGTTGTGCTGCTTTGCGGCAATGCCGGGGCTTACATCTATATCAACCAGCCGCCTGCCCCTGCCGGGGCGGACGTGCTCTCCGTTTCTATGGAAGCGGAAAATGCCGTGGCCTGGCAGGACAGCGTAAAGGCCCGGGTGCTTACCTCCTCCGACGCCCAAAGCCTGACCCTTTCCATGGCCGGCCATGAAGAAACCTTCCCGGCCGATGGCTGGGCAAAAGAAACGGAAGAAGGGCTTGTGTGGCAGGTGGAAGCGCCCCTTCGCCGGCCGGGGAAGCAGATGCTCCTGTTTGCGGCGGAAAGCAAAACGGGCAGCGGGAAAAAGCAGACGGCTTTCTTGCAGGTAACAGAGGAAGAAGCGGCGTTTGAAACGGAAGAAGCGGTGTTTACCCGGGTGGGCAGCCGCTGCGACCTGGCTTTTGTGACCACGGCCTGTGCGGATGAAGTGGAACTGACGGACGAAAACGGCCGGCCCATGGCTGCGTTTGCCCGGCAGGACGCCGCCGTTCAATGGGCGGGCACCGGGGCGGAAAGGGAACGCTATATCCGCTGGACCCTGCCCCTGAAAGCGGATGCGGCCCCCGCGTTTGTAACGATGGGGGAAAAGCGCATTCCCGTGCGGGTGCGCACCTTGCTCACCCCTTCCGATATTGCGCTCCACAGCCAGACGGACGGCTGGTGGCGGGATAAAAAGTATTCCATCAGCAACCTGGAAACCTCGGGCTGCGCGGTGTTCAGCCTGTCCCATGCGCTGCAGCTGCTGGGCTACACCGGGCCTGAAATTGCCCCGGAAAATCTGGCAAAAACCTATGCCGTGGCCCTGATGAAGGACGGCAGCGGCACCATGAACTCCTCCCTGGTGGGCCGGGCAGGCAACGATTTCGGCTTCAAAACCCGGTATGAACTGTACGAAAACCCCACCACCATCCGGCAAAAGGCCGGGGAGGGCGCCGTGTTCACCTTCTCCGTGGTCAACGGCCACATTGCCTGTGTGGCGGGCGTGACGGAGGACGGGGAAAAGTGCCTCATCATCGATTCCGCCCCCTCTGCTACCTTTGAACGCAAAGGGGAGGAAAAGGTGTATTATGAGGGGGAAGACGGGCTCTTTTATGAAGCTGCCGCCCCCGGAGAAATTCCCGGCACGGTGTATTGCATGGAAACGGACAGCTACGGCTGTGCGGTGTACTATATGGACATGAAGTATGTGGCCCGGCGGGGTGTCAGGCTGATCCAGCCCCGGTAATAAGGGCGGCTACTGCGTCAGAAGGAGCATGACCGATGATCAAGAGAAACCAGCGTCTGATCAACCAGATCAATATTTTGATGGACGGCTGTCTGGTGGTGCTGGCCTATGTGCTGGGCTGCTATTTGTGGCTGGATGTGTTCAAGGGCGGCGCCATCAATATGGCGGACTGGGCCAACGGCCATGTGCTGCCGCTGGCGGTGGTGTATGCCGGGTTTGAGCTGCTGCTGCTGATGCTGTTCGGCTTTTACAACAGCACCCGCCGCCGGAAGCTGAAATGGAAGCTGAAAACGCTTTTGTTTACCGTAACCCTCTGCCTTCTGATCGGCACCACGCTTTTGTTCCTGTTTGAACTGCAGGAATTTTCCCGCGGCGTATTGTTCCTGTTTTATGTGTTTACGCTTTTGTTCCTGATGGGCAAATACTGGGTGATGCGCCATCTTCTGCGCTATTTGCGCAAAAAGGGCTACAACATCAAGCATGTCCTGGTGATCGGCACGGGGCACCTGGCCCGGCAGTATGCGGAAGACATTCTGAAGGAAAAATCCCTGGGCTTCCGGGTGGAAGGCTTTGTGGGAAAGGAACAGGAAGGCATTTCGCCCTACCTGGGGGATTTTGACCGGCTGGACACCCTGCTTGCCGGCAGCGAAATTGACGAAGCAGTGATCGCCATCGAGCCGGAAGAAAGCAAAAAGACGGTGATGCTGATGCATGCCTGCGAAAAGAACGGCACACCCTTTTATGTGGTGCCCTTCTATAACGACGTGATGCCGGCCCGGCCTCAGGTGGAAGTGATCGGCCGGACGAACCTGATCCGCATGCGCTCCATCCCGCTGGAAAACTACGGCCTGGCGGCCCTCAAGCGGCTGGTGGATATTCTAGTAAGCGGCCTGGGCATGCTGGTGCTCAGCCCCGTTTTGCTGCTGGTGGCCCTTGGGGTGAAGCTGTCCAGCCCCGGCCCCGTCTTCTTCAAGCAGGAACGCATCGGCTATCACAAAAAGCCGTTCAATATGTACAAGTTCCGCTCCCTGCGGGTGGAAAAGGAAGAAAAGGACGGCTGGAGCAACATCACCACCGACCGCAAAACCCCCTTCGGCAGCTTTATCCGCAAGTTCAGCCTGGATGAATTTCCCCAGCTGTTCAATGTGTTCAAAGGGGATATGAGCCTGGTGGGCCCCCGGCCCGAGCTGCCCAAGTTTGTGGAGGAATTCAAGGAAACGGTGCCCCTGTATATGGTGAAGCATCAGGTGCGCCCCGGCATGACGGGCTGGGCCCAGGTGAACGGCTACCGGGGAGACACCAGCATCAAAAAGCGGGTGGAGCTGGATATCTGGTATATTGAAAACTGGACGGCGGGGCTGGATATGAAAATTCTGGTGCGCACCTTCCTTGGCGGAATGGTGAACCGGGAAAAGCTGTACTCCAGACGGGAACAGCAGGACAAGAGCCAGTCCGTGTAAGGAGAACATATGCAGATCAAGGTGATGGTGGCATCGCACAAGCCCTACCGGATGCCGGAAGACAATATGTATCTGCCCCTGTTTGTGGGGGCGGCGGGGAAAGAGAATATCCCCGGTTTTTTCCGGGACGACGAAGGGGAAAACATCAGTGAAAAGAACCCTTCCTTCTGTGAATTGACCGGCCTTTATTTCCTGTGGAAAAACCATCGGGATGCCGATGTGTACGGCCTGTGCCATTACCGGCGGTATTTTGCCAAAGGGTGTTTTCTGCAGAAAAAAGAAAAGCGCCTGCTGACGAAAAAAGATGTGGAAAGGCGGATGGAAAAGGCGGACGCGGTGCTGCCGAAAAAGCGGCACTATTTCGTGGAGACCCGGCAGCAGCAGTACGTCCACGCCCATCATGCACAGGATCTGCAGGCAACGGAAAAGGTGCTTGCGGAAAAGTACCCCGCTTATCTGCCGGCGTGGAAAAAGATGCTGCAAAGCCGCAGCGGCCATATTTTCAACATGTTCCTGATGAAAAAGGAAATGTTTGAGGGGTATTGCGCCTGGCTGTTTGACGTTTTGTTTGACGTGGAAAAGGGGCTGGATATTTCCGGCTACAGCCCGTCGGATCAAAGAGTGTTCGGGTATCTGGCGGAGCGGCTGATGGACGTGTACCTGGATACAAACCGCATCCGGTACACCCAGTGCCCGGTCGTGAACCTGGAAAGGCAGCACTGGCTGCAAAAAGGGGTTCGCTTTCTGAAACGGAAATTTGCAAGGAACAAGGAGTAACGCACAATGCGCATGCGGGTGAAAAAGTGGGCCAAGCCGGAACTGGCTGCCTGCCCTTATTATGTGGATCTGCCCGAGGAAAAACGGGGCAAATGGCGGGAATGCTTTGAAAGGGAAGCCCCCTTTTATGTGGAGCTGGGCTGCGGCAAATGCGTGGCTACCAGCCAGATGACCCTGCAGAACCGGGATATCAATTACCTGGCGGTGGATATTTCCCGGAACATCCTGGGGGTGGCCCGGCGGAATTTTGAAAGCGTGTACGGCGATGAAAATGTGGACAATGTGACCCTGACTCACTTTGACATCATGTGGATCGATAAGTATCTGTGCGAAGAAGACCGGGTGGAGCGCATCTACATTTCCTTCTGCAATCCCTGGAACCAAAAGCCGGCCCACCACAAGCGCCGCCTGACCCATACAAGGCAATTGCTCCAGTACCGGCATTTCCTGGTGCCCGGAGCGCAGATCTGGTTCAAAACCGACGATGACCCCCTGTTCAGGGCCTCCCTGAAGTATTTTGAGGAAGCGGGTTTTCGCATCACCTACCGCACCGACGATTTGCACGCCTCCGGCTTCACCCCCAATTATGTCAGCGAGCATGAACAGTTTTTTTCCCAGCAGGGCATCAAAATCAAGTTCTGCATTGCTCAAATGGAAGAGATGAAACCAGATCCCACAAATGACGAAAAGGAAGGCCCGGAGAATTGATCCGGAGCCTTCTTTTTTTTGCAAAAAATACATCTTGTGGTGGGGGAAAGAAGGCACACAAGATGCTGTTTTCGTCCTTTGTCAAGCCCCCTGAAAACAGCACAAAACAGAGAATTTCAAAAACGCGACACGCCCGGGCGCGTTGCCACAACATTTTTGGAAAAACTGTGCAAACACTGGGTTTGCGGCAAAAGAAAGTGAAAAAAATCGTAAAAAAAAGTGAAAAAGGGGCTGAAAAAAGCTTGCATTTTTTGAAAATATCGTTTATAATGTGTCTGTTGTCTGTTTATGGGATGAAGCGGTAAGTTGCCGTTCCGGCCAGAACGGGTAATTATCGCGGACCAGCCGGGGCAAGACCCCGACGAACGGACTCGGGCCGCAGGAAAAACCTGCGGAAGGCGACGGGCTTTGCTGAGCGGAAACGCTCCCTGCGAGGCGCACACCCTCAGTTGAAAGACTCCCCCCGTTAGCCGTGAGTACGAAAACAATAGGAGGTAATCACATGGCCAGCCAGAAAATCCGCATCAAGCTCAAGGCGTACGAACACAACCTGATCGACCAGTCCGCCGAGCGCATTGTGGAAACCGCGAAGCGCACCGGTTCCCGCGTGTCGGGTCCCATCCCGCTTCCCACCGAAAAGGAAATCGTTACGATTCTCCGCTCTCCGCACAAGTATAAGGACAGCCGCGAGCAGTTTGAACGCCGCACGCACAAGCGCCTCATCGACGTGCACAACCCCAACCCCCGCACCGTGGACGCCATGATGAAGCTCGATCTGCCCGCTGGCGTCGAGATCGAAATCAAGCTGTAAGGCAGGAGGGTAATTATGAAAAAGGCAATCATTGGTAAGAAGCTGGGTATGACCCAGATCTTCCTGCAAGATGGCCGCCTGGTGCCCGTCACCGTGATCCAGGCCGGTCCCTGCACCGTGGTGCAGAAGAAGACCATCGAAAAGGATGGCTACGAAGCCGTGCAGTTCGGTTTTGACCAGATCCCCGAAAACCGGGTGGAAAAGCTGGTGAACAAGCCCGACGCCGGTCACTTCAAGAAAGCGGGCGTTGCCCCCATGCGCAACCTCCGCGAATTCCGTCTGGAAGACAGCGCTTCTTATGAAATCGGCCAGGAAGTGAAAGCTGACATCTTCGCCGAAGGCGAAAAGGTGGACATCAGCGGCATCACCAAGGGCCACGGTTTCACCGGCGCCATCTACCGCTGGAATCAGCACACCGGCCCCATGGCCCACGGCTCCAAGTATCACCGTGGCGTGGGTTCCATGAGCGCTAACTCCGATCCTTCCCGCGTGTTCAAGAACAAGCACATGCCCGGCCACTACGGTGTGGAAAAGGTTACCGTGCAGAACATTGAAATCGTGAAGGTTGATGCCGAACGCAGCCTGCTGCTGGTGCACGGTGCTGTTCCCGGCCCCAAGGAAGGCCTGCTGCTCATCCGTAACGCCTGCAAGGCCTGATTGAAGGAGGAACAAAATTATGCCTAACATCGACGTGCTCGACATGCAGGGCAAGAAAGTGGGCAGCATGGAGCTGAGCGAAGAAATCTTCGCCGCCCAAGTGAATGTCCCCGCCATGCATCTGGTCGTTCGCTCTATCCTCGCTAACAAGCGTCAGGGCACTCAGAGCGCCCTCACCCGCGGTATGGTCCGTGGCGGCGGTCGCAAGATCTACCGTCAGAAGGGCACCGGTAATGCTCGCCATCATGGCAACCGTGCTCCCCAGTTCCGTCACGGCGGCGTGGTGTTCGCTCCCCAGCCCCGCGATTACGTGGTGAAGGTGCCCAAGAAGGTGCGCCGCATTGCCATGAAGAGCGCTTTCACCTCCAAGTTCAACGAAGGCAACATCATCGTTGTTGACCAGATCACCCTGGCCGACGCCAAGACCAAGCTGATGGCTGAAGTGCTCAAGAACCTGGGCGCCGAAAAGAAGGCCCTGCTGGTGCTGGCCGGCCGCGATGAAACCGTCATCCGCGCCTCCAAGAACATCCCCACCGTGAAAGACGCTTACGTAAACACCATCAATGTGTATGACATGCTCAACGCCGATAAGATCATCGTGCTGAAGGCTGCCATGGAAAGCATCCAGGAGGTGTACGCATGAAGAATCCTCATGACATCATCCTGCGCCCCGTGCTGACTGAAAAAGGTTACGATGGCATCGCCGACAAGCGCTACGTTTTCGAAGTAGCCATCGACGCCAACAAGATCGAAATCAAGAAGGCGCTGGAAACCGTATTTCCTTCCATTAAAGTAGCTCGTGTGAACACCCTCCGCACGCTGGGCAAGATGAAGCGCCAGGGCATGCATCAGGGCCGCACCCGGGAAATCAAAAAAGCTTACGTTACCCTGACTGAAGATTCCAAGCCCATCGAATTCTTCGAGGGTATGGTGTAAGGGAGGAGAAGAACAATGGCAATTCGTGTTTATAAGCCCACTTCGTCCGCCCGCCGCTTCATGAGCGTTCTCACCTTCGAGGAAATCACCAAGAAGACGCCTGAAAAGGCCCTGACCGAGACCCTCAAGAAGAATGCCGGCCGTAACAAGCAGGGCAAGATCACCGTCCGTCATCAGGGCGGCGGCAACAAGGTTAAGTACCGCATCATCGACTTCAAGCGCAACAAGCTGGATGTGCCCGCCAAAGTGGCTGCCATCGAGTATGACCCCAACCGTACCGCTTTCATCGCTCTGCTGCACTATGTGGACGGCGAAAAGCGCTACATCCTGGCTCCACTGGATCTGAAGGTTGGCGACACCGTGTTTGCCGGCGCTAACGCCGACATCAAGCCCGGCAACGCCCTGCCCGTGGCCAACATCCCCGTTGGTACCCTGATCCACAACATCGAAATCAAGCCCGGCAAGGGCGGCCAGCTGGTCCGTTCTGCCGGTGCCTATGCTCAGCTGATGGCCAAGGAAGGCGCTTACGCTCAGGTGCGTATGCCCTCCGGCGAATACCGCAAGGTTCCCATGAACGCCATGGCCACCATCGGCACCGTGGGCAACACCGACCACTCCAACGTCCGCATTGGTAAGGCCGGCCGTAAGCGTCACATGGGCGTGCGTCCCACCGTCCGCGGTGTGGTCATGAACCCCTGCGACCATCCCCACGGCGGCGGCGAAGGCAAGAGCCCCGTTGGTATGCCTGCCCCTGTTACTCCCTGGGGTAAGCCCGCTCTGGGTCTCAAGACTCGCAAGCACAAGAAGTATTCCAACCACTTGATCGTAAAACGTGCCAGCAAGAAGTAAGTCGGCGCAATAGGAAGGAGGCAACCTCATGAGCCGTTCCATTAAGAAAGGCCCGTTTGTACAGGAAGCCCTGTACAACCGCATTGAAGAAATGAATAAAACCGGCGCTAAGCAGGTTCTCAAGACCTGGAGCCGCGCCTCGACCATCTTCCCCCAGTTCGTCGGCCACACCATTGCCGTGCACGATGGCCGTAAGCATGTGCCGGTTTATGTCACTGAAGACATGGTAGGCCACAAGCTTGGCGAATTCGCCCCCACCCGCACTTTCCGCGGGCATGCCGGCGAAAAGGCCTCTGGCCGTAAGTAAGGGAAGGAGCGAATAGAAAGATGGCAACTCGTACCCGTGAAAAGGGCGCCGTCCGCGCTGAAAACCGCGACAAGCGTCCCCAGGCACACGCCAAGAATATCCGCCTGTCCTCCCGTAAGGCCAAGATCGTTCTTGACCTGATCCGGGGCAAGGATGCGGACCAGGCGCTGGCCATTCTGCAGTTTACCCCCAAGGCGGCTTCCCCCGTCATTTACAAAGTGCTCTCCAGCGCCATTGCCAATGCTGTGAACAACCAGGATATGGACCGCAGCCAGCTGTACGTTGCAGAGTGCTACGCGAACCCCGGCCCGACCCTCAAGCGCTATGTGGCCCGCAGCCGTGGTAGCGCGTCCCCCATGCTCAAGCGCACCTGCCATATCAGCGTGGTGCTCGACCAGAAGAAGTAAGAGGGAGGATCACACATGGGTCAGAAAGTTAATCCGCATGGCGCTCGTGTTGGCGTGATCTTTGACTGGAGCACCCGTTGGTACGCCGGTAAGAAGGACTTCGCCAACAACATCGTCGAAGACTACAAGCTGCGCCAGATGCTGAAAGAAAAGTATTACTCCACCGGCATTAGCCGCATTGATATCGAACGCAGTGCTTCCCGCATGACGGTCACCCTGTTCGCAGGCAAGCCCGGTATGATCATCGGCCGCAGCGGCAAGGGCATTGAAGAGTTGAAGGCTGAAGTGGAAAAGTTCTGCGGCCACGCCGTGAACATCCGCGTGTTCGATGTGAAGACCCCCGACGCCGATGCTCAGCTGATCTCTGAAAACATTGCCCAGCAGCTGGAAAAGCGCATCGCTTTCCGCCGGGCCATGAAGCAGTCCATCCAGCGGGCCATGAAGAGCGGCGCCAAGGGCGTGAAGGTCGCCATCAGCGGCCGTCTGGGCGGTGCTGACATCGCTCGTACCGAACACTATCATGAAGGCTCCATTCCCCTGCAGACGCTGCGCGCCAACATTGACTACGGTTTCTCCGAAGCCAAGACCACCTATGGCCGTCTGGGCGTGAAGGTTTGGGTATACAAGGGACAGATCCTGCCCAAGGCCAAGAAGGCTCCGCAGTCTGCCGCTATCGAAGGAGGCAAGTAATCCTATGCTGATGCCTAAGAGAGTGAAGCACCGCAAGCAATTCCGCGGTCGCATGAAGGGTGCTGCCCACCGTGGCAACTTTATCGCTTACGGCGATATCGGCCTGGTGGCCACCGAACCCTGCTGGGTGACCTCCCAGCAGATCGAAGCTGCTCGTATCGCGCTGACCCGTTACACCAAGCGCGGCGGTCAGGTTTGGATCAAGATTTTCCCCGATAAGCCCGTAACGGCGAAGCCCGCTGAAACCCGCATGGGTTCCGGTAAGGGTGCTCCCGAATACTGGGTGGCCGTGGTTAAGCCCGGCCGGGTTCTGTTCGAAGTTGGCGGCGTTGACGAGACCATCGCTCGTGAAGCTCTGCGTCTGGCCTCTGCCAAGCTGCCTCTCAAGACCAAGATCATGAAGCGTGAACAAAACGAAAATGAAGCGGGTGGTGAAAGCAAATGAAGGCAAAGGAATTCGCAGCCATGAAGCCTGAGGAATTGACCGCGAAGATCGCCGAGCTCAAGGAAGAGCTTTTCAACCTTCGTTTCCGGCTTGCCACCGGTCAGCTTGAGAACACCATGCAGATCACTGCCGTCAAGCGTGACATCGCTCGTGCGATGACCGTGCTGACCCAGCAGAGCAAGGCGTGACCGATAAGCCGTGAAAGGAGTCAATACCATGTCTGAAGTAAGAGGCATCCGCAAGACCCGCATTGGCGTGGTCGTTAGCGATAAGATGGATAAGACCATCGTCGTCTCCCTGTCCACCCGCGTGCGGCATCCGCTGTACGGCAAGTTCATCACCCGCACCAGCAAGATCAAGGCGCATGATGAAGAAAATGCCTGCGGCATCGGCGACACCGTGGAAATCATGGAATGCCGTCCCCTGTCCAAGGATAAGCACTGGCGGCTGGTTCGCATCGTCGAAAAGGCGAAGTAATTGAAAGCGAAGCCGGGAAGGAAGAATGCATTTCTTCCTATATAATAGCCTGGCAGCTCAACAGTATCCGACCGCTCATGGAAGCTTAGGACTTACCATGATGCGGAACCTATAAAGGAGGAAACCCCTATGATTCAGCCGCAAACGCGACTCAAGGTAGCCGACAACTCCGGCGCCAAGGAAATCATGTGCATCCGCGTGCTGGGTGGTTCCTTCCGCCGCACCGGTTCGATCGGTGACGTGATCGTTGCATCCGTCAAGACCGCTACCCCCGGCGGGCAGGTAAAGAAGGGCGATGTGGTGAAGGCCGTTATCGTTCGTGTTCATCAGCCCCAGCGCCGTCCCGACGGCACCTACATCAAGTTCGATGACAACGCTGCTGTTATCATCGGCAACGACAAGATGCCCCGCGGTACCCGTATCTTTGGGCCGGTCGCCCGTGAACTGCGTGAGAAGGACTACATGAAGATTGTGTCCCTCGCTCCCGAAGTGCTGTAAGGAGGACAATAAAAGATGTTTGTAAAGAGCAAGGATCAGGTCGTTGTCATCTCCGGCAAGGACAAGGGCACCAAGGGTAAGGTGATCACCGCTGCTCCCAAGACCGGTAAGGTTGTTGTGGAAGGCGTGGCCATGGTCACCAAGCATCAGAAGTCCCGCGCTCAGGGCCAGCCCGGCGGCATCATCAAGAAGGAAGCCTTCATTGATGCTTCCAACGTGATGGTGATCTGCCCCAAGTGCGACAAGGCCACCCGCGTTGCCCACAAGGCCGTGGAAGTGACCGGCAAGGATGGCAAAGTTACCACCAAGAACGTCCGCATTTGCAAGAAGTGCGGCGAACAGCTGGACTAATAAGTAAGGAGGAAACAAGCAATGGCTACCCGTATTAAGGAAAAGTACCTGGCCGAAGCTGTTCCTGCCTTGCAGCAGAAGTTCGGCTATAAGAACGTCATGCAGATCCCGCGCCTGGAAAAGGTGATCATCAACATGGGTCTGGGTGATTGCAAAGACAACGCCAAGGCGCTGGAAGTGGCCGTTTCTGAACTGGGCCAGATCGCCGGTCAGAAGCCCCTCATCACCAAGGCCAAGAAGAGCGTTGCCAACTTCAAGCTCCGTCAGGGCATGAACGTGGGTGCCAAGGTCACCCTGCGCGGCGCCCGGATGGAAGAATTCATTGACAAGCTCGTCAATATCGCTCTGCCCCGCGTGCGCGACTTCCGTGGCGTATCCGGCAAGGCATTTGATGGCCGCGGCAACTACGCCCTGGGCATCAAGGAACAGCTGATCTTCCCCGAAATCGAATACGATAAGGTGGAAAAGATCCGTGGTATGGAAATGATCTTCGTTACCACTGCCAAGACCGACGAAGAAGCCAAGGAACTGCTTCGTCTGCTGGGCATGCCGTTCGAGCATTAAGGGAGGAGAATGAAAAATGGCTAAGACTAGTATGAAGATCCGTCAGGCTCGGCCCGCCAAGTTCTCTACCCGTGCCTACACCCGCTGCCGTCTGTGCGGCCGTCCCCACTCTGTTCTCCGCCGTTACGGCATCTGCCGTATCTGCTTCCGTGAACTGGCTTACAAGGGCCAGATCCCCGGCGTTCGCAAGGCGAGCTGGTAAGTATAAGGAGGGTAAATCATGTTTGTAAATGATCCTATTGCCGATATGCTCACCCGCATTCGCAACGCGCAGATCGCCCGGCACGAGAGTGTTGTGATCCCCGCCAGCAACATGAAGAAGGCTATTGCCAAGATTCTGTTGGACGAAGGGTATGTAAAATCGGTTGAAAACGTGGCTGATGGCATTCAGGGCGCTATCAAGATCACCCTGAAGTACCTGGATAAGAAACAGCCCGTCATCGTTGGCCTCAAGCGCATTTCCAAGCCCGGCCTGCGGGTGTACGCCACCTGCGACGAGCTGCCCAAGGTTCTGGGCGGCCTGGGCATCGCCATCGTTTCCACTTCCAAGGGCCTGATGACTGATAAGGCCTGCCGGAAGGAAAACATCGGCGGCGAAGTGCTGTGCTACATCTGGTAATCAACACGTCATTTGGAGGTAGATTATTATGTCTCGTATCGGAAGGCTTCCCATTGCCGTTCCCGCGGGCGTGACGGTTACCATCGATGAAAACAATCTGGTTACCGTGAAGGGCCCCAAGGGTACGCTTACTCAGCTGGTGAACAAGGATATCACCGTGGCGCAGGAAGGTGCCGAAATCAAGGTTACCCGTCCCAGCGACAAAAAGGAACATCGTGCCATGCACGGCCTGTATCGCGCTCTGATCGCCAACATGGTCAAGGGCGTGACCGAAGGCTTTGCTGTCACCCTGGAAATGGTGGGCACCGGCTATCGTGCCGCCGCCGAAGATAACGGCAAGAAGCTGAACATCAACATCGGTTTCTCTCATCCCGTGATCATCGACGCCCCCGAAAACATCACCTTTGAAACCCCCGCTCAGACCAAGATGGTCATCAAGGGCATCGATAAACAGCAGGTTGGCAACCTTGCCGCTGATATCCGCGCCATTCGTAAGCCTGAACCCTACCTGGGCAAGGGCATCAAGTACGAAAACGAAGTTATCCGCCGCAAGGAAGGCAAGTCTGGTAAGAAGTAAGAAAGGGAGTGAACGCATATGTTCAAAAAGCGCGACCGTAATGAAGTGCGCGTGATCCGTCACGCCCGCGTCCGCAAAAAGATCAGCGGCACCCCCGAAATGCCGCGCCTGTGCGTGTATCGCAGCAATAAGTCCATCTATGCGCAAGTGATCGACGACACCAAGGGCATCACCCTGGTCTCCGCTTCCACCATCGACCCCGCTATCAAGGGTCAGCTGGCTGACGTGGACAAGACCGGTGCCGCCAAAATGGTTGGCAAGCTGGTCGCTGAACGCGCTCTGGCTGCCGGCGTCAAGGACATCGTCTTTGACCGCGGTGGCTACCTCTACACCGGGCGCATCGCCGCCCTGGCCGACGCCGCTCGCGAAGCCGGCCTGAACTTCTAAGGAGGGAACGAAACCATGCCTATGAATGAACGCCGCGAACGTCGGGATCGTGAAGAACCCGTCAGCGAATTCAAAGAACGCCTGGTCGCCCTCAACCGTGTAACCAAGGTTGTTAAGGGCGGTAAGAACTTCCGCTTTGCCGCGCTGGTTGTTGTCGGTGACGAAAACGGCCGCGTTGGCGCTGCCATCGGTAAGGCCAAGGAAGTGCCCGAAGCCATCCGCAAGGCCAAGGAAGCTGCTCAGAAGAACCTGGTGACCGTTCCCATGGACGGCACCACCATCCCCCACGCCATCAACGGCCTGTACGGCACCGCCAAAGTGGTGCTGCTGCCCGCCGAAGAAGGTGCCGGTGTTATCGCCGGCGGCGGCGCCCGTGCTGTTCTGGAACTGGCCGGTATCAAGGATATCCGCACCAAGACCTTCGGCACCAACAACCGCATCAACACCGTGAAGGCTACCCTGGAAGGCCTCAAGGCCCTCCGCAACGCCGAAACCGTGGCTCGTATGCGCGGCAAGACCGTGGAAGAAATTCTGGGCTAAGGAGGATATGGAAAAATGAAACTGAAGATCACTTTGACCAAGTCCCCCATTGCCTGCCTGCAGAAGCAGATTGACACCGTGAAAGCCCTGGGCCTGCGCAAGGTTGGCATGACGGTGATCAAAGAAGATAACCCCTGCATCCGTGGCCAGATCTTCCGTGTGAAGCATATGGTCAAGGTTGAAGAAATCAACGAATAATAAGGGAGGGCTCACCCATGAAATTGCATGAGTTGCAACCGGCTTTCGGTTCGACGACTGCCCCGAAGCGCCTTGGTCGAGGCGTAGGCTCTCAGCTGGGCAAAACCTCCGGTAAAGGTCACAAGGGCGCCAAGGCCCGCTCCGGCGGTGGCAAGCGTCCCGGCTTCGAAGGCGGCCAGATGCCTCTGACCCGTCGTCTGCCCAAGCGTGGCTTTACCAACATTTTCGCCAAGGAATACGCCACCATCAACGTGTCCGCTCTGAACGTGTTTGAAGATGGCGCCACCGTAACTGCCGAAGCGCTGCTGGAAATGGGCCTGATCAAGAAGGCCATGGACGGCGTGAAGGTGCTGGGTGGCGGCGAACTGCAGAAGAAGCTGACCGTCAGCGTTGCTAAGGTAACTGCTTCTGCCAAGGAGAAGATCGAGGCAATCGGTGGGAAAGTCGAGGTGAAGTAACGATGTTGGATACATTGCGTAATGTCTGGCGAGTACCGGAGCTGCGCAAAAAGGTGCTCTACACGTTCTTCATGCTGCTGATTTACCGCCTGGTCAGCGTGATCCCGGTTCCCGGTGTTAACGCTGAATACTTCCAGTCCGTCATGGGCAACTATGACATGTTGGCCCTGATGAACATGATGACCGGCTCTTCTTTGAGCCAGATGACCCTGATGGCCATGGGTATTTCGCCCTACATCAACGCTTCCATTATCATGCAGCTTTTGACCATCGCGATCCCCGCGCTGGAACGGCTGCAGAAGGATGGCGGCGAAGAAGGCAAGAAGAAGATCACCATGATCACCCGTTATGTAACGATTGTGCTGGCGGCTCTTCAGGCTATCGGTATCATCGCCGGTCTGGGCGGCAGCGATGCCCTCCAGAACAACGGCTTCTTCGGTTATGTATCCATCGGTATCATCATGGCCGGCGGTACCGCCCTGGCTATGTGGATCGGTGAACGCATCACCAAGAACGGCGTGGGCAACGGTATCTCCCTGATCATCTTCACGGGTATCGTTTCCAGCCTGTTCAACTATCTGCTGTCTATGCTCGTGGGTATCTTCCAGGGCGCTACCGGCGTCATCGTCAACTTCCTGATCAGCCTGATCGCCATCATCGTGATCCTGGTTGTGGTCACCATCGTTGACATGAGCGAACGCCGCATTGCCGTCCAGTACGCCAAGCGCGTGGTGGGCCGGAAAATGTACGGCGGCCAGAGCACCCACATCCCCATGAAGCTGCTGAGCGTTGGCGTGCTGCCCCTGATCTTTGCCTATTCTTTCATGGCGTTCCCGGGCACCATCATTGCCATGTTCGGCACCAATAGCGGCGCTTATCAGTGGTGGCAGGCCAATATGAGCCAGAGCTCTTTCCTCTACATCCTGGTCACCACGTTGCTGATCATCGCCTTCACCTACTTCTACGCTTCCATCAGCTTCAATCCGCAGGACATCGCGAAGAACATCCAGCAGCAGGGCGGCCACATCCCCGGTATCCGTACCGGCTCCAAGACTGTGGAATACCTGGCTCGCACTTCCAAGCGTTTGTGCCTGTTTGCGGCTCTCTTCCTGGCAGTGATGAACATTGTCGCCTCCCTGCTGTCCACGGCGTTTGCCATCCCCATGGGTGCTTCCTCCGTGCTGATCGCTGTGAGCGTGGCCATCGAAACCGTACGCCAGATCGAAAGCCAGCTGGTGATGCGCAATTACAAAGGTTTCCTGGGCTGATTCAAGTCCATATGAGGAATGCAGCATGCTGCAATGCCTGAAAAGGGCAAGGGAAGGAAGGCTGAAAGGCTTTCCTTCCCTTCTCCGCCCCGGGGCAAAGCGATTGCGGCATTCCACATTGCATGTCTAAAGCATTTGACGGAAGGAGAAAATCCATGAATATCATCTTTCTTGGCGCTCCCGGTGCCGGCAAGGGTACCCATGCTCAGCGTCTGATGCATAAAATGAATATTCCCCAGATTTCCACGGGCGATATGCTCCGCGCCGCCATCAAGGCAGAAACGGAACTTGGCCTGTCCGCCAAGCGCTACATCGACGCCGGCGAACTGGTGCCCGATGAAGTGGTCATCGGCATTGTGGAAGAACGCCTGGCGCAGGAAGACTGCAAAAACGGCTACATCCTGGACGGCTTTCCCCGTACGGTTGCCCAGGCCGAAGCCCTGAAGGGTTTCGCCACCATCGATGTGGCCCTGAACCTGAGCCTGCCTGATGAAATGATCATCCGCCGCCTGTCCGGCCGTCGGGTGTGCCTCAAGTGCGGCGGCACCTACCACATCTCCAGCCTCAACGGCCGGGAAGATTGCGAAGCCTGCGGCGAAAAGCTGGTGCAGCGCAAGGACGATACCCCCGAAACCGTGCAGAACCGTCTGAACGTGTACAACGCACAGACTGCCCCCCTCATTGATTACTATGAGAAGGAAGGCCTGCTCAAGACGGTGGAATGCCTGGGTACCGTGGACGAAAACCAGGCTGCCGTAGAAAAGGCGCTGAACCTGTAATGATCATTCTGAAAAATGCGGACCAGCTGGCAAAAATGCGCAGCGCAGGTCATTTGCTTCACGACGTACTGCTTCAGGTGCGGGAAATGATCGTTCCCGGCATCACCACCATGGATGTGAACGTCTACACGGACGAGCTCATCCGCAAGGCAGGCGCCATCCCCACCGAGTATGGCTACTGCGGGTTCCCCGCATCCATCTGCGCTTCCATCGATGACGAAGTGGTGCACGGCATCCCTTCCGAGAATGTGACGCTGACGGAAGGCAGCATCCTCTCTGTGGATGTGACGCTGGCTTTGGACGGCTGGCAGGCAGACAGCGCCTTTACCGTGCCGGTGGGCCGGGCAAGCGACGAAAAGATGCAGCTCATCCGGGTAACGGAAGAATGCTTCTGGAAGGGTGCAGCCCAAGCCATCAACGGCAACCGCATCGGCGATATCGGCTATGCAGTGCAGACCCATGCAGAAATGCACGGCTACAGCGTGGTGCGGGACCTGACCGGCCATGGCATCGGCCGGAAGATGCATGAAGATCCTTCGGTGCCCAACTTCGGCCTGCCCGGACACGGCAGCCGGCTGCGCCCGGGGATGACCTTCTGCATCGAGCCCATGATCGCCATGGGCAAATGGCAGGTGCATCAGCTGGCGGATGGGTGGACGATCGTGACCAACGATCACAAGCCCAGTGCCCATTATGAGCACACCATTGCCGTCACCGCCCAGGGAAAACCTGAAATTCTGACGCTTCCGGGCGCAGAATGGGAGGAAAAAACGGAATGAAGCCAGAAATTTTGCCTGGACGCGTAGTTTTTTCAAAAAAAGGGCGTGACAAAGGCAGGTACTTTGTGGTATTATATTCGGTGGATGCCGATTTCGTCATGATGGCCGACGGGGACACCCGGAAAATGGATCATCTGAAGAAGAAACGGCGTAAGCATCTGGCCGCCTGTCCTTATGAGGATTTCCAGCTGATCGAAAAATATCAGCAGGGGATGCTGAAGGACAGCGATATAAGGTCGCTGCTGTTCCCCATTGCTAACCAAACCGGCACGGATGTGCCAAAGACCAACAGGGAGGGGTAAACCGCTTGTCCAAGGACGATGTCATCGAAATGGAAGGTAAGGTCATTGAGGCGCTGCCCAATGCCATGTTCCAAGTAGAGCTGCCCAATGGGCACCGTATTATGGCGCATATTTCCGGTAAAATGCGCATGAACTTCATCCGCATCTATCCCGGGGATAAAGTTACCATCGAGCTTTCCCCCTACGACCTGACCCGTGGCCGCATCACGTGGCGCAGCAAGAACTAACCCTATCAAGGAGGTAAACCGACATGAAAGTCCGTCCTTCCGTGAAGCCCATTTGCGAAAAGTGCAAGATCATCAAGCGCAAGGGCCGCGTCATGGTTATCTGCGAAAACCCCAAGCATAAGCAGCGTCAGGGCTAACCCACCCTTTCGTGAACGGGAGCGCCGTACTGAGCATCCGGAACATCCGGGGGCTGAGCACGGCGTTCCCATGGCCGCATAAGGCCAAATGGACAAAGCGACAAGCCTGTTGTGGGCGGCTGCCCTCCCGCGAAAGCCTGAGGGACCACACATTCTTGTCCAAAGCCTGATACTCCGCCTGGGTTGCGGGCGGAAAGCGGGGTATATCCATGCCCCTGCACCAACTGTGTTCACATGGGAAAGATAAGAAATCTACGCCTTATCCGGAACGTGTGAAGTGCAGTATTCATCCACGACAATCATTTGGAGGTGTAACCAACACATGGCACGTATTGCGGGTGTTGACCTGCCGAGAGAAAAGCGCGTCGAGATTGGCCTGACCTACATCTATGGCATCGGCCCTGCTGTAAGCAAGGAAATCATCGCCGCCACCGAAGTGAATCCTGATACTCGCGTGAAGGATTTGACCGAAGCTGAAATTGGTAAGCTGCGCGATTACATCGAACACAACCTGAAGGTTGAAGGTGATCTGCGCCGTGAAGTTTCCCTGAACATCAAGCGCCTGGTGGAAATTGGCTGCTATCGTGGCGTGCGCCATCGTCGCAACCTGCCCGTCCGCGGCCAGAATACCAAGCAGAATGCCCGTACCCGCAAGGGTCCCAAGCGCACTCAGGTTGGTAAGAAGAAGTAATTTCTGTTACCATGCCGCGGTATATGCGGCAGATGTATGTTAACCATCATCTCAAAAGGACGCCCCGAAAGGGGTTCGGAGGGATAAAGAATGGCACCTAAAAAAACAGCGCTGAAGAAGGTTTCCCGCAAGCGCCGTGAAAAAAAGCTCGTTGAGCGCGGCGTAGCGCACATCTCTTCTTCCTTCAATAACACCATCGTTACCATTACCGACGTGCAGGGCAACGCCCTGTCCTGGGCTTCCGCCGGCGGCATGGGTTTCCGCGGCAACAAGAAGTCCACGCCCTTCGCCGCTCAGATGGCCGCCGAAACGGCTGCCAAGGCAAGCCAGGAATTTGGTCTGAAGTCTGTTGACGTGTGCGTGAAAGGCCCCGGCTCCGGCCGTGAAGCCGCTATCCGCGCCCTGCAGACTGCCGGCCTGGATGTGACCATGATCAAGGACGTGACGCCCATTCCTCACAATGGCTGCCGTCCGCCCAAGCGTAGAAGAGTGTAATAGGAGGATACCCAAAATGGCAAGATATACAGACTCTGTATGCCGTCTGTGCCGCCGTGAGGGCACCAAGCTCTTCCTCAAGGGCGAAAAGTGCTTCTCCAGCAAGTGCGCCGTCAGCAAGCGGCCCACCCCTCCCGGCCAGCATGGTCAGGCCCGTCAGCGTAAACCCAGCGAATATGGTCTGCAGCTTCGTGAAAAGCAGAAGGCTCGCCGTGCATACGGCCTGCTGGAAGGCCAGTTCTACCGCACTTACGAACGTGCTTCCAACATGAAGGGTGTTACCGGTGAAAACCTGCTGTCCCTGTTGGAACGCCGTCTGGACAACGTGATCTATCGTGCCGGCTTTGCCGCTTCCCGTCCCCAGGCCCGTCAGCTGGTGCTGCACGGTCATTTCCTGGTAAACGGCAAGAAGGTGGACATCCCCTCCTTCGAAGTGGACCAGAACGACGTGATCACCGTGAAGGTGAAGAGCAAGGAAATGGAACTGTTCAAGGCCGCCCGTGAAGGCAGCAACCGCGTTGTGCCCAAGTGGCTCACCGTGAATGCCGACGAACTGACCGCCACCGTTTCCGCCCTGCCCGCCCGTGATGATATCGATTTCTCCCTGCAGGAAAACATGATCGTCGAATTCTATTCCCGTTAATGTTTCTGGCAAGCTGAGAACCCCTCAACCGACGGTAATCGATAGGAGGGTAATGCATCGTGATCGTCGAAATCGAAAAGGCGCACATCGATTGTGTCGAAATGAACGCGAACAATTCCTACGGGAAGTTCGTTATCGAGCCGCTTGAACGCGGTTTCGGTCATACGCTGGGTAATGCGCTGCGCCGGGTGCTGATCAACAGCCTGCCCGGTGCCGCCGTCACCAGTGTGAACATTGAAGGCGTGCAGCACGAGTTTTCCACCATCGAAGGTGTGAAAGAAGACGTGACCGAGATCGTCCTGAACCTGAAGTGCCTGGCAGTGAAATTGTACAGCGATCAGGTGAAGACCCTGGAAGTGAACGCAGTGGGCCCCTGTGAGCTGACTGCCGCCGATATCCGGGTGGACGACGAAGTGGAAATCGTCAATCCCGATCTGCACATCGCCACCTTGGGCGAAGGCGCCAAGCTGCATATGTGGCTGACGCTGGATCGTGGCCGGGGCTATGTTTCTTCCGACAAGAACAAGACCCCCCAGATGCCCATTGGTGTGATCCCCATTGATTCGATCTACACCCCCATCAAGAAGGTCAATTACGTGGTTGAAGACACCCGCGTGGGTCAGATCACGGACTATGACAAGCTGACCTTGGAAGTGTGGACCAATGGCTGTGTGGCTCCCGACGAAGCCATCGCCATGAGTGCCCGCATCATCGTGGAACAGCTGAGCCTGTTCATCGGCCTCACCGATCAGACCATGCCCATCAGCAGCTCTGAACCCGAAGCCGACGACAACGGCAAAGTGATGGAGATGACCATCGAAGATCTGGACCTCTCTGTCCGTGCATATAACTGCCTCAAGCGCGCCGGTATCAACACCGTGGCCGAACTGGTTCAGCGGAATCAGGAAGACATGATGAAGGTGCGGAACCTGGGCAAAAAGAGTCTGGAAGAAGTCGAGCAGAAGCTGCAGGCACTGGGCCTGGGTCTGCGTCCGACCGAAGAGTGATAGGAGGAAAACCTCATGGCAACTGAGCGTAAGCTGGGCCGTACTGCGAGCCAGCGCAAGGCTATGCTGCGGAACCTGACCACCAATCTCCTGTGGTACGGCCGCATCGAAACCACCGAAGCCAAGGCTAAGGAAGTGCGCAGTATCGTAGATAAAATGATCACCCTCGCCATCCGCGAATATGATCAGACCGTAGAAGTAGAAAAGGAATTCTACAACGACAAGAAGCAGATCGTGAAGGAAACCTTCGTGAACGACCTGCCCTCCAAGCTGCATGCACGCCGCCTGATGATGGCGTACCTGTATGACATCAAGGAGCAGAAGAAGGACGACGAAAACAAGGCCGAATACAAGGAACGCACTAAGGACAACAAGCATCCCGTGGTGGAAAAGCTGTTCCGCGAATATGGTCCCAAGTATCGCGCCCGCAACCAGGAAAAGAACTGCGCCGGCGGCTATACCCGTATGTATAAGCTGGGCCCGCGCCGTGGCGACGCCGCCGAAATGGTGGTTATCGAACTGGTGTAAGCTGATATAACAGCCATCAAAAGCAGACTGTGTGAAAACATGGTCTGCTTTTTTGTTTGAAAAATACGCGATGCATGAAACAGTAAAAAATACCACAAATAAACAAAAAAACACTGTGCAAACCCTTGCCTTTATGGTAAAATATAGAAGTACTTGGTAAAAGTATATACAGGAGGAGCATGCGGCTGAACGCCTTTGCAAATCCAGTAAATAAAGGAGAGCGAGCAACATGAAAAAGTCTACTTTGATCATGATTCTCTGCCTGGTGCTGGCAGTGGCCATCGGCGTGGGCTCCACCCTGGCTTACCTGACCGACACCGACGCGGAC
This sequence comes from Clostridia bacterium, assembly GCA_045589355.1. Classification (GTDB taxonomy): domain Bacteria; phylum Bacillota; class Clostridia; order Christensenellales; family Aristaeellaceae; genus RUG563. The sequence continues at coordinate 41,305 of JAZNOW010000064.1, forward strand.
AAGAACGTGATGACCGTCGGCCGCGTGTCCGTTGTGCAGAACGAACAGCAGCGCGTGGAAGAAAACGGTGAATTCACCGACGAACTGGAACCCTTTGTGAACGACAAGATGCTGCTGCCCGTTACCGACCGCAACGGCACCACCGATAACGTGACCATCGGCGACCACGAGCTGGAA
>JAZNOW010000065.1:0-4302 GCA_045589355.1 Clostridia bacterium
CATGATGCTTGAGGAAACGATGGGGTGTCAGCCACGGGCACAATGAAAACAAAGAAAAAGCCGGAGGAAAGTGAACTTTCCTGCCGGCCTCTTTCTATTGTTTTCCCCGGATGCCAGGGCAACCGGGTGGCGGTGGGACACCGCCGCCCCGGGCCGGCGGTGAACCCCCGCCAACCGGATGCCCTGGCACCCGGGGAAAACAATAGAAAAAGGCCGGCAGGAAAGTTCACTTTCCTCCGGCTTTTTCTTTGTTTTCATTGTGCCCGTGGCTGACACCCCATCGTTTCCTCAAGCATCATGCGGGAACAATAAATTTTAGCAAACCACGTTTTATCGCATACCGGGTGCAGGGGCAATGCCCCTGCCGCGGGGCACGGGGGCGAGAAGCCCCCGAAACGTTTCCTCAAGCATCATGCGGAAACAACAAACTAAAGCAAAACTCGCTTTATCGCCTACCGGGTGCAGGGGCAATGCCCCTGCCGCGGGGCACGGGGGCGGGAAGCCCCCGAAACGTTTCCTCAAGCACCATGCGGAAACAACAAACTAAAGCAAAACTCGCTTTATCGTCTACCGGGTGCAGGGGCAATGCCCTTGCCGCGGGGCACGGGGGCGAGAAGCCCCCGAAACGTTTCCTCAAGCACCATGCGGAAACAACAAAATTTAGCAAACCACGTTTTATCGCATACCGGGTGCAGGGGCAATGCCCTTGCCGCGGGGCGCGGGGGCGAGAAACCCCCGAAACGTTTTCCCAGTGCAGCAAAAAGGGGCGGCCAATGGCCGTCCCCGGGTTGACAAGGATTTCTCAGTAAGACAGGCAGGTTTTGCGGATGTAGCCCACCTTGCCGTTCTGGCATTCCACCAGGGCGTAGGTATCGTCGGCGTACCAGTCGATCACGCCCACCCGTTCGCCGTTATCGTGGCGGCCCAGGTTCTGGCCGGAGATGGAGGAGGGCTTATCGTACTGGTAGCAGTAGCCGTAAGGATCGGTGGAGTTGACGTAGACGTAGAACTGAACGGGTTTGTAGTCCTCTTCGTACACCAGGCAATCCTTGCGGATGAAGCCGTAGGTGCCGGTGGATACGCCGCAGACCCGGGCGTAGTTTTCATCGGCGTAGAAGTCGATCATTTCCACATAATCGCCGTTGTTGTAGCGGCCCAGGTTCACGCCGGTAACGGAGGAGGGCTGGTCGTACATATAGCAGTAGCCGTTGGGCTGCACGCTGTAAACGCGCCACAGGTTTCTGCTTTCGGTGGAGTAGAGGGGGGTAAGCTGGTTCTTGCGGATATAGCCTACTTTTCCGTTGGAGCAGATGGTGAGGCAGTATTCGTCATGGGCGTAGAGGTCGATCACTTTCACGATTTCGCCGTTGTTATGGCGGCCCAGGTTTCGGCCGTTGACGGAGGAAGGCTGGTCGTACTGGTAGCAGTAGCCGTTGGGGGAGTAGCTTTCCACCACGTACTGGGGGTAGTTATCATAATAGCTGTAGGCCTGGGCGGCGGGCACCAGGGCAAGCAGGGTTATAAGCGCCAGGGCAAGCGGGATCATGCGGCGGCCGATTTCTTTCATAAGGGGATTCCTCCTTCGCTCTCTTCTGCCCATACAACGAAACAGCATGTTGCTTTCATGCAGATATTCCCATCAAAATGTAGAAAAATTATAGCATTGAAGTTTTGGAAATGCAAGGCTTTCCCTTGACAGGAGGGAAAAATGGGGGTATACTTCATTGTAATTGAATATGGCTGTGATGCAGAAAGCGTGCCTGTTCGTTTTCGCCAGTGAGCCGGGGATGGTGGAAACCCGGTGGAAAGCAAGGTGCGTTGCCGCTGCGGAGCCAAACGCCGAAAACGGCCCACAGGCCGGCCAAGGCGATTCGGTTGCTGCCGTTATCAGCATTGAGGTGGGCGCTTTGCGCCAATTGAAGTGGTACCGCGAATACAGTGTGTCTGTTCGTCTTCAGCGAAAAGACACACTTTTATTTTTTCAAAGGAGCTGAAATGCAATGAAAGCCTTGACTGCCAATGAGCTGCGCGCCCTGTTCCTGCGCTTTTTCCAGGAAAAAGGCCATCAGCTGATCCCCTCTGCTTCCCTGATCCCCGAAAACGACCCCACCGTGCTTTTCACCACCGCCGGCATGCATCCCCTGGTTCCCTATCTGCTGGGCCAGAAGCACCCCGCCGGCACCCGGCTTACCGACGTGCAAAAGTGCATCCGCACCGGCGACATTGACGACGTGGGCGATCCTTCCCACCTGACCTTCTTCGAAATGCTGGGCAACTGGAGCCTGGGTGACTATTTCAAGAAGGAAATGATTCCCTGGAGCTGGGAATTTTTGACCGGCAAGGAATGGCTGGGCATTGATCCGGACAAGCTGGCCTTCACCGTTTTTGAAGGCGATGAAGACTGCCCCCGGGACGAAGAAGCAGCCAACCTCTGGCGCGCCTGCGGCGTGAAGGAAGACCACCTGTTCTACCTGCCCAAGGAACACAACTGGTGGGGCCCTGCCGGTGTGACCGGCCCCTGTGGTCCCGATACCGAAATGTTCATCATCACCAAGGAGCCCTGCGGCCCCAACTGCTCCCCTGCCTGCAAGTGCGGCGCTTACCTGGAAATCTGGAACGACGTGTTCATGCAGTACAATAAGCAGCAGGACGGCACCTTCATTCCCCTGCAGCAGAAGAACGTGGACACCGGCATGGGCCTGGAACGCACCATCTGCGTGCTCAACGGCGTGAAGAGTGTGTACGAAACGGAAATTTTTGCCCGCATTCTGGGCCGCATTGAAGAGATGAGCGGCAAAAAGTATTCTCCCAACGATGAAAACACCAAGGCTTTCCGCATCATTGCCGACCATATGCGTACCTCCACCTTCATCCTGGGCGACCCCCGCGGCGTATCCCCCTCCAACGTGGACCAGGGCTACATCCTGCGCCGCCTCATCCGCCGTGCTGTGCGCTACGGCATGAGCCTGGGCTTGGGCAATGGCTTCACCTGTGAAATTGCCAAGGTGATCATTGACCAGTACTGCGAAGTGTACCCCGAACTGAAGGACAACAGTGCCTTCGTGCTGGAACAGCTGAAGCTGGAAGAAGAACGCTTTGCCCGCACCCTGATCCAGGGCGAAAAGGAATTCGAAAAGGTGTATAACAACACCATGAACACCAAGGCCCTGCTGGAAAGCATTCTGGCCAATGAAAACAAAGTGGCCTTCGCCCAGGAAATGGCCAAGATCAAGAAGCTGCGTCCTTCTCCCGATATGATGCCCATCATCGAAGCGGCCAACGCCGGCGATGAAAATGCGCTGGTTGCCGCCGTGGAAGCACGCATGGCTTCCCTCACCGTGCTGGATGGCCGCAGCGCTTTCAAGCTGTACGACACCTTCGGCTTCCCCATTGAAATGACCATGGAACTGGCCGCCGAAAAGGGACTCACCGTGGACGAAGCGGATTTTGCCGAACGCTTCAAGCAGCATCAGGAAAAGAGCCATCAGGGCGCTGAACAGAAGTTCAAGGGCGGCCTGGCCGATAACAGCGAACAGACGGCCTGCCTGCACACCGCCACCCATCTTTTGCAGGCTGCCCTGCGGAAGGTGCTGGGCGACGAAGTGCACCAGAAGGGTTCCAACATCACCGCCGAACGCCTCCGTTTCGACTTCACCTTCGGCCGCAAGATGACCGCCGAAGAAATTGCCCAGGTGCAGCAGCTGGTGAACGAAGCCATTGAAGCCAAGGCTCCCGTGACCATGGAAGAAATGACCGTGGCCGAAGCCAAGGCCCAGGGTGCCATGGGCCTGTTCGAAAGCAAGTACGGCGAGAAGGTGAAGGTGTACACCATGGGTGAATACTCCAAGGAAATCTGCGGCGGTCCCCATGCCTCCAACACCGGCGATTTGGTGTCCTTCAAGATCCAGAAGGAAGAATCTTCTTCTGCCGGCGTGCGCCGCATCAAGGCCACCATCGGCCGTCAGGCGTAAACGGCAATACTACTCCATACGAATCAAAAAGAAGGGGCGAAAGCCCCTTCTCTGTTACTTCGTATTCAAGTTGAAAGGAGAAATCACATCCAGATCAGATGGGAACACCTCACCCCGCCGGATTTTGAAAAACTGGCCCGGCAAGAACAGCTGTGCATCGTACCCATCGGTTCGCTGGAACGTCATGGCGAGCCCATGCCCTTGGGCACGGATGCGCCGGTTGTGCATCACGTTGCCTGCCGTACCGCGCAGCAGGCGTTCTACCAGCGCATCCGCAAGCTGTGATCCTATCCAAAAAGACAAAGAGCGTTCCCGTTGGCGGGGGAATTCT
>JAZNOW010000066.1:0-16820 GCA_045589355.1 Clostridia bacterium
GGACAGCGGCCGGCTGGAGGGCCTCCCCGAAGCCCCCGCCGTGGTCTTTCAGGAGGATCGGCTGTGTGAAGGCTTTTCCGCCGTGTCCAACATCCGGCTGGTCACAGGAGATCGGTGCAGCCGGGAGGAGATCCTCCGGCATCTGGACATACTGGGCATCGGTGACAGCGCCGACCTGCCGGTGCGGCAGCTGAGCGGCGGTGTTTCTTCCTTTATCAAGGGGGCCCAGGAAAAGCTGCTGGCGCTGCTTGCCGGCGTGGCGGCGGCCATTGATTATCCGGAAGAAATCACCTTCGAAGAAGCAGCCGGGGAAATGACGGAAGGTGCCCTTTCGCTGGCGCAGGAACTGGAAAACGCCTGCGACGAGCGGGGGGCGCGCATTGCCGGCAGCGGCCTGGAAGTGGTGCTGTGCGGGAGGCCCATCGTGGGCAAATCCTCCCTTTTGAACGCACATTCCCGGCATGAAGTGGCCATTGTGTCGGATATTCCCGGCACCACAAGGGATATTTTGCGGTCGGACATGCATTTGTCCGGGTTGAAGGTCAGGTTTGTGGATACGGCCGGGCTGCGTCAGAATACGGATGTGATCGAACAGATGGGCGTGGAACGGGCTCGGAAGGCCGTGGCCGGGGCGGACGTGGCCCTGGTGGTGCTGGATGCGTCCCAGCCTCTGCAGCAGCAGGACATGGAACTTTTGGAAGAAACAAAAGACATGCCCCGGATCATTGCCCTGAACAAGGGGGACCTGCCCCGGGTGCTGCAGCAGGATGCGTTTGAAAATGCCGTGGCGGTATCTGCTGCCCGGGGGGAAGGCATTGCGCAGCTGGAGGAAAAGATCGTGGCATACGGTGCCGGTGCCGGGGAAAGCGAACTGACCCAGGAGCGGCACATGGCCCTGGCCCGGGAAGCGGCAGCGGCCCTGAGACGGGCAGCCCAGGCCTGTGAAATGGGCGAAGCGGTGGATGTGGCGGCGGTGGAACTGAACGAAGCACTGCATATTCTGGGCCGGATTACCGGGGATCAGGTGGATGAAAAGCTGCTGGATGACGTGTTCAGCCGGTTCTGCGTGGGTAAATAAAAAATCATTCAAAAAAACAGAAAAAAAGGGTTGACAAATGCGCCGGGATGTTGTATTATTTATCGTGCGTCGAACGCAGCGTATTCGTCGCGGGGTAGAGCAGTTTGGTAGCTCGTCGGGCTCATAACCCGGAGGTCGAGGGTTCAAGTCCCTCCCCCGCAACCATTTGGCTCCGTAGCTCAGTTGGCTAGAGCATTCGGTTCATACCCGGAGTGTCATCTGTTCGAGTCAGATCGGAGCCACCATTTCCCAAGTGTCATACGGCACTTGGGTTTTTTCATATCGGATGTGAAAGGAGCTTTGTTTATGGAAAAGCATCCTGTGGTATTGATCCCTCTGGATAATTATGAGCAGGAAAATGTGAACGCCGCTGTGGAGCAGGGCATTTCTTTGCTGGGCGGTGTGGAAAGCATCATCGGAAAGGATGAAAAGGTGCTGCTCAAGCCCAATCTGCTGGGCAAGGCGCTGCCGCAAAAGGCTGTCACCACCCATTTTTCCGTATTCTCTGCGGTGTGCAAGCTGCTGAAGGAAAAGGGCTATGCCCATGTGTCCTACGGCGACAGCCCGGGGCATCCCACCACCACCCCGGAAAAGGCGGCCGAGGCCTGCGGCATTGCGGCGGAAGCGAAAAAATGGGGCGTGCCGGCCGGGGAATTCAATGCCGGCAGCGTGGTGCATTTCCCGGAAGGCAAGGCCTGCAAAAGCTTTTACCTGTGCAAGGCTGTACAGGAAACCGATGCGCTGGTGAACATCTGCAAGATGAAAACCCATGCGCTGGAGCGTATTACCGGTGCGGTGAAAAACATGTATGGCTGCATTACCGGCGTGAACAAGGCCACCGGCCATGCCCATTTCCCCAGCAGCGAAGCCTTTGCCGATATGCTGGCGGACCTGCACCGCTGCGTGAAGCCCCGGCTGCACATCATGGACGGCATCATGGCCATGGAAGGCAATGGGCCTACTTCCGGTACGCCGGTGGCCATGAACGTGCTGCTTTTCTCCCTGGACCCTGTGGCGCTGGACAGCGTGTATGCCGCGCTGGTGCATCTGGATGCGCACATGGTGCCCACCTGCGTCAGCGGCGCCAAGGCGGGGCTGGGCGTGATGGAAGCGGATGAAATTGAGATCATCACCCCCGACGGCGTGCTTTCCATGGAAGACGCACAGCAAAAATTCGGCAACCCTGATTTTGACGTGTTCCGCGGGGAAATGAAAAAGCATCTGCTGGCAAAATGCATGCCCCTGCTGCCCTTCCTGCAGCACCGGCCCAAGGTGGATATGAAAAAGTGCATTGCCTGCGGTATCTGCGAGCAGAGCTGCCCTGTGCCGGAAAAGGCGGTGCATGCCGGCAACGGCCAGAAAGCCAGGTACGATTACAAAAAGTGCATCCGCTGCTATTGCTGCCAGGAAATGTGCCCTGCCAAGGCCATTGAAGTGTACCGCAGCCCATGGAACAAGCTGCTGGGCGGCAAGTAATCAGGGCCACCAGGGGCATCGCCCCTGCGCCCCACCAGGGGCATCGCCCCTGCGCCCCACCAGGGGCATCGCCCCTGGACCCAGTGGCGGAAGTAGTCGGTTTGGCGAACGAACAGTTTGCCACTGGGGCTTGAGGATACCTGCGGGGTTTCACCCCACACCCCACCAGGGGCATTGCCCCTGGACCCAACTGCGGAAGTGCTGGCTTTGTTCATCAAGCAATTTCCCGCTGCGGCGTATAAGAAGATGGAAACATAATAATTGGGTGTGACACAGCCGCACACGCACAGACGCGTTTGAGAGAAAAGACAGTCACATTGCGAATCGGCTGCGGCACTGCCGCCCACGAGCTGGGCGGTGTTCCACCGCCTGCCGGATGCTGTAGCATCCGGGGAAAACATGAAAAAAGGTCGGTGGGAAAGCTTGCTTTCCCAGCCGACTTTTTTCAATGTTTTCATTGCGCCCGTGGCAGAAACCGCTTGATTTTCTCAAGCAACATGCGGAAACAACCATTTTCGATACATCCTGTTTAGTCGCAGGAAGGGTGCAGGGCGGATCGCCCTGCCGCGGGGGTACGGGGGACGAGTAGTCCCCTGCTTCGTGGTTCCCCAAGCAGCACGCGGACACAACTTCTTGGGGTAAATTTCGCATTATCGCGCACTGGGTCCAGGGCTGATAGCCCGGTGGGACGAGCATTTCACTGCTTCATACAAGGGATGACAACCTGCAAATTCAGTTCTGCCTTCCCTTGGGAATGCAGATGTGCACTTCCGTCTGGCTGTCGGTTGAAGTGACTTCCATGGCAGCGGCAAAGCCGGATTCCTGCATCTGGGTCACAATGGAACGGATGGCGTTCAGGTACAGCCGCTGGTCCCGCACCAGGGAAATGATGCGGCGGCCGGGGGGCGGCACAGGCAGGCGCTGAAGGGCCTTGTGCACCATTTCCTCCGTTTCCCGGACGGTCAGCTTTTTGATGGCGGCCTGGCGGGCTATGCGCATGCGGGCGGCGCTGTCGGGCAGGGAGAGCAGTGCCCGCGCGTGGCGTTCGGAAAGGCCCTCTTCCGTGAGCAGCTCCCGCAGGGGCTTGTCCAGCTTCATCAGGCGCAGCTTGTTGGCGATGCCGGAGGGGCTTTTGCCCAGCTGCCTTGCCAGCACTTCCCGGCTCATGCCCCCGTCCAGCAGGGCGGCGTAGGCTTCGGCCTCCTCGAAATAGTGCAGGTTTTCCCGCTGAATATTTTCGATCAGTGCCAGCAGCGCACATTCCCTTTCCCCGGCGGGCAGGACGAATGCGTCGATGTGGGTGAAGCCCAGCATTTCGCAGGCGCGGAAACGTCTTTCCCCCATAACGATCTCGTAGCCGGCAGGGATGGCGCGCAGGGTGATGGGCTGCAGAAGGCCGTGCCGGCGGATGGACGCCGCCAGCTCCATCAGTGCCACATCGTCAAAATACCGGCGGGGCTGGGCAGGGCTTGGGTGGATATCCGCCATGGGAATCCAGCACACCTGCCGGCCGGCGCCTGTTTTATCTGCCCGCAATACTGTCATGGTATCCCTCCGCTTTCAAAGGGGAACGCAGCCCGGAGGGTGTTCCTCCCCCTGGCACACCCGGGCCGGGCGGCGTTCCTTGCTTTTTCCATTCTGCATGGAACGAAAAACCTCCTGCCGCATTTCCGGCAGGAGGGGGAAGAACCGTTCGACGGTTTTTGGGGTTTTCGTTCTTTTTTGATGGGGTTATTTGTCGGCTTTCAGGGGACGCTTGGTGGGGATGCCGTTTTTGCGCGGATATTGGGGAAGGGTTTTTTCCGTTTTTTCCACGCAGGCCACCACATGGCTTTCCTGATCGGTGGGCAGGATGCATATGGCGCTGCCCCCCAGTTTGGAAGCGGCTGCGTTGCCGTCCGTCTTTTCCTGCTCCACCTGGGGCCCCTTCCAACACACGGCCATGCCGCCCACCTTAACAAAGGGCAGCAGGTATTCGCACAATACGTTCATGGGCGCCACGGCCCGGGCCACGGCCCGGTGGTACTGTTCCCGGTGGGCGTCTGCTTTGCCCAGGGTTTCCGCCCGGTCGTGGAGGATGGTGACGTTTTTCAATTGCAGCGCATCACACACGGCCTGAAGAAAGGTGCAGCGTTTTTGCTGGGCTTCCAGCAGGGTGACCTGCATATCCGGCCGGGCGGCGGCCAGCACCAGGCCGGGGAAGCCGGCGCCGGTGCCCACGTCAATGAGGGAAATGTTTTCGGGGAACAGGCCTTCTGTTTTCAGCGGAAGCAGGGAATCTACAAAATGGCGCCGGGCCATTTCGTTTTCCGGCACGCTGGTCAGATCCATATTCCGGTTCCATTCGATGAGCAGTTCCAGGTATTTTTCCAGCCGGCCCAGCACTTCGTCGGAAAGCTGCAGGCCGTTTTCAAGCATCCGTTGTTTCATATCAGGTGTGTTCCTTTCCAAGGCTCATAATTTCCAGCATCACTTTTTCCAAAGACCCTGCTTCCATCATCTGCCCGCTTTTCACCAGGTATTCCGTTTCGGTGCAAAGTTTAGCCGCTTTTTTCAGCTGGGCGGTGGTATAGCGCCGGGCAAGGGGCAGAAGCTTGGGCAGGATATAGCCGGACAGCCCCAATTCCTGGGCCATTTCGTTTTGCTTTTTGCCGGCATCGGTCATAACGGCGATGTAGTACAGCTGGCGGCATTGCCGGCCCAGCAGGGAAAGCATCATCAGCCGGTCGTTCCCTTCTTTGAGAAGGCCGTCCAGCATGCCGAGCGCCTTGGGCCCTTTGCCGGAAAGCAGGGTATCGGCCAGGTCAAACACTTTGTATTCGGTGCTCTTGACGCATACGGCGTCGATATCGGCGGCGGTCACTTCTTCCCGGTCTCCCAGGTAAGCGGACAGCTTTTCCAGCTCGTTGGAAAGAAGGGTAAGGTCCTTTCCGGCAGAAAACCACAATTGCTGGCAGCAGGGGAAGGAAATGCGCTTGCCGGTTTTGTTGAGCTGCTGGGCGATCCACTGGGTAAGCTCCTGGTCGGTCAGCGGTTCAAAGGAAACCACGGTGGCGCGCTTGGAAAGCAGGTTGTACATTTTCTTTCGTTTTTCCGCTTTGCCCCGCACATAAAACACGATGCAGGCGGTATCGGGCAGGGAAAGAAAATAATCCTGATATTTTTCGATGGCCTTGTCGGGATCGTAATCCTTGGTTTTATCGGCGGTGAGCAGGGAGCACTGGCGCACCTCAATAAACCGCTTTTCGCTCATGAAAGGCAGCGTTTCGGCGGCGGCGATGAGTTCGTCCGGGGCAGGGTCATACAGCCGGACGTGGTTCATCTGGGCAAAATCCCCGCCGGCCACCTGGTCCCGCAGGCGTCTGAGAGCGGAAGCTTTGGTGAATTCTTCTTCCCCTTCAAACAGGTAGCATGGTTCAATTTTTCCGTTTTTCAGGGCGGTGAACAGTTCCTTATGGTTCATGGTACGCTCCCGGCATGGAAAGATAGGGGCGGATAAGGGCTGTGCCCTCTTTGCAGGTGATGGTGACAGCGCCCCCTTCCCCTGTATTGTAAACCGAAACGCTAAGATTTGCAAGGCGGGATAATGTGTCGGGGCTGGGCAGAACGGTGCTGTGGCCGGTGGAAGTGAGGAGGACGGCGGAGGGGGATACCGCGAGGAGGTATTGTTCACCGGTGGCGCCTTTGCTGCCGTGATGGGCGGCTTTGAGGATATCCGCATCCCGGGCGGCGTACATTTCGTAGTCCCCTTCCATATCCGAGGCGGAAAGCAGCTTGACGCCGTCCATTTCGCACAGCAGGTTCAGGCAATAGCGGTTGGCGTTCTGCCCGGGTACCACGGTGTCTTCCATGGGCCACAGGGCGGTGAAGCGGCAGCGGCCGGTTTCAAAATACTGGCCGGCATGCATGAAGGTGATGGGGACGCCCTGTTGCTCCAGCATTTCCAGCAGGGCAAGGCATTCGGCATCCACCTGGCAGGTAAGGGCACCGTGGGGCAGGATGACCCGGCCGATTTGCACATCGTGCGCCAGCAATTGCACGGTGCCCATGCAATGGTCCTTATGCAGGTGGGTGAACACAAGAATATCCGCCTTGCGGCCGGTGCATTTGAGGTAGGCCGCGGCATCGCCGCCGTATTCGCCCACGTCGATGAGCACGGTTTGCGGCCCGTCGGTGATGATGGCGGCGTCGCTCTGGCCGGTGGAAAGCTGAATATACTGCACATCCCGGCAGACGGTAAGCTGCCAGCAGGTGAAGGAAAGCACAAGGGCGGAAAGGGACAGCAGGATTTTTGTTTTCTTTTTCATCACCACCAGCCCGGAAAAAAGAAGGAAAACGCCTGCTGTGGCCGCTACGCAATACCAGGGCAGGTAAGGCACATCCAGCTGGATGAACGGCAGGCCGCCCGCCCAGGTGAGCAGGTCCGTCACGGCGGAAGTGAGGATGTGGAACGGCACAGCCAGCGTCTGTGCTGCCGGCAGCCATACGCAGCCCAGCAAAAGCAGCAGGCCGTAGCAGGGCAAAAGCGCCATGAACAGCATGCACACAAAGGGATTGATCACAAGGCCCAGAATGGAAAAGGAATGGAACAGTTGCACCATGGGCAGGCAGAGCCCGGCTGTGGCGGAAAGGGTGACCATCACATGTTTGCCAAGCCGGGTGTAGGAAAAGGGATAGAAGCGCTTTTGCAGCCGGGGCAGGAACACGAAAATGCCCATTACGGCGGCAAAGGAAAGCTGGAAACTGGCGGTGAACAGGGAAAGCGGCTGGAAAAAGGAAATCAGCAGGAAGGCGGCGGCGCAAACGGTGGGCCAGTCCCGGGCCCGGCGGGTGATGGGCCGGTAGAGGGCAAGGAGCATGAAAACGGCTGCCCGAACAGCCGGCGAAGGAAACCCAAGCAGGCCGCAGTAGAAAAACAGGAACACCAGCATGAACAAAAACCGGAACCGGCGCCCCAGCCGGCGGGGCACCAGCTTCATGACAAGGTAGGTGACCAGGGACACATGCAGCCCCGAAACGGACAGGATGTGCGCCACGCCCGCATCGGCAAAGCTGTCCTGCACATCCTGGGGCAGCCTGCTTTTTTCGCCCAGCAAAAGGGCTTGGGGCAGGGCGCTTGCTTCCCCGAAAACCGCTTCCAGCCGATGGGATAAATGGCGGCGGATGCGGTACAGAAGGGAGGGCAGCCCCCGGTTTTCATAGCCGGTAACGGCGAGACCGTCGGCGCCGGAAACGCCGCAGCAAATGCCCTTTTCCATGAGAAACATGCGAAAATCAAAACCATAGGGGTTCACCCGGCCGGAAGGGATGTACACCCTGCCTTCAAACTGCACCCGGTCCCCGTCGGCAGGAAGCAGGGGCTCTTCTTCCCCGGGCACCCACGTCCAGTACACGGTGCCCAGGGAAAGGGAGCCGCCTTCCGTCCGGGCCACGGTATTTTCCAGATAGCCCTGAGCGCTGCCGTCTGTACGCAGGGTGATTTCCTCCGCCACCGTGCCGCTGAGCAGGTATTTTCCCTCCGGCGGCAGGGAGGGATGGGCGGCCTTGCCGGCCAGGAAAATGCCAAGAAACAGGAACGCCCCCATAAAGCCCAGGGTGCGGCGCCTGCCTGTTTTGCCCAGCAGAAAGGCTGCCAGCAGGCACAAAAACAGCCCCGACAGCACCAGCCGGGGCAAAAAGGGCAAAAAGACCCCCATCACCACACCGATGCCGTGCATGATGGCACAGGCTACCAGAGGCCGCTGGTGATGGAAGGGTCTTTTTATCACAGGATGATCACATCTTCCGGAGAGACGGCTTTTGCCCCAGGGAAGCAGGCACGGGCTTCGTCTTCCATGGTTTTTTTATCGTGGGTGGTGGGCAGATGGGTGAGAAGCAGCCTTTGCACACCGGCTTCCTTTGCCATCTGCGCTGCTTTCAGGGCGCTCAGATGGGGCAGCGTTTCTTTCCATTCGCTGTCCAGGAAAGCGGCGTCGCACAGCAGCACGTCCGCATTCTTTGCAAAAGCGGCAAGATTTTCGCAGGTGTTGCTGTCGCCGGTGTACACCAGTGCCTTACCCTCTGCTTCCAGCCGGATGGCCCGGCAGGGCACGGGATGGCGGGTGGGGCAGGTGGTGATGCGCAGGCCGGCTATTTCCATCTCTTCCGGATAGGGCTTTACCTCATACACCTGGGGGGACAACAGGTTTTTCATAGGGCCGTCATCCTCCGGGGGCACATACACCGTAAGCTTTTTGCCCCGCACCTGCAAAAGATAGCTGAGCACCAGCAGGTCGGACGCATGGTCAAAATGCAGGTGGGACAAAAGGACGGCGGACACAGAAGCGGGATCCGTCAGCTGCAGAAGACGGCCCAGCACGCCGCTGCCGCAATCCATCAGGATGTTTTCCCCGTTATGGCAGATCAGGTAGCCGCTGGTGGCGCCGCCTGCAATGGGATAAGGGCCGTGACAGCCAAGAACATACAGTTTCATGGGAGACCTCCGTCAGAACTGTTCCAGTGCTTCGGCAAACTCGCTGTGCAGCGGCCGGTCCAGCGAACGGTTCCTGGCAATGAAGTAAGCGGCATTGACGATCACCTGCTTCACATAGGGGTTATGGTAGGAGGGCAGGGTTTCGTGGCCGGGCTGGAAGTAGAACACCTTGCCGTAGCCCCGGTCAAACAGGCAGGCGGAGCGGAACACTTCGCCGGACTGGTACCAGCCAAGGGCCAGCAGGGCATCGGGGGTGGGGATATCAAAGCGCTCGCCGTACATTTCTTCTGCTTCCAGTTCAAAATGCAGCGGCAGGCCCCACATGATGGGGTGGTTGGGTTCGATGACGAAAATGCGTTCCTTTTCGTTCATTTCGTGCCAGCGAAGGGAGCACTGGGTGCCCATGAGCCGCTGGAAAATTTTGCTTTCGTGGCCGCTGTGCAGCACGATCAGCCCCATGCCCCGCAGTACATGCCCCTGCACCCGGGAGACGATTTCATCGGGCACCTGGCCGTGCTTGCAATGGCCCCACCAGATGAGCACATCGGTATCGGCAAGAATTTCTTCCGTCAGGCCTGCTTCTTCCTGGGAAAGCCAGGCTTTGCGCACCTGAAACTGTTCGCCTTTGAACATATCGGCCACGGCGCCCAGCAATCCTTCCGGATAAACCTTCAATACATCCAGGCTGCTTTCCTGAATATTGTCTTCATTCCAGACAGTGATCTTGATTGCCATACTATTTCGTCCTTTCCGACGTTTTTTCTTCATTATACAAAAGATGAGCCGGCAAAGCAAGGCATTCCGTCATCAGGCAGCACAATTTTGTCATGGTTTACGGTGTTTTTCTGCTTGGCAGGAAGGGACAAAAATGCTATAATGTGCACAAATGAAAGCATGAATGACAGGAGGATGTTCCTATGTCCAAAGGTGATGCCGTTCTGAATGAAACCATGCAAGCCATTGAAGAAAAACAAATTGACGCCAGCGTAAAGCTGAAGGTGGGCATTGTGGGCACCGGCTGGATTGCCGAAGCCCATGTACCCCAGTACCTGAAATTTGCCGACGTGGAACTGGTGGCCATGTGCGATATCGTGCCCGGCCGGTGTGAAAAGTTCTGCAAACGCCGGGGTGTGGACTATACCAACATCCATTTCTATGAAGATCTGGACGAAATGCTGGAAAAGGAACAGCTGGATGCCGTCAGCATCTGCACCTACAACGCCACCCATGCCCAGTGTGCCATCAAGTGCCTCAACGCCGGCGTGAACGTGCTGCTGGAAAAGCCCTTCACCGTCACCATCGAGGAAGCGGCGGAAGTGATCCGGGCCGAAAAGGCTTCCGGCAAGCTGCTCACCATCGGCTTCCAGCCCCGGATGGACCCCAACATGCAGCAGATCAAAAAGATCGTGGACAGCGGCGTGCTGGGTGATATTTATTACATCCAGACCGGCGGCGGCCGCCGCAGGGGCATTCCCAACTCCACCTTCATCGAAAAGAAAACCGCCGGCATCGGCGCCCTGGGCGATATCGGCTGCTACAGCCTGGATATGGTGCTCAACGCCATCGGCTATCCCAAGCCCCTGACGGTTTCCGGCTACATCAGCAATTTCTTCGGCACTAACCCCCTCTACCAGCGGGCGGACCAGGACCATACCGCCGAAGAAAACGCTGCCCGCTTCAACGTGGACGATTTTGCCGCGGCTTTCGTGCGGCTGGAGGGCGGCATCATTCTGGACTTCCGCATTGCCTGGGCCATGCACCTGGATACCCCCGGCGATACGGTGATCCTGGGCAAAAAAGGCGCCCTGCGCATTCCTTCCACCGAATGCTGGAACGGAAGCGTGGGCGGGGAAATGACCCTCTATTCCGACGTGGCCGGCCTGCAGACGGAAACAAAATTCCCCATCCTCAAGGCAGGCAAGGACCTGTTTGAAATGAAGGTGCGCTCCTTCCTGGACGCCATCAAGGAAGGCTCGCCTGCCCCCGTGCCCTCTGCGCAGATTTACTACAACCAGGCCATCATTGACGGCATTATGAAATCTGCCGCCGCCGGCCGTGAAATTGAACTGGAAATTCCCGAAATTTAATGCAAGAAAAAGGATGCCGCTTTCGTTTTATGGATGAAGCAGGAAATGCTTCCATGAAACCCATCAAGCGCATCAGGAGGTAAACGATATGACCCGGCGCATTTTTTCCCTGTTTCTGGCCCTGATGATGGCCTTTGCGTGTGTACCTGCCCTGGCGGATGACGGCAATGCCGGCCAGAGCTATACAGCCGGCAGCACTCTGCTTTCCAGCCTGAGCCATAACTGCCCCAACACCGGCATTATGCTGCCTGCCGCGTTCAGCCCCTACCAGACCACGTACCTGCTGACGGTGGCGGACTGGGTATCCCGTCCCACCTTTACCCCTGTGGCCATGGACCCTGCCGCCGTGATTTATGTAAACGGTCAGCAGGTACGCAGCGGCACCGCCTCCCAGGTGATCGAAATGACGGACCAGCCCCAGGCGGTGACCATTCAGGTGCAGAACGGCTCTGCCTCCACCACCTACACCGTGTACCTGCAGCGCCGTCCCAGCGAAAAGCGCACCCGTGTGAGCGCCGGCTACATCAACGACATTTACCTCAAGGGCACCACCTGGCGCATCGACGCCGACCTGGTGACCCTCAAATATCAGGGGGATGACTACGAAAGCGGCAACCGCTCCACCTTCAAAAACGGCAGTGTGGACCACTACGATTACGAAGTGAACCCCAACTGCATCTTCTACTACGGCACCAAGCAGACCCCCATCCGGGCCAATAACATTTCCGAGTTTATGGCCAATTATCAGGTGTACGGCAGCAATTTCTACACCATCATCTACATTGAAAGCGAGATCGTGGCGGTGTTGCCCTACGGCGCGGATTATTAACCGAATACTGGCAGAAAAACCGGAGCGAAGGCAACTTCCTCCGGTTTTCTAATTAGCAAAAGGCCGTCCGTGGCCTTTTTTGTTTGCCGCTGGCAGGAAAACACTTCTTTTGTCGAAGACACGGTTTTGTTTTCATTTTCATCATAATTTAGCCACACTTTCCATATAGTATGGATTGTGGAAAGCGATATCCGGCTGCTTCTATTCCGCTTTTGCCCTGCATACAGTGAGGGCAGAAGGGGGGAAGAAAGATGCTGAAACCTGTGGAAGCCAGGAAAGAAACGGCGAAGGAAAAGAACCGTCTGTCCCGGGGAATGGCGGCGGCAACGGCGCTGCTGCTGGCCCTGTGCGGCATTTATGCCGTGGGGGCGGAAGGCGTGATGGTGGCTGCAGGGAAAAGGGAACTGCCCATTTACTGCGTGGACCGGAACGACGGCAAAATTTCCATCAGCTTTGATGCGGCCTGGGGCGGCGACCAGACGGAAGAAATCCTGAACATCCTGGATGCATACGGGGTGAAGACTACATTTTTTCTGGTGGATATCTGGTCGGAGAGATTTCCGGAACTGGTGAAGGAAATTGACGCCCGGGGTCACGAAATTGGCAACCATTCCACATCGCACCCGCAGATGAGCAAGCTGAGTGCGCAAAAGATTCTGGAAGAGCTCAGGCACATGGATGATCGGCTGGAAAGCCTGACCGGCAAGCGAAGCGCCCTGTTCCGTCCGCCTTACGGGGATTACAACAACCTGGTGGTGCAGACGGCAAGGGGGGCCGGGTATGAAGTGATCCAGTGGAGCGTGGACAGCCTGGACTGGAAAAACAAAGGCGTGGAGGACCTGGTGCGCCGCGCCACGGCCAATGTGAAAAGCGGCGATATACTTTTGTTCCACAATGATTCCAAATACATTCTGCAGGCGCTGCCCAAAGTGCTGGAAAGCCTGCAAAAGCAGGGGTTTGAGATTGTGCCCATTTCTCATCTTCTGCTGGAGGGAAATACCGTGATTGACACGCAGGGCAGGCAAAAGGCTGCCCCTGAAACTGTACCGGAGGTTGATAAACCATGATGGAAACGGAAAACAATATGCTGCGCCTGTGCGGCGTGATCGAAAACGAGCCGGTGGTGGACCATGAAGTGTTCGGTGAAAAGTTTTACCGGATGGAGCTGAAAGTGCCCCGGCTTTCCGGCACCTTTGACCTTTTGCCTGTCACCGTCAGCGAGCGGCTGATGGACGGCGAAGTGGCGCCGGGGGTGCGCATCAGCGTGGGGGGCCAGCTGAGAAGCTACAACAAGGTGGTGGGCGGCAGCGGCCGGCTGCTGCTGACGGCCTTTGCCCAGCAGCTGGATACCCCCGACGATGCGGAAAACCCCAACACCGTGCAATTGATCGGCGCCATCTGCAAGCCGCCCTCTTTCCGCACCACCCCCTTCGGCCGGGAAATTGCCGACCTGATGCTGGCGGTGAACCGGTCCTTTGGCAAAAGCGATTACATTCCCTGCATTGCCTGGGGACGCACAGCCCGGTATGCCGCCACGCTGCAGGTGGGGGATAAATTGAAGATGCAGGGCCGTTTCCAGAGCCGGGAATACCAGAAACAATTGCCCGACGGCACGGTGGTCAGCCGCATTGCGTACGAAGTGTCCGTCAGCCGGCTTACCTGCCTGAAGGAGGAAATGCCCCTGCCTGACGGCCTGGGAGAAGGGGAAGTGCCCCGGAACCCGCTGGCATAAAGAAAAAACAGGAAGGAATGTGCCTTCCTGTTTTTGTTTCAGAAGCCGGTGTAGAGGCTGGTTTTGCCGGTGCTGTCCGCATGGATGAATACGTCCATGTACGTTACGCCGTCTTTTTCGTATTCGTATTCAAAGCAGGGAATGGTATCGGGCTGAAGGTTTTCCCGGAAACCGTTGCAGCTTAAGTATTCCATGATCAGCTTATAGGCGGTGGGGATGCGTTCAAAGGGAGCGGCGAAGGGATCCCGGATGGTGATGACGGCATAATCCGCTTCCTTCTGGGAAACCACGTCCGCGCCGCCGCAAGCTGGCTCAAAGCCGTCGGGTAAAACCCATGCTGCCACATACCCCCGCAGGTTGAAGCGGTTTTTCTGTTCGGGGGAAACGAAGGGAAAATCCCAGCCGATCATTTTCTGCTGTTCCGGGGGTAGGGCAGCATAGCCGCTTTTGTGGGCCCAGGTGCGCAGCCAGGTTTGCACGTCCTCTTCACAGTTGGAGGAAATGATCAAATACCGGGCCATGCGGAAGGCGGGCACGTGTTTCACTTCCACTTTGGAATAGATGGTGGCGTGGGCGGATAAGTCCTCCCGGATCAGCTGATCCAGCCCCACGGAAAACACGTCGCATATTTCCAGCAGCTTGTTCATTTCCGGCAGCGCTTCCTCCGTTTCCCATTTGCCCACCGTCTGCCGGGATACGTTCAGCCTTTCTGCCAGTTTCTCCTGGGTCATGCCGCCCATCTTTTTGCGCAGGTGCAGCAGGTTTGAAGAAAAATACATGTTCTTCCCCTCCTTGTTGTGGAATGTGTTCATCATAGCATGGCTGTTTTCCTTTTTTCCACCACACGAAAGGTGCGTTTTTGCGGAAAAATGCAACGCGGCAGTGGCATTTTTTGTGCCGAAGATACTTTTTAAAATTTTTTCGAAAAAGGGCTTGATTTTTTTCTGTATATGGTGTATTATATCACCGTTGCCCAGTTAAACGAGCAATGCTGATGTAGCTCAGTCGGTAGAGCGCATCCTTGGTAAGGATGAGGTTCACGGGTTCGATTCCCGTCATCAGCTCCAAATAAAAAGACACCCAAACGGGTGTCTTTTTATTTGGAACAGATAACAGGTGCAAAATAAAACAGACGGTCAGTTCTGACCGTCTGTTTTTGTTTTTTCAAGACCTGTTGTGGAATCGAGTCTGATTATCTGTGCGAGGTCTTCATTGCCGTATTCGTAAGTTTTTAAAGTGATTGTACTTTCTTCTGAATTGTAACGCGTTTCGTATACCGTACGCACGTCGTCTGCCAATACTTCCAAAGTACCTATGTACGTCGGATAATCGGGATAATTTGCATAAATCACGCTTGTTACTTCATCAGGAATACCGATATCAGAAAGATAGATGTAATCAAAATCATTGGGCTCACCTATATCGCTGCTTCGGTTGATAGATTCAAGGTATACGTCGAGATATATCTCTTCGACATCTTTAAGAATTTCCGCATCATCGTCGGACACATTGAGGACACGTGATACGTATTTTTCCGGGAAAAGTTTTTTCACCGATTCTGCGTGGTTTTCACCGTTCTGAACGTACTCAATGTTGAGAAAATTGTACGTTTCCGAGCCGCTGATTCTGTATTTAAGTACAGCGGGAAGGATATTGGCGTTTTCAGTTCTGACAAGGTTACTGTTTTTGAAGGTGTATTCACCATATTGCGTCAGAGCGTATACCGTTAGATATTCACCGTCGTTTTCCGTTCCTAATACAAGGTGACCTTCGCCGTTTGCTTCGCCGTTAACGAGCTTGTTACTGTCAAAAATTGCACGTGATACGATTCTGTCGAGTGTGTCGTCGGCAACGTAGATTATTTCAGAACCGTCAGCACCGCCGAAAAGGGAAAAGTTGCTTTCTTCATTAACGGTTGCGTATACAAACATCGATATCAGAATCACGAAAATAAGAACGGCAATAAGTACGGTTTTGCGTTTTTCTGCATTATTTGTATTCATATGTACCTCTTATAATGTTTGTTCGGATATTTATTCTACACTATTCGCAGAAAAAGTCAATCCAACTTCAGAAAATATATGTGTAAAGAGAAGGTCCTTTACACTTGCGAATGCCCGTCGCAAAAGGGTTTTAACGATAAATAGCAGAGTGGGTAAAATTTTACTCACTCTGCCGTGATTGCACCTACCGGGCATAAATCTACCGAATCAAGCCCTGCTTTTTCCATATTTTCAGGGAGGTTAGACTCAATTGCCTCAGCTTTATCGTTGCTGTTGAATTTGAAAATGTCAGGATATGTGTTTACACACATTCCGCAACTGATACAAACTTCTTTGTCAACTGTTACTTTCATGGATTTTTTCCTCGTATGATTTATAAATTTTATATAACTCCGTTATTTCTTCGGGAGAATATATTTCAAAAAGTCTTTTCTTTGCTTTGTTAAAATCGGGTTTCTTTTCTTTGAGAAGAGAAGTAAAATACTTAATGTCTTGTGCCGACATTTTTGGCAGATACTTTCTTAATATTTTTGTTTTTTCACCAAGAGGGATACTCTTTATTATTTTTTGGGGAGAGGGAAGTGTTTTCTTTTTTCCTTTTACCGTAATGTTTTCTACTTCTGCACCGTTGCTGATTTCTATGTTGTACGTTGATGCCTCCTCTGTGGGAGTGACAGAAACATCATCATTTTTGTTTTCAAATGACGTTTCCTGTTCTTCGGTGTCATTTGTGATGTTTTCTGAAAAAGAAATGCCGTTGTAATGAGGCTTCGATGGCTTAAAATCTATTTGTGAAGCCTTCTTGTCAACAATAATTACTGCGACGATGGCAGCCACGCAAAAAGAAGCCAGACATACTGAAATGAACATTATTATTTTGTGTATTTTTTCATTCATAAAAATACCTCAATAAACGTGCTGTAAATACTTTTTCCAATTTTATAACGATTTATACTTGACTTTTTAAAAATGTTTTAGTAAGATAGTAAGGCAATTAAATACAGGGGTATAGCTCAGCCGGTAGAGCAGCGGGCTCCAAAACCGCGTGCCGAGGGTTCGATCCCTTCTGCCCCTGCCAAACATAAAAGGTACACCGCATGGTGTGCCTTTTATATTTTATGTTGAGAAAATGGGATCGAAAGG
>JAZNOW010000067.1:0-32158 GCA_045589355.1 Clostridia bacterium
AACCGGCCTGGAACAGCATGTCAGGATTTACCGGGAAGTCCTGTCCGTATCTGCCACTGCCAGAACAGTATGTCTCGATTTCGTCGCCTTTGACAACGGCAAGGGAGATGCCGTAACCTCGTTTTCCTTTTATTTTCAATAGACGTTCCACATCGATAGCGTGAAAAAATCGCATGAATTATTCCCTCCTACAAATTCAAGTTTATCGCTTTCATCCTATCACGCAGAACAAGAAATCACAAGCCAGCTAAGGTTTACGGTTTCGTTTTTTCGTATGATGGAATGGAAAGGATAACTCCTTCCTTTCCATCACTCTTCCTGTAAAGGGAGCTGGCCCGCAGGGCCTGAGGGATTGTCGTCTCCTCTCCAAGAAACACGCAGAGACCCTTTGGCAAATGCAAATTGCAATATTGCGAATTTGCTGCGGCACAGCCGCACACGGGCCGGCGGCGGAATGCCGCCAACCGGATGCAAAGCATCCGGGGTAAACGAAATAAACGCCGGAGGAGAAAGTTCGCTTTCTCTCACGGCGTTTTTTCGTTTTCATTATTCCCGTGGTGCTGTCTTTCGTCTCTCCGCACTTCATGCGGAAACAACTTTGTTCGATACGATTGTATGTTGCACACCGGGTCCGGGGCCGATGCCCTGGCGTGGGGTACAGGGGCTGCGTAAGCCCCTGCCTTGTAGCTCACTTGGTATGGTTCCGGTTGGGGCCGCGGAGGAAATCGCCTTCTTCTGCCGGGAAGGGCAGGGGAAGGAGCACCTTTTGACCGGCAACTGACACGGTGTCCACGCTTTCGCCGGTTTCCTGCAGGATGATTTTTTCTACCGTAAAAGGAAGGTTCCCCTTGGGGCAGAGGAGTTCCAGCCGGTCCCCTACATAGAAGCGGTTCTTCAGATGTACAGTAGCCATGCCGTCTGCGAAGCTCTCCACCCGGCCCACGTATTCCATGGTCTGGCTGAAGCCGTCGGCACCGGCGGCAGGGGCGGGGGCACCGAAGAAGAAGCCGGCGTTCATCATGCGGTGGCTGGCTTTCAATAGCTGTGCTTCCAATTCGGGCAGGGCGGCGCGGTAGGCATCCTCACTTTGAGTGAGCAAATCCAGCGCCTTGCGGTAGACGGAAACGGTGTTGGCCACATAGTATTCCGTTTTCATGCGGCCTTCGATCTTCAGGCTTTCTATGCCGGCCTGCATCATTTCGGGCAGGTGGCCGAGCATACACAGGTCATAGGCGGAAAGGAGATAGGTGCCTCGGGCGTCCTCTTCGATGGGGATGTATTCCCCTGGCCGCTTTTTTTCCACCAGGGCGTATTCCCAGCGGCAGGGCTGGGCGCAGGCACCCCGGTTGCCGCCACGGCCGGTGAGATGATCGGACAGCATGCAGCGGCCGGAATAGCTCATGCACATGGCGCCATGGACGAAGGTTTCCACCTGGCAGGTATCCGGCAGCCTCTTCCGGATGGCGGCAATCTGCGCAAGGGTCAGCTCCCTTGCCAGCACCACCCGCTGGGCGCCCATCCGGGCAAAGAAACAGGCGGTTTCACTGTTGAGGGTATTGGCCTGGGTGCTGATGTGCACAGGCAGCGAAGGCACTTCCCTTCTCAGGGCCAGGAATGCGCCGATATCGCTGACGATGGCGGCATCCACGCCCATTTCCACTGCCTTTTTGGCGGCATCCATCAGCCCCTGCATTTCTTCATCGTAGGGGAGAATGTTCAGTGTCAGGTAAAACTTTTTGCCCTTTGCATGGCACAGGGACAGCGCTTCCTGCAATTCCTCCCAGGAAAAATTGCCGGCAGAAGCACGCAGGCCGTAGCTTTTCAGGGCACCGTATACAGCATCGGCGCCAAAGCGCAGGGCGGCCTTCAGCTGGGCCATGCCCCCGGCAGGGGCGAGCAATTCGGGTGTATGCATGGCAACTCCTTACAGGCCCTGATCCCGATCGTACGCCTGCCACAGGGGGGCATAGATGCTGACGGCCTGGTTATGTTCTTCCAGTGTGCGGCTGTAATGCAATTCGCCGGTGTTGGGGTCTTTGGAGCAGAAATACAGGTAGTTTTCCGCAAGGAACTGCTGGTCGGGGTACAGGGCCGCATGAATGGCAGCGGCAGAGGGGGAGCAGATGGGCCCGGGGGGCAGGCCTTTGTAGCGGTAGGTATTGAAGGGGGAATTGACGTTCAGGTCCTCGTTGGTGAGGCTCATGCGCTTCACGCCGGAGGCGTATTTGATGGTCACGTCACTGCCGAGAGACATGTTTTGGTTCAGCCGGTTATGGAAAATGGCGGACACTTTGGCAAAATCGTTGGTTTTGGCTTCTTTTTCGATCATGGATGCCAGGGTGATCACCTGATCCATGGTCATGTTCAATTCTGCGGCCCGCTGGTGGTAGCTGTCCTGATAGACGGCTTCTGTCTGGGAGAGCAGCTTTTTTGCAATTTCCTCCGGGGTGGCGTTGGTATAGATTTCGTAGGTATCCGGCGCCAGGTATCCTTCCAGCATGTAAATGCGCTGGGAGGCAGTGGAAGAGTGGATCACGTCGTTCACATAATAATAGGCGCTGAAGGCCTGGCCGTCCCGGCAGAGGGAAAGGAAATCCTCTTCTGTTTGAATGATGCCCTGGTTTTTCAGGTAGGCGGCGATATCGTTCACCGTCCAGCCGGGGATGATGGTGATGTTCCGGGTAATGGGGTTGCCGTCGCCGGTGGTGAGCAGGTTCATGATCTCATGCATGCTCATATCCTTGCTGACGAAATAATCCCCGGCCTGGATTTTCTGCCCGTATCCCAAAAAGTCGGCGTAGTATTTGAAGACAGTGCGGTTATGGATCAGCCCGGCCGTTTCCAGGTTATTGGCCACCCGGGTCAGGCTTTGGCCGGAGGAAACGGAAAAAGCGATGGGGGTGGAATCCTGCGCGTCCACGGGGGCGAAGAAGCTGCGGTCGATCCAGTTCCAGCCTGCCATAATGATGCCGATCACCACGCCCAGCACACAGATGAACAGGGCAATGGGGCGCAGGATGTGCCACAGCCAGCTGTACCAGTACAGGCCGTATTTCCGCTCTTTGTGCAAATCTTCTGCGGAATAATCGTCTCGATTCTGATAGTCCTTCAAGGGGAACCTCCTGAACATAAGGGGTTTTACACCGGCAAGGGCATTTCCATACCGGCGGCGCGGGTAAGCTGCTCAAACACCTCGCCCATCATTTTCTGCAGCCGCATTTCGCTGAGCAGATAGGCGGACGTACGCTGATCGGCAAAAAGCAGGGCGCCCAGCTGCTGAAAGCGGCGGCCGTCATCATCATCCATGCCCTGGCCAGCCAGCATGCGCATCTGCACGCCCATCTGCAGGCGCTTGTATTCCTTCACAAGGGCGCTGATGCCGCTGTCCGCATCAATTTCCGCCTTATAGCGGCTGTATTCCGTGTATTCAGGGCTTTGGCGGATGGCGTCGCACAATTGCCGGGTGGCTTCCTGAGTCTGCATTAGCATTCCCTCCTGATAAAATAACGATACATGGGGGCGCCTTCATCCCGGGGATTTGGTCAGAAGGGCCAGCGGACAAGCAAAAGGATCATTAGCGCAGCGCCTGCAACGGCCAGCCCGGCCCACAGGGGGAAGCCCTTCTTTGGCGGAGTACTGCTTTTCCCGGGCAGGGGCAGGGGAGCCGGAGCCGCCGGGGCTGCAGTTGCCTTGGACGGCAGGGGCTGCCGGGCTTTTTCCTGAATGAAGGGAGCAAAGCGCATGCGCACCTGCTTTTCCAAAGGGTGGGTGTAAAAAGCGTTGCGGTTATCCAGCAGGGCCATCCGGTCCGCCCGCATGGCGGCCGCTTCATCGGGCAGGCCGCACAGGGCGCCCAGCTCCCAGGCCGTTTTCACGTGCAGGCTGTGCAGCACACAGGCCGGCGCCATCAGCCGGATGGCGAACATGTCGGCATCCTGATCGGCATCGGAAAAAGGCTCGGCCAGCACGTCGCCTGCGTTTTCCCGGCCTTCAAAGGCGTACACGGCGGCATCCAGCCGGATGGTTTTATGCTGGAGGATGATGTGCCCCAGCTCATGCGCCAAAGCAAACCGATACCGGGAATAGGAAAGCCCGGGCTTAAGAAAGATGTGCCACACGCCGCTGATGCGCAGGCTGGCGGCGGCCGCATGCCGGGGCAGAAGGCCGTATAGCCGGGGCGTTTGCGTTTTGTCCGGCCAGGGCTGCGGCACAATGCCAAACCCCCGGGCGATTTTCTCCACATCCACGGGCAGCCGGTGGATTTCAAAGCGGAGCAGCGTGCGCCAGGCGGCATCACGGGCGTCCTGATAGCGTTTGTAGAGCATATCAACGCTCCTTTTCCAGGGCGGACTGGAAATGATCCAGGGCACCGGGGAAGCGCTTTTCCAGGGCACGCAGGGTTTCTTTCATGGCCTGCCGGGTGGTTTTGCCGTCCACGGGGCAGGGGTTTTTCACAACGGGCAGCTGCAGCCTTTGGGCCAGAGCGGCAATGCTGCCTTCTTTTACGTTGATCAGCGGGCGGATGACGGCGATGCTGCCCTTTTCCATCTGCCGGATGGGCTGCAGGGCATAAAACCTGCCTTCGAAGACGGTACTCATGAGGTAGGTTTCCATCACGTCGTCCCGGTGATGGCCCAGGGCCAGCTTGTTGCAGGAAAGCAATTCCGCCTGCTGCAGCAAAATGCCCCGACGGAGCCTGGCGCACAGGGAGCAGGGGCTTTTTTCCTTTTCCAGCCGGGGCAGGAAGTTTTCTTCCACCAGCGTGAAAGGAACCTGAATTTCTTCCATATAGGCGGCGATCCGGCCGGTGTCGAAAGGATCGCCGATTTTGAGGCATACGGCATGCAGAGAAAAGGGATGAGGGGCAAAACGGCGATAGGCGGCCAGCAGGGCGCACAGGGCGAGGGAATCCTTGCCCCCGGATACGCCCACCAAAATGCGGTCGCCCGGCCGGATGAGACCATAAGCCTGATCCGCTTTCCGGATTTCGCCCAGCAGCCTTTGCATTCCGCCGCCTCCTCAGTGTTTTTCGTCCAGCCCGGCCAGCTGCAGTTCATACAGCTTTTTGTAGATGCCGTCCATTTCCAGCAGTTCCTGATGGGTGCCGGTTTCCCGGATTTTGCCCTTGTGCATGACGATGATCTTATCCGCATGCTGGATGGTGGACAGGCGGTGAGCCACCATGATGGTGGTGCGTCCCTGCATCAGCTTTTGCAGGGCGTCCTGAATCCACTGTTCCGTTTCGGTGTCGATGTTGGCGGTGGCTTCGTCCAGGATGAGGATGGTGGGGTCATAGGCCAGGGTGCGGGCAAAGGAAAGCAGCTGCCGCTGGCCGGCGGAGAAGGTGTTGCCCCTTTCCGATACATGTTCCTGGTAGCCGTTATGCAGTTTGTCGATGAAGTGATGGGCGTTTACGTGAATCGCCGCTTCCTTCACCTGTTCGTCGGTAATTTCTTCATTACGCAGGCGGATGTTGGAGGCAATATCGCCGGTGAAGATGAACACATCCTGCTGCACCTGGCCGATGGCATGGCGGATCTGCTCCCGGGAAAGGTTGCGGATATCCACACCGTCGATGCGGATGGCGCCCTTCTGCACATCGTAATACCGGCCGATCAGGTTCAGAATGGAGGATTTGCCGGCGCCGGTGGCACCCACAAACGCCACCTTCTGGCCGGGCTTGATGGTGAAGGATACGTCCCGAAGCACAAAGTCCTCGCCGTTATAGGCGAACCAAACATGGTCAAAGCTGATTTCGCCCTTCACCTTGGCCAGCACCGTGGGCTTTTCTTTGTCGTTGACGGTGGGCTTGGTATCCAGCAGGGTGAAAATCTTTTCGGCGGAGGCGATGGCGGACTGCAGGGTGGTCAGCTGTTCTGCCAGGTCCTGCACCGGTTCAAAGAAGGAATTGATGTACTGCACAAACTCGTACAGCATGCCGATGGTGATGGCCCCGGTGAGCACGCCCCGGCTGCCTTCCCCCAGCACGATGGCCAGGGCGATGATGCTGGTCATGTAAATACAGGGGCGGAAGAAGGCGTTGATCATCAGTTCCTTGAAGCCGGCTTTGTACAGATCCCCGCTCTGGTCGCAGAAGGATTTGTATTTCCGCTCTTCCTGATTGAAGATCTGGATCAGCTTCATGCCGGACAGATGCTCGGACAGGAAGGTGTTGAGGGCGGTCACTTTGGTTTTCACCACGCTGTACGCCCGGCG
Organism: Clostridia bacterium; assembly: GCA_045589355.1. Lineage (GTDB taxonomy): Bacteria > Bacillota > Clostridia > Christensenellales > Aristaeellaceae > RUG563. The sequence continues at coordinate 6,217 of JAZNOW010000067.1, forward strand.
TGCAATTTTGCGGAAGACGATGGTGAGGGTGATCACGATGGGGATCATGATGAAGCCGAACAGGGCAATGCGCACATTCAGCGCCAGCATCACCACTGCCAGGCCGATGATCTTGATGGAGTTGCGGAACAGGTTTACCAGGATGTTGGAGTACAGGTCGTTGATGGCTTCCACGTCGTTGGTGACCCTGGTGACGATTTTGCCCACCGGGGTGGTATCGAAAAAGCGCATGGACAGGGTCTGCACATGTTCAAAGACCTGGTTGCGGATGGCGTAAATGATGCTCTGGCCCGTTTTTTGCAGCGTGATGTACACCTTGCGGTTGCACAGGAACAAAAGCAGCAGCACGCCCACATACAGCCCGGCGGAAATTAATACGCCGGTGAAGCGCTCCGTCACCTGTTCGCCGGGGGCATAATTGCCGGCAATGTATTTGTCGATGGCATTGCCGATCAGCTGGGGCTTGATTAGTTCCAGCACCGTGATACAGATCACCAGGGCAAAGCACAGGAAAATGGCCTTCTTGTGGGGCTTCATGTAGCCGATCATGCGCAGCAGGGCGTTGCCTTCATACTGCACGTCGCTGTTTTCGTCCACTTTCTTTCTGAAAAGGCTCATTCCATATCACCGCCTTCCCCTTCCAGCTGTTTCTCCAGCTGCTGCTTGCGGTACACGCCGGCATAAATGCCGTCAAGGGCCAGCAATTCTTCATGGCTGCCCAGCTCGGCCCGGCGGCCTTCTTCCAGTACCAGAATCTTGTCTGCCTGCTGCAGGGTGGAAATGCGGTGGGCAATAAGGATGGTGGTTTTGCCCTTGCGGTTTTCCTTCAGGTTCTGCAGGATCTTTTCTTCGGTATCGGTATCCACGGCGGAAAGGGCGTCGTCCAGGATCAGGATGGGCGCGTCTTTCAAAAGCGCCCGGGCGATGGAGGAGCGCTGCTTCTGCCCGCCGGAAATGGTGGCACCGCGTTCGCCCACAACGGTCTGGTACCCCTCCGGGAAATCCAGGATGTTGTCATGGATGCAGGCGTCTTTGGCGGCCTGTTCGATCTGCTCCAGGGGCATGTTTTCCACGCCGAAGGCGATGTTGTTTTCAATGGTATCGGAGAAAAGGAAATTATCCTGGGGCACATAGGCAATGTTCTGCCGGAGCACCTGCAGGGGAATTTCCCGGATGGGCATGCCGTCCAGCAGGATGGCGCCCTCTTCGCAGTCATACAGCCGCAGCAGCAAATTGGCCAGGGTGGTTTTGCCGCTGCCGGTACGGCCCATAACGGCCAGGGAGGTGCCGGCGGGAATGTGGACGGAGATATCCTTCAGCACGTTCACTTTTTCCGCATCGGGGTATGCGAAGGTGAGGTTTTTGATTTCCACTTCACCCTTCATTTCCTGCACGTCCTGCACCTTTTCGCCGTCCACAATTTCCGGTTTTTCGCAGAAAATGCGGAAAATACGGCGGAGGGAAGCCATGCCCTGGGAGATGGAGGTGATGCATTCGCCCACCGCCATCATAGGCCACACCAGCATGCCGATGTAGCTGTTGAAGGCAATGAACTGGCCTACGGTGATGGTGCCGTTGATGGCCAAATATCCGCCCAGCAGCAGCGTGATGAGCAGGCTGGCGCCGATGATCAGATCCAATATGGGCATAAACAGTGCCCGCAGCCGCACCACGGCCATGTTTTTGTCCTTGTTGTTCAGGTTGGTTTTTGCAAAGGCGTACAGTTCTTTCCTTTCCTGCACAAAGGCCTTGATCACCCGGATGCCGCTGACGGCCTCCTGCACCTGGTCGGTCAGCTCGGAAAAAGCTTCCTGCTTGGCCAGGAACCGCTTGTGCATGGCCTTGCCGTAAAACAGATCGCCGAAAATGATCAGGATCAGGGGGATGATGGCGATCAGGGTCAGCTGGGCGTTTACGTAGGTGATCATTTTGAACAGCACCAGCACCAGCATCACCGATGCGTCAAAGGTGGTGATCACCGTCATGCCCACCAGCATTCTCACGCTCATCAGGTCGTTGGTGAAGTGGGCCATCAGATCGCCGGTTTTGTGGGTGTTGTAATAGCGCATGGACATCTTTTCCAGATGGCCGAACATGTCGTTGCGCACATCCCGCTCAATGGAGCGGGCGGCACCGAACAGGAAAAAACGCCAGCCGAAACGGCCGATGGCGATCAGCCCGCCCATCAGCAGTATCTTTCCCACCAGGCTCATCACGCCGGCCATATCCAGCGTGCCGGCGTTCAGCCCGTCGGTGATGTTGCCGGTGAACTGGGGGATATAGGTGTTCACCAGGTCCACGGCAAACAGGGCTGCAATGCCCAATAAATACTGCAGCCAGTGCCGTTTGACATACTTTGCAATAAATTTGATTTCCTGCATTTCTTCCTCCGTGGAAAAAAGGTTGATATCTGAAATATTATACCATGCTTTCCATTAAAAAGGAAGGAAAAAAAGCTGGAAATACATAGGAAAAGGATGGCGGGGAGGAAGTTGACATGAAGGAAGAAGTATGTCATCATGAAACAAAAAATAAACCGATAGGAGGGCTTGCTGTGTTTGAAAATATCGGCAGGAAAATCAAAACCCTGGCCAAAGTGACTTGCTGGGCCGGCATCGGCATTTCGGTGATTGGCGGCATTGTTCTTTTTTGCCTGAACAGTTATCGCATGCCCACCCTTGTGTGGGGGTTTGTTGTGCTGTTTGGCGGCTCGCTGTTTTCCTGGATCGGTTCCTTTTTTGCTTACGGCCTGGGGCAGCTGATTGAAAATACCGACAAGCTGGTGCTTTATCAGGATATGGCGTATTATGCTGAACGCGACCAGAAACAATCTGTGGGAAATGTGCGGTCTATGCGCAAATACAACCGGCCCAAAACGCTGGAGGATATGGTGCGCGAAGGGAACATAACAGAAGCGGAATACCGGCAGCTGACGAAAGAATAAGGCTGTTCCGAAAAAGAAAAAGCGGCGGGGAAGAGGGGTTCCCAACCGCTTTTTTATTGTGTTTTGTATGCAGGGCAGCAGCTTTCTGAATGGTCAGCCCAGCAGCGGCACCAGTACCAGCAGAAGCAGCGAGGGGGTCAGCGCTCCGGCGATCAGCTCTTCCTTGCTGTGGCGTTTGAGCCGGAGGGAGGAAATGAATACCGGGATCAGCAGCACATAGCCCAGGAAAAACACCGGGCTTGCCTGCATGCCAAGCAGCGTGATGGGCCCGGCCAGGCCGCTGGCGTGGCCGCTGCATTTGAAATGACACAGGAAAGACAAGAGGGCGATGATGATGCCGCTGCCCAGATAAGAAAGCAGAATGGCCAGTTCCATTTCGTGCAGGCCGTTTGCAAGGCAGTATACCGTGCCGATCACATACCCGATCAGGGAAAATACCACCGCCATCCCCCGCTGGATGAACCGGCCGCGGTAGCGCAGGGAGGGAATGAGCCAGGTGATGGGGTAGGGCAGGAAAGGCAAAAGGGACAGGCACATCAGCATAACGCCAAAGCTTTTGCCGGGGAAATAGCCCAGCTGTGCATGTAATATGGAAATGGCGCAAAGGGCCATCAGCGGGGGCAGGGCAACAAAACGGACGATAAAATTGATCAGCGTTTGGCGGGCACTGCTGCCCTGATCCATAGGGGAAAGATGCATGGTGGTGGGTGCGTTCATCGTGATGTTCTCCTTCTTTCAGGGTGGAAGCGGGAAGGCATTGGCCGGTGCTTTCCTGCCTTGCCTGCACCCTATCACATCCTGCCCCCTTCAGGCAACCTACCCGTCTTTCCTCGCCCTCTACCCATGCAAAAAAGACACTCTACCGTCAGTAGAGTGCTTGATTTATCAGGGTTTTCTGGACTGCAAAGCGGGGGAAACTGCCCCTGCACCCGGTGCGCGAAACAGCCGGTGCGGAGGAAGCATGTTGTTTCCGCGTGCAGCTTGAGGAGGTGTTTCGGGGGCTGCTCGCCCCCGTGCCCCTCGGCAGGGGCATTGCCCCTGCACCCGGTAGGCGATAAAGCGAGTTTTGCTTTAGTTTGTTGTTTCCGCATGGTGCTTGAGGAAACGTTTCGGGGGCTGCTCGCCCCCGCGCCCCGCGGCAGGGGCATTGCCCCTGCACCCGGTAGGCGATAAAACGTGGTTTGCTAAAATTTGTTGTTTCCGCATGGTGCTTGATGAAACGTTTCGGGGGCTGCTCGCCCCCGTGCCCCTCGGCAGGGGCATTGCCCCTGCACCCAGTAGGCGATAAAGCGAGTTTTGCTTTAGTTTGTTGTTCCCGCATGATGCTTGAGGAAACGAGGGGTGTCAGCCACGGGCACAATGAAAACGATAAAAATAGGGGCCGAGAGAATGCATTCTCTCGCCGCTTATTTTTTCGTTTCCCCCGGATGCCGGGGCATCGGGTTGGCGGTGGAACACCGCCGGCCCGTGGTGGCAGTGCCGCAGCCAATTCGCAATGTTTCTATCTTCTTCCCCCATGGAATTTCTGCGTGTTACAAGCCACAGCGGAATAATGTTTGGTATACAAGACCACTACTTCCGCAAAGGGGTCAAGGGCCGATGCCCCTTGTGGGGTGCAGGGGTGAAACCCCGCATCGTCTCCCCGCGCTTCAGCGGGAAACTGTTTGGTATACAAGACCATTACTTCCGCAAAGGGGTCCAGGGGCGATGCCCCTGGTGGGGTGCAGGGGTGAAACCCCGCATCGTCTCCCCACGCTTCAGCGGGAAATTGCTTGTTCGCCAAACCGACTACTTCCGCAAAAGGGTCCAGGGGCAATGCCCCTGGTGGGGTGCAGGGGTGAAACCCCGCATGATCTCCCAAGCAACAGCGGGAGATTGCCTGTTCGACAAGTCCACTACTTCCGCAAAAGGGTCAAGGGGCGATGGCCCTTGTAAATTTCTTGGCGAAAGCCCGGGCAGCTTCCAGGTCGTTTGCGTCGGGGCGGCCGGGATGGCAGCGCCACCATTCGCCCCGGCAGTGGAAGTCTTCCTTTTCCAGGGGCACGCCGGCCTTATCCGCCACTTTTTTCATGGGCTTGTACATGGATTTCATCATGGCGGAGGTGCCAAAGCAAATGAGCCGGCCGATGTTTTCCTTATTGGCAAGGACGAATTCCTTCACGGCGGGGTCGGCGTCAAAAGCGTAGTAGGAGGTGCCAAGGAAAAGAACATCCGCCTTTTCGGAAAGGGGCACGGCAACGCTTTCCGGCTCAACGCCCACCACTTCGCCGATGGCCCGGGCCAGCTTTTCGGTGTTGCCGGAGCGGGTAAAGAAACGCACCTGAACGTTCATTTTCTTATTCCTCCTGTTTCCGGATGAAATCCAGAATCATTTTGCCAAAGAGGCTTTCGCCCTGCCCGTCCTTTTTGCCGATGTAGGCGCAGTGGGTGCTGTGCATGAGCACATGATCCACGTTTTTGTGGCCGAAGTGGCGCAGGGTGGACAGGATGAGCATGGTTTGCTCCAGACGGTTTGTCATATCCTGATCGGACACGATGAACCGCATGGGCGGATAATTTTCCAGATTGCCCACATGGTAAAGGGCGCTGGTTTCGTCCACGATCACCCTTCTTTCGTCAATGCCCCTTTCCTTCAGCACCCGGAAATGGGCGGTGGGCTGGCCGGCATCGTGGAAATAACCGGCAATATCCCCGTTGCTCAGGCCGAAGCGGGCAAGATACTGCGGGTCAAAGCAGAGCATCATGCTGATAAAGCCGCCGGCGGAGCTGCCGCCCACATAGATTTTATCGGCATGGAATTCCTTCCGCCTGTCGCATACATATTTCAGGGCCTGGGCGGCATCCCACAGAAAGTCCGGGAAGCGGGCGTCGGGGTACATGCGGTAATTGATGGAAACCACGGCAATGCCCTGGCCTGCCAGGTATTCGGCCGGAAAATCAAAGTCTTTTTTGTCGCCGGCTTCCAGGCCGCCGCCGTGGGCATAGAAAAAGAGGGTGCCGGTGGGATTTGAGGGCAGGTATGCGTCCATCAGGCGCAGGTTGTCCTGGGGGGTGGAGTAGGGGATGTCCCGGATGATGTTCATGCAGCGGCCTCCTTATCCAGTTTTTTGTTGCGGAAATACAGGCACAGGTCTGCGCCTACCATGAGAAAATTCAGGCAGTAGAAAAACAATACATACCACTTTTGCCCGAATGCGGCCATATAGGCAGGGTTCAGCAGCTTGGACAGGATGCCGGCAATGTACCCGAAAAAGATGAGGCACAGAAAGGACAGGCTTTTGCCTTTTGTGGAGCGGGCTTTCCAGGATTTTATCACATTCATGGGCCAGGAAAAGCCAAAGGAAACGATCATGATCACTTCCAGTATTTCAGCCATGCAGCATTCATTCTCCCTTCAGACGGCGTTCAATCTGCTGCCAGTAGTGTGAAATGAAATCGATCTTTGTCAGTTGGTACAGCATCCGGGCGCCGGCAGCGTCCTCGATCTCGTTCAGCACCCATTGCCCTTTGTGGCGGATGAAATCCACGCCGATGTAATCGCTGTTCAGGGCCCTTTGCAGGCGGAGAATGCAGGAAAGCTGCTCCTGAGTGGGCTGGAAAAGCTCCACCTGCCCGCCCAGGGAATAATTGCTGCGGAAATCGCTTTCGGAGGTGCGCTTCACCGCAGCCATCACGTTTTCGCCCATCACATACACCCGCACGTCCACCCCTGGTTCGTCGCACAAAGGCTGGAGAAGGAAGGGGGTATCCTGCAGGCGGGGAAGGAGGACTTTGTATTCCGTTTCGTTTTTTACCAGGAACACTTCACTGCCCCCATGGCCGCCCCGGCTTTTGACCACAAAGGGAAAGGGGGGCAGATGATCCGGCAGGAAGGTATCCATGCAGGGCAGGGCCAGCTTTTTAAACAGCTTGTAGGTGAGCCATTTGTCGTTGGCGATGCGGATGGTTTTTTCGTTGTTGACGCTGCATTTTTGCTTTTCTTCAAAGCATTGGCTGATGCTGGGCAGCCGGCTGCGGTTGATGCAGAAATCGGCCGGGCAATCCTGAACGTCGGGTGCAGGCCGGTCCACAATGTACAGGGAAAGCAAATGCCCCCTGCGGGCCCCTTCCTCTTGCATGCGGCGGATGAACCATTTGTTTTTTTCTGCATCTTCGAAGGTATAGAAAATCAGGCCCCGCATGGGATCACCTGCCTGATGTGGCGCATGATGTGGACGGACAGGTCCACCCCCGTGGCCTGCAGCGTGGATTTGAAATGGGGGTTGGAGTTCACTTCACAAATCAGGGGCGCATCGTTTTCGCCAAAGAGCACGTCCACCCCGGCAAAATCCAGTTTCAATGCCCGGCAGGCGGCAAGGGCGGCCTCTTCCTGGACGGCATGGAGGGTGCAGGGCGCCATGGAGCCGCCGTTGGAGATGTTGGAGCGGAAGTCGTTTTCGTTATAGCGCAGCATGCAGGCGATCACCTTGCCCCCCACCACATTCACCCGGATGTCCCGGCCGTGGCTGGAGCGGATGTATTGCTGCATGACAAAATCCTTGTAGCCCATCCGGGCAATGATCGTTTCGGCCTGCTGCCGGTCCTGTGCCAGATACACCTGCTGGCCGAAGGAACCGTAGGCTTCCTTGATCACCATGGGATAGCCCAGCTTCTTTTCCGCTTCGTCCAGAAAACCAAGGGAGCAATAGCCCATGTTTTCAAAGGTTTTGGGGGAAAGGACGGTGGCAGGGGCGGGCACCCGGTTTGCGGCCAGGTGCAGGGCGGTGAGGGCCTTGTTATCGCACGCTTCCACGGCGAAGGCGCTGTTGAACAGCCGAAGCCCTGCCTGCTCCAGCTGCCGGGCCAGGTATACGTCCTTGTCCCAGAAGATGGCGAAATCCGGCAGCGCATCAAAAGAAGCGCCCACCGGCTGTTTCAGCTGGGCGGTGGTTTTCATTTCCAGGCGGATATTTTCTTTTTCTGCGGCTGCGCAGAGCATGCCGTATATTTCCTGAAATTTCTGTGTATCCAGAAAGGGATTGACAATGAGCCAGCCATGCATGAAGTGTGTCCTCCTGCGCTGCTTGATACTCAGATTATACCACAAAGGGGGCGGAAAGTCCATAAAAACGGTTTGCAGGGAGGGCAGAATGTGGTAAACTGATGGAAAAGGAGGGGATGGTATGGCACAGGTGGTGGAAATCCGTTCGCTGGAAGCGCAGGAGGTGGCGCCCTACCGGCAGCTGACCGGCCGGCAATTGCAGCAGAGCCATCTGTTCATTGCGGAAAGCGAGCCGGTGATACTGGCCGGGCTGGAAAAGGGCTGCAGGCCCCTGTCCCTTCTGATGGAGCGGCAGCATATTACGGGGAAGGGCCGTCAACTGGTGGAAGCATGCGGCGTGCCCGTTTATACCGGGGAAGGGCGGCTGCTGGAGCAATTGACCGGCTTCCGCCTCAGCCGGGGCATTCTGTGCGCCATGGAGCGGCCCCTGCCGGTGCAGCCGGAGGACGTGGTGCGTCAGGCGCGGCATTTGGTGGTATTGGAAAACGTGGTGGACGGCACCAATGTGGGGGCGCTGATGCGCTCCGCAGCGGCCCTTGGGGCGGATGGGGTGCTGCTCACCCCCGATTGCTGCGATCCTCTGCAGCGGCGTGCCGCCCGGGTGAGCATGGGAGCGGTTTTGCGGCTGCCCTATGGTTTTTGCGAAAAACCTTTGGAGCTGCTGAAGGAAAACGGCTTTGCCACCCTGGCCCTGGCCCTGCGGGAAAATGCGCTGGATATCCGGGACGAAAGGCTGAAAAAGGCGGAAAAGAAAGCGCTGTTTCTGGGGGCGGAAGGGGACGGCCTGAAGCAGGATACCATTGACAGGTGCGATCATCCTGTGATCATCCCCATGCATCATCATGTAAATTCCCTCAACGTGGCGGCGGCTGGCGCCGTGGCGTTCTGGGAGCTGTTCGGAAAATAAGGAGGCGCCCATGGCGGAAGAATTTCTGTGCCTGATGGCAGAATACTGCGAAGAAGACCAGGAAAAGATGGCCCTTTGGTATGATGCGCTGCAGAAGGCGGGTTTTCGGGGAAAGCAAACGCCTGACCTGAAGTTTCACATCAGCATTGCTACCTTCCCTGTGGAAAGGGAAGAAGAAGCAAAGGCGCTGATGCAGCGTATGGGGGAAGAAATGGCCCCTGTTCAGGCATCCATCCGCCATGTGGGCGTGATGCCGGGGGGCAGCGTGCTGTTTGCCGCGCCGGATATGCGGGAAAACCTGGTGGCCCTGCAGAAGGCCACCGGCTGTGATACGGTGGGGGGCCATCCCTGGCTGCCCCACACCACCATGCTCATCGACGAACCGGAAGTGATCGGCCGGGCGCTCACGGAACTGATGAAGCACTTTGCCCCCATCCCGGCCACCATTGACCGGCTGGAACTGTGCGCCTTCTGGCCCACCCGGCATATTCTGACGGTGGAACTGAAAGGAAAAAAGTAACGGGTGCCGTTTTCGGAAAAGAATAACAGCCGGTGGGGAAGCCATGTTCCCCGCCGGCATTTTTCTTATTTCAGCCGCTGGAGCAGCCGGTACAGAAGAAGCAAAAGGCATGCCCCCAGCACGGAGATCAGCAGGCTGTACAGGTTAAACCCGGTAACGGCGCCAAGCCCCAGGCTGACCGCAATGGCACCGCCCACCACGCCGCCGGTGACGCCGAGCAGAATGTGCAAAAGCCAGTTGTTCCGGTCCAGCCCCATGATGAACGCGGCCAGATAGCCGGCGAGGGCACCCAGAACAAGCCAGATGATGAAATTCATAATGGATCGCCTCCGATTTTATTGTATGCGGCGTCGGGGGCATTGGTGAAAAAGGAAAAATGACTATACTTTTTTCAAAATTGCGTGTATAATGAAAGGCGAAATTCCTACGGGAGGAAAAAAGAATATGAAAACGGATGAATTTCTGCGCCAGGTAACGGCGCTGCCCGGCGTTACGGGCAATGAACGGGCTGCGGCGGAGTTTATCGCCGAGGCTTTCCGGCCTTATGTGGACGAAGTGAAAATCACCGCCCTCAACAGCGTGATCGCCCACAAAAAAGGGAACGGCCCCAAGGTGCTGGTTTGCGCCCATCTGGACGAGATCGGCATGATGGTGAGCAAAATTGAAAAGGACGGCACCCTGCGCATGCAGAGCGTGGGCGGGGTGGACCCCCGTGTGCTGCCCGGCATGCGGGTGCGCGTGTTTGCCCGGGAGGGCATGCTGATGGGCGTTGTGGGCGCCACGCCGCCCCACCTGATGCGGGAAGCGGACCGAAAAAACAACTACACCTTCGAAACCCTGTTTGTGGACCTGGGCCTGCCTGCCGAAGAAGTGGAAAAGAAAGTGAAAATCGGCGATACGGTGTGCTTTGAAAGCCGGTATGTGGAACTGAAGAACGGCCGGGTGTCCACCAAAACGGTGGACGACCGGGGCTGCGTGGCCATCATGCTGCGGGCGGCGGAGCTTTTGCAGAAAATGCACCACGAAGCGGATCTGTATTTCGTATCCACCTGCCAGGAGGAAATCGGCTCCTACGGCGCCATGACCACCGCTTTTGAAGTGGATCCGGATTTCGGCGTGGCCTTTGACGTGTGCCATGCGGAAACCCCCGGTGCGCCCCGGCTGTATACCAACAAGATCGATTCCCTGGTGGCTTCCAAGGGCCCCTTCCTGCACCCCTATCTGGTGAAGAAGCTGGAAACGGCGGCCAAGGAACACGGCGTGCAGCTGCAGATGAGCATTGATCCCCGGTGGACCTCCACCGACGCGGACGAGCTTTCCCTGGTTCGCAACGGCGTGCCCTCCGTGCTGATGAGCCTGCCCATCAAGTATATGCATACCAATGTGGAAACCTTTGATATGCACGCCCTCACCGAAGGCGGCAGGCTGCTGGCTCATTACCTGAGCGAAATGGATGCAAGCTGGGAGGAAGAATTATGGACCTGAAAACATTGTGCGAAATGAATGGCGTTTCCGGGGACGAAAAAGAGATCCGCAAGGCCATTATGGAACAGGCAAAGCCCCTTTGCGACAGCGTGAAGATTGACCGGATGGGCAATGTGATCGCCTTCAAGAAAGGCAAAAAGGGCGGCCGTCACATCCTCTTCAGCGCCCACATGGACGAAGTGGGCTTCATCATCATGGATGCCACGGAAGATGGGCTGCTCGTGTTCCGCCCTGTGGGCGGCATTGATCCCAGGGTGTGCGTGAGCAAGTATGTGGTGATCGGCGAAAAGAAGGTAAAGGGCGTGATCGGCGCCATGGCCATCCACCTGCAGAGCCGGGAAGATATGAAGCGGGTATTGCCCTTTGACAACCTGTACATCGATATCGGCGCAAAGAGCAAGGACGAAGCCCTGGGCGAATGCCCGCCCGGCACCTTTGCCTACTTCGACACCGCTTATGAACTGTTTGGCGACGGCTTTGTGGTATCCAAGGCCCTGGACGACCGGGTGGGCTGCTACAACATGCTGCGGCTGATGGAAGAAACCTATGACGCCGACGTGACCTACGCCTTTGTGGTGCAGGAAGAAGTGGGCTGCCGCGGCGCCGCCGGTGCCGGCTTTGCCGCCGAGGCGGATACGGTGATCGTGCTGGAGGGCACCACCGCCGGGGACATGGGCGACGCAAACAAGGTGCAGTCCATCTGCAATGCGGGCAAGGGCGTGGTGATCTCCTTCATGGACGGCGCCTCCATTGCCCACACCCAGCTCTACCGGGACATGATGGCCCTGGCAGAAAAGGAAAACATTCCCCACCAGGTAAAGCGGGGCGCCACCGGCGGCAACGATGCCGGCGCCTATCAGCGCAGTGCCGACGGCAAAAAGACCTGCGTGCTGTCCGTGCCCTGCCGGTATATCCACGGCCCCAGCTCTGTGATGAAGATGAGCGATATGGAAAATCAGTTTGCCCTGGCCCAGGCCTTTGCCCGCCAGGCCGAATGACAGGAGGAGAAAAAGATGTTGCTTGATACGCTGAAAAAGGTATTGAATGTATACGGCCCCACCGGTAAGGAAGACAATGTGGCGGAACTTGTGAAAGAAATGCTCAAGGACAAAGTGGACTCCTTCCGCACCGATGCCATGGGCAACCTGATCGTGGAAAAGAAGGGCAAGGAAAACGGCAAGACCATCATGTTCTCCGCCCATATGGACCATATCGGCCTGGTGGTAACGGATATTGAAGACGAAGGCTACCTCAGGGTGACCAGCGTGGGCGGCGTGAGCGTGGCCATGAGCAAAACCCGCCATGTGGTGTTTGCAAACGGCGTGGAGGGCGTGGTGGTATGCCAGCCCACCAAGGGCGAAACGGAAACCCTGGCCCACCTGTTTGTGGACATCGGCGCCGAAGACAAGGCCGATGCGCTGACGAAAGTGCAGCTGGGCGACGTGTGCGTGTATGCCCCCGATTGCTTCATGTTGGGTGAACACCGCATTGCTGCCCCTGCCATGGATGACCGTTGCGCCGTGGCGCTGCTGGTGGAACTTTTGTGCGAAACGGACAAGCCGGAAAACACCATCGTGGGCGTGTTCTCCACTCAGGAAGAAGTGGGTCTGCGGGGCGCCACCGTGGCTGCCTACAGCGTGAACCCCGACCTGGGCGTGGCGCTGGACGTGACCGGCTGGGGCGATACCCCCGAAGTGAAGCTGCCTGCCGTGAAGCTGGGCAAGGGCGCTGCCGTGAAATTTATGGACCGTTCCATGGTGGCTACCCCCATGGTGCGGGATGCCCTGATGGCCGCTGCCGAAAAGGCGGGCGTGGATTACCAGCGGGAAGTGCTGCCTTACGGCGGCACCGACGGCGCTGCCATCCAGCACAGCCGCTGCGGCGTGCCGGCGGGCACCCTGTCCATTCCCTGCCGGTATGTGCATTCTGCCTGCGAAGTGATCGACATGCGGGATATGGAAAGCGCCCTTATCATCCTGAAAACCTTTGTGAACATGGAATTCTGATCAAAACACCCTGTCCGGCAGCCTTTATGGGCTGCCGGGCTTTTTTATGATCATGTTTTTTACGAAATTGCGCTATTTCTCATCATCCTTTCATTGAAATGCAAGGGAAAATGTGTTATGATTAAGAATGGAAAATCCCATTGGTCTGTAAAGAAACAGCCGATGCTATGAAATGAAGGATCCGTGAAAGCGGAAGGAGGACAACACCCTTGCAGAACAATAACAATAAGAAAAAGTCCGGCCGGAAGAGCGGCTTTGTGGCAGGCGCCATTGTGGTGGCGCTGTTTGCGTGGATTTTCGGCCTGAAGGGCTGGCCCAGCTTTGTGGTGTGCGGCGCACTGGCGTTTATGGTGGGGAAAGTGATTTCCATCATGGCAAAGGGCGTGGATACCACCAAGAAAGCGCCGGTGCAAAAGCCCATTGAAAAAACCGGCGATGCCGCTGTGGACGGCATGATCGAAAAGGGCCTGGCTTTGCTCAAGGCTATCCAGGAAGAAAACGGCCGTATTCCGGACCCGGAACTTTCCAAAAACATTGACGAAATCGACACCACCGCCCGGGAAATTTTCCGCACGGTGGCGGAGGATCCTTCCAAGGCGCCTCAGATTCGCCGGTTCATGGATTATTACCTGCCCACCACCCTGAAAATGCTGGCCGGCTACAGCAAAATGAGCGAGCGCAACGTGACCAGCCAGCAGGCCAAGGAAACCAAAAAGCAGATCGAGAACGCCACGGGCGTGGTGGTGAAGGCGTTCAAAAAGCAGCTCAACAACCTCTATCAGGACGATATTCTGGATATTTCCACCGACGTGGAAGTGCTGGAAACCCTGCTCAAGTCCGACGGGCTGGTGGATACCGGCCTGGGCTCCATGGTGCAGGGAAGATAATCAAGCTGGATACCTGATCCAAAATGGATTGAAGTATAGAGAATAATTGAAGGGGGATCTTCATCATGTCCGAACAGAATGCCGCTCAGGCCACTGCCACCCAGACCGCCGTGCCCGTTTTGACCCTCACGCCCGATATGGGAAACAAGCAGGTCATCGAAAGCGCCGTGGAAATGCTCAATGAGCTGAAAGAACCCGCTGCGCCCAACACCGCCGACGAAGTGGTGGAAAAGCTGGACGCTACCCTGACCGAAGAAGAAAAGGCCCAGGTGGCGGAATTTGCCAAGACCATCGACGTTTCCAACCCTGACCATGTAATGCTCTACGGCGCCGACGCCCAGAAGAAGATCTCCACCTTTGCCGACACCGTGCTTGGCAACGTGAAGACCGCCGATACCGGCGACGTGGGCGATATCCTGGCCAACCTCATCACCGAGCTCAAGGGCTTCAACACCGCCGGCGACAAGCCCCGCGGCATCCGCGGCTGGTTCTTCACCGCCAAGAAGCGCATTGCCAACATCCAGGCCAAGTATGAAGACGTGTCCGTGAACGTGGAAGCCATCGCTTCCAACCTGGAAGGCCATCAGGTGCAGCTGCTCAAGGACGTGGCCATGTTCAACCACCTCTACGAACAGAACCTGGAATACTTCCACGAACTCACCCTCTACATCGTGGCCGGCGAAAAGCGGCTGGAAGAAGTGCGCGCCACCGACCTTAAGGACCTGCAGGAAAAGGCCGTTGCCAGCGGCGACGCCATGGACGCTCAGGCCGCCAAGGACCTGGCCGACCAGTGCGACCGTTTTGAAAAGAAGCTGCATGATTTGAAGCTCACCCGTCAGGTGTCCCTGCAGATGGCTCCCCAGATCCGCCTGCTGCAGAACAACAACGCCCTGCTGGTGGAACGCATCCAGTCCACGCTGGTGAACACCCTGCCCCTGTGGAAGAACCAGATGGTGCTGGCCCTGGGCCTGCATCATTCTCAGCAGGCCATGAAGGCCCAGCGCGCTGTGACCGATATGACCAACGACCTGCTCAAGAAGAACGCCGAAACCCTGAAGATGGGCACCATCGAAACCGCCAAGGAAAGCGAACGCGGCATCATCGATATGGAAACCTTGGTTGCCACCAACCAGAGCCTCATCGATACCATCGACGAGGTGAAGCGCATCCAGCAGGAAGGCCGCACCAAGCGCTTCGAAGCCGAAAAGCAGCTGGCTGAAATGGAAAAGACCCTCAAGCAGAAGCTGCTGGAAATGTAATTGAATTGATTTGCAAATACAATCTGCAGGGGGAGAGGCCGTTTCCGGTCTCTTCCCCTTGCGGACTAAACGGAAGAATATCGTGCTTTTTCGGGGAGGGTAAATGAAAAAACGGCTGTGCATGATCTCACTGGATGCTGCATCCTGCGTGGATGCACAGCGGCTGTTTGCCTTGCCGAACCTGAAAAGGCTCCGGGAAGAGGGCGTGTTCTGCAGCCGGGTGGAAACGGTTTATCCCACCATCACCTACCCCATCCACGCCTCTATCCTCACCGGCTGCTACCCGGAAAAGCACGGTATTCCTCATAACCAGCCCTTCCAGCCCGATACGCCGCCTGCCATGCGCAAGTGGTACTGGGAGGTGGGGCAGATCCGGGCAAAAACCCTGCATCAGGCCGCCCGGGAAAAGGGGATGGACGTGGCGTCCATTCTGTGGCCGGTAACGGGCAAAAACCCGTATACCCGCCGCAATTTCCCGGAAATTCTGCCCCTGCCCGGTGAAAACGCCGCCCTGAAAATGCTGCGCTACGGTACGCCCTTGTGGGTGCTGGCAACGGAAGTGAAGCACGGCAAGCAGCGCGTCAGCATCAAGCAGCCTCATCTGGACCGGTATGCGGCGCTTTTGTGTGAAAATCTGTACGCCTCCCGCAGGCCGCCGGACGTGCTGACGGTGCACCTGGTGGACCTGGACAGCATGCGCCACTGGCATGGCACCGAAAGCGAAGAGGCCATGCAGGCCATGGAACGGCTGGACGAGAACGTGGGCCGCATTGTGCAGGCGGTGAAAAAGGCCGGGCTGTATGAAGAAACATTGTTTTGCATTGTGTCCGATCACGGGCACCGGGATGCGCCCCGCGGGGTGCTGCTGGATGCCGCGTTGAAAAAGCATACCGGCTGCCGGGCCCAGACGCTGGGCATGGGCGCCTATGTTTTCGGGGAAGATCTGGAAGCGGCAAAACGTTATCTGGAAGAGAACCGGGAAAAGCTGTGCATTGAACAGCTTTATGATCAGGCACAGATCCGCGCCATGCACGGGCCGGAAAATGTGCAGCTTGCGGTGGAGGCCAAAGACGGCTGCTGCTTTGTGGACGAAATGGAGGAAACCCGGGGCGAGCACGGCTTTTCCCTGGCGTATCCCCAGGCCCGGGTGCTGTGGCTTATGTGCGGGCCGGGCATCCGAAAAGGGGAAACAATGGCAGAAGCAAAAATCGTGGATATTGCCCCTACATTGGCACGGGCCCTGGGGCTTTCCATGCCGGAATGCCAGGGCCAGGCAAAAACGGAATTGTTTGTATGACGGATACAGGAGGATGGGCATGAGCGCTGTGGCAACGGTAACCTTTTTTCACCATGCCGGGCTGATGGCGGCGGTGGAAGATACGCTGCTGGTGTTTGATTACTGGCGGGGTGAAAACGGTGAGATCAGCGGCGAAAATGAGCTGACGGAAAAGGATTTTGAAGGCTACAAACAGATTATTGTGTTTGTTTCCAATGATGATGAAGACCATTTTGATCCCGTGGTATTGGGCTGGGATGCGGAAAAATACCCCATCACCTATATTTTTGCCCGGGATATGCAGCAGCATCCTGCCCTGAAGAACATGCAGGATTGCATCTTCCTCAGCGAAGGCCAGCATGCCCAGACGGAAAACGTGCGTGTGGATGCCTATGGCTCCACCCATAAGGGCGTTTCCTTCTATGTGACGGCGCATGGAGTGCACATTTTCCATGCCGGCGTGCTGAACATGTGGCACTGGCGGGACGAAAGCACCCTGCGGGAAATTGTGCGGGCGGAAGAGGATTTTTACGCCGCCGTGGCGCCCATCACCCGCCTGCCCATCGATATTGCCATGTTCCCGGTGGACCCCCGGATGGGGGGCATGTACGACGCCGGCGCCAATCACTTTGTAATGGCGGTCAAGCCCCGGCTGTTCATTCCCATGCACTGGCAGAACCGGACGGAAGTGGCGGTCAGCTTTGCCAGAACCGGGCATACCGACTATACGGAGATCCTGGCCCTGACCCGTGCGCGCCAGCGGGCGGAGGTGACCTTTGGGGAAAACACCATCCGCATCCATGTGTTCACGCTGAAGGAAATGCAGCAGGAAAAGGAAAAAGAAAAGGCGGCTTTTGCACCCGAAGTGAAGCTGGATACCTACGAAAAGGACGACCCCTTTACCGATACCGATCTTCCCGTCAATATGTAAATTTCAGCAAGAAAAAAGCCTTTCCGCACGGCGATGCAGAAGGGCTTTTTGTTTTTTATTCTTCTTCGTCCGGGGCCTGGCCGTCGTGGGCCTGCCATTTGCATGCGGTCATTTCCAGGTGGGTGAAGGCCGCGGTGAAGGAGGAGTTTTCTGCGCTGCAGGCATACACGCCGAAGCGGATTTTCTTTTCTGCACGGAACATATGGCAGATGCGCATTTGATGAAAATGCACGCCGTCCAGGGAGTTTTCGATGCAGAAATCCTGGCCCCGCCGGCTGAGATGGAACCACATGGCCTTGATGGAGGCATCCACGTCCACGCTGGCCCAGTCGGAATAGCCGTGGTTGGTCACCACGCTGCCCAGCCGCTGGATCTTTTCGTTTTCATATTCCACAGCGGCTTTCAGCCAGTTTTCGCTGTCCAGATACAGCACACGCCGCTCTGGTCATAGCGCACTTTGCTGTCAAAATCCGTCCGGAAGGAAAAGGAAAAGTATTCTGCTTCCGTTTCCGTTTGCAAAAGGGGTGCGTTGTCGTTGCGGAAGCGGTAATAGGTGCGCTGCCACAGGTCGGTGCAGGGCTGGGTGACGATTTCCACCCGGTCTTCCGTCACGGTGAAGTGCCGGGGCAGCCGGGTCCACTGCATGTGCGTTGGATTGATTTTTATAACGCTCCGCTTTCGGTCAGGCTTGCGTGATGTGGATCAGCTTGCCCCTATAATCGCCCCACAGGTTACCCACCAGAATGCCGGCCTGCATCAGGGTGCTGCCAAGGTAGGTGCGCTCTTCCCCTTCGATGCGGTAGGTTTTTTCCGGACACAGCCCTTTGAGAAGAATGCGGCGGGAATGATGGTTGGGCCGGCCCATCACCTGAATGAAGGTGACCAGCGCTTCGGTCTTATCCTTTTTCACCACCATCCAGCAGTCATACATCCTGTTTTGTTGGTAGGAGGCCACCCGGTAATAATCGCCGGTGCGCACCAGGTCGTTGTATTTATGGTACATGGCCACCTGATCGGGGATCATGTTCCGGTCTTCTTCGGGAATTTTGGTCACGTCCAGTTCATACCCGAAGGTGCCGGCCAGCGCCACATACCCTCTGGTTTCGAAGGGAGTGGTGCGGCCCACGGTGTGGTTGGGGCAATCGCTCACATGGGCGCCCATGGCGGACAGGGGATAAACAAGCGCGGTACCTTCCTGGATGGCAAGCCTTTCCACCGCGTCGGTATCGTCGGAGCACCAGATCTGGGGGCTGTAGTAGAGCATGCCGGCGTCAAAGCGGGCGCCGCCGCCGGAGCAGTTTTCCAGCAGGATGTGGGGGAATTCCGTTACCAGCCTTTCCTGCAGCCGGTACACGCCCAGCACATACCGGTGGTACAACTCGCCCTGGCATTGAGCGCTGAGGGCAAAGCTGCCGATATCGGAAAGGGGACGGTTCATATCCCACTTCACATACTCAATGTTGGCGCTGCGCAGCACGTTGGCAATGGTTTCGAAAATGTAATCCTGAATTTCTTTGCGGGACATATCCAGCACATACTGGTTCCGGGCCAGGCCGGCTACCCTTCCCGGCACCTGAATGGCCCAGTCGGGGTGGGCACGGTACAGGTCGGAATCGGGGCTGATCATTTCCGGCTCCACCCAGATGCCGAATTTCATGCCCAGCTTATTTACTTCATCCACCAGGTATTTCAGGCCGCCCTGCAGTTTTTCTTCGTTCACCTGCCAGTCGCCCAGCGCCCGGTTGTCGTCAAACCGGTTGCCGAACCAGCCGTCGTCCATCACCAGCATTTCAATGCCCAATTTGGAGGCCTGACGGGCAATATCAAGCAGCTTTTCCGTGTTGAAATTGAAGTAGGTGGCTTCCCAGTTGTTGATGAGGATGGGGCGCTTGCGGTCCCGGTACTGGCCGCGGATGAGGTGCTGGCGGTACAGATCGTGGAACGCATGGCTCATGCCGTTGAGGCCTTCTGCGGAATACACCAGCACCGCCTCGGGGGCCTGGAAGCTTTCGCCGGGGTTCAGCTGCCAGGAAAAGCCTTCGGGGTTGATGCCGGTCATCACCCGCACGGTATCGAACTGGTTGCGGTCCGCCAGGGTGAGGAAATTGCCGGAGTAGATGAGGTTGATGCCGTACACGTCCCCCGTATCTTCGTTGGCGTTCTTGTCCAGAATGGCCATGAAGGGGTGGGTCTGGTGGCCTTCTTCACCGCGGACAGAGGACATGCCCTGCATGCCGTAGTTCACCGGGGTGCGGTTGATGTGGCGCTCCCGGGCCCAGGAGCCGGTGAGCAGGATTTTATCGTATTCCCGGTTGTCCATATCCATGGAGGCGGACATGATGCGCTCGATGTACACAGGGTGCCCGCTTTCGTTTACCAGCTTCACGCTGCGTACCACGGCGTCAATGCCGTCAAAAATGCTGTAGCTGAGCACTGCTTTCACCTGCAGCACCTTGTCTTCCAGCACCAGTTCCAGCGTTTGGGTATCTTCTTCACTGCCCCAGGTGGCGGGCAGGCCTTCCAGGGGCTGCTTGCCCTTGTAAATGCGATGGCTTTCCAGGGTCAGCTGCAGGGCGCGGTGGCCGGCATGGCTGCGCACCGCAATGGCGCTTTCCCGGAAATCGCCGATGCCGAAGGTGGGGTATTCCATGGGGAAGGTATCCAGGAAGGAGAGCCGGTCCCGGGCGTTGGTTTCGGGGGTGAAGGGGCCTTCGCCGGTGCGCATGAGGTAGGTCACGTCGTCGGCACCCAGCTTTTTGCCAAAGTAGGCATGGCCCACAAAGTTTTCCCGGTCGGCAATGCCGATCACGTAGGATGCGCCCTTGGTATCCAGCTGGAAATAGCGGTTTTGTTCGTTGTAAGAAATGGCCATGTGATTCCTCCTGTTTTTGTTTATGGAAAAAATCCTTTATCGCATTTTCGTCTTCTCCATTTTACAGGAACGGGCAGGATTTTTCCATACCCTGCAGCGAGGAAATTTCTTTTTTTGCAAAAAAAGCAGGCATGAAAAAGAACATGCCTGCTGTGATGGGTGGATACCGGAAAAAAATCAGTACAGGGCGGTTTCGATATCTTCTTTGTCCTGCACGCCCACCATGCGTTCCACTTCCTTGCCGTCCCGGAAGATGATGAGGGTGGGGATGGAGCGCACGCCGTATTTCATGGCCAATTCGCCTTCTTCGTCCACGTTCACCTTGCCCACATAGGCTCTGCCTTCCGCTTCTTCGGCCAGTTCTTCAATGGTGGGGCCCAGCATGCGGCAGGGCATGCACCAGGTGGCCCAGAAATCCACCAGCACAGGCTTGTCCGCCTGCAGCACCAGTTCGTCAAAATTGCTTTTCGTAAATTTCAGTTCCATTTATTCTTCTCCTTCCTTATGTACGGATACAATGCGGGGCTGCCAGTTTTTTTTGCGCTGCAGCTTTCTTTCCGTCAGGTGCAGGATGCCCCAGGAAAGGGCCATGCATGCAAGGCCCAGAAGGGCTGCCGGCATTTCGCTTTTGAACAGCCACATGCCCGCCAGAAGGCCTGCGAACAACAGCACCATGGGGATCACATACGCCAGGATGGATGCTTTGAACACCTGCCGGGCCGGCATTTCCACATCCACCATGCTGCCAAGGGGAGCATCGCCCTGCAGCGTGACCAGGGTTTTGTGCTTTTGCCCGGTGCATCCGCCGCAATGGTCGCAGGCTTCAGGGCGGTTGAAGCATACTTCAATTTGCCCATCCAATGCGTTTACCACTCTTCCTGTACGGATCATGTTTCCTTCTCCCTGCATCAATCATTTCTTTCGTTATTTAGTATACCACGCTTTTCCTGTTTGAAACAAGCTTTATTTCACGGAACCAGCAGCTGCACCTGTTCAGCAGGAACATGGCATGCCTGCCCGGCTGCCTGCAGCACGGCAGCGGCCTCTTCTGCTTCCGTTATCGGCTCCGTGAAAAGAAGCACCGTCTCTTCATCCAGGATGCACACGCTTTTTTCATAACCCATGCCCAGCAGCATGCCCTCCACTTTGCTTTCCGTTTCCGCAGCGGCGCACAGGCGTGCAATTTCTTCCTGGGCCTGGGCCTGCACGGCCGCATCGGGGGCGGAAAGCAGCGCTTCAAGGGCGGCAAGGGCCTGGCTGCGCTGAAGGGAGCGGGCGGCATGGTATGCGTCGATGGGGTGGGGCGAAGGGGATGGGGTCACGGGCACAAAAGCTTGCCGGAGGGTGGTTACGGGTTTTGCTTCCGGGGCAGATTGGGCGATCGTCAGGTACAGGCAGCCGCCCACGGTGATGAGCAGCAGCAAATTGAACAAATGCACTTTCATTCTGTTTCCTCCATGGGATAGACGGCCACGCTGCCGCTTTCCAGCCCCAGCAGGGTCTGGGCGGCCTGAGTGATTTGCACCCGGACGGCAAGGTCGTGGGCGCCGGATGATACGATCAGGGCGCCGGAGGGGCGTTTTGTGCTGCTGAAAGAGGATGCGTTTTCGTACCAGATGGATACACGGCATTTGCCTGCCCCTGCCATGGAGGACAGGGTTTCGCTCAGGCGCATTTCTTCTTCGGTCATGCCGGTGGGGGAGACGGTGTTTCCGCCAAGCAGCAAAAAAGCAGCCAGCAGGGCTAGCAGGAGCAGCAGGGGAAGGGAACCCGCTTTTTTCGTTTTTTCGGTTATTTTTTTCATCATGGTCTTCAGCGGAAGGGCAGCACATTTCCCAGCGCATCCAGCATGCACATCATCAGGAGCAGCCCGGCCCCAAGGTCAACATAGCGTTTGGTGTCGCCGTCGGGCAGCACCATGTCCATCATCATACGCATCAGCGCCAGGGTGCAGGTTTGCAACAGAAAGGCCTTCATCGCAGCATCACCGTCAATTGGCCCACGGCCAGCATTTGCGCCACCAGCAAAATGAACATGGCGCTGACAGACAGCTGAATAACGAAGAACGTCATCAGTGTCCGGGAAAAATGGTGGATGCAGTCCACGGCCCGGCTCTGGGTCACCGGCTCCATCAGGGCGGCACAGGCCCGGTAGATGCCGGCGGCGCACAGGGTTTGCAGCATGGGCTGGGCGCATACGGCCATCAGCAGCACCATGCCGGTGATGCCCACGGCATTTTTGATCAGCAGTGATGCCCCCACCAGGGAATCCATGGTATCGGCAAACATGCCTCCCACCATGGGCACAAAATGATCCGCCACGTATTTGGCCGTGCGCAGGCTGACGCCGTCGGCTGCGGCAGCGCCCAGCGCCTGCAGGGCCGTAACGGATAAGAAAACGGTAAACCCCACCCCCAGCGTCCACTTGACGGCCGTGCCAAAAAGGGAGGCCAGCCGGGCCAGGTGCACCTTGGGGGAAAGATGATCCACCAGCCCCACCACGGCACCGGCCAGGGCCAGGGGCAGGGTGCATTTGTGCACAAGGGTGGTCATGGCGCCGCAGGCGGCCACGGTGGCCGGCTGGAAGAAAGCGGCGGATGCGGTGCTGCCAACGGCGGCAAGCAGGGTGAGCAGCAGGGGAAACAGGGTTTGCATCAGCCGGGCCATGCTTTCCACATTCCGGCGGCATAGCTGCAGATGCTCGCCCAGATCCCGGGCTATCACGGCACAAAGCAGCAGAAAGCAGCCGGCGTACAGGATATCCCCCAGGGAAGCGGACGCAAAGGCGCTTTTCACTTTTTCCGTCACGCCGCACAGAAGAAGGGGCACCATCATCTGCCCCATACGCCACAGGCTGTTGGACAGGGCCTGAAAGAAGGTGGAAAGCAGGCTTTGCAGCACCTGTTCGCCGCTGAGCACCGCTTCGCCCGATGCAATTTTTTTCAGCATTTCCGTCAGGGTCACCCCTTGCGGGAAGGCGCTTTGCCAGGCGTTTTCCATGCCGTTCAGGTCCAGGGCGGCCAGCTGGTTTTCCAATGCCTGCTCCATTTCTTCGGCCTGTCCCTGGGGAAAAAGAAACAGAAGAATGAGGAAAATGCACAGTTTTTTCATGACAGAAAAGCAAGGGCCGTGCGGCCGATCTGAAGAAGGAGGGGCGCCGTTTGCCCGGCCAGGATCACTTTGCCGGCCAGCGCCACTTTCATGGAAAGCCCCTTTTCGCCGGCGTCCTGACAGGCCTGAACGGCAAACTCGGTGGTGTAGGCCATGGCCATCAGCCGGATGAGCAGGGCAACGGTATCGTTCTGCAGGCCGGCGTCTTCGCTGAAAGCCTGCAGCGCATGGATCACCGGCTGCACATGGGTGACGGAAAACACCATCAGCATCAGCCCGGCGCACAGGGCTACCATTTTGCCGCTTTCCCTGTGCTGGGTATGCACCAGCATGGCGCACAGGGCAGAGAGAAGGCCAAAGCCGCATACTTTCAAAAGCTCCGTCATGGGAACTGAAACACGGCCTGTACCCGGGCAAAAAGCTCCGTGGCCAGGTCCAGCACGGTAAAGAACACCAGGATCACGCCCGCCACCGTGACCAGGGTGGCAATATCCTCCCGTCCGGCTTTGGAAAGCACCTGGCAGATCACGGCAATGAGCAGCCCCATGCCGGCAATTTTGATAAGCACATCCGGTTCCATAATGCGTCCTTTCAGCAAAGAAGAATGAACAGGGCACAGCCCAGATACAGCGATAATTGGGTGATCAGCGGGCCCTTTTGGGAAAGGTGCGCCTGCAGGGCCAGGGTTTCTTCCTTCCAGAAAAGAAGGGTTTCTTCCAGCGTCTTTTGCTGCCATGTTTCTTCCGGAAGCATCAGGCCAAAAAGCAGCTTTTCCAGTGCCTTTTGCAGGGCAGGGGAGAGAAGGGCGGGCGGAGGAAGCGCCTGCAGCAGTTCGTCCGGCGGTGCGGCGGGATGGGATGCCATTTCACGCCCCAGACGGAAAAAATAGTGATGCTCGTCCGGCGCACATGCCATGAAAAGAGCGGCCAGCCCCCGCCCGGAAAAGCGCATTTCCCGGAAAAGGCTTTGCAATGCATCCTGAAAAAGCAGGGTTTCTTTCAGCTGATCTTCCCATTTTTTGCGGATCAGCCGGCCGCCAAGAACACACAAAAGGGCACACAGCCCGGCGCCTGTCAGCTGCCGCACAGGGGCAGGATAAGGGGCGTTTCCCCCGGAGCGGAAAGATGGATGCATACATGAAAGACGCCTGCATCCATCAAGGGGGCCAGGGTTTTTCTTTGCCATGCTTCCTCCGGGGAAGATGCGTGGGCGGTGGTCAGGACCTGCACGCCGCAGCGCTGCATTTCCATCAGCGCCAGGGCATCCCCCGGCGAGCCGATCTCATCCGCCGCCATGACCTGAGGGGCCATGGAGCGCAGCATGCACATCATCATTTCCTCCTTTTTTCCGCCGGTCATCACGTCGCACTTTGGCCCCACGTCCAGCTGGGGCACGCCCTGATGGCAGGCGGCAATTTCTCCCCGGGTATCAATGAGGGATACCTGCTTTGTTTCCGCCGTGCGGCGCACCAGATCCCGGAGCATGGTGGTTTTGCCGCTGCCGGGCCGGCCCAGGATCAGCACGTTTTTTCCTTCTGTGCGTGGAAAAACATCCTTTGCCGCATCCTTTACCTGATGGGCCATGCGCACGCAAAGCGAGGAAAGCACATACAGCCCGTCCTTTGTCATGTGGCCGCATACGCCAAGGCGGTGGCCCTGGGGCAGGGGAATGTAGCCTTCTTTTGCCGCTTCCTGAAAGCGGGCCATGTTCCGGCCGGTCAGTGCCTGGGCGGCCAGAAGGACGCTGTCTTTTGTCAGGGGAAAAGTACCGCATCTGGTGCCGAAAGGGCCGGTCATTTCCATGGGAAAGCCGCAGCGCAGCCGCACTTCCCATGCGGCGTCCTCTTCCGCTTTTGTAAAGCCCCTTTCCCGGGGAACAATCAGATGCCAGTCCATGGTTTCAATGTATGTATCCGGGGGACGGAATATGCCGGTGGAACAAAATGCGCAAAATTCCCGCCGATTTGTGCGTTTTTCTTGGAAAAATCACCGTTCCTGCCCTTGCAAAGGATGGAAAAACATTGTATAATCGATGGGATGGGTGGTACAAGCCTTTGTTGCTTGCGCCTTCCCAGGAAACCAATGCCAATCCAATTCCGAAAGGAGCAAATATTCCATGGCAAAGAAGTATGTGTACCTGTTCAAGGAAGGCGACGCCTCCATGCGCGAACTGCTGGGCGGCAAGGGCGCCAACCTGGCCGAAATGACCAAGATCGGCCTGCCCGTTCCCCAGGGCTTCACCATCTCCACCGAAGCCTGCACCCAGTACTATGAAGACGGCCGCAAGATCAATGATGATATCCAGGCTGAAATCATGGAATACATCACCAAGATGGAAGAAACCACCGGCAAGAAGTACGGCGACAAGGAAAACCCCCTGCTGGTTTCCGTTCGCACCGGTGCCCGCGCTTCCATGCCTGGCATGATGGACACCATCCTGAACCTGGGCCTGAACGAAGAAGTGGTGGAAGTTATGGCTGCCAAGTCCGGCAATCCCCGCTGGGCCTATGAAGTCGGATCGTAGCCATGTCGTTCTGTGAGCCAAGGAGTTGAACCAAATCCTTGTCTTCCTAAGACCGCTTGGCCTCCGACTTGATCTTGGTCATTTCGGCCAGGTTGGCGCCCTTGCCGCCCAGCAGTTCGCGCATGGAGGCGTCGCCTTCCTTGAACAGGTACACATACTTCTTTGCCATGGAATATTTGCT
>JAZNOW010000068.1:0-5232 GCA_045589355.1 Clostridia bacterium
ACTCATTCCAGAATTAACTGTCGTTCTTTCCTCATTCTCTGTATCGTTTTCAAGGTTCGCGGCTCGCTGTTTCCCTGCCCCGAAGGGCCGTTCCGCAGCGCGCTTGATTATAATACCAAAGAACTTTTACTTTGTCAACACTTTTTTTCAAAATTTTTTCACTTTTTTTTGATCTTTTTTTAAACCCCAAGATGCGGTGGGTATTTGGCCGGAAACACCACAAGAAGCAGCTTTTTTCCAGTTTATCAGGCCATGCACCATGGCATAATACCAGCGGGTGAAGAAAAATGACAGGCATCAGCAAACTGGAAGGCATGCCGGTGATGGTGAGCGATGAAAAAGAGGGGCATGTGCAAAAGGTGATCCTGACCAGAGACGGACGGGCGGTACGGGGGATGGTGATACGAAGCGGAATGCAGGGCATGCGATGGCTGGACAGGGAGCAGATAAGCATGGTGGGCCATGTATGCGTGATTGCCAATTCTTCCCCGGGCAAGCTGCCAAAGGATGCGGATTACCACCTGTTTAGGGTATCCGACGCCGAAGGAGAAAGGCTGGGCATGGTGACGGACGCCATAATAAATGAAGAAACAATGCGGGTGGCCGCGCTGGAAATATCCTCCGGGCCATTGGATGACCTGATCCACGGGCGATGGTATGCCACTACATATTCCGTATTGCCGGGCGAAAAGACCGGGCATGTGACGGTATTTTGTGACGGAAGGGGGGTGAAACAATGAATAAATGCCTGACTGCCGGTATGATCGGCTTTCTGGTGGGCGTGAAATGCCGCCGGTGCATGGGCAAAATGTGCACGGCCCAGTTGAAAAAGAAGGCCATGAAGATGATGGGCCTGAAGTGAAAAGAAGGAGCGCGCAGCCATGACCACATCCATCCGGACCCGCATGATGGAAAAGAAACGATACCTGCTGCCGGCGGCCATCCTGGCGGTCCTGCTGGCCCTTGCCTGGGCGCCGGTAAGGAAGCTGCTTTCCCAGGTGGGCATGGCTGCGCTGCTCACCGCCCTTTGCCTGCCCCTGGCCCGGCTGATGGACAAATATGTAAAGCGGCCGCTGGCCTGTATGATCAGCGTGGGAGCAGCGGTTTTGTTTGTGATCGGGCTGCTGGGCCTGGCCCTGCCCCAGTTGATCGGCCAGATCAGCCAGCTGATGGGCCAGCTGCCTGGCCTGTTTGCCACACTGGAAAGCACCTGGCGGCAGATCAGCCAAATGGAACTGTTCAGCGCCCTGCACCTGGATGCAGACCTGCCCCAGATATGGATGAAAGAAATGGGGGCCTATATTGCGGCCGAAGCGCCCAAGCTGCTCTCCGCCCTGGCCGGCAGCGTGGACGTGCTTTCCAAGGCCTTCCTGGCACCGGTGCTTTCTTATTATTTTCTGCGGGACAGGGAGGCATTCGCCTACCGCATCAGCCTGTGGATCCCATCCGGCCGGCGAAAGACGGTACTGAAAATGCTGCAGCAGATGAAAATGGAAGCGGGCAGCTACCTGCGGGGGCAATTGCTGATCGGATTGTGTGTGATGGTGCTCACCAGCCTCGGGCTGATGGTGCTGGGCATCCCCAGCTTTCTCACCCTTGGCATCCTGATGGGGATCTGCGAGTTCATCCCCTACATCGGCCCATTGATCGGCGGTATTCCCATTGTACTGTTTGCGCTGCCCATGGGGCTTTCCAAAGCGCTGTGGGCGCTGGGGATGGTGATCGCGGTGCAGCAGATCGAGGGGTATATCCTCTCCCCCCGGCTGATGGCCGGTGCCGTTTCGCTGCACCCGGTGGCCATCATTCTGCTGCTTTCCGCAGGCGGGCTGATCGGCGGGCTGGCAGGCATGATGGCCGCCATTCCCCTGTTCGTTTGTGCCCGGGGCGCGGTGCACGTATTATATGTAGAAAAACAACCGGAGAAAGTTGTAAAAATTTTCGGAAATGACAAAGATTGACACGTTTCTACCTTTTTTCAGCCTTGCGATTACATGGAAATTCGTGTATAATATGGAATACTATGAGAGGGGGCTATGAAACGATGAACGATCATACCACCAAACTTACCCCTTTGAGCGAGTACCGGCAGACGGCGGCCGACATTCTGGCCTATGTATACGGTGCCCTGCAGGCAAAGGGGTATGACCCCATCACCCAGCTGGTGGGCTATGTGCTGACGGGGGATCCCACCTACATCACCAGCCACAACGGCGCCCGCAGCATGATCTGCCGATTGGAAAGAGACGAAATTCTGGAAGAACTGGTGCGCCATTACGTGAGCACCCGCCTGGGCTGAAAAAAATGGGACGGATTCTGGGCCTGGACGTGGGTGACCGGCGCATCGGCATCGCGCTGAGCGATGAGATGCACTGGATTGCTTCCCCTCACAGTGTATACACCCGGGTGGGCTATGGGCCGGACTGCAAACACATCCTTTCCCTGTTTCAGCAGAACAGATGCGAAAAAATCGTCTGCGGGCTGCCGAAAAACATGGACGGCAGCATCGGTTTTCAGGCGGAAAAAGTGATGGGCTTTGCGGAAAAGCTGAAGGAAGCCGGCCTGCCGGTGGAATTTCAGGACGAGAGGCTGTCCACCGTTTCCGCCCATGACGCCCTCATTGAAGGCGGCATGCGCAGGGATGACCGCAAGGGCACGGTGGACAAAGTGGCCGCAGCCGTCATTTTGCAGCAGTATCTGGACAAAGCCCGGTAAAAAAATCAAACCGGTAAAACACGCATTTTCTGTTTCAGAAAGCGTTTTTTCAATAACACATTATTCAGATGGAGGATAAACACCATGGCTGACGATATCAAGAACATCATCCCCGAAGAAGAACTGCCCGAAGGCATCATCGAACTGACCGACGAAGACGGCGTGACCAACCAGTTCGAATACCTGACCACCATCCAGTATGAAGGCGAAGAATACATCGTGCTGATGCTGGTGGAAGACGAAGAAGAAGACGACGAAGAAGGCGAAGTGCTGATCCTGAAGATCGAAAAGGATCCCGAAACCGACGAAGACATCTATGTGTCCGTGGAAGATGAAGAAGTGAACCAGAAGGTGTTCGAACAGTTCATCGCCATGATGGACAACGAAGAAGAATGATGAACCCGGAAAGCCTGATCGGCGCACCGGTGGCCCTGCAGGCCCCGGACGGAAGGGAATTCCGCTTTCATGTGGCGGCGCTGGTGCCCTATGGCGGGGATACCTATGCCGTGCTGGAAGAGGACGGCGGCGAAGGTCAGATGCTGGTGACGGCCATCGAAATGACGGATGACCATATCCCTGCCTTTGTGGTGCAGGGGGAAGAAGACATCATCACCGGCGTGATGGAAAAGCTGGTGGCAAGGTCCATTGCCCGGGCCATGGAAAATGACCCTACGGAGGATTGCGCCTGCGGCCATTCCCACCACGACGAAGACTGCAGCTGCGGGCATCATCACTCCCACCATGGGCATGATTGTTCTTGCGGACATCATCATCATTGAAAAACAAAGAAAATCGCTGCGGCTGGGCCCCGGCGATTTTTTTTCATCCGGGGCTTGACCCTGACGCTGCGTGATCCCTTATGATGGAAAGGGAGGTGAACAAAATGGAAGAAAAAAAGAACATGCTCACCGTGCAGCAGGCGGCCAATCTTTCCCACGTCAGCGTGCGCACGCTGCATTATTATCATCAGCTGGGGCTGCTCGTGCCTGCTGTGCAGACGGAAAACGGATACCGGCTTTACGATGAAAAGACCATGAAACGGCTGCAGCATATTCTGCTGTTTCGGAAGCTGAAGTTTCCGCTGAAGGAGATCGGGCGGGTGCTGGACGATCCCTGCTTTCATGAAGAGGAAGCGCTGGAAAAGCAGATTGCGCTATTGGAAATGGAAAAGCAGCACACCCAGCAGCTGATCGACCTGGCAAAAGCCCTGATGAAAGGAGAAGAGACCATGAATTTTGACGCCTTTGACGAAAGCAAAATAAATCAGCTGAAACAGGAGGCCCGTAAAACATGGGGCCATACCGACGCATGGAAGGCTTTTGAACAAAAGAAACCGGAAAACGTGCAGGCAGCCGGGCAGGAAATGATGGAAATGTTCCGCCCCTTCGGCCAGATGCTGCACCTTTCCCCCGCCGATGATGCGGTGCAGATGCAGGTGAACAAACTGCAGCAATTCATTTCCCATCACTTCTACCCCTGCTCAAACGAAATCCTTGCCGGCCTTGGCCGGATGTATGTGCAGGACGAGCGCTTCCGGCAAAACATCGACAGCCATGCCGGCACCGGCACCGCCCGGTTCGTTTCCCAGGCGATTGCCGTCTATACCGGTAAATGAAAGCGGGCCTCTGTAAAGAAACAGAGGCTTTTTTTTATTTCAGGAAGGAAAAATGGAAAAATATGTAGAATATATTATTATTCATTTTCGTTTATAAAAGAGAATAGAAAGGTGGCTTCCTATCAATGAAAAGACTCATTGCATTGCTTCTCCTCGTCATTCTGTGCGTATCCATGCTGTGCACCGGCGCTTCTGCAGAAAGAATGAGCGATTTTGTGGGGTATTGGGAAATACAGAATGTGGCCGTGGACGGATATACCATGGGCGCTTCCCATGTGGGTATTGACCAGATGGCCGCTGTGGTTCATGACGATGGGATTATGCTGTTGCTCAATAATAATGAAATGGCTGCATACTACATCAACGGCTCACCAAATAATTACTACATTTACGATAGCGGCATGATTGTGGAATTGAGCATCGATAATCAGGGCCGCCTGCACTATACCATGAACGATGAAGGTACTGTATTCGATTTTCGCCTGCGCAGAGCAAGACTGGATCGGATCAATTCCCGCTTATCCTCTTATGTGGGGGACTGGGAAGTGATCGCAGCTGATGCGAAAAAATACGGCAATGTGACCATGAAACTATATAACGATGGATACGGCGTGATCATCTTTGATGACTTTCTGGTAGGCGTTCGTCTTTGCATGAACAACGGGAAAGCATGCCTGATGGATGATGAAGGCTTGATTATGAACATCAAAAACAACAACAATGGCACCATTTCCTTCTCGATCAATTTCACCGCTGCCAACTATATTATGCCTTTGACCATGCAGCCTGTTAAATAAGCCTGCACCCGTTGCGCGATAACGTGCAACTTATCCATAAAACCTGTTTCCGCGCGCTGCTTGAAGGAACGACGAAGCAGGGGGCTCCGCGCCCCCTGTACCCCTCGG
>JAZNOW010000069.1:0-296738 GCA_045589355.1 Clostridia bacterium
TTCCAGCTCGTGGTCGCCGATGGTCACGTTATCGGTGGTGCCGTTGCGGTCGGTAACGGGCAGCAGCATCTTGTCGTTCACAAAGGGTTCCAGTTCGTCGGTGAATTCACCGTTTTCTTCCACGCGCTGCTGTTCGTTCTGTACAACGGACACGCGGCCGACGGTCATCACGTTCTTGTCAGCGTCAGTGTCGGTCAGGTAAGCCAGGGTGGAGCCCACGCCGATGGCCACTGCCAGCACCAGGCAGAGAATCATGATCAAAGTAGACTTTTTCATGATTTTGTCCATTCCTTTCGTTCAAGATTTCCTGCATTTTAGCATTTCATCTTCACAGATCCCTGCCCGCCCCGAAGGACGGGCAAGGAATGATTGTTTTTTGTCAGGGCTTGTCAATGTCTTCCCAACCGTCGTTTGCCAGCCAACGACCAAGATAACCATTAAAGGTACCACCGGTAATGTTTACGTTTTCCTGATCGCCCTTATAGCCGCCGCCAAACTGCACATCGCCGTTGAAAACACCACCGGTGATGTTCACGTTGACGTTAGCAAAGCTATTGCCATAGGAATAGGAATAAATAGCAGGTTCCACTTCAGGACTGGTAGCAGTCAGAGTACCACCAGTAACCGTCAGGTTATGAATGGGAGCCACATTAGAATCGGAACTGGCAACGTGGATCCACACAGCGCGCTTTCCTTCAATTTTGCCACCGTTAATGGTCACATTGATAGGTGCATTCTTAGTACCGGAGAACATGCGAATAGCGACCTTGTCATAGCCCTGAATTTCGCCACTGTTCACAATCAGTTCCGAATTTGCGTAATTATCAATTGCGTAAGAAGCGCCACCGGCAGCCGTCTTGTTTTCAATGGTGGGGCCGTCGATAATCAGCTTGCCGTAGTTGCGAATGGTGTTGTTAGCATAGCCGGGATAAGCAGGCTGGCCTTCACCGCCCCATTCGATATCGGGCTGAGTAGCATAGAAGCTGATCAAACCATCGCCCTTCAGTTCAAGCGTGGCACCGTTCTTTACATCAATACCATAGCTGGTAGTGCTGGAAGTGGACTTTGCATTGATCGTCTTGCCATTAAGGTGAATCGTGGTATTGGCAGCAGTAACAGCCATAGGTTCATCTTCCAGGTTCAGAGATTCAACCAAATAGTATTCGCCGCCATTTGCCAAAGCAGCAGCCAGTTCTTCCTGATTGGCAATGGTATTGGCGTCTTCAGGAACGGCGGTGGGAGGATTGTTGTTGATCCAATCTTCCCCAGGGGAACCGATATCATCTTCGTCGATGCCTTCGAACCAGGTTTTCACGTTGGCAGCATCGGTTACGCCGAAAGCGGCATCCAAAGCTTCGTTGGCAGCGGTTTCGTTTTCATCTTCGCTGTCTTCAAAGCCCATGGTCTGCACAGCCTGAGAAATAACCAGCACTTCCCAGGTTTCGCCGAACTTTTCGATGTCTTCGTTCTTGGCTTTCTTGTCCAGGAACAGCTGCACCAGAGAAGGAACGGAAGTTTCCTGAGGTGCAAGGGCTTCCGGATAGGTAAAGACAGAATACACATACTTCACGCCACCAATGTCCACAGGGGCCCAAGCTGTGTACTCTATATCAGCGTTCACATTCACATGAATCAGATCGTTAGGGTCATAGTCAGGGGCTTCAATAGCAACAATGGTACGCACATAGGCGTCGCTCTTGCCGGTGTTGGTGACGGTAACGATCTTATCGATCACGTTCTTGATGCTGTCATCAAACACCTTGTATTCGGTGCCGTTCACATCAGCGCCTTCACCATCGGGAGCCCAATGAATCTCCTCATACACAGCGGGGTAAGCGGGCTTATTGGGGGTGAAAGGAACCAGTTTGCCATCGGCATCCCGTTCCTGTTCGTTCTGGGTGATGTACACAGAACCAAGCGTCATCACGTTCACATCAGCATCGGTGTCCTGCAGGTAAGCCAGGGTGGAACCCACGCCGATGGCCACTGCCAGCACCAGGCTGAGAATCATGATCAAAGTGGATTTTTTCATGATGTTCATTCTCCTTCGTTTTATTTTGGGGGAATGCTTTTTCCAAACGCAGCGCAGCACAGCCGGGGTTACGCTTTGGCGCAGCTGTGCTGCGCCGCGCCGCTTTTGGGCGATCATCACTCCCCTGCCGCCCGCCTCCAAAGGGACGGGCGGCAAAGGAATAAACCTTCGTTTAGGGTTCCACAATCTTGGTGCCGCCGGTCACAACGATCTTATCGGCAGAAGCGGCGCTGGCTTCGTCAACCCACACGGGATTGGTGCTGTCAGCAGCAACTTCAGCAATGTTCACGTTATCCAGCTCGATGGTGGAATCAACGCTGGTCTTGATGATGATGGCAGACTTTTCTTCAGTCTTGAAGGTGGTGTCGCTGACCTTCAGATTGATACCAGCATCTTCTCCTTCCATGTACTGGTTATCAACCTTGATGCCGCGGCCGTCGGAGCAATCCAGCATGTCGATGGTGCAGCCGTCGATGGTAACGGTCTGGCCCTTGGGCTGGATCCAGATGGCGTAGGTGTCAGAGGTGTTGGCGTCAGAAATAGACACATCTTCCAGAGTAGCGCCGTTCTTGAAGGCCAGGGCCTTGTCAGAAACCACATTATACAGGTTCACGTCGCAAGCGAAGTTGATGTCATGACGGTTCCAGGGGCCATCGTTGTAGCCGCTGTTGGTGATGTTGACATCCTTCAGAACCAGAGTGGCGTCATTGTTGGTGGCAACATTGTTCCAGTCGCTGTTGGTATTGTTGAAGGTCAGGGTATGGCCGTTACCGTTGATCATGATGGTCTGGGTGGATTCGCCGCCCATGGCCTTGTTCTGCCAGGCAGCCACGTCATAAGTGACATCGGCAGTCAGGTCAACGATGATGGTTTCGGCATCGGTAGCCAGGGCTTCGGCCAGGGCTTCATCGGTGCCGGCTTCGGCGGTGAAGGTTTCAGCCTGAGCATCGCCCAGATCGCCCCACTGGCCCATGTAAGCGTCATAAGCTTCCTTCACAGTGTCAAAGCCTTCGGCCTGGATGCCGTAAGCAGCCACATAGATCTTGGGATTGCCGTTTTCCTTCACGTTGTAGCCGGTTTCGGTCACAACGCCGTCTTCCACATGGAAGAAGTAGCCGTCGGGATCGATATCCAGATGATCATCCAGATATACCTTCACAATGGAGGGCACAGTCACTTCGCCGGGCTGCAGGGCCTTGTTGTACAGCAGGGTGTACTTGTGGTATTCAATGCCGTCGATTTCTTCAGTGGTCATTCCCACCAGGTCATCCACGTTCCACAGGGTCTTGGCGGCGATCAGTTCTTCGGCAGTGGTGCCTTCGGGCAGATGGCCTTCAGCAATGGCCTTGTCCACATAGGTCTGGTTCACATAAGCGTCGGAGGTGGCGCCCAGGAAATTCCAATGGAGCAGGTTGTTATAGGCGGTGCCTTCCATATCCAGGGCAGCAGGGATGGACCAGGTCATCCACACCCAGGCATCGGTGGTGCCTTCGTTGGTGATGACGGGCTTCTTTTCCACGTCCACGCCGGGGATCAGTTCGGCGCCCTGTTCGAAGTCTTCGCTCAGGTCGATGTCCACATCGCCCACGGTGAAGATGTTGGTTTCAGCGTCGCGGTCGGTCAGGTAAGCCAGCGTGCCGCCCAGACCCACGGACAGAGCCAGAACCAGGCTCAGTACCATGATGAGAGACTTTTTGCTCATTGCAGTTACTTCCTTTCAAGGTATGTGCTTTTGGGATTAACGTTGTTTTACAGGAAAGACAGGACCGCATGATTCGTAAATGTGCACAGTTTACTCTTCGCCTGCGATCAGCTGCCAGGCAGCTTCTGCCGTTTCCACGCCTTCACGCTGCACAGCGTAGGCGGTGAAGGTGAGGGTGGGATAATCAGCTTCCGTGAGGGCAGCAAGGTCAGCCAGGGTAACGGTTTCCTTCATGGTCACCTGGTTGTCTTTCAGAATGAAGAAGCTCTGGGCTTCCTCGTCCTGATCCACTTCCCGGACCAGCAGGTTGCCTTCCTGACCAACAGGCGTCCAGCCGTCAGCGATGGCGTATTCCATGAAATTGTCAAAGTTCTCAGACTGCTGGACGGTTACAAACAGCCAGCAATCCATGGACATGGCATCCACAGTGACACAGGGGTCTTTGGCAATCACGGCGCCCACACCCATCTGGTACTGATTGGTGTTCACGTCATCATCGCCGTCCAGACCGGTATCCGTTTCCGTCAGGGTGATGCTGATATCGCCCACGGTAAACGTGTTGGTTGCCCGTTTGGTACCCGCCTGGATAAAGGCCAATGTGCCGCCTGCAACGCTTGCCAACGTCATGGTGATTGTCATGATCAGGATCAGCGCTTTTTTGCTGATGCCGTCAGACAGCCTTTGGCACATACGCTTCAAACTGTACACTTGCGTTCCTCCTTTCCTGAAAATTCAGAGAATACCGTTATTCAAAGCAGCTTTTGCTGCCGTGAATCAAAAATGAGGGATCAGTCCACGGTCTGGTTCTGGCCGTCAAAGGCCTCCCAGGCTTCTGCGGCATTTTCGAAGGAAGCGGACTGGATGGCGTCGCCTTCGATGATCATCTGGATGATCATCTGCACGCCGGCCATCTCCTGCAGTTCGTCGCCGGTCATTTCGCCGGGCACGCCCACAGTGGTGAACAGGGGGGGCAGCACCAGATCGGCCGCCTTGGTGGGTTCAACGGTAACGAATTCGCCGTCTTCCACATACCAGAATTCCAATTCGCCGTCGTCATTGACGTACTTGAAGGCCCAGGATTCTTCGTTCAGGTCCTTCACCAGCGAATGGAACATTTCCTCGGCATCGAAGCCGTCGGGCAGGCTGCTGAAGCCAACGCGCATACGCACATAGCATTCTTCGCTGTCCTTGAGCACGGTAACGGTGGGATCCTTCAGGTAATCGGCGCCGGGCACCAGGTTATAATCGTTTTCGTTATCCCGGCCGGGTTCGATCACCTGTTCGTCGTCGGTGCCTTCATCCACAACCACGTTGCCATCTTCGTCCACCTTCACGGTGTCGGAATCGCCGTCGCCGTCGATATCGATGGGAGCATCGGGCTCGCCGTCGCCGTCGGTATCCATTTCATCGGGGTAAGTGCCGTCTTCGTTGGGCGTGATCACACCGATAACGGATTCGTCTTCGGGGGTGGTGGGGTCATCGGTCACGGTGGGATCGATGATGGTGATGGTGCCGTCTTCCTGGTCCACAATAATAATGCGGTCAGGTTCGCCGTCGCCGTCGGTGTCCACAGGGTATTTGGGGTTACCGTCTTCATCCACGTCCGTTTCGTCAAGGGTGATCTCGACGTCGCCCACGGTGAAGGTGTTGGTAGCCTGCGCAGTGCTGGTCAGGTAAGCGATGGTGCCGAACACGCTCATGCTCAGCGCCAGCATCAAAGCCGTTGCCAGAACCAGCGAACGCTTGCCAAGTTTCATCTGCAGTTCCCTCCTTCGTGATATTTTTACGATTTTTGAATTTCTATATATTTCGACTCAGCTTCTCTCCGGGTGCACAACCGGAAGGAAACTGAAAATCGCGCGGATGGAATCACCCCTGGCGCTGTTGCTGCTGGCCGGACGCCTGCTGGGGCTGCTGCTGGGGGTACTGGTACCCTTGCTGCGGGTACTGCTGCTGGGGGTACTGGTAACCCTGCTGCGGGTATTGCTGCTGGGGATACTGGTAACCCTGCTGCGGGTACTGCTGCTGGGGCTGGTAGCCCTGCTGAGTGTATTGCTGCTGGGGCTGGTAGCCCTGCCCGGTATATTGCTGCTGGGGCTGATACCCCTGCTGCGGATACTGCTGCTGGGGCTGGTAGCCCTGCCCGGTATATTGCTGCTGAGCTTGTCCCGGCACATAGCCCTGGCGCGTCAGCGGCTGTTGGGGAGGCGCTTTTTGTTTGGGCCACTGGATACCCACTTTGGCAAGCAGGTTGCTGAGCCAGGGCAGGTTGAGCTGCTTTTTGGGCTGCTGAGGCGCAGCGCCCTGATTTTTGCTCTTTTCATCGCCCGCTGCATTGTCGGTGATCACAACGAACACCACCAGCACAATGCCCAGCAAAATGGCCACATAGATGCCCGGAGGCTGCTGAATGTAGCTGGCCACGTTGCCAAGGTGCGGCACCGAGAAAGCCACCTTGCCGATGATATCCGCTTCGCCCACCAGGGAAGCATCGGGGTTATCGTTGGCATCGCCCTGGGTACGGAAACGGTGGATGGTGGGGTTCTTTTCATCCGGCACGATTTCGATGATGCGGTGGGTTACCACAGTTTTCGCAGAAGCCCGGAACGTGATCACATCCCGCACCTTCAGCTCGTCCACATCGCAGCCCTTTACATACACCAACGAACCCACCGGATAGGCAGGTTCCATGGAGCCGCTGAGCACGCCGTATACCTGAAAGCCAAAGAGACGGATGCCGGAAATAAGAAATGCGAAAATAATGGCGATAAAAACCATCACCGTTGTAATCGTCCGGATCGTTGCTTTTGTCTGCTGGTTCACGCAATACCTCTTTCTCTTGCGCGTACGCGCAACGCACGCGGGCGCACGTATTTAATAAGTAGCACGTTGCGCCGAATTGCACTCAAATTATATCCTGTATTGCTGATACAGGCATACTTTTACCATCGGATTTTACAATAAATTCCGTCTAAAATCAACCCGTTTTCTTCCATCTATTTACAGTTTTATACTTTATTCGATTATGTTTAAAGTTGCGAAAAACAATTTCGTTTTTTCTACATTTTTTCGTTTTTATTTTGTAATATTTTCTTATTTGTTTTGTATCATTTGTAATTTGCAGGGTTACATCGCCTCTTTTTCGCGTCACTCTCCTTCCGTCAAAAACCCTTCTTTTGCTCTTGCAATCAGTGATAAATCTGTTACAATAAAAGAGACACAAATATCCATCTATACCTATGCATCCGGAGGGATTTTTATGACAATCTACCGCCGTTTTGTTTGCCTTATGACCGGCCTTTTTTTGCTGTTTTTGTGTGCATCATGCGCCTGCGCGGACACTGGGTTTTCCCTCTTTTTTGACGGGGATATCCAGCCCGGTCAGCAGGGTAATGCCCCCGTTTATGTATTGGAAGAAATGACGGCAAAGGAGAAAACCGTCTCCGTGAACGGGCAGACCCACATAACCGTCCAGGGCACCACCAACCCCAAAACGGAGGGAGCCAACGCCAAAGGCACCGTGCCCGATCGGGGCGCTGCCCTGTACGTGCTTGCCCCTTCTGACGGCACCATCACCGTCCACGGCGTCAACGGCACCAATTCCTCCGACGGATCCGGCAAAACCTTCTGGGTGGTACCGGAAGGGGGCAAAGCTTTTTCCCTTTCCACTCCCGGCGAAATCCACGTGGAGTATGAAGCCGCCGCCGGGGAGAAGGTGTGGTTCTATGCTGCCGGCAGCAAGTTCTGCTATGCCGGCGTCACGTTTATCCCCGCACAGGCCGCAGCAGAAAGCGCTGATTTTCTTTTTCGCTTTATCGATCATCCCCTTTCCGGCGAATACGGCCCGGTGCTTTTGCTGGAAGATATGGAAATAAAGGAAGAAACCGTAACCGTGGCCGGTGAAAGTCTGCCGGTGGTACAGGGCAAAAACAACCCCAAAGCAGACGGAAGCAACGCCAAGGGCACCATTCCCCACACCGGCGCCGCCGTGTGTGTGACCGCCCCTGCCGACGGCACCCTCACCTGCCACGGCATCAACGGCACCAATTCCTCCGACGGCTCCGGTAAAACCTTCTGGGTGGTGCCGGAAGGGGGCAAGGCCTTTTCCCTGTCCACCCCCGGCGAAATCCACGTGGAGTATGAAGCCGCAGCCGGGGAAAAGGTGTGGTTCTATGCCGCCGGTTCCAAATTCCGCTATGCCGCCATTTCTTTTGCAGGAAAAGGAGGGACTGATATGTCCGGGCCCATTGCCGATACCCGCCCCTGGCAGTTCATCCGCTTTGGCACCTCCACCTCCGATGCAGCCAACCGCATCGGCGACGGCCCTTCCCTCGAAAAGGGCGTCACTCTTTTTTCCTGCACCTCCGACGCCGACGGAAACATTGTCAAAAAGGGCGGTAAGTTCGTCTCCGATGCACCGGCTGACGGCATTTCCTTCTACTACACTACCATCAATCCCCGGACGGAAAATTTCTGCCTCACTGCCGACGTGCACGTGGATTACCTGAACCCCACCCCTGACGGCCAGGAGGGTTTTGCACTGATGGTACGCGACACCATTTCCGGCTCCGGCAGCTACTATTCCAACCTTTTTTCCGTTGCTTCCTCCAAGCTGCGGGTGAACGGCAAGGATACCAAAGGCGTGCTGGGCAGCCGCCATTATACCGGCATCGTATCCAGCGAAAACACCGACCTCAACAACGTCAATGATATCCGCATTGCATTCACCCAGGACGAAAACGACCTGGTGCAGCAGGGCAAAACCTATCGCATCCGGCTGGAAAAGACCTCCTGTGCCTATATCACAAGCCAGTTTGAAATCCTGCCCGACGGCACCACCGGCCCATTGATTTCCTCCTATACCTATTACATCCCCGCTGCCGATGCTGGCGCCACCTCCGTTTCTTCCTATGACGAACTTAATGATCCCCTTTGCGTGCAGGAAAAGGAAAACGCATACCTTGGCCTCACCTGCGCCCGGGGCATCAACGCCACCTTTACCAACATCACCTTCACCACTTCCCCCTGGAAAGCGGAAGAATGGCATGTGCAGCCCACCACCTATCTTGATGGCCGGTGCACGGTCAAATCTGCCGCCACCTGCGCCGAAGACACCTACACGCTGGCGTTTTCCACCAATGCAGACGGCACTGCCCTCATCCGCCTGAACGGCCAAACGGTGGACGCATCCGTCCCGGTCACCGCCGGGGTGCAGGTGGAGCGCAGCTATCCCCTGCATGGCGACGCCCTCTTCACCATTGATTTTACCCCCTCCCCCTCCTTTGTATTCTCCGCTTTTGAAAAGCTTTCCAGCTACGATACCATGACGGTCACTCATACAGTTACCAAACGGCACATCGGCGCGGAGAACGGCGTTATTTACGTTTCTGCCCAGGGGCATGCGCAGAACGGCGGCACCTCCTATGAAGACGCGCTGGACATCCAGACGGCACTGGATTATGCCTCCGCCGGCCAGACCATCCTGCTCAAGCCCGAAACCTATCTGCTCCCCCAACAGTCCCTCACCATTTCCCGGGGCCGCAACGGCACACAGGATGCCCCCATCCGCCTGCAAGGCGACGGCGGCTATGCCACGCTGGACTTTCAGGGAACAGGCGGCGGCTTTACAGCCTGGGGCGACTGGTGGCAGATGGAAAAGATCAACATCTGCCGTACGGCGCCCCTGCAAAAGGGCATGCAGCTTTCCGGGCATCACAACATCCTGAAAAACATGAACTTCTACAACAACGGCACCACCGGCCTCCAGCTTTCCGGCACATCCGCCGAAACCATCGAAATGTGGCCCTCCCATAATACCGTCATCAGCTGCACCGCCATGAACAACGGTGATCCCGGCTATGAAGACGCCGACGGCTTTGCCGCCAAGCTCACCTGCGGCCCCGGCAATGTGTTTGATCAATGCATGGCCGCCTATAACGCCGATGACGGGTGGGATCTGTTCGCCAAAGCTGCCACCGGCCCCATCGGCGCCGTAACCATTCAAAACAGCGTGGCCTTCCGCAACGGCTACCTGATGGTGCAGCCGGGCAGCAAAAAGGACAACATCCTCTTTGCCGAGATCCTCTGCAACGAAAACGGCCACCTTTCCTTCACCGGCGAAAACCTTACCGCCGTGGAAGCCGGCAACGGCAACGGCTTCAAAATGGGCGGCACCAACATCCCCGGCCGGCATGTGCTGATCAACTCCATCGCCTACGAAAACAAGGCCAAGGGCATCGACGCCAATTCCTGCCCCGATATCCGGGTGTACCACTCCACCTCCTTCAACAACGGCGCCCATAATGTGGCCTTCTACACCGGCAACGCATCCGCCTCCACCGGCTACGAAGCAAAAGGCGTGCTTTCCTTCCGCACCGGAAACGGCAGCGGCGAAAACATCAAGCTGCAGGGCCAGCAAAGCAAGGCCGTGTACGGCGAAAACAATTTCTACTGGAACGGAGAAAAGAACGTGTCTGAAAATACGAAAAGCAGCCCCGCCTGCGTGAACGAAAGCTGGTTCCGCTCCCTGGACACCTCCGCCCTGCCCGAACGCACGGCAGACGGCCGCATTGACATGCATGGCCTGTTGCTTCTTACGGACGAAGCCCGTGTATACGAAACCGGTGCCCGGGGCGCCGCATGGGGCCAGGATGAGCCGGCCCGTGCTTCCGTCTGGGTGGTGGGCGATTCCACCGTCTCCGCCTTTGACGACCAGTACTTCATCCCCCGGGAAGGCTGGGGCGAACAGATAGACCGCTATTTCCATGCCGATGTGTACAACCTGGCCCGCTCCGGTGCATCCTCCAAAGATTTTACAGAAATGGAAGAATATGATATGCTGTTAAACGGCAGCGAACAGGTGCCCGCCCTGGGCAGCACCGGCAACGACATGTTCCTGCTGATCGGCTTTGGCCATAACGACGAAAAAACGGAAGAAGCCCGCTTCACTTCCCCCGTTGGCGATTACCGCACGGAAGGCACCTTTGCCAACAGCCTGTATGTGCACTATGTAAAGCCGGCCCTGGACCGGGGCGTCACCCCCATTCTTGTCACCCCCATCGTGCGGCTGACGGAGGAAAACACCCCCGCATCCTACCGATCCGAAGCCGGCCATATTACGCAAACCACCGTCATCGGCGGCGTCACCTACCCCGGCGGGGATTATGCCGCTTCCATCCGGCAGATGTGCAGCGATCTTTCCATCCCCTGTATCGACCTGACCCCCGCCACCCTGGAAATGAACGTGGCGCTTGGGGAAAACGCCAAATACCTCCATGCCTTCAACGGTGCCCGGTATGATGCCGATGGGGTGACCAAAGTGCCCACTGCCCTGGATAAAACCCACACCAATTCCTACGGCGCCAAGATGCACGCCTGGCTGATTGCCCGGCATGCCGACGGCACCGGCCTGGACGCTTACGTCAAGCAAGGCGTTCCTGCCCCTTCCTATGAAGCGGATTTTGCCGACACCATAAACCCCGATTACCAGATCATCCAATACACCGCTCCCCTTTCCCCTTCCGCCAACTGGCCCGCCTTCACCGATCAGGACGGAAACGTGTGGCACGGTACGGTGTTCGGGGATGTGGGCGGCGACAGCAAGGTGCTCTCGGGCAGCTTCGCTTCGGAAGTGACGGATGCCGGCGTCACTTTGTCCGTCCGGGATAACCTGGGCAAAATCTCCTCCACCACCGACGGCTTCCTTTTCTATTACATTCCCCTGCCCGCCGGCACGCCCTTCACCCTCACCGCCACCGCCACCGTAAACCAGCTGTTTGCCAACAATCAGGTATCCTTCGGCCTCATGGCCCGGGACGAACTCTACATTGATCAGAACATCCGGGATACCATGGGCGATTATGTGGCATCCGGCAGCCGCAATCAGGGCGCCGTCAATTGCTTTGGCCGCAAGAGCGGCCTGCTGCTGGACGGCCCGGCAGCGCAGCATGTATACGGCCCCGGCGATACCCTTACCCTGTCCATCACCGGCACCCGGGACGGCTTCACCCTGCAGTATGGGGAAAACGAGCCTGTCTCCGCCGGCTTTGATTATGCCCTTACCACCATCGACGAAGCCACCGTCTACGTAGGCTTCTATGTGGTGCGGAATGCCTCCGTCACGTTCTCTGATATTCACCTCATTCTGGAATAAAAAAGGAGCATTGCCATGGAAAACTGGGTCAAAGAAGCATTGGAAAAAACCATTGCCAAATTCCGCAAAGGCGCACCCCTTGCCGCATCTCAGGGCATCATTCCCTACATCGGCCAAAAAGGAAAATTCCTTCCCTCCCCAC
This sequence comes from Clostridia bacterium, assembly GCA_045589355.1. Lineage (GTDB taxonomy): Bacteria > Bacillota > Clostridia > Christensenellales > Aristaeellaceae > RUG563. Next base: position 12,029 of record JAZNOW010000069.1, read on the forward strand.
ACGACGACAACAGCTGGTGGACAGGCGGCTTCTGGCCGGGCATCATGTGGCAATGCTACAGCGCCACCAAAGAAGATGTTTTTCTGCAGGAAGCCCTGCGGGCAGAAGAGATGCTGGTCCGGGAAATCATGCGCTATGAAAAACTGCACCACGACGTGGGCTTTATGTACCTGCTTTCCTGCGGCGCTCATCACCGTTTCACGGGCGACGCGGCAGCCTTTACAAACACGCTGCACGTGGCCAACCTGCTTTCAGGCCGGTTCAACCCCGAAGGGTTCATCCGCGCCTGGAACGGCGAAGATCACATCGGCTATGCCATTGTGGACTGCATGATGAACCTGCCGCTGCTTCACTGGGCCACCAGACACACCGGCGACCCCCGGTTTGAAAAAATCGCCCGCATCCACGCCGATACCACCATCCGTGATTTTCAGCGGCCGGACGGCAGCTGCTGCCACATCTGCATCTGCGATCCCCGCACCGGCAAGGTGGTGGAGCGTCCCCGGGGCCAGGGCTACAGGGAAGGCTCCAGCTGGAGCCGGGGCCAGGCCTGGGCACTGTACGGCTTCACCCTGAGCGCCCTGAACCTGAAGGAAGAAAAATACCTGCTGGCCGCCCGCCGCTGTGCCGATTATTTCGTGGCCCACATCCGCCCGGACGGCTTGACCAACTGCGATTTCTGCCAGCCGGAGGAACCGGAACTGATCGACAACATTGCCGGTGCCTGCGCCGCCTGCGGCCTGCTGGAGCTTCATGCCCTCACCGGCGAAGAAACCTACCGCGCCGCCGCCATGAAGCTGCTCTTTGGCCTGCATTCCCTTTGCGCCGATTATACGGATCAATGCACGGGCGTTTTGCAAAAATGCACCGCCGCTTACCACAACGACGGCAACGGCCGGCACATCAATATCCTCTACGGCGATTACTTCTATCTGGAAGCGCTGTGCAAGCTGGCCGGCTGCGATGCCCGGCTGTGGATGACGGAATGAAAGGAGAAAACGATCTATGGGAATTCTTTTGATTTTTGTATTGCTGCCCATCGTGGGCATTCTGGCAGCCAACGCAATCTTTAAACGCACGTACAAAGACGCCCCCAAGGACAAATACAAGTTTTGAGGACCGCCATGAAATACAGATACCTGCTCGTCGATAACGACAATACCCTCATGGATTTTGCGGCGGCGGAACGGCAGGCCCTTTCCCAGACACTCATTGATGCCGGCCTGCCTGCAGATCACCATACCTGCGAAAACTACCACCGCATCAACGATGCCCTGTGGAAGGCGCTGGAAAGGGGCGAAACCACCCAGAAGGAGCTGAAGGTGGAGCGGTTCCGCCAGCTTCTTGCCTTCCTGAACAAACCGGACATGGACCCCGTGCCCATTGCCGATGCCTACGCCGGAAACCTTGGCAACTATGCCGACCTTCTGCCCGGTGCGGAGGAATTCATCCGCGCCCTGCACGGCAAAATCAAAATTGCCCTCATTTCCAACGGCGTTTCTTCCATCCAGCGAAGCCGCCTTGCCCTTTGCCCCCTGACGCCCCTGTTTGATGTGATCCTCATCAGCGAAGAGGTGGGCGCCGCCAAGCCCGACCCTAAAATGCTATTTATGGCCATGGAGCAAATGGGCTGTACGGACAAACGCCAGGCGGTCATGATGGGCGACAGTTTATCTGCCGATATCCCCGCTGCCATCCATGCCGGTGTGGACAGCATCTTTTTCAGCCAGAAGGGCAAAACCTCTCCCTTGCCCACCTACACCGTCAACTGCTACGAAAAAGCCCTTGCCATTCTGCTTGCCGAATAACAAAAAAACGGATCCCCCTTCTTTGAGGGATCCGCTTTTTTATTGTTCGCTATGACAGTTGCAGCAGGAAGAGCCGCCTTTGCCGGCAGAACAGGTTTTGCTGTAGGGACAGCCAATGCATTTCTGCCCGTTTCTTTTGGCTTTGATCAAATATCCGCCTGCAATGCCCAGGATCACAACCAGCACAGCAATGATCACAAAATCTGCCATACATTCTTCTCCTTCTTTTGCAATTCGGTCAGGCCTGAGCGTTCAGCTTGTATTCCTTTTTCAGGTCGCTGTCAGCCTTGCGGATCAGGTAAATCACCACGCCCACCATGGCCAGCACGGCGATCAGGCCGGGGATGAAGCCGGTGCCAAAGCTGCCGGCAGTGATCAGGGTACCGATCTGGTACACACCAAAGCCCACGGTGAAGCCCACGCCCAGCTGCAGGCCGATGCCGCCAAAGAGCCATTTCTTGCTCTTGATTTCGCTGTTCATGGCGCCGATGGCCGCAAAGCAGGGCGGGGTGAACAGATTGAACATCAGGTAGGCCAGCGCAGCCACCTTGGTCAGGCCGAAAACGGCGGCCACTTCGGTACCGGCACCTTCCATCAGGGCCAATTCTTCCGTATCAATCAGGTTGGAAATGCCAAAGCAAACCGCCAGGGTGCCCACCACGTTTTCCTTGGCAATGAAGCCGGTCACGGCGGCGGCAGCCAGCTGCCAGGCATGATAGCCCACAATGGGAATCAGCACATAAGCAAAGGGATGGGCAATGGTAGCCAGGATGGAGGTGTTTTCTGCGCCTTCTTCCACCAGCCGGAAGCTCCAGTTGAACATCTGCATCACCTGCACCAGGGTGTTGCAAAGCAGGATGATGGTACCGGCCTTCACAATGTAGGCCCAGCCGCGGGAGCACATGGACAGGAACGCACGCTTGAGAGAAGGCCACTTGTATTCGGGCAGTTCAATGATGAAGAAGGACTTGCGGGCCTTGTGGCCGGCAATCTTGTTCACAAGCAGGGCGCCCAGAAAAATCAGCACGATACCGGCAAAATACATCAGCGTGCCCACCCAGGATGCATCGGAGAAGAAAGCCCCGGCAAACAGGGCGATCACGGGCAGCTTGGCGCCGCAGGGCATGAAGGGGGCCAGCATGGCGGTGGCACGGCGTTCACGCTCGTTGCGGATGGTACGGCTGGCCATAACACCGGGGATGGCGCAGCCGGTGGTGATCACAAAGGGAATAACGGACTTGCCGGAAAGGCCCACTTTCTTGAAGATGGGGTCCAGCACCACGGAAACACGGCTCATGTAGCCGCAGTCTTCCAGCAGGGCAATCAGGAAATACATAACCATCACCAAAGGCAGGAAGCCGATCACGGCGATCACGCCGCCGATGATGCCGTCCACCAGCAAGCTCTGCAGAATGTCGGAGGCGCCGCTCACCCATTCGGCCACCAGGCCCTGGAAGCTTTCCAGCCAGCTCACCAGCGTGTCGGCCAGCCATACGCCAAGGCCCAGAGGGCCGTCCGCCTGAGAAATGTGGAACACCAGGAACATCACCGCAGCAAAAATCACAATACCAAGGATGGGGTGGGTCACCACGGCGTCAATTTTATCCTGAATGTTCTTGTCTTTGGTCAGCACCTTGCGGCTTTCCACCTGGGAAACGATCTTGTTGACAAACTGGAAGCGCTTTCTGTCCGCAGTTTCTACGGCCTGCTTGCTGGTTAGGTCAATATCGCCCTGGGTGTAGGGGGCCTTCTGGCCCTTGCCGGCCTGGGCCATGGCGGTATCGATCACCGCCTTCAGGCCTTCATTGGCGGTGGACACCGTTTCCACCACGGGGCAGCCCAGCTTCTGGGACAGGGCGGCCACGTCAATTTTGGTTTCTTTCTTTTCATTCACGTCCGCCTTGTTCAGGGCCACCACCATGGGAATGCCCAGTTCCAGCAGCTGGGTGGTGAAGAAAAGGCTGCGGCTGAGGTTGGTGGCATCCACAATGTTGATGATCACGTCGGGCTGTTCATTGCGCACATAGCCGCTGGTGATGGATTCTTCGGAAGTGAAGGGAGACATGGAGTATGCGCCGGGCAAGTCCACAGCGATGGGCTCCTGATCACCGGAGTAATAGACCTTCTTGATGGGGTGTTCCTTCTTTTCCACCGTCACACCTGCCCAGTTGCCCACCCGTTCGTTCCGGCCGGTCAAGGCATTGTACATGGTGGTTTTACCGCTGTTGGGATTCCCTGTCAACGCAATTCTCATATGCTTCCTCCTTGTGTTTCCTCTATCCTGATCAAACATTACTTTCAGTTAGTTGCATTTAACTACTGCCGGAAAGAAATGCAGTAAGGCTCACCTTACCGCCTCTCTTTTTTGTATTGCTTACACAATAATGGCTTCCGCCAGCATGGAATCGATGCTATAGCGCGCATCCTTCACCGCCACCACGCAGCCCTTCCCCTTCCGGGAAACCACCGTGATGGGCTCGCCGCTGTAGCAACCAAGCGAAAAGAGAAAGGAATTCATTTCTTCATCGTCGGTATCAATGCGGGAAATGATGTACTCCTTGCCTTCCTGCGCCTTCCACAAAGACATTTCCATGGTTTCTTTTCCTCCTGATCATCTTTACGGAATCGAGTTAGTATTTATTAACTCAACCCCCGAAAGAACGGCCAAAACCAGAGTTAGTTATGACCAACCAAATATATACCACCTTTTCTTTCTTTTGTCAACACAAAAAATCTTCTTTTGGAAAATTTTCTTCAACCGCCTAAAAACTGCCCGCATGGCAGGCAGTTTCATTCTTATGCATCTGTGTTGAGAATATGCATGAATTCTTCCCCGGTGATGGTTTCTTTTTCGTAAAGGTAACGGGACAGACGATGGAGCTTTTCTTCGTTTCCCTTCAGAAGCGCCGCCGCTTTATCATACTGTCGCTTTACCGTTTCCACCACTTTCTTGTCCACCATTGACGCCGTTTCGCTGCTGCAGGCAAGGGCCGTATCGCCGCCAAGGTACTGGTTTTGCAGCGTTTCCAGGGCCACCATGCCAAACTCTTCGCTCATGCCGTAGCGGGTGATCATGGCCCGGGCCAGCCGAGTGGCCTGTTCAATATCGTTTGCGGCACCGGTGGTGATGTTGCCAAACACCATCTCTTCCGCCGCTCGGCCGGCGGTCAGGGTGGCGATCTTGTTTTCGATCTCCGTTTTGCTCATCAGGTTTCTTTCCTGTTCCTCCACCTGCATGGTATAGCCAAGAGCGCCGGAGGTTCTGGGAATGATGGTGATCTTGGTCACCGGCGCCGAATCCGTCTGCAATGCCGCCACCAGCGCATGGCCGATTTCATGGTAAGCCACAATGGCCCGCTCCTTGTCGGACAATACCTTGTTTTTCTTCTGATACCCTGCAATCACCACTTCCACGCTTTCTTCCAGATCGGCCTGGTTCACCCTTTCCCTACCCATGCGCACGGCACGGAGGGCCGCTTCGTTGATGATGTTGGCCAGCTCCGCACCGGAAGCACCGGAGGTAGCCCTTGCGATGACGGAGAGATCCACGCCGCTTTCCATCTTTATTTTCTTTGCATGCACCTGCAAAATGGCTTCCCTGCCCTTCTGATCGGGCAATTCCACCGGTATCCGCCGGTCAAACCGTCCGGGCCGCAGCAAAGCAGGGTCCAGTGTTTCGGGCCTGTTGGTGGCCGCCAGGATCACCACTCCTTTTCCCCCGTCAAAGCCGTCCATTTCCGTCAGCAGCTGGTTCAGCGTCTGTTCCCGTTCATCATTGCCGCCCACGCCATGGCCGTCCCGCTTTTTGCCGATGGTATCAATTTCATCGATGAACACAATGCAGGGCGCTTTTTCGTTGGCCTGCTTGAACAAATCCCGCACTTTTGCCGCCCCCATGCCCACAAACATTTCCACAAATTCCGAACCGGAAATGGAAAAGAAGGGCACGTTGGCTTCCCCGGCCACCGCCTTGGCCAGCATGGTTTTGCCGGTACCGGGCGGGCCCACCAGCAGCGCGCCCTTTGGCATCACGGCGCCGATGTTCCGGTACTTTTCCGGGTCGTGCAGAAAATCCACAATCTCCTGCAGCGCTTCCTTCGCTTCCTCTTCCCCCGCCACGTCCGCAAACCGGATGCCCGCCGCAGAGGGCACATACACCTTGGCGTTGGATTTGCCAAACTGCATCATGGGCATGCCGCCCGGGCCACCTTTGGCCATCCTGCGCATCAGCATGCGCCCCATGAAGAAAAACAGCAGCATGGGCAGTACCCAGCTGACAAGAAACGCCACAAAGGGGCTTGTTTCTTCCTCCACCACTTTTCCGAAGGCACAGCCCGATGCATACAGCCGGTCCACCAGCCCGTCATCGTTGAAAGGCACCGTGCGGAACACCTGCGGTTCTTCTTCCGTACCCATCACAAAATAAATATATTCCTTTTCCACCTGCACCATCAGCACCTCTTTGGCGTCCAGATTGCGCAGGAAGGTGCCGTAATCCACTTCCTCAATTCTGCTTTCCAGGATGGAAGGCAGCACAAAGGTATTGGCAATCAGCAATACCCCCAGCACCACCAGGTAAAAGACCACCAGGGGTTTTCTCGGATTTTTTTCCACTTTCATGCTTTGTTTTCTCCTCTGTTGCTGTTCGATAAAAGAGCCCCATGCTCCCTGCTTATTATTCTGCAGAATCAGCCGTTTCAATCAAGCGTTTTTCCGTACCGAAAAGTGGCAATTTTCAGGCATGTTTTGTGCGATTCTCCGCTTCCTGCGATTGACAGAACGTATTTTCGCATTTATAATGTAGAAGTTGCATCGGAGGGTCTGTGCCGCGTGGGGATGGCACATGGCTGGATAAGATGTCAGGTGAAATTCCTGCAGCTTATCCGGCTTTTTTTGCAGGGGGGATGCAAAAAAGCCGCTCCGTTTCATTTCTTGCTTTATTTGTGTTATTTATTCAGGAGGAAAAATCAAATGCAAAAGAAAGAACCTTCTGTCCGCAAGGCAGCGCTCATCTGGCGCTTCCTCAAGGGCAGCAAGGGCCTGTTTGTTATCAGTATGGTACTGGCTGCCATTACAGCCCTTACCGACATGATCACACCCCAGATTATCCGTGCCGCCGTGGATAACGCCATCGGCGGGAACGAGCCCACCTTCGGCCCTGCGGTCATGCAGCTGGTGGAAAAAGTGGGCGGCTTTGAGTACCTGGGCAAAAACTTATGGATCATGGCCCTGGCCGTATTGGCAGTGGCTGTTGTGAAAGTGCTCAGCCAGTATGGGTTCCTGGTCAGCAACACCCGTGCTTCCGAAACGCTGACCAAAACCATGCGGGATATGCTCTATACCCATATCGAACGTTTGCCTTTCAGCTGGCACATGAAAAACCATACCGGCGATATCATCCAGCGCTGCACGTCCGATATTGAAACCACCCGTAATTTTGTGGCCGGCCAGATGACCAGCCTGTTCCGCATCAGCATTCTGGTGGTACTTTCCATGGTGTTCATGTTCTCCATGAACGCCCTCCTTACCGTCATCGCCCTTCTTCCCATGCCGGTGATCATCTGGTATTCTTTCCGCTTCCACAACAAGATCGGCGCAGGGTTCAAGGAATGTGACGAAAGCGAAGGCCGCCTTTCCGCCATGGCCCAGGAAAACCTGACCGGCGTGCGGGTGGTGCGTGCCTTTGGCCGGGAACGCTACGAAAAGGACCGCTTTGAAAAGCACAACGAAGAATACACCGGCCTGTGGGTGCGCCTTGGCAAGGTAATGAGCCGCTTCTGGTCCTGCTCCGACGTGCTCAGCGGGCTGCAGATCATGCTGGTGGTGGTGTTCGGCGCGGTGTTCTGCCTGCAAAAGAACATGACCAGCGGCGAATACATCGCCTTCATTTCCTACAATTCCCTGCTGGTATGGCCCATCCGCATGCTGGGCCGCATGATCTCCGATATGAGCAAGGCCGGCGTTGCGGTGGACCGCATCGGCTACATCATCGAATCCGAACCGGAAAAGGATAAGGAAAACGCTCTCTGCCCCGATATGACCGGGGATATTGCCTTTGAACATGTGAATTTTGCTTACGAAGGCTGCCCCCAGATGCTGCATGATATCCACTTCACCATGAAGGCCGGCACCACGCTGGGCATCCTGGGCGGCACCGGCAGCGGCAAGTCCACCCTGATGCTACTGCTGGACCGGCTGTATGACCTGCCGCAGGACTGCGGCCGGATCACCATCGGCGGCGTGGATATTGCCGATATGAAACGGGAACATCTGCGCAAAAACATCGGCATTGTGCTGCAGGAGCCCTTCCTTTTCTCCCGCACCCTGCAGGAGAACCTTTCCATCACCAACGAAAGCCTGACCCTTTCCGATATCCGGGAAGCGGCCCGGGCTGCCTGCCTGGATGAAACCATTGAAGGCTTCACCAAAGGCTACGATACCTTCGTGGGCGAGCGGGGCGTTACCCTCTCCGGCGGCCAGAAACAGCGCGCTGCCATTGCCCGCATGCTGACGCAAAATACCCCCATCATGATTTTTGACGATTCCCTGTCTGCCGTGGACGCCGAAACCGACGCCAAGATCCGCAAGGCTCTGGAAAAGCGCTTTGGCAGTGCCAGCATCATCCTCATTTCCCACCGCATCACCACCCTCTCCAAGGCCGATCAGGTGATCGTGCTTGACAAGGGCCGCATTGTGGAAATGGGCACCCCCGATGAACTGGAAAAGGCCGGCGGGCTGTACCAGAAAATCTATGAGATCCAGTCCCTCACCAAAGAGGAGGTGGACGCATAATGGAAAACAAACAAGAAAAACGATCCCTGCCCTTTTTCGGCATCGGCAAAATCTTGCCTTACCTGAAAAAGTATCGGAAAGTTATGGCCACCATGGTCGTCTGCGGCCTGCTTTCCACCGGGGTGGACCTGTTGATCCCCCAATTCCAGCGCTATTCCCTGAACCACTTCATTGCCAGCGGAACGCTGGATACCCTGCCCTGGTTCCTGCTGGTTTACATCGGCGCCATCCTCTGCACCGGCTTTTTCAACTACGCTTCCTGTAAGCGGGCCATGCAGACGGAAGTGCGGGTGAACCGGGATCTGCGAAACGCAGCGTTCAGCCACCTGCAAACCCTTTCCTTCTCCTACTTCAACCAAAACAGCGTGGGCTACATCCACGCCCGCGTCATCAGCGATACCAGCCGCATCGGTTCCCTGGTCAGCTGGTCCTTGATGGACAGCGTGTGGCACCTTTCCTATCTAGTGGGCGCCGTGGTGGTGATGCTGGTGGTAAACGCCCGGCTGGCCCTGCTGGTCATCACCATTCTGCCCCTGATTGTGATCCTGTTCAGCCTGTTCCAGTCCAAGCTCATCCGGGTAAACCGGGAAGTTCGTGAACTCAACAGCAAAATCACCAGCGATTTCAACGAAGGCATCACCGGCGCCAAGACCATCAAAACCCTGGTGATCGAAGACAAAATGGCCCGGGATTTCCTTTATGATACCAACGCCATGCGCAAAAAGAGCGTGCGGGTGAGCCACCTGCGCGGCATGTTCTCCGCCACGCTGAACATTGCCTCTTCCCTGGCGCTGGCCATTGTGCTGTGGCAGGGCGGCTACATTGCGCAGAGCGAAGTGGGCACGTTTGCCATGTTCATGAACTATGCCCAGGGCATGATGGAGCCGGTGCGCTGGCTCATCGACGCCATTTCCGATTTGATCACCACCCAGGTGAACATCGAACGCTTTTCCCGCCTGATGGAAACCAAGTCCGACGTGGTGGACAGCCCCGAAGTCATCGAAAAATACGGCGATGCCTTTAACCCCAGGAAAGAAAACTGGGAAGAGATCAAGGGCGATATTGAGTTCAAAAACGTGGATTTCAAGTATCCCGACGGCGACGAATACGTGCTGGAAAACTTCAACCTGAAAATCCCCTTCGGCTCCAACATCGCCATCGTGGGTGAAACCGGCGCCGGCAAGTCCACCCTGGTCAACCTGGTGTGCCGCTTCTTTGAGCCCACCAAAGGCCAGGTGCTCATTGACGGCCGGGACGCCCGGGAACGCAGCCAGCTGTGGCTCCATTCCGCCATCGGCTATGTGCTGCAAACGCCCCACCTTTTCTCCGGCACCATCCGGGAGAACCTGCTCTACGGTAACCCCCATGCCACCGACGAGCAGATCGATCAGGCCCTGCAGCTGGTATCCGCCCGGGAAGTGGTGGATAAGATGGAAAAAGGGCTGGACAGCGACGTGGGTGAAGGCGGCGATATGCTCTCCACCGGCGAAAAGCAGCTCATTTCCTTTGCCCGCGCCATTCTGGCGGATCCCCGCATTCTGGTGCTGGACGAAGCCACGGCTTCCGTGGATACCCTGACTGAACAAAAAATCCAGTCCGCCATCGAAACCATCATCAAGGGCCGCACGTCCCTGGTGATCGCCCACCGCCTCAGCACCGTCAAAAATGCCGATCTGATCCTGGTGGTGCGGGATGGCAAAATCATCGAACAGGGCAGGCACCAGGAACTGCTCAAGGCCAAGGGCCACTACTACAATCTCTACACCCGCCAGTACGAGGATGAAGCCACTTCTTCCCTCTTTGCGGGCAACTGATACCCCATCCCCCAACTGCCGATATTTTTCGGCAGTTTTTTACTTTTTTCAGCAGGAAACAGGCGCATGCTGTCGAATAACACAAATATCAATTTTTTTGTACGAAAGGAAGTACATCACCATGAAAAAGTCCCTGTCCATCGTCCTGGCCCTGGTTCTGTGCCTGTGCGCCTGCGCCCCCGCTTTCGCCGCCGAAGCTACTTTCTCCTACACCGGCGAAGCCTACGTCACCATGTTTGACCTGATGCTGCAGATCGCTGCCAAGAGCACCTCCACCTCCAAGAAGAACGTTCTGGGCGGCTACACCATCAGCGCTCTGGACAACGAAGTGATCGTTGCCTGCGACGCCAACGATTCCGTTGAAAGCGTTACCATCAAAAAGCAGTACAACATTGCCTCTCTGGGTGATTTCCAGGATGATGCTTATGCCATCGGCCAGCTTCTGGCTTGCATGTCCCTGGCCAGCGTTGCTTCCACCGACATGAACGCCCTGTCCGAAGACGGCATTAACGGCTTCACTCAGGACCTGGTCGCCCTCATCCAGACCACAATCACCAAGCTGGACTTCGACAAGACTAACAGCGTTGCCACCGATTCCGTGTCCTATGCCGGCACCACCATCACCTGCACCTACACCTACAGCAGCACCACCGGCATCTTCGCCATGGAATTCGTTGCCACCCCCACCAAGTAATGTAAACACAATCAGCCCCTCTGCTTTATGCAGGGGGGCTTTTTTCACACAAAAAAGCAGCTGCTCATTTTGCAACTGCTTTTATTTTTGTTTATTTCAGGCTCATGGCGTGCTGCTTCAGTTCCGCATGGCGCCGTTTCTTTTCCTTGTACATGGCTTCGTCGCTGTCGCGTACGCATTCGTCCATGTTGGTGTCCTTTTCCAGGGTGATCACCCGGGCACCGATGGATGCACCCACAACGAACGTGGCGTTTTGATTGCGCTTTTCCAGATAGCTTTCAAAAGCCTTGCGGAAGGCGGCCACACCGTCTTCGTCGCAGTCGGGCACAAACACCAGGAACTCGTCGCCGCCGATACGGGCTGCCACCGCCCCTTCCGGTACAGCAGCCACAATGGCCCGGGCAATGGCAATCAGCGCTTCGTCGCCGCCCTGATGGCCGAAGGTATCGTTCAGAGGCTTCAGATTGTCCAAATCCAGCGACATGAAGCACACCGTACGGCCCTGTTCGCACAATTCTTCCCACTTGGGCGACAGCTGTTCATCAAAGCCGCGGCGGTTATTGATGCCGGTAAGCATATCGGTGATGGAAGAGCGGCGGCGTTCTTCGTACAAAGCTTCCAGCTTGAACTGGCTGGAAAGGGTGCGCAGCGCCACGGAAACGATGATGTTCCAATGCATGTAGAACATGCTGGGCAGTTCGTTATCCTTCAGCTGGATGGCGGTATAGCCGTAGGTGCATTCTCTCTGATGCAGCAGGTGAATGTAGAAAGCCTGGGGCTCATCCTCACGCAATGCCATTTCGGGCAATAGCTGCTGCCGGGGGAAGGTGGTGCCGGGCGAGCCCAGGTCTTCCCTGTCGCGAATGGCGGAAACCACCCGCACCTTTTCGGTAATATGCTCGGCCAGCTCGCCGTTTTCGTCTTCAAACAGGCAAAGATAAAAATCCCGCATGGTGGGCGTATCGCCCAGCTTCCGGAAGATGGTGTTGTGGATGCTTTCGTAATCCTCCACCGCGTTCATTTCGATGGCGAAATAGGTCTGGCTCACTTCGCGGTGATTGATGTTGCGGAAAACGGCATTCATGCGCCGGCTGTTTTCCAGGCGTTTTTCCGTCAGGTCCGGCATTGTACAGCCGCAGCTTTCCCTGAACTTCAGGCTGCCCTTCAGGCCAACATGCTGAAAAGGCGGCTGCTCCTGTCCGTTTTCAGCAGCCAGGATGCGTTCGTGCAACCGGTCCACCGCCATGCGCACCATTTCTTCGTAGTCCTGTCCCACTGTGGTCAGCGCAGGGCTTGCGTCCCCTGCCATGTCGATATCGTCAAAGCCGGCCACAGCCACATCTTCCGGCACGCGCAGGCCATGGCTGGTGATCTCGTCAATCAGGGCCAGGGCCATATGGTCGTTGGCGCAGATAATGGCTTCCGGAATGTTATCGGGATCGCTGAAGAAATAATCGTACGCTTTATCGGCATTGGTGCTCCACATGTTGCCATAGTAAATGGCATTTGGCGGCAGAGGAATGCCCCGCTTTTCCATTTCTTCCAGATAGCACCGCAGACGCCGGTCGCTGTCCACATGGTCCTTGTAGCCGGCTTCAAAACACACCTTGCGGTAGCCATGGTCGTCCAGCATATGGCACACCAGGGGCCGCATGGCGTTTTCTTCGTCGGTGTAAACGCTGTCAAACTTACTCTGGCTGTCGCGAACGCACACCACGGCACAGTTCTTCTGCTTTTCCAGCATCTCAAACAGCGCCTCGCGGAAGCCCGGCATATCATATGCGTCCGGCGTGACCAGGGCGCCGTCCAGGTTTTCGATGGGAGCAAAAGTGAACATCCCTTTTTCCAGGGCGTCATAATAGTTTTCGCTGTCGCGATAGCCAACCGTCATGAAGTAAAAAACATCATATCCCAGTTCCTTGGCCCGCTCACGGGAAACACGCTGCACCGTTTCCTGAAAACTGGTGTACGCGCGGTTCATAAACACGCCCAGCGTTTTTCGCCTGGTGGTGATCAATGTCTTTTACCTCCTTTCAAATTATGGATCAATAGCTTTCCAGTGTTTCAATGAAGCATTTCCATTGGTCGGTGGCGTCAAGATAGGCATATTCGCCGCTGCCATCGCCATACTTGCCCCGCTGCACGCACTGCATGCCCAGTGCTTCGCAGTTGAGGATCATCCGGTCGGTTCCTTTTACGCCGAAGGCGATATGGTGAATGCCCTCGCCATGGGTGTCCAGAAAATCCTGCCAGGTGCTTTTTACACCGTTGGGCTCAATCAGTTCCAGCTGAACATTTTCCAAATCGAAAAAGGCCATCCTGCAATTGGCATCGGGCGCCGGCCGGCCGTTCACCGTGGTGCCACTTACAGAAAAATCACCGCCGTCACAGGTGGGCGGAACCGGCATGCCGAAGAACTCTGCAAATTTCACTTTGGTCTTTTCGATATCGCGCACAATAAAGCCCACCTGGGCCAGGCGCAGCGTATTCAAAGCGCCAGCCATTTGCCATTCCTTCTTTCCGAACGCTACATCAGCATGTTACATCATGCAAATATTATATCACGCATTCCATCATCATTCAAGCACTGATATGTCATTTATGGTGTCAAAAAAGTACATTTTCATCACATTTTTATGCAGCGCAAAAAATGTTGGCGGCAGTTTGAGGCCCATTTTCCGCAAGACCTGCGGCTTCATGTAACCGTCGAAAGGCAGGGCAGCAGCAGGTTTTTCCGGTCATGGTTCAGCTCCCAGATGATCACGCCGCCAAGGCCCTTTTCCTCAATGAACCGTCTTTTTTCCTTCAGCGAACGGGGGTCGTCGCCGGTCAGCAGCACACCGTCTTTCACATAATACGCCGCTTTCGCACAATCATCCCATCGCTCTTCCCAGCTGTCATCCAGCCCGTCGTGGTTTATGTTCCGGCCCCGTTTTTCCATGCCGCTTCCAAGGGGCGCATGGACATCCACCCCTTCGTACGCATGGAAATAGAACGCAGCGCCGATGAGGATTTTTTCCCCATTCACCCCAGCTTTCATAAAATCGGCCGCGGATTGGGCCGCACTGTACGCAGCGCCCTCACAGGGATACAGGTTGGTCACATGGCCCGCCTTGCCCCCCATGCTCATGTCATAGGTCATCAGGTTCACGGTGTCCAGCGCAGGCAAGGCCCTGTCCCACAGGTAATCGTGTACCCTGTCTGCCCCGACGGCAATGGATTGCTCGTACTTTTTTCCCGTTTCCCGGGAAAAGGCGTCCAGCTTCTCCCGCATCAGCACCAACAGATCGGTCATGTTCCCGGGGTCATCCTTGCTGCATTTGATGCCTGCCGCATCGGACGAAGGATATTCCCAGTCCCAGTCAATACCGTCCAGGTCCATTTCCTTCACCACCCGCAGGGCGGACAGGGCCAGCTTTTCCCTGCTTTCCGGCGTGGCCACGGCATCGCAAAAGCCGTCCGCCCCCCATCCGCCTACGGACAGATTGATTTTGATCTGAGGATAGGTTTTGCGCAATTGCTCCAATTGATCCAGCTTTTGCAGGTGGGCAATGCTCACTTCCCCCTCCCTGATCAGCCCGAAAGCATAATTGATGTGGGTCAGGTGTTTTGCCTGTTCCTCTTTCAGCTGTGCATGGTAGCTCCAGTCTGCCAGATACCCGACGATCCGCTTTGCCATTGATATCACCCTATGTTTTTTCTTTCATTTTACCGTAGCGAAAGCCTTTCGTCAATGGCCGTCTTCTTTTGTCACTCAGAATCCGGGGTTTGTCCGCTTTTTCTATTGCATCAAAGTGTTCCCTTCGCTATAATAGGTGGGATTCTTTGTTTCGGAGGCGCTTTATGCAGCATGCTCATCCCTTCCCCTGGAAGGATTTCATCCGGCGCATTGCCGTGATCGCCATCCCCGTGGCCTTGCAGAATTTGCTCACCACCACCGGTTCCATGGTGGACACCATGATGATCGGCTCCCTGGGTGATGAAAACATCGTGGGTGCCGTGGGCCTGTGCGCCCAGTTCACCTCCCTCATGTTCAGCGGGTATTGGGGGTTCGTGGGCGGCGGCATGCTGTTTTTTGCCCAATACTGGGGCGCCAAGGACGACGACGGCATTGATCGCAGCTACGGCATCACCCTCTCCTTTATGATGCTGGTTGCGGCTGTTTTTGCTTCCCTGGCCATTTTCCTGCCCGAATGGGTAATGAAAGTATACACAGACAAACCCGTGCTGCAGGAAATCGGCGTGCGCTATCTGCGCATTGTGGGCTTTGCCTATCCCATGCAGATCCTCTCCATGGCCATGAGCAGCTTGCTGCGTTCCACCGAAAAGGTGCGCATCCCCTTCTATGCAGCCATTGCTTCGGTGCTGACCAATATTCTGATGAACTGGTTGCTGATCCACGGCAACCTGGGCTTCCCCGCCCTGGGCGTGGAAGGCGCCGCGCTGGCCACCGTATGCGCCGCCATCGTGAACGTGCTGGTGCTGGTGCTGCTGGCCAAGGTGCAGAAGTACCCCTATCTTTTCCATTTCCGGCGTCATTTCAAGTGGAACAAAGCGGCGCTGAAACTGTACCTGGTGCGCTGCTTTCCCATCATCTGCAACGAAGTCTTCCTGGGCATTGCCAACATGGTGATCAACATGGTGCTGGGTCGCCAGAGCGAGCAGGCCATTGCCGCCACCGCCGTTTTCCGTACACTGGAAGGGCTGGTGATCGGTTTCTTTGCCGGTTTTTCCAATGCCGCTTCGGTGCTGGTGGGCAAATGCGTGGGCGCCGGAGAGCTGGACACCGCCTATCAGCGTGCCAAACGGCTGGTGTATCTGTGCGGCAGCTGCATTTTTGTTGTGTGCCTGGCCCTGCTTTTGTGCCACGCACCCATCCTGACCGCCATGAGCCTTTCCGGCGAATCCTTCAGCATCTGTGTTGGGCTCCTGATCATCTACTGCATTGCCGCCGTCATCCGCATGTGCAACTGGACCCAGAACGATACCTACCGTTCTGCCGGCGATGCCACCACCGGCACTGTGCTGGAAATTGCCTTCATGTATCTGCTGGTATTGCCCTGCGTATGCCTGTCGGGGCTGGTGTTTAAATTTCCCTTCCTGGTCATTTTCGCCTGCTGCTACATTGACGAACCCATCCGCTTTGTGCTGATGCAGCGGCACATGTATTCCGGCAAATGGATCCGTCCGGTCACGCCGGAAGGCCAGGCCGCCTTGCCCGCTTTCCGGCAGATGCTGTGCCAGGCAAAAGAAAAACAGCCCTGCTAAAAGGCTGCTGAACAAAAGAAAAAGCGCTGCGGCAACCGCCCCGGCGCCTCTCTTTTTTACGGTAATTTTTCGAGCAGGAAAAGGGCGCTTCTTTCCAGATAGTAAATACCGGTACCGTCCACCACCATCACAGCATGCAGGCTGTCGTAGGGGTAAAAGGAAACCTGCCTTTCCTCCAGATGGCCCTGCAGAATAATGGTGGCAAGGGGCTGGCCTTCCATTTTCCAGTTTTCCTTCACCCTGCCGGACAAGGGCAGCTTATTCAGCTGCACATACCAGGAAAGGAACGCCGCCGCATCCGTCACCTGACCGTTTTTCATGATCTTGGCATCATACAGCGTACGGCCAAATTCGTCGGTTTCAATTTCGTTGTTCTGGCCCACGCTTTCCACCATTTCCACCTGATACGTCTCTTCCGCCGTGTCTGTTTTCACGGTGATGCTTTTCAGTTTTTCCACGGTGATATTGATGGGCGACGGGGCCAGATAATCGTCTGGCTGCGTTTCCTTCCAGAACCCAAGCAGGAAGTTGCTGGCCTTGTACACCCCATTTTCCCAGCACACATACACCGCGCTGGAGCCGGAATCCCGGCCGATATGCAGGGTATACTTTACCTGCGGCACTTCCAGCGACACCTGTTCCCCATCCACCGTTTCCCCGGTAATCACGCTGGCTGCCTGGGTGATCACCACGCACAGGGCCGGCTCCTCCAGCCCAAGGGCTGCCAGATCGTTTTCCTCCGGGGTGCCCAGATAGGCTTCAAAAGCCATCCTGCCAATGTTTTGCAGCAGCATTTCCACCTTGGCCTCATTGGCCGGATAATCCCAGGGCGCTTCCATGCAAAAACCATCACCCGTGTACGCAAGAGACAGCGTCACATCCCCTGTCACGTCAATGCGGTCGATCAGGTCTGTCTGTATTTCGGGCTGTTTGAACTTACGCAGGTATTCCACGTCATGAAACAATACGTCGCAGGGATCGCAAAGCACGGTGTACAATACGCCCTTGGACAGGCAGTAATACTGGGGCAAATCCGTTTCCGGCACCCGGTCGCCAAAGAGGATCTCCTGGGTCGTGCCGTCCTGAAGGGTCATTTCCACTTTCAATTCCGGCTCCTCCAGCCCAAAGGCAGTAAGGGGTACGCCCACCTCTTCCGGCGTGCCGATCACGTCCTGCGCCTGCAAATGGCCGGCCGCTTCCAGCATTTCCTCCACCACGTCTTCCCTAAGGGGCAAGCTTTCCTGCCCCCGGATCTTCATCCCCTCTTCCGTCAGGATCAAAGGATACGCAGTGCTGCCCCTGGGTGATACGGTGAGCCCCGTGATCGCATCAGCGTCATAGGACGCGATCCAGGTGATCTGCGCCGCTTTGGGCTCCGGCAAAGGCTCTTCTTTCATCAGCAGCCATCCGCCAAGGCACAGCAAAACAAGCCCCAGCGCACACAGCAGCACCCAGCCCTTTTTCCGATCCGTTTTTTTCTGTTTCCGGGGTACCCTTTCCATTCTTTCTTACCGGCTCTTTCTGGGCAGCAGCACAAGCAGCGCCCCGCATAATACAATCAAAGGCAGCAGCACAACCGCCACCACCGCAGGGGTGATGCTGGTGAGCCGCAGGTTTTCCCGCAGCGCGTTCTTGGGGGTGATTTCCAGGTTCACCGGGCTTTTCCCCTGCAAAGAACGCATCATCTGCAGCAGGAAGGAAGATGCATGGGTATTGTTCTGCAGCCAATAATCGCACAGCACATCCACATTGCCAAGGATCAGGGCGTGGGAAATCTGCCCGTCTTCGAACATCTTATCCGTCCACACCGCCACGTTGAAATATCCGTACAGGTCCCCTTCCTGACGCGCCGTGGTATCCAGCCCGTCGGCATAATTGCGGATATAGCTCTTCCCCGTTTCCAGCACCGGGAACACGTTCATGGTGCTTTCGTTGTCCTCAATAATTTCATAGGCCCGGGCGCCGGGAAGCAAAAGGATATCCATGGCGCTCTGGATCAGGGGCAGGGTGGCGCCCGTCTCCTGCATATAGGGCAGCAGCCACACCGGGGTACCGGTATAATAGCTGTCCGTATCCTCTTCGTCGGCAATCACCAGCCCGGGCAGAATTTCCACCCCATAGGCGCGCAAAAGCGCATTGAAGTTTTCCATATCCACCGGGTCGCTGTACTGAGTGGCGATAAGGAAATCGCCGCCGGCACGGGCGTATTCCATCAATTGTACCAGTTCCGTTTCGTTCAGGTCAAAGGTGGGGCTGAGGATCATCAGGGGGCTTTCAGGGTCCAGGGTATCGGTATTGAGCTGCACCCATTTCACCTGATAATTGGCCGACACCAGCAGGTTCACCATGTCCGCGGTATCCGCCTTGGTCAATTCTCCCTGGCCCATCAGAATCTGCACCACAGGCAGATCGTCCTGGCTGACGTAGAGGATGGCTTCCGTCACGCTTTTTTCATAGGTAAACCCGGCTTCGGAAAACGTGCCCGTCTGCACATCGTAGGAATACACATAATAGTCATCCGCATCCAGCACCCGGGCCCTGTCCGTTTCCGGACAGTAAATGATCAGGCAGTCGGCCGATACGGTGTTTTCCCCGATGGCATCAGAGAAACGCTCCAGCAGCACAGGGTTGCGCAGGATGCTTTCCCGGGAAACCGTCACATGCTCCGACGCCGCATCATATCGTTCCAGCAGCTGCAGCAGCGTGTCGTTTTCCCCGCCTTCCGGGATCACGGCATAAATGTGCACGTCCTTTTCCAGGGTGTCCAGCACCGCCTTCGATACTTCCCCCTGGGTGGTGGCGGAGTTAAAGGAAAAATCCCGCGTCAGGGCAAACCGGCTTTCTACCCGGTCCGCCAGCGCTGCCACCAGAATGCAAAGGGCTACTGCCAGCACCGTCAATGCCACGGAAAAGCCGCCGCAGCGCAGTTTTCGGTTGTGGCTCATTTTGTTCAGCCATGCTTTTATCTTTTTCATCTTCAGGCCTCGCTCCACCGCCGGGCATCCAGCACCCGCACGCTCATAAACAGCATCATACTGATAAAGATCAGGTTATACAGCACATTGGAAAAACTGAGCAGGCCCTGGGTAAAGGGCTCAAACCGCTGATAGAGGCTGATAAAGCGCAGCGCTTTCTGCACCGCTTCCATGGTGGTGGCACTGGCCACCACGTCGGACAGCCACAAAAGCAAATTCACCCCAAAGCCCAGCATCACCGCCGTCATCTGGGACTTGGCAAAGCAGGACACGAACAAATCCAGCGCCAGATAGCACATGCCAAGCAGCACCAGGCCCAGATAGCTCACCGCCACTTCGCCCACATACAATTTGCCCCAGAAGGCCACGATCACCGCATACAGGAAAGTGATCACCACCGTTAAAAGCAGCACCACAGCCGCAGCCAGGTACTTGCCCACCACCATGCCCGTCAGGGAACAAGGCGAAGAAAAGAGCATCTGGTCCGTCTTCTGGTGCCTTTCCCCGGCAATCAGCCGCATGGTCAGCACAGGCGAAAGCAGCATCCACAAATAGCCAAGGTTGGCAATCAGCAGCGTCATGTCGCTGGAGCGTGCCTGCAGATTGCCCACGGCAAAAAACACGCTGGCCAGCGCCAGGAAAACGCCCATAAACACATACGCCGCCGGCGTATAAAAATAGCTTTGTATTTCACGCTTGAAAATGGCCCGCATGGCAGCATTTTCTCCTTTCGCTTACTGGGCAGTGGTCTGCAGGAAGATTTCTTCCAGGCTCTTTTCCTGGCTCTGCAGCCGCAAAAGGGGCATCTGCAGGCCGGACAAAAGGGTGAACAGTTCCTGCTCCGCCCCTTCTTCCCCTACGGAAAGCAGCACCTGCGTCACGCCCGGCTCGCCGCTTTTCATCACTTCCACCCGGGACACCTTTTGCAGCGACCGCAGCGCCGGTACCAGCGTCCTTTCCTCGCCCGCAATCACGGCACGCAGCTTGTTTTCCCTTTTTTTCAGTTCCTCCATGCCGCTGTCACAAAGCACTTTTCCATGATGCAAAATCAGCACCCGGTCGCAGACGGACTGCACTTCGCTGAGAATATGGGAAGAAAAAATCACCGTATGCGCCTTGCGCAGGGACAGGATCAATTGCCGCATTTCGCTGGCCTGCTTCGGGTCCAGCCCGGCAGTGGGCTCGTCCAGAATAATCACGTCCGGCGTGCCGCACAAGGCCTGGGCCACGCCCACCCGCTGGCGATAGCCTTTGGACAGGTTGCCAATTTTCCTTTCCAGCACGTCCTTCAGCCCCGTCTTTTCCGCCACCTGCGCCACATGGGCAGCCACGTGCTTTTTTTCCACTTCTTTCAGTTCACAGGCAAAGCGCAGATAGCTTTTCACCGTCATTTCCTCGTACAGGGGCGCGGCTTCGGGCAGGTAGCCGATCATCCGCTTGGCCGCCCGGGGCTGCAAAAGCACATCGTGCCCGCCGATCAGCACCCGTCCTGCGGTAGGTGCCAGGCAGCCGGTCATGATGTTCATGGCGGTGGTTTTGCCAGCGCCGTTCTGGCCAAGCAAACCCAGCACCTGGCCCTTTTCCAGTGTGAAGCTCACCTGATCCAGTGCCTGATGCACGCCGTAGCGCTTGCTGATCCCGTCAAAAATGATCATGCCGCTGCTCCTTTCCAAACAAAAAACGCTTATCCAAAGTGTATTATACCACACATTCCTCATTCGTGCATGAACAATTTGTAAAGCATGAAAAACAGCCCCAAAAGGGCTGCGATTTGCACATCGGGCCGTTTTATGCTATAATATACCACGTTCCCCGGGAACAAACTGTAAAAGGAGTATGCATTATGTATCGCAATACATTCCCCATGAACGGCAATGTGAACAACCGCCGGCGCTACCGCATTGTGCTGGTTCTGTGCGCAGTGTTCATGATTGCAACCATCGTGCTGGCATGCACCGTGGGCGGCAACAGTGCTTTCCGCACCAAAACCAACGCCCAGCTTCAGCAGCGCACCCTCAACGCCGTCTCTTCCGCCATTGACGAAGTGAACCGTATGGGCGGCCTGGTCACCTCCAACACCAACAGCCGCCTGGCCAAGGTGCGCCAGTATGTATACCTGGCCGAACAGCTGAACAACCTTGCCGTCACCTTATCCGGTGAAGGGGCACGCATGGCGCCCCCCGACGCATTCACCGCCATCTACAACGCGCTGGATACCTACGAAGCCCAGACCCAGGCGGCCACCACCTCCACGTTGGATATCCGCACCCTGCTCCTTTCCCACCTCACCCAATTGCAAACCATTCTGCTGGGTGAGTGATCCACTGCCACAGCCGGGAAAAGAAGGGAAATGCGATGTGCACTTCCTCCCCCTTTTCTCCGCCCGCCCAGTGGATACTGTCCGGATAGAGCACGCCCCACCAGTTTTGCCCCTGCCCCTGCCCGATGGTGATGTACACCGTCCCGGCAGGGGCTGTGTTTTTGTCCGGCTGCCAGAACCGGTACGTCACCTCGCAATCTGGAAACGCCTTTTCCACATGTTCCATCTCCGGCCAGCAAAGAAGGGCCCAATTGCGCACCAGCATTTTTTCCCGCTGGCCGGCTGTCGTGTCATCCCGGGCCACCACCCGCATATACATGTTCGTTTCTTCCCCTAGGGCATTTCCTGCCAGCAGCAGAAAGCAGATCAATCCACATAAAAAACGCATCCTTGTCCCTCCTTATCAAGGGGTAGGATGCGCTTTTTTGCTCGTGATTATACACGCATTTATGCTTCATTCACCACCAGCAGGCTCACCGCACCGGGAATGGCCACCTGGGCCATGGGCACACCGTTTTCATTCATCCAGGCCACTGTGCCGCTGTTTTGCTGGGCCAGCAAAAAGCCGCCGTTCAGCAGCAAAAAATCCCGGGGGAAAGTGCCCGGCGTGCTGATGAAGAAAGGCTTTTCCAGCTTGCCGTCCGTTTGCTTTTTAAACACCGCAATGCTGTCGTGGCCGCGGTTGGAAAGGTACACATGCCCTGCGTCCTGCCGCACAGCCGCCGCCGTGTTCACCGGGCCCTGATAGCCAGCCGGCAGGGAAGACAGCGTCTGCACGCACTGCCATGCGCCATCTTTTCGCACATAGCGGCTCATCCAGCCGTCCAGTTCGCCCACCAGATAGAACGCATCCGGGCCGTCAAAATCCAGATGCCGGGGGCCGCTGCCGGCCTGGCAGGCAATCTCCTCTTTCAGCGTCAGTTTGCCGTCCTCTTCCGCCTGATAGATCACCACCTGATCGGCGCCCAGATCGCACAGGAACAGTTCCTTTGTGCCCGGCCGGAAGGATACCTGATGGGCGTGGGTACGCTCCTGCCGGTCGCCCTTAGGGCCCAGAGGGGCCTGATGCTCAAAATACTGAATGCAGGGCAAAATGCCACCCTTGTCATCCAGCGGAAACACAGCCACCGTACCGTTGGAATAATTAGCGGAATAAAGGCAGGTTTCCTCTTCGTTCAGGCACAAATGGCAATTGCCAAGGCCGGGATCATCCTGCCGGGAAACAAGGTGCAGCTTTCCATCCTGCCAGCGGTACGCCGCTACACAAGCCTGGGCGTTATCCGGCTGGGTGGCGGCCACATACAAAAGCCCGTGTTTTTTGCTCTGCTCCGTCCAGATGGGGTCCTTCACCTGATCATCCGTTGCAACGATTTCCATCCGGTCGCCCATCAGGCGCACCATGGCAAGCCCGGGCCCGCCCATAAAGGTATAGCTGCCCACTGCAATCAGCATATGCTTATCCTCCGTTTTGATCAGATCATCCGCAGGCTCTTTTTCTGCAGTTTTCCTTCTTTATTCAGTGCAATCAGCCGTTCGTAGCGTTCCACCACGTTTTCCATCAGTTTTTCCCAGGGCACGGGAATGGTTTGCTGCGCACAAAGGCTGATGCGCTCCAGCGTACCGGGGTCATCCAGCACCTGACGGAGCGTATCCTTCAGGCTTTCCGGCGTGTTTTCGCACAAATAAGCGTTCTGCCCTTCCTGCACCACGTCAGCGGCGCAGCTGCCCCGCACCAGCACACTGGGCGTACCCATCACAGCCGCTTCCCGGATCACCATGGGCGCGCTGTCATACAGAGACGGGAAGGCAAATACATTGGCCCTGGCATACAGGCCGTCCAGCAGCTTCATATCGGTGATGTGCCCGGCCAGATGGGTGCAGGGCTGCAGATTCAATTGATAGATGGCTTCTTCAATTTCCTTCATATCCGGCCCCTGCCCGGCCAGCACCAGGCGGAACTGCCGTCCCTCCCTGCGCAAAAGGGCACAGGCCTTCAGCACCGTATCAATGTTCTTTTTCCAGTTCATCTGGCCAACGAACAGGAACATGGGCTCATTCCCCAGCTGCCAGCGGCGGTTCACCTCTTCAACGGCATCCTTGTCCACCGTACGGATGGCCACGCCGTTTGGCATCACCTGAATTTCGCCCTGATAACCGTAGCTGCGCAGTACGTCCGCCGTACTGTCGCCCACCGCCCACACTTCGTCGCACCGTTCAAAATAATCCACCACAAACTTGGTGCCAAGCCTGGCAATGGTTTCGGACTTGGTGGCCTTCAGAAAATCATCATAATATTTGGAATGGAAGGTAGCCACCAGCGGAATTTTCCTTTGCACAGCCAGCCGCAGCGCTTCACTGCCTGCGGTAAAGGGGCTGTGAGCATGCACGATATCCAAAGGGATCATGCGCATGCGCTTGCGGTAATGGGGGTCCATGGGCGCTTCGCCCTGCTTGTATTGCTTCATGCCCGGCAGCGGCGCCGCTTTATAATCCACAATTTCAAAGGGCAGCCCGCCCCGGAAGCCTGTATCATACATGGGGCAGCCCACCGTTACCTGATGGCCCAGCTTGCACAGCGTTTCCGCATAAGCCAGCGCCACGCGGCCCACGCCGTCCACAATGGGCAAAAATGTATCGGAAAACTGGCCGATTCTCAGCATGAAAAAACACCTCCTGATGTTCTTTATTATACACAAATTGCCCAAAATGGCAATGCTTTCGCCCAGCATGCAACAAGGAAAGAACATTTTCGCCCATCTTTTGTACATTTCGTCTTTTTTAGCGGCAAAAAAGCAACCGAATGAACGTCCTTCTTTGATCAAGCCGCACACCTTTCGTATTGCAATTGACAAAGGCTTCTTCCTCCATTAAAATGGTTCATTATGACACTGCGTTAAACAAAAGAAAGAAGGCGCTTATTTTGCTTCCCATCCCCTTCTTGCTGCTTATCCTTGAAAATGATTCGGACCGGGCCTTTATGGAAAAACTGTACGCCGATCACGGCCGGCTGATGTACCATCAGGCCCGGCTTATTTGCCGCAACGACGCCGACGCGCAGGACACCGTCAGCGACGCTTTGCTTGCACTGATCAAAAAAATTTCTCTTTTGAGGGACATGCCATGTAACAAACTGAAGGCTTACACCGTCATCACAGTGAAGCACCTGGCCATTGACCGCTACCGGAAACTGAAAAAAGAAGACGTTTCCTGGGACGAAGAGGGCATTGACGGCGTATCCGACGCCCTGCCGGACGCCCGTTTGATGGAGAATGCCGGTGTGGAAGGCATCAAAGAGGCCATTCTTGCCCTGCCCGAACGGGAAAAGGATGTGCTGATGATGCGTTATTTCCGCAGCCTTTCGGAGGAGGAAATCGCCGCAGCCTGGCAGGTGCGTCCCGTTACCGTACGGGTAACGCTCAGCCGTGCCCGCCAGCACCTGAAAATACTGCTTCAGGAAAGGAGGAGTGAGGAATGAAAAGAGAAGAACAGCTTCTGCATCAGGCACTGGAACGCCTGGCCATGGATGAAACCCGTCAGCTGGAGCAAAATATTCTTTTTTCTGATATGCAAAAGGCCAAAGCCCTGCAGGAAGCGCACAGCAAAGAAGCTCTTCGTGTGATCCGCAGAAACACCCGCTCCCTTTCCCCCCTGCCCCTTCTGCGCACCGCTGCCGTTGTGGCACTGATCGCAGGGGCCGTGATGCTGCTCAGGCCCTCTTCCTCCCCCTTGCCGCCCGTCCCCACCGGTGTGCCGCTGCAGCCCTACATCACATCGTTTCCCCCGACCGATGAACCCATGTCCCAAGAAACACCGTCCCCCACTTCTTCTCCGCTTCCATCCGTATCTCCAACCATCATTCCCACTTTTTCTCCGATTCCTACCGTTTTTACAACTCCCACTCCCACAATTTCTCCACTTCCATCCCAATCTCCATCCCCTATGCCCACCCTTTCAAACGCGCCTGATAAGCAGGCGGCATGGCCAGGCACCTTCTTCCCGGCCCATCAGGCAGAAGCATGGCAGCTGCAGCAAACAGGCAATGCAGGGGAACTTTCTGCCGTGCTGGATGACAACTACATTTTCACCGAATACGGTTCATCTGCCGCCCCCATGGAAAGCGGCGACGGCGTCACCTACCGCTATGTGGCCGTAAACGGCGCCCCCGCCCTTCTTGCGGAAGATAAGGCCGGCCGCCTCACCCTGACCTGGGACCAAAACGGCACCACCCTTTCGCTCCATGCACCGGATGGAAAAGAAGAAACCCTGCTGCAAATTGCCGGCAGTGTGGTGCAGGTGGCCCCATAACCCCCTACGAAAGGAAATGCTATGAAACGCTTGTTTTTTATCTGCCTGTGCATCCTTCTTCTGCCTTCCCTGGCCCTGGCTGAAGGAGCAAAGATCACCTGCGATGTGCACCCGGAAGTAGCTTCCTTCTTTGCACAAAGCAAATTCCATGACCTGACCGTCACCGGCTACGTTGTGGCGGAAAATGCCAACGACCGGGATTACGCCTTTGCCGTGGGCCGCAAAAACGACCAGAACATGCTCTATGGTTTTGAAAAGAAAGACGGCGCTTTTCAATACTGGCTGGTATCCTCCAGCGCCCTGCCCCAGCAGGATGGCGCCTTCTCCCTGTGGATCGAGAACGAATGGACGTACTATTCTGCGTCGGAAGGCCACAGCCGGTATGTGAAAGGACCGGTGCTGCTCATTGAATGGCACGACAAAAAAGACGAGACCCGGATTTTGCTCGTCTATGCCAACGAAGGCACCTCCTCTAAGTGGCGCCTGAAATATGTGAACCGGACGTCGGAAAAGCAGGATACGAAGGCCTGTTCCGTCCTTGTGTATGAAGACCATTTGCATTACCTGACGCAAAACGGCCGCTCCCTTGGCAAAGCGGAAGGCTATGTGCAGACCGATATGCGCTACCTCAGTTTTTCCGCCCTGCCCACCTCCCTTTCCGCCGCGCAGGAGAAGCTTTCCACCGCTCCTTCCATTCCCTGGGGCAGCGAGCTGATCGGCCAGGAGATTGCCTTCCCCGGCGGCCAGAAATTCCCTGTTTACTCCGGCCCCGGCACCCACTATGTCCGTGCCGCCAACGGCAAGGCCACCGTTTCCACCAACGACTGGATTCAGGTATTCGGGACGGAAAACGGCTTTGCCCTCATTCAATACGCCATTTCCGCTGACCATATGCGCTTTGGCTACATCGAAGAAAAATACCTGCCCAAGGGCCATTCGATCCCTGCCCTGACGCTGGAAAAAGCCGGTGGCGCCATCGATACCCCCTGTGCCCTGACGGACGATCCCCTTTATACCAGGCAGGCCGTGCGTCCGATGGAAGCGAAGGAAGAAATCCTTTTCCTGGCCCACATGGGCGATTATGCCTACATCGAAACAACGGGGAAAAATCCCCAGCGCGGCTTTGTGCTCATGGACAATGTGAAAAAGCACATACAGCCCTGGCAGCAATCCGTCACCCATGAAAATGACCGCTACAAGGCCACCGCCATCCTCACCCTTCAGGGCGGCGAAACCCGGGTGGATATGGTTTTGGAATTTCCGTCGGGGGAAACAAACCTTCCGGACGGCTACGTTGCCCTTTGCAACCAGAAGCTTTCCGCCTGGTGCGACATGCCGGGAGCGGAATCGCCCATGACGCGGTCGTTCAGCATGGTCGTTCCCGATGTGGATGAAAACACCCGCATCATCGGCCTTTGCCCCTTGTATGACGGGCAATACGCTTACGACGAAGTGATCCAGTTCATTCTGCCGTAGCACTCAAATAGGTGTGCCCCCGGTTATCGGTGGAAAGCCGGGTCATCATCCCGGCGGGGATCAGGGCCTGCGTCTGTCCGTCCACCCGCTGCACACACAGGATCACCCGGCCGTTGCGCTCCAGCGTGACGGCCTTTTCTTTTGCCGCAAGGTCCAATACTTCCTTAAGCCCCAGATCCGTCGTCTGCATCAGCTTTGCCATGCTTTTCCCCACATAGCGCAGGTGAATCTCTTCACACGTCTCCCCCTCGCACACGAAACCATACCGCCCCATGTTTTCCTGCAGCCATCTGCCGGCCGCATTTCTGAGCAAGGGGTTCTTCTTTCCCATCTGCAGCGGACCGGTCAGCCTTATGTCCATGGCCCAACCCGTCTGGTGCTCGCTTGCACCGGCTGCCGGCACGACTGCCAGGGCTTCTTCCGGCCGCTTTCCCACCTTCTCATACCTTGCCATTGCCTCCTTCTGCCATGCTGCCTGTTCTTCCTCCGTCACACCGCCCCGGATGATCAGAATCCCTTCCGCCAAAGGATAATCCAGCGCCATATCGCACAGAGCATAGATCACCTCTTCCCTCAGCATCACATCCCCCTCCACCGGCAAAAAACTGCCCACCATGCCCCGAAGGGAACACTGCTCACCCGCTTGCGCCGGATGCGCGTCGTTCACAACAGCCCACAAATCGTCCGCCGGCGGCAGCTTGGCCAATGTTACCTTTTCCATCTCCTCCTGGGGCAGGCCGGCATACAGCGCATATTCCTCCCTCTGGTACAGCGGTTTCCGCTCCGTTTTCTCCGCCGGTTTCAGCCCTTCCGCACCCGCCATTACCCCAAGGCAAAAAAGCAGCGCCAGGGCCAGGCCGCTTCCGGCTGCTCTTTTTTCCATGCTTTTGCCCATACATTCTACCCCTTTCCTGAAACGAATCCATTCACATAGAGGTATTTTGCACAGTTTTTTTCTTTTTTATCCTTTTCTTTCCCTATAAATTATTGTATAATAAAAAAATGAAACTACACAATCGGGAGGTTATTGCGTTATGAGCATTACCATGAAACCCTTCGGCGTGGACCTGATCGGCCGCACCATGACCCTCTATACTATGAAAAACAAGCAGGGTGCTTCCGTATCCGTGCTGGATTTCGGCGCCACGCTGGTATCCATCATCGTGCCCGATAAGGACGGCAAGATGCAGGAAGTAAACCTGGGCTTTGATTCCTATCAGGAATATGACGAAAAGACCGGCTTCCTGGGCGCTTCCGTGGGCCGCTTTGCCAACCGCATCGGTGGTGCAAAGTTCACCCTGAACGGCGAAACCTACACCCTTTTCAAAAACGACGGCGAAAACACCCTCCACGGCGGCCGGGAAGGTTTTGATAAGAAATGGTGGAAGGGCCAGGTGCTGGAAGGCGATACCGAAGACGCCGTCATTTTCACCTATGTTTCCCACGACGGCGAAGAAGGCTTCCCCGGCAACATGAAGGTGCAGATCACCTACGCCTTCGACGACAACAACGCCCTCACCATCCGCTACATGGCCCAGAGCGACAAGGACACCGTCATTAACCTGACCAACCACTCCTACTTCAATATTTCCGCCAAGCCCGATATCCGCGGTCTCTTCGTTCAGGTGAACAGCGATTACATCACCAACGTGGACAAGGGCCTCATCCCCACCGGCGAACTTCTGCCCGTGGACGGCACCCTGTTTGACCTGCGGGAAGGCGATTACGTGGGCAACCGGCTGGACAAGATGGACGAATGCCCCCTGATGAAGGCCGTCAACGGCTATGACACCAACTTCGTCATCCGCGGCGAAGGCCTGCGGGTTGCCGCCGTGGTGAAGGATGAAGAAACCGGCCGCGTCATGACCGTCAAAACCACCGAGCCCGCCATGCAGATCTACACCGCCAACAGCATGGACCTTATCGGCCACGGCGGCGCCCATTACGGAAACTTCGCCGGCATCGCCCTGGAAACCCAGCACTATCCCGACAGCCCCAACCATCCCGAATTCCCCACCACCACCCTGAAAGCCGGCGATACCTTCCAGTCCACCACCATCTACGCTTTCTCTGTGGAAAAGTAAAGAATAAAAAGCCACGGGTGCATCACCCGTGGTTTTTCTTTGTTTGTCTGCTTTGCATTCTGCGTCACATCAGGGTTGACAAAGGGGTGGTTCATCCATTATAATGGAAATACTTATCCGGCAATGCATCAGAAAGGGGGCTCCGCCATGAAAAAGATCACCATGCGAATGTTCATGTGTGCGGGCCGTTCCCTGCGCTGATTTGTGCTGCGCCGCTTGAAATGCATTCGTGTTTCCAAGTCCCGCTTCGCAAATGGTGCGTAAGCGGGCTTTTTTCATCCAACCATTACGAAAGGAAGGGCGTCTTCCGTGTCTGAACAGCCCATCATTCAGATCAAGGATCTGAAAAAAATCTACACCGTGCCCGGCGGCGAAGTGGTGGCCTTAAACGGCATCAACCTCTCCATCGACCGGGGGCAGATTTACGGCATCATCGGCATGTGCGGTGCCGGCAAATCCACCCTGATCCGCTGCATGAACAAACTGGATACCCCCACCGAAGGCCAGGTGTACATTGGCGGCAAAAATGTGCTCACCATGAGCAAAAAGGAACTTCTGCAAACCCGCCGGCGCACCGCCATGATCTTCCAGCAGTTTAACCTGCTCATGCAAAAAACGGTGGCCCGCAACGTGCGCTACCCGCTGGAAATTGCCGGCGTCAGCGAAGAAAAGGCCAACAAGCGGGTGATGGAGTTGCTCCGCATCGTGGGGCTGGAAGAAAAGGCCAACGCCTTCCCCGCCCAGCTTTCCGGCGGCCAGAAACAGCGCGTGGCCATTGCCCGTGCCCTGGCCAGCGACCCGGATGTGCTGCTTTGCGACGAAGCCACCTCCGCCCTGGACCCCATGACCACCCAGGCTATTCTGGCGCTTTTGCAAAAGATCAACCAGGAAATGGGCATCACCGTGGTGCTCATCACCCACGAAATGGCGGTTATCCGCCAGATCTGCACCCGGGTGGCCATCCTGGATGGCGGTAAACTGGTGGAAGAAGGCAGCGTGGACGACGTGTTCATGCACACCAAATCCGCCGCCGGCCGCCGCCTGTTCGGCATTCTGCCGGAGCAGGAAGAAATTCCCCAGCAGGCCGCCCTGCGCATCGTCTTTGACGCCAGTTCCGCCGGCCAGCCGGTGATCAGCAAGCTGATCAAGGAAATGGATATGGAAGTGAACATCCTGTCCGCCGATATCCGCCAGCTCAACGGCAAGTCCTTCGGGCAGATGATGATCGCCCGGCCGGAAAACCCGGTGGATGTCAAACGCGTGATGGATTATCTGCGTAACGAAGGCTTAACGGTAGAGGAGGTGCATGCATCGTGAACTGGAGCGAACTGATCCCCGATTTGCTGGAAGCGCTGAAGGTCACCCTGATCATGACCTTTTCCAGCAGCCTCATCTCCTACCTCATCGGCCTGCCCCTTGGCGTATTGCTGGTGGTCACCCGAAAAGGCGGCATCATGCCCGCCCCCACGTTCAACACCGTGCTGGGCGTGGTGATCAACTTCCTGCGTTCCATCCCCTTCATCATCATGCTGGCCCTGCTCTTCCCTGTCACCCGTGCGGTGGTGGGCATTGCAGTAGGTGAAACCAAGGCCATTGTTTTCCCGCTGGTCATCAGCGCTTTCCCCTATGTGGCGCGAATGGTGGAAGGGTCTTTGGACGAAGTGGACCACGGCATCATTGAAGCTGCCCAGTCCATGGGCTCCACCAACTGGCAGATCATTTCCAAGGTGATGCTGCCCGAAGCCGTTCCTTCCCTCATCAACGGCGCGGCCATCTCCATCACCACCATCCTGGCCTACACCGCCATGGCAAGCGCTGCCGGCGGCGGCGGGCTGGGCTCCATGGCCATTGTGGACGGCCTGAACGTGCGGAACTACCCCGTCATGTATTCCGCCAGCCTTCTGCTTGTTGCCCTGGTGCAAATCATCACCGTCTTCGGCAGTGGCCTTACCCACCGCCTGGACCATAAAAAACGCTAAGAAAGAAAGGTGCACAACATGAAAAAGAAGAACCTGATCATCCTGGTTGCCGTCGTGCTGGTTGTCGCCGTGGCTGCCTGCCTGCTGTTCCTCAACAAGGGCGGCGAAAAGAAGAACGTCATCTCCATGATCGCCACCAAGAACCCCCATGCCGAAGTGCTGGAACTGGTGAAGGACGATCTGGCCGCCCTGGGCTATGACCTGCAGCTCACCGTGGTGACCGACTATGTGGTGGAAAACCCCGCCACCGCCGCCGGCGATGTGATGGGCAACTACTTCCAGCACATCCCCTACCTGGCCCAGTATAACGCCAGCGTTCCCGAAAACGAACAGCTGGTGGCCGTGATCGAAACCCACTTCGAACCCATGGCTCTCTATGCCGGCACCAAGACCGACCTTGCCGCCATCACCGATGGTGACAAGATTGCCGTGCCCAACGACCCCGTGAACCGCAACCGCGCCCTGCTGCTGCTCCAGAACGCCGGCCTAATCAAGCTGCCCGAAGGCACCACTCTGGAAAGCCAGTGCACCCCCGGCGACATCGTGGAAAACCAGTATAACCTGGACATCGTGGAACTGAACGCCGAACTGATCCCCGGCGCCCGCGCTGACGTGGCCTACGCCGTTATCAACGGCAACAACGCCACCCTGGTCAACCTCATCCCCAACAAGGACGGCCTGTACGTGGAAGCTGCTGACAGTGAAGCTGCCAAGGCTTATGTGAACATCGTGGTTGTGAAGCCCGAAAACGCCGACGCCCAGTGGGTGAAGGACCTGCAGAAGGTTATGCACACCCAGGAAGTGTACGACCTGATCGTCAATGCCGGCTTTGCCCCCACCTTCACCGTGGCCAAGTAAACCCTGCATAAAAAACGCCCTGCTCTCCGAAAGGAAAGCAGGGTTTTTTAATTGGTTTTTTTACTGTTTGTCCGGTGGTGCACAATAGGCGCAGGGGGTCAGTTTTTCATAATCCGCCGTGTACAGATCGGCATAGGTGATGGCCGTCAAAGGTTCATGCTCGTCCCGGACGCCGTAGCAGGTAGCCTGGCTGTGATAGTTTTTGCCACCGTTTGCGTTGTAGTAAACAGGGGTATCTTCCGGCGTTTTAGGGACCACTCTGCCCTGCCAGTCCTCCCAGATGACGATCTTGGTGTGCTTTTTGTAGTGGTTCCAGATCCAGGTCATGTTCACGCCTTCCGGGGTGCGCTTGCGCTGCACCCGGATGCAGCCGTGGCTGGCCCGCTGGCCCAGCAGGTTTTCAAAGGATTCGTAGTTCTTGTAATCCCCGCTGCCGAGGAAAGGCACCGTGTGGATGAGATCGCCGAAGTTGAAGCGGATGCCCTTTTCGCAAGTCAGGTTATCGCTTTTGAAATCCCCCACCGCACTGACGAACAGAAACTCGCCGCTTCTGGTTTCGTTGTAGGGCTGCTTTTCATTGGGCAGGCCGGTGGAAACCTTCAGCGTGCTGAACAATTCCCCTTCCACAAACACATACAGCCGCTGGGTCAGCTTATCCACGATCAGGCCCATGTAAGGGTGCGGCTCAATCACCTTCAGCTTGTCCGTTTCCACATATCCCTGCACCAGCATGTTCCACTTTTCCGTTTTGCTGTCGTGGAAGGAGCTGGAATAGCATTCCACCTTGCTCCAGCCGTTTTCCAGCGTTTCCAGCACATGCACGCTCTGGGAAGCACAGGTGATTTCCCCCACCGCTTCCGCCTTTTTGTCCGGCTCAGCCCGCAGTATGTACTGGGTTTTCTGGTTACCGTCAATCACCGTTACGGGAGATTGCAGCATAGCCCACATTTTTTCCGTATCGGTGATGTCCATTTCCGTGGTCCAGTAGCAGTTTTCGTGGCTGCAAGCTGCACTTGCGGAAGGCGTAAACACCCCTTCCCCCAGGCCGCTTACCGGCAGCATACACAGCGCCAGCAGCATCAAAATCATTCTTTTCATTCGTTTCTCCTTATATACAGCATAGCAATAATACGAAACAGGGGCTTTCTCAGCCCCTGTACCCCTCGGCAGGGGGATTCCCCCTGCACCCATCCTGCGATTGGCAAAGTGATCTTCCAAACAATAACCGCAAGAAGCTTAAGGATGGAAAATTGCTTTACCACGGGCACTAAAAAACATAAAAACTGCGGTGGGAAAATGGTTTTCCCACCGCTTGTTTTTCCGGATGCCATGGCATCCATCTGGCGGCAGAATGCCGCCGTGCCCGTGGGCAACGATCCGTATGTCAATTCTCAAAAAGCATCGGGAAACTGTCTGCTCAGCCAGCCGAAAAATATCCGCAGTTGGGTCCAGGGGCAATGCCCCTGGTGGGGTGAAGGGGCAACGCCCCTCCTATTCCCCCGTTCTTTCATTCTTATCAGCCCAGCTTGCTGCCTTTGGCACCACCCAGCTTGCCGCCCTTGGCGCCGCCAAGGGTTACGCCGGAAAGAATATCGGAAGTGAAAGCAAAGTTGTTCTTGTGCTTTTCTTCATGGGCCTGCATGGCGCACTTCACCATTGCGTCGATCAGCTGGGGATATTTCAGCCCCGTTTCCGCCCACAGGTAGAAGGCCAGGCTGCCGGGGATGGTGTTGATTTCGGTGATGTAGTAGCGGTCGCTGTGGCGGTCCAGCATATAGTCGATGCGCACAACGCCCTTGCAATCCATATCGGTAAAAATACGGCAGGAAAGCTGCTGCAGTTCTTTGGTCATATCTTCGCCAATGGGGGCAGGCACAATGCGCTTGAGGCTGGCCATGCCCTTGCTGCCGGTACCGGCCAGGTATTTTTCGGAGAAATCCAGAAAGGCGGAGCCGGTATTGGGCATTTCCAGCACACTGGCCTTCACATCCCCGTCAAAGCCCAGCACGGAGCAGTTCACTTCGATGGGCATATCCAGTCCTTCCTCCACCAGCACACGCCGGTCATAGGAGAAGGCCAGCTCCAGCGCATCTTCCAGTTCCCTGCGGTCGCCGGCACGGCTGACGCCGATGGAAGAGCCAAGGTAGGCGGGCTTGGTGAACACGGGGTAAGGCAGCGCCTTTTCCACAACGTCCATCACAGCGTTCTTATCCTTGGCCCACTGGGTACGGGTCACGGCCACATCGGGCAGGATGGGATAGCCCATACCCCGGAAAAAGCGCTTCATGGTGATCTTATCCATGCCCACGGCAGAGGCGGTAATGCCGCTGGAAGCGTAGGGAATATCCGCCAGCTCCAGCATGCCCTGCACAGAGCCGTCTTCCCCGTGCATGCCATGCAGCACCGGGATCACTACATCCAGCCTGGCCACCACTTCTTCCTTGCCGCCGCCAAACAGGCCCTTGGGGGGCACAAAGCGGATCAGCGCGCCGCTGCCGGCGGTCATATCCAGCCGGACAGGAAGAATGCCTTTGTTGAAAGGATCAAAAGGGGTATAGGTTTTCATATCCAGCAGCGCACTGCCGGTAAACCATTCGCCCTTCTGGCTCACATAAATGGGGATCACATCGTACTTTTCGGGATCGGCATTTTTCATCAGCTGCACAGCACTGATGATGGACACTTCATGTTCACAGGTACGGCTGCCGTAAATGACACCCAGCTGAATTTTGCTCATTTCTTTTCTCCCCTCAGCCCTCGTTATAATGGTCGGGCAGGTCGTTTTCATACATCACCACGTCGCCTGCTTTCAGCATGGTTCCGTTCAGGCGGATGGCTTCGTCCAGGGAATTCACCACATGGATATTCTCCGCGGCAAAGCCCTTTTCCTTCAGCCCCTTCACGATGGGCGCCGTATGCTTTTTGCCCACCAGCACCGCAATATCCACACAATCGGCCATGTAAGCGCCGAACTCTTCGTTGTACTTTTCTTCCTCCGCGCCCAGTTCCACCATGCCGGGGGTCACAATGATGCGCCGGCCGGGGAAGGCCTTCAATACATCCAGCGCCTTCTTGGCGGAGCGGGGGTTGGTGTTGAACGCATCGTCGATCACCGTCACGCCGCCGGCACTTTTAAGCAGCTGCAAACGATGTTCCACCGGCTGCAGGGCGGCAATGCCCCTTGCGATCTGGGCAGAGGTCAGCTTCAGATGCCGTGCAACAGCGGCAGCGGTGAGGATATTGAGAATATTATGTTCTCCCAGCATCCGGGTTTCGCAGGGGATCTTTTCCCCATCCTTGA
Source organism: Clostridia bacterium (assembly GCA_045589355.1). GTDB lineage: Bacteria > Bacillota > Clostridia > Christensenellales > Aristaeellaceae > RUG563. The sequence goes on from JAZNOW010000069.1 coordinate 47,703, forward strand.
AGCACAGCAGGAAGGAAGAACCGGTGGCGGATACCTGCACGTTTTCCGCCCACACTTCGGTTCCTTCCCTGCCCACCAGGCACTTGGGCTTTTCCGTTTTTTCGTACAGCCGGGTCACGATATCCCCGTCGTCCACAAACACTGCAAAACCGTCCCGGGGCAAGGCTTCGATCAATTCATACTTGGTTTTTTCAATGCGCTCGATGGTGCGGAAGGTATCCAGGTGCTGAGGCCCCACCGCGGTAAGAATACCAATTTCAGGATGCACCAGGCTGGAAAGCTCCTTGATTTCTCCCACGTGCCGGGCGCCCATTTCACCAATGAACACCTGATGGGAGGGCTGCAGGCGCTCCCGGACGATCCGCGTTACCCCCATGGGGGTGTTGAAGGATGCCGGCGTGCACAGCACATTGTATTTCTGGGACAAAATGGTGTTCAGCACAAACTTGGTGCTGGTTTTGCCGTAGCTGCCGGTAATGCCGATGCGGATCAGCCCGGCGTTGGCCAGCAGTTTCTTTTCCGCATCCTTGAAATACAGGCGGAAAATCATCTTTTCCACCGGCAGCGCCAGCAACGCGGACAATGCCACCACAAAAGGCAGCAGCATGGGATACACAAACAGAAGCACCATCGTCAACGTCGAGGCAGGCGTCAGGCCGATCATCAGCCCAAGGCCAACCACCACAAAAAAGTGGATCACATACAGCCGCTTCACCCGGGCCGTGACCACAAACGCCTTTTTGGCCGGCGCTTTCTTGGCGTTCCAGCGCATGAAAAACGCAAACACCGCCACCAGCAGGAAGGCGATCAGCGCATAAAGGGCCTGCTTTGTTTTTCCGTCTTCCACCCGGATATCACCGGCCAGGCCGATGTAGTAGGAAGAAATCAGACAGGCGGCAATGTGTACCGCCGTCAAAAGCAGCAGCGGCAAAAGCACCTTTTTCTTCTGCCGCCACAGCGTGCGGAAATAGCCCTGAAACTGATAGCTTTCCAGCTGGAAATAGTGCATCAGCTGCCGGGAAACAAGCAGCATGGCCACAGGTGCCTGCAAAGCCAGCAAAATATTCACCAGGTTATCCATAACCGGTCTTCCTCTCTCACAAAAATGCCCGTACGATTTTTACGAAACGGGGCCACTGGCGAAGGTATGCGAAATGATCATCATTTTCAAACACCACAAGGCCCGCATCCCGCATTTCTTTTTCCATCTTCTGGCCCATCCACAGGGGCGTATCCTGGTCCTTTTCCCCCCAGATGAGCAGGGCGGACGCCTGAATACGGGGAAGCAGCGGCGCCAAATCTTCGCTGATCACCTTCACAAACGTTTGCCGCATTTGGGCATCCAGCGCATTATAGTCGGCAGAGCCATACTTTTTCCGCAGCTTTTCCATGGCCTTTTCCGCCAAGGCGCCAATCAGCGGCACCTTTGCCATGCCCTGCAAAAGCTGCTTTTTCTTCTGGAAAGCCCGGCTCCGCTTTTTCTGTTCTTCCGTCTGGGGCTTTTTCAGGCCGGCACAGCCTGTCAGCACCACTTTTTCCACCATCTCCGGCTTGTTCGCCGCCAGATGCAGCGTAACCCGGCCGCCGAAGGAATGGGCAATGATGCAGCATTTTTTGATCTCCAGCTGCTGCAAAACCTCCTCCACGCACCGGGCATAGTCCCCCACACCCCAGGGCTGCGGAGGCCGGCCGCTTTTGCCATGGCCGGGAAAATCGATCACCGTCAGGCGGAAATCGCTTTGCAAATCGCTGATGATGGGCCTGAAGTGCTCCGTAGTGCAGCCCCAGCCGTGGAGCAGCAGCACGTCCCTGCCCTCACCCGTCTGTTCGCAGTACACCTGTGCACCGTTTGCCGTCAGCATCATTGGTTTCCGGCCTCCTTTCATGGCAGTTTCAGCCATTGTTAGTATATGTCTTTTTGCCCGGGGCATGCGTTCAGGTAATATGCCAGATATAGCGGCATTTATAAGGCGCCCCCGCACAGATGGCCCGATATTCCGCAGGAACGGGCACAATGCTTTCCAGCGTGCAGCCAAGGCGCTCCGCCGTTTTGCGGGAAGGGGTATTTTCCACATTGGTGGTGATCACCAGGGAATGGATGCCCAGCCTTCTGATCAGGGGCAGCATCATCCTGCATGCCCTTTCCGCCAGGTGCCTTCCCCGGTATTCCTTCTCCACCCGGTAACCGATGTGGCCCAGGTAATACAGCCCGCCGCTTTCCCCCAGGCGCAGGCTCACATAGCCCATGTAATGCCGGGTTTTTGCCTTGTACATATAGAACGTGAACCCGTCCACAATGCCGCAAACGGCATCGGATACATCCTCGTTGGATAAAACCAGGTCCACTTCCCCGTCGGTAAACATGGGTTTCTTGCCAAACCAGCGCATGGATTTTTCTTTACTTCCTTTACTTATGAATCAGAACAGGGCTTCCACAAACTCCTTGGCGTCAAAGGCCTGCAGATCGTCGATCCCTTCCCCTACGCCGATGTACCACACCGGCACGTTCAGTTCCTTGCGGATGGCGATGGCCACGCCGCCCTTGGCGGTGCCGTCCAGCTTGGTGATCACAATGCCGCCGATATCCGCCGCTTCCTTGAACTGCTTGGCCTGCTGAATGCCGTTCTGGCCGGTGGTGGCGTCCAGCACCAGCATGCAGCGCACATTGGCTTCGGGGTATTCCCGGTCAATGATGCGGCGCATTTTGGAAAGCTCGTCCATCAGGTTCTTTTTGTTGTGCAGCCGGCCTGCGGTATCCACGATGAGCAGGTCCGTTTTTCTTGCCTTGGCAGCCTGCACGGCATCAAACACCACGGCAGCGGGGTCGCCGCCCTCCTGATGGCGAATGATCGGCACATTGGCCCGTTCCGCCCACACGGCCAGCTGTTCGTCGGCAGCGGCACGGAAGGTATCGGCAGCGGCCAGCATCACGCTCCGGCCGATTTCCTGGAAACGCAGGGCCATTTTGCCGATGGTGGTGGTTTTGCCAACGCCGTTGACCCCCACCACAAACATCACCATGGGCCACTTAAGCGGAGGCCTAGGAATGTTCATTTCTTCCACCAGGATCTGCTTGAAAATTTCCTTGGCGGTTTCGGCGTCCTTCACGCCACGCTTGTCCACTTCCTGCTGCAGTTTTTCGATGATTTCGGTGGTGGCGGCAACGCCCACGTCTGCCAGGATCAGGATATCCGTCAGTTCTTCATAAAAATCTTCGTCGATCATGCGGGTGTTCTTTACCAGTTCGTCCACCTTATTGGTCAGCCCGCCTCTTGTTTTGGTCAGGCCCTGCTTCAACCGCTGAAAAAATCCCATACGGTCAGCCTCCTTTATTCATAATCCTGCAGGTTCACCGACATCATGCCGGAGATACCCCTTTCCTGCATGGCCACGCCATACAGGGAGTCGCACCGTTCCATGGTGCCCTTCCGGTGCGTAACCACCACGAACTGGGTGGTTTTGGCGTATTCCGCCAGGTAATCGGCAAAGTAGCCGATGTTGGCTTCGTCCAGTGCCGCTTCCACTTCGTCCAGCACGCAGAAAGGCGTGGGCTTGAGTTTCAGCATAGGAAAAATGATGGCAATGGCCGTCAATGCGCGCTCGCCGCCGGAAAGCAGGCTCAAAAGCTGCAGCTTCTTTCCCGGAGGCTGGGCAATGATCTCGATGCCGCAGTTGAGGGCATCGTCCGGGTCGGTCAGTTTCAGTTCCGCCTGGCCGCCGCCAAAGAGACGGGCAAAGGTTTCCTGGAAATACTGGCCGATCTTGGCAAATTCCACCACAAACTGCTTTTCCATCTGCCCCAGCAGCCGCTCGATCAGCTGCTGCAGGTCCACCTGGGCTTTGTCCAGGTCCTGCTGCTGGGTGGTCATTTCATCAAAGCGCGCCTTCACGTCGGCATACTCTTCGATGGCATTCACGTTCACCGTGCCCATGGCCCGGATGCGTCCGCGCAGGGAAGCCGCTTCCCTTTCGCCGTGGGTCAGTTCGAAAGGCTCGTCGCTGCGCATTTCTTCCGCCATGGCGTAGGTGAGCTCATAGCTGTTGAAGATATGCTCCGTCATCACCCGCAGGTCATTTTCCGCACGGTCATAGGCAAGCTCAGCCTTATGCAGCTTCTGGGTATCTTCATCATAGGTTTTGTGCAGTTCGTCGCCAAGGGATACCAGGCTGCGCTCCTGGGCCACTTTCTCCTGGCGCTTTTCTTCCAGCACGTCCACCTGCTTCTGCCGCAGGGACAGAGCACTTTCCAGATCCCGGCAGGCCGTTTCCTGGGCCTGTGCCTTTTCTTCCAGCTGCGCAAGCAGCTGTTCTTTTTCTTCCAGTTCCCAGGAAAGCCGCTGCAGCGTACCTGCCATGGCGGACAGTTCCTGATCCTGGCGCGCCTTATCCCGGCGCAGGGTATCCAGCGCATGAGAAAGCTCGGCATACTTCAGCCGCAGTGCCGACACCAGTTCACGCTGCCTGTCCGCTTCTTCGCGGGCAGATACCAGTGCCTTTTGCAGCACTTCGGTTTTCTGGTCCATGGCTTCCCGGTCCACCGCTTCGTTTTCCGTCTGCTCCTGTACGGACCGCAGATCCCGCTCGATTTCTTCAATGCCTTCGGTCAGCTGGTCCCGGGCGGCCAGGGTGCGTTCCAGAGCCTGGGCAGCGGCGTTCAGTTCCGCCTTGGCGTTGAACACGCGTTCCTGTTCGCGGGCCACGCCGATTTCTTCCTGATGCACCCGCTCCATGGCCTCGTTGCGCAGGCGCTTGAGTTCTTCCCGGTCCGCCTGCATTTTTGTCAGTTCATCCCGCAGGGAAACCAGCGTCTTTTTCTGGTCTTCCAGCGTCTTTTTCAGTTCGGTCATTTCGCGTTCACGGCCCAGCAGGCTGACCGCACTGCGCTGGGCGGTACCGCCGGTCATGGAGCCGCCGGAGTGCATAACATCCCCCGTCAGCGTCACCAGGCGGAAGGCATGGTGCCCCGCCCGCATGATGGGAATACCGCTTTCCAGGTCTTTGGCGATCACAGTGCGGCCCAGCAGGTTTTCCATCACGCCCCGGTATTCGGGGGCAAAGGAAATCAGTTCGCTGGCCACGCCGATGCAGCCGGGCATGGAAAGCAGCTTCCGCTCTTCGTTATTGAGCACACGGCCCTTCACGCTGGTCATGGGCAGGAAAGTGGCCCGGCCCAGCTTGTTGTTGCGCAAATAATCGATGATCCGCTTGGCAGCGTTTTCATCGGTGGTCACAATGTTCTGCAAAGCACCGCCCAGCACCATGTCGATGGCGGTTTCCAGTTCCTTGGGCACCTGCATCAGCCTGGCCACCACACCCCGGACGCTGTTGTCCCCCTGGGCATACTGGAGGGCCCGGCGCACGGCCTGGTTGTAGCCTTCCATTTCCCGGCTCATTTCGTCCATCAGCTTCAGGCGGGAAATGTTCTGCTGGTACTGCAGGTTCAGGTTCTGCGCTTTTTCCGCTTTTTCCTGGGTTTCCTGGGTCAGGGCACGCAGGTTGCCTTCACAAAGGGCCGCGTCATCTTTCAGCATCTGCAGGCCCTTCTCCACTTCGGCGGCCTGCTTTTGGGCGGAGCGCAGCTGCTGCACGGCTTCCTGCTGCTTTTCTTCGCTTTCGGAAATGCCGGCGCAGATTTCCTCCAGCCGTTTTTTCATCTGGGCACAGATGGCCTGCTGGCGCGCCTGCTGGTTCCTGGCATCGGAAAGCCGGTTCACCGCCAGCAGAATGTTCTGCTTGTGTTCGTCCAGTTCTTCTTCCCTGGCCTGAGCCTTTTCCAGGTATGCATCCAGCCGGGCCTGCTCTTTTTCCATTTCCTCCCGGGCATTTTTCAGGGCCAGGTCGCTTTCCTTGGTATCCTGTTCTCCCTGGTCAAACAGCTTCTGCAGGTTTTCCCGGCGTTCGGTGGTGTTTTTCTGTTCCCCCTTCAGCCGCTCCAGGGTTTCCCGCAGGGAAAGGATCTGGTTGTCGGTGCGTTCTTTTTCCACCCTGGCTTCGTGCAAAGCATCGTTGCAGGCAAGATGTTCCTGACGGGCGGATGCCAATTCCCCTTCCACAATGGAAATGGCTTCCGCCACCTTTTCACGCTCGGCTGCGCTTTCGTTCAGCCGGGCTTCGTGGTGCACAAGAATATCCCGCAAGCCTTCCAGCGTCTGGGTCAGGGCGGCAATTTTTTCTTTTACTTTGTCGTGGCGGATGAGGAAGATGTTGATTTCCAGCTCCTTCAGCCGCTGGGCCAGTTCAATGTATTCCCGGGCCGTTTCCGCCTGGCTCTCCAAAGGGCCCACCCGGGCTTCCAGTTCCGCCAGGATATCATTCACACGGCTCAGGTTTTCCCGGGTCCTGGCCAGTTTGCGTTCCGCTTCTTCCTTGCGCACGCGGAAGGTCATCACGCCGGCGGCTTCTTCAAACACCTGACGGCGGTCTTCACTCTTGACGGAAAGAATTTCGTCAATGCGCCCCTGGCCGATCAGGGAATAGCCTTCCTTGCCGATACCGGTATCCCGGAACAGTTCCAGAATATCCTTCAGGCGGCATGCCGTTTTGTTCAGGTAATATTCACTGTCGCCATTGCGGTAAACCCGCCGCGTGACCATTACCTCAGCAAAATTGCTTTTCAGTGCGCCGTCTTCATTATCGAACACCAAGGAAACCTCGCAATAGGAGGCCTGTTTCCGCTTTGCCGTTCCGTTGAAAATGATATCTTCCATGCGGGTACCGCGCAGCACTCTGGCGCTTTGTTCGCCCAGCACCCAGCGCATGGCGTCGCCGATGTTGCTCTTGCCCGAGCCGTTGGGCCCCACAATGCCGGTGATGCCTTCATGAAAGACGATCTCCGTTCTGTCCGCAAAGGACTTGAACCCGTGAATCTCCAGCTTTTTCAGCCGCATTTATGCTTTTTCCCCCAAGTGTTTGATCTTTTGCAGGGCGGCCATGGCCGCGTTCTGCTCCGCCCGTTTTTTGCTGGTGCCGCTGCCCCGGGCAATTTCCTGGCCGCAGAGCACGACGGATACCGTAAATACCCTTTCGTGGGGCAATCCTTCTTCCCCCACCACCTGGTAATCGGGCAACGGACGCTTTTTCCCCTGCAGGTATTCCTGCAAGGCGGATTTGGCGTCCATTTCATCCTTTTCGGTACAATCGCCGATGAACATCGTCACGATTTTTTTTGCCGGTTCCATGCCCCCGTCCAGGTACACCGCCGCCAGCACCGCTTCAAACGCATCGCACAGCACGGAAGGGTTTTCCCTGCCGCCGCCTGATTCGCATCCCCGGTCCATGATCAGGTATTGGCCAAGGCGCATTTTTCCGGCCACTTCCGCCAGCTTCCCTTCCCGCACCAGCTTCTGCCGCAGGCGGGTCATGGCGCCTTCCTTCATTTCCGGATGGGCGTGGTAGATTTTTTCACTCACGCACATTTCCAGCACCGCATCCCCCAGAAACTCCAGCCGCTGGTTGTGTTCGCCGCCCATGGAAGGGTGGGTCAGGGCAGTGAGGAGGTATTGCCGGTTTTTGAAGGCGTATCCAAGGGTTTTTTCCAGTTTGGAAAGATCCGTCATTTCCGTTTCCTCATAGCATCAGCTCCGGAGCCGTTTTGTGGCCCCGAAGCTGATGCGCTTTGCCTTATTGATGATCTTCGATGTACTTGACCACGTCGCCCACGGTCTTGAGGGTGTTGATGGCGGTATCGTCCACCATCATGTCAAAAGCGTCTTCCAAGTCCATGATCATGACCATCACGTTGGCGCTGTCGGCTTTCAAATCTTCCACCAGCCGCTTATCGGCGGTCACTTCGCTCACGTCAATGCGCAGCTGCTTGGCAATCATGCCGGCTACCTTTTCAAATACCATGGTTGTTTCCTCCTTGCTTTTCAAGCATTTTCATTGGCTTTGATCTGCTTTTCAATTTCCTGTGCGATGGTTTCCACCACACGGTTTTCTTTCATGATCACCGCCTGGCGGATAGCGCAGGCGATGGCATGTGCGTTGCTGGAGCCGTGGGCCTTCACCACCACACCCTTGACGCCAAGGAGGGGCGCGCCGCCCACTTCGGTGTAGTCCATCAGCTTTTTCACCCGGCGGAAAGCGGGCTTGGCGATCAGTCCGCCAATCTTGCCCCGCAAATCGGCATACATTTCTTTTTTGATGATGCCCATCAGCGTGCCGGCAACACCCTCCATGAACTTGAGGATCAGGTTGCCGGAGAAGCCGTCCGATACCACCACATCCGCCACGTCATTGGTGATATCCCGGCCTTCCACATTGCCCACAAAGTTGAAGGGCGCTTTCTCCATCAGGGGGAAGGCGGCCTTGGCCATTTCGTTGCCCTTTTCCGCTTCGGCACCGATGTTCACCATGCCCACCCTGGGGTTTTCCATGCCCTGTACGCACTTCATATAGGCACTGCCCATAATGCCGAACTGGGGCAGGTACTGGGGCAGGCAGTCCACATTGGCGCCGCAGTCAATCAGGCAGAAATAGCCCTTGCCGTTGGGCAGCAAAGGCGCCAGCGCAGGCCGGTCCACGCCCTCAATGCGGCCCAGCCGGAACATGCCGCCGGCCAGCGTGGCCCCGGTGGAACCGGCGGATACAAAGCCATCCGCTTCCCCGTTTTTCACTGCCAGCATGCCCTTCACCTGGGCAGAATCCTTCTTCTGCCGCACGGCCATTACAGGGGCGTCGTGGTTGGTGATGATTTCGTTGGTATCGTCAATCACCACGCGGTCCCGGATGCCGGCAAAGCTTTCGTCCTCCAGCATAGGCTGCAAAACGCCCACCGGGCCGGACAGTGTGATCTTCAGGTTCTCATTCAGCTTCAGGGCTTCCTTTGCCCCTTCCACCGTACACCGGGGCGCTTCGTCACCGCCCATGGCGTCCAGATAAATATGAATCATTGCTGCTCATCTCCTACGTTTCCTTTTGTGTATAAGGGAACAAGTTATTTTATCACAAAACCCATTGATTGACAAGAGATAGCATGTTGAAAGTTCAAAATCCGCCTTTGCCGGGCGAGTGGCCCTTTTTATGAAAATAAATCTTCTAAAATATGGTATATCGCAATTGCTTTTTACAATATGTAGTGTTATAATGATGAAGTATGAATAAATAGTGTATTAGTCTGCATTTTTCATAGCACCATCCATAAACGGAGGCGTATCGATATGACAAAAAAAAGCAAACGGCTGTGTCTGGTGATTGCCGTCGCTGTGCTGGCGGTAGGCATTGCTGCGCTCAGCGGCACCTTTGCCACCGGCGTTACCTATGACGACGAAAAGCTGGCGCTGACGGACAGCAATAGCTATAATGTATCCGTCCGGTACATCCACAGCAACGATATCAGCGCCGGCTACAAGGACATCTTTTCCGCCGGCAACTTTACCGGCGCTTCCAAATGGTGCCCCGGCCGCACGGAGATCATTTACCTCAAGCTGCAAAACAACGAAGCGTTCCCCGTCAACTGCACCGTTTCCCTGAACGTGCAGGAAACCGCCTTTGACGATACCCTCCGCTACGCCGTCCTCTCCCGGGATCTGCTCACCGACAGGCAAAACCAGCATCCCGCCAACTGGGCAGAATATGTGCAGCAAGCCGGCACTGCCTACAGCGTGCTGACGGAAGGCGCCCACATTCTGTGGAACGAGCAGCCCCTTCCCATCGACGGCACCGAGCAATACCTGGCCCTGGCCATCCACATGGATGAAAATGCCACCAACGAATACGAAAACAAAACCATGAAGATGAACTTCATCCTGCGCTTTGACGCCAATTACGAACCCGGCGCTACCCCTGCGCAGCAGAATTAACCTTCGCCCCACCCCATCTCTTGAGAGGAAGGAAAGCCGATGAAAAAAACTGTGCTGATCATCATCGCCCTGCTGGCCACGCTTGCAGCCGTTTCCGGCACCGTTGCCTACTTCACCGACAGCGTGGAAGGCTACGGCCGGGCAGCTTCCGGCGAGCTGAGCATCCTGCAGCATGAATACGACGTATATGACGCCCAGGACCCTGCTGCCTGCAAGCCCTACACCCAGGGCCAGACGATTTACCCCGCCGTGCCCGTCAATAAGATTGTCACCGTGGAAAACATCGGTTCACTCACCGCCTACGTCCGCACATATGTGGCTGTTCCTGCCGTCGGCACGCTTCCCCTGGCCACGCTGGAAAAGAACACGGCCCAATGGGCCTGGGAAGATGAACCCATCACCGGCGTTTCCATCAACGGCGCTGATTACGTCATCTATTACGCCACGTATTCTGCTCAGCTGCCCGCCGGCAAAACCACCACCCCCTGCCTGCTGGGATACACCGTCTCCCCCAACGTCAGCCAGGACGGCACTCAGTACGTTTACCGCAGCGAAGACACCGTTCTCGCCCTGGGCCAAAGCGATGCCTTCAACATCCTCGTTGCCACCGACGCTTCCCAGGCCATCGTCTTTGAAAACGCCGAAGAAGCCATGCTGGCCACCTACGGCCAGAACCATAACCCCTGGCAGACGGTCCTCTTCGTTTCCTCCCAGGTTCAGCTGGATGAAGCCATTAACGTTGCCGCCGGCGAATATGATACCTGCATCGGCCTGGAAAACGGCCAATACACCCTGCCCGAAACGTTGCCCAACGGCGTCCGCATCTTCGCCATGGGCACCGATGCAAAGATCGCCAACACCACCCTGTCCGGCTACGATATTGAACTGGACGGCGTCATCTTTCAAAACGCCCTGTCCTTTTCCGGCCACGGTTCCTTCCAGGAGGTCATCCTTTCCGCCGGCTGCACTGCCACCCCCACCACCGGCGATATTCTCTTCGACCATTGCAAAGGCACCGTTACCCCCACTTCTTCCACCCAATATCAGGTCACTGTCAAGCCCTGATTTCATCGCTTTCCCGCCCGGTTTTTACCGGGCATTTTTCTTTTCTTCTTCCTTGTCCGCACATATTACAAAAATGAAATAATTTTTACACTGAATTTCCTTGATTTGTCATTTTTTCTCCCGTCCAAATGATTGACTTCATCTTCTTTCCACTATATAATGTATATGTAGAATATTATCAGTATACCCATAGGAAAGGAAGGACTTCTTCTATGAAAAAGTACAACCGCACTCTGCTGGTTGCCCTGCTGATCGTGGCCGTTTTCGCCACTGCCATCGGCGGCACCTTCGCCTGGTTCACGGATAGCGTGGAAAGCAGCAGCAACATTATCCAGTCCGGCACTTTGAAGGCCGGCTTGGGCTATGCCATCGAATATGATGGCGAGAACACCGTTTGGTCCGATGCTTCTCAGGGTGAGATTTTCAATTCCAAGCATTGGGAACCCGGTTACACCGAAATCCGCTACCTGAACGTTTCCAACATCGGCAACCTTGCATTCGAATATTGTCTGAATGTGAAGCCTTCTGCTGTGCTGGGCGAGCTCACCGGTTCCAACGCGGACGACTTTGTCTTCACTCCTTACGAAGAACAGCTTTTCTTCCTTGAAGACGTCATCGAAGTATATGTTGTTCCCGCTGCCGAATACAGCAATATCGCCGAAGTGCGTGCTGCTGCCGGCAACAAAGTAAAAACCATCGGCGAAATGGTTCGCAACAACGAACACGCTTTCGAAGGTGGCATCCTTATCCCTGCCGAAGGCGAACGTGCGGCAAACTTTGTACTTCCCGCTGAAGGCACCTACGATGTGGAAAATGCCCAGTATTGCATCGTTCTGCATATGCAGGAATCCGCCGGCAACGAATATCAGAACCTGAGCGTCAGCAACGGCTTTGCTATCCAGCTTGAAGCAAAGCAGTACACTGCTGAAGTGGACGGTTTCGGAGCCGAGGATTACGATGCCAACGCGGATTATGCTTATCTGCCTTCCGCCGTTGTGATTAAGAGCGATCTGGAAGAAATCAAGGCCAATGGCGCTCCTACCGAACTGGAAACCGCCTACACATTCTACACCACTGAAACCCCCGATCCTTCCTACAATCTGGATGTACTGGAAGATCCCTACCTGATGTGGCACGCCGACTTCGTTGTCACCTTTGATAAGGATATTTACGCTGGCGATGTAACGCTTGCTGGTCAATACGATTTCTGGAGTGAATCTTGGCTTGCCTTCTCTAACCCCAATGCCGTGAAAGCAGGCGAAGAAATTCGTCTCCTCGGTGGTGTTGCTGCCGATCTCGTAAATCAAGAAATTTTCCTTTTCTATCATCAGTTGGTTACCCCCATCCAGAAGTTCCAGTGCGGTGCTTACGCAAATAACCCCGCCCTCTCCGGCACCACGATGACTGTTGAACTCCGCATCTACGAAACCGTTCCCAAGGCCGAATCTCAAAACAACTCTGAAAATGAAGAAACCGGCCACTATGAAACCATTGGCACCTTCTCCTACACCTTCGAATAATTCCTTCCATAACATAACCTGCTGCCGTGTGCGAAAGCATGCGGCAGCTTTTTTCATGCCCTTTTTATCCTTCTCCAGGCCTTCCGTCACATCCTTGTCCCCACCTTGACCCAACCACTAAGAAGCGCCTTACAGCAGGCTCTATTTCACCCTTTCCCTCACCCAAACCTTTCCCTGCCCTCCAGCCCATTCCCGGCCCCATACGCCGCTTCCCAACGCCTTTTCCCGCCCTTCCCCACTCCTCTTTTCACAGCCACAACAAACCGCCCTGCACAGCCGTTTCCAGCCATGCAGGGCGGTTCTTGTTTTGTTTTACTTGATGTAGGTATTGATCAGTTCCATGATGTAATCCCGGGTGATAAGACCCTTGCACACAGAAACCTTCATGTATTTCACACCAAGTGCTTCAAACTGTTCTTCCGTCAGGCAATCCGCAAATTCTTCGTAGCTGTACAGGCCATACTTTTCAATATCCGCCTGCATCTGCTGTTCGTCATACTTCATGCCTTCGCCAATTTCGAAGTAGCTGATGGCCTTCATTTCTTCTGCAGAACCGGCAATGGAGAACATATCTTCCACCATCGCATTGTAGTGCACAGCCGTCAGCACACCCCATGCTTCGATGTATTCTTCGGTCACCTTGTATTCCACCAGTTCCACCGAAGTATACCCGTCGCCGTTTGCCTTCACAAAGCTATGGCCCACATAATCCTGCACATTCGTATCATCGATCAGCACCATCTTGTTCAGCGTAGCATCCATGAAAGTATGCATATTCACTGCTTTCACTTCTGTTCCATCGCTGAACGTCAGGGCAATCACCTTGTTATTGGCATACCCATGATTGCTGATGATGGATGCCGGCACAGCCGCGTATTCACCCTTATAGAAGTCCCACACCAGCAGCTGATCTTCGTAATTCACATTCTGAATTTCCTTCTTGCTGCCATCCGCCAGCGTGACCAAGGTGTCAGGAGTGACGCAACTAGTATAACTCTGCTTCGGTGCATGATAACCAATATAGTAATAATATGTAGCTCCCGCATTATCCGTATAGCTGTATGGAACGACCGTATTGTATTCACTGCGTTTAGCTTCAATCTTCGCAGAAGAGTACACCAGTATATTGTTCTTTACAACCGGGGTTTCACCTGCATTTGATCCTGATTGATACTTGAAGAGCGTTTTTGCATCCCCCACAACAGATAACCCGCTGGGCATGGTTGTTGTGCTGCCGTTGTAGGGAGTCATTTTATCACCCGTGCCGTTATCCGCATAGTCAGTAATTGTCACTGCACCGCTGAACACCGGGAAGTAGGCATACCATCCACTGTAATGCGAAGTACTGCCATCCGACATGACAATTTCCACAATAGGATAGTAGATCGTCTGCCCATCCACCGTTGTGCTGCCAATGGTGGAGCTGGTTGCAGACACATTGGGCATCACATAGGTATTGTTCCCGATGGTTACCGTAGTGGATGCCGTGTTGCTGCTTCCGAAGGCAAATTCCGCATGCTTGGTAGCCGCTTCAACCACCGCCACAGTGATATTGACCGTCTTGGTATAGGTCTTGCTGTAAGTGGTGATGTTTCCGTTCTCATCCAACTTGAAGTTGTTTGGATCGGTATAGGTATACTTTACTTCGTAATCTCCGGCTGTGTCGAAGGCAATCGATTTACCTGTATAATCTGTGCCATTCATGGAGACGGTGTAATTCGTGATGCCCTTACCAATCGTCAGAATGGAAGTATCCCAATTGAAGGTATCGCCTTCGTCCATGGAAATGTTGACCTTGCCATTCTCTTCGTAGCAGTAGTCATTGCTGCCATCCGTCTTGGCCACATAGTTCTTGTCGGTGTAATCAAAACTGTAGCTGGGCGGCACAGCACCCTGAGTGGTGGCAACATGCGGATCGTTTTCCTTGTCATAGCCGTTATTCACAGAACCGCTCGTGTTAGGTTGACTATAAACGTAACCATTCACGCCACTTTCTGTTACTGCTGTTCCTGCATAGCCGGTATTTGCATTATCCGTGATATCCTCCGCATTGAAGAGCGCCATCAAGGAAACAATGCCTGTATTCACATAACGATTAGGGCTGGTGCCAAAATGATATTTGCTGCAGGAAGAGCCAAACATTGAAGTATGAATATTCTTTGCATATGTATCAGTAGGCACCTTGGATTCACTGATGAAATTGTACTGTGTCAGTGTTCCATTCAGCACCAGCTTGGCAGATTCCGTTGCATCAGGATGAATAACAATACCCATACCGACCACTTTCCTGCCATCATCAAAGTTTGCTGTCGTAACATTTTCCAGAGTAACAGTACCACTTTCGACAATCAGATTCCCCACTGCACCGCCATACAAGGTGGTGTCCTTTATTGTAACATTGTTGCGAGCCCTCACCGGTGCCGCACAACCAGAAATGTAACAATTCTGGATAATCATGTCTCCCGTAACATCAATGGCTGTGTTGTAATAATCCTGATTAGTATATGCGCCGTAGGCAGTATACACATCGCCAACAATCACCAGATTATCCAGTGTGGAATTCTTTGTAATGATAACGCCCTTGCCCTGCTTGGAGTTGTACGCAGTAGGCGCACCATTCAAAGAATAGGTGAAGCCGTTGCCGTACAGCGTACAGTTCCAGTAGTTCACATAACTGGTGGTATTCACATCACACAGCAGCACGAAGTTGCCGCCAGTAGTTGTGCCAGTTGCACTGGTGAGATTTGTAGCATCCACCACTTCCAGATACAGCTCGGTGGGCTTGCAGTAATCGTTATCCGTGATGGTCACCTTCACCACGCCGGTGCCGCTGAACTGGATGGTTCCGTTCGTCCAGGTGGCATTGGGGGTGTAAGTGCCGGAAGCGTTGGTGCCATTTACAGCTTCAATCATCACAGACACATTGTCGCCAATCGTCACATCTGCCTTGGTCTGGAACAAGGAATCCAACTTCACAGCATTCTGATTACCCACACGGTACAGGAAATCACCAGTGAACTTGGTTTCGAACTTTTCTGTAGCTTCTTTATCCTTAATGTTCACGATGATCGTGGTAGGCGTGCAGAAGTAGTAATCCTGAATGATCAGCTGGATATTTCCGACACCAGTAAACTTCACAGTACCGTCTTCCCAATTAAATTTTCCTCGAATAAATTCAATGGATACGGGGTTGTTTTCAGTCAAATTGTTAATGGACACAGTCAATGCGCCGGGAACAAGTTCAACTCCATTATTAACGAAACAGAAGATATCACCAAGCTTGTATTCCGTATTGTTCGACAATTCTGTGACTTTGCCTTCGAACTTTTCAACGGATTCTTCCTGATCGCCTTCGGTGATGTCCAGGTTCGTCACAATGCCGCTATACTTTTCCAGCCCAATGCTGTTCACGCCCCAGCCATAGCCGGTGAACAGCTGATGGAAGGGCAAGTAAATGGCCTTGTTGTTTTCAGCATCGGTATGATCGTGCTTACAGCCGGTGACGGAAGTGCGTTCATCGGCATCCACAAGGCCGTTGCCATTGGAGTCGGTGAAGTTCAGTTCGGAATGGGGTACACGGCTGAATTTGTAGTCATCCGGGCCGGAGTAGCTGGGATGGCCGTTCTTTTCAAATTCGCAGTAGTAGTAATCGTTCCAATCGCCATAGTTCACGGTACATCCGGTGGCAGAAATACCGGTCATGTCGGGGATGGTCTTGCCATCATCATTGGTGGTATTCTCCCGAATGGAACCGATCATCATGCCGGCATAGCGGTAGGCATAGTACTGGTAGTTGCCGCAGACATCGTTGTATACGTCCATCTGAGCGGACACATGGCAGTTAACAAAATCAATGCCAGCGTTCTTGGGCTCGCCTGCAGAGGTCTGGCCGCTGGTGGGGTAATACTGGCCCACAATGCCGCCGCAGGCCACGTCATAGGAGCCCCACAGGGCAGAGATCTTGTTGGAGTTATCCACGGTGATGTTGGTGAAGGTGGTCTTCAGATTTGCTTCCTCGGCGTACCAGCCCACGCAGCCCACGATGCCGCCGTTGCCGATGTTGTAAACACGGGGGTTGCAGTTGGTGACGGCGATGTTTTCGAAGGTGGCGCCGTCCGCATAAGCGGCGATGACACCGGTGGTGGTGTACTCACCATCGGAGGAGAAATTGCTCACGGTAAGGTTCTTGACGGTGCCGCCGTACACCTTGCCAAACAGCCCCATGCCGTCCCGATAATACTGCAGCGTGGCGTCATAATAGTTATTGTCGCCCTTCATTTCCCATGTGTTCTGATAGAAACTGGAAATGGTGTGGCCGTTGCCGTCGAAGGTGCCTTCGAAGGTATAGAAGCCAGTGGTGACGGCAACACCGGTCTTTTCATACTTACTATCGCTACTGTTATAGCCGATGGGATAGAAGATGATGTTGGATTTGTTTTCGCTTTCCTTATCCCCCAGATTGATATCGGCAATCAGCTTGACGGTTTTGCCAGCGAAGGAATCCTGTGCAATCACGGTTCCGTTCTTATCCTTCGCCATCCCACCCACAATAGCACCAAAGGCGGCCAGCTGGTCCGCGTTGGCGATGGTATATTCAGCAACAGTTTCTCCATCAAGAGGCATCACTGCATTGGTATACCAAGTATAATCAAATTCGCCGTTCCAGGCATTTTCCTCGTTGGACACAATCGCCACTTCGCTGAAGGTGGCTATGGCAAGGCCCATATCACCGGTGGCGGGGTTGTAGGTGAAGGAGTTATGGGCGGATTCGGCGGTGATTTCTTCCACACGGGTCATGGGTACGGAAAGGCCGTTTTCCACATGGTAGAGGGCGTAATTGCCGATGTTCAGGCCCTTTTGCATGGCCTCGGGCAAAGCGAAGCGGACGGGTACGGTGTTATCATCGGCCAGGCCTTCCACCTTCACTTCCCAGGCGGTGACCACTTCGTTGGCCTTAAGGGAAAGGTTGGCGTCGGACTTGGCTTTGGGATAAACGATGAGGATCAGCTGACGGGCGCCGGCTTCCATTTTAGCGCCCTTGGGCACAACGGCCTTGACGCCGGTATCGCTTTCGAACACAATGTCATAAGGCACGCAGCCGTTTTGATCGGGCGTGACGGCGATGGTTTTGCTGGTGGCGTATTCCACATCGGGCAAGGTTGCATCGGAGGCGAAGAGGTTGCCGAAGGCATCGTTTTCCCAGGTGTACTGGGTGGCGACCAGCTGCAGTTTAAAGCCATCGCCGGCATTGGCGCCCATGTATTCGTTACCGGCGGTTTCCTGCATGTGCAGCACAATGCAGGCCGTCACTTCGCCGGTATGGGCGGTGGTGTTTTCGGGCAGGGTGCCGCTGCCGTTGACAGGCAGAAGCAGGCCGTATCCGGCGCCGTGGGCGTTGGTGAGCAATTCCGTCATGGTGCCCGCCTTGGTGAGCTGGGTTTTGAAGTTGGCCCGGGTAATGCTGCCGGGGTTTTCCACCACGCCGAAGTAAACGTCGATCACGTCCATCAGGTTCACGCCGTCTTCCGGCACCAGCGTGGGCACCACGTTCAGTTCATACTGAAAGGCCATGTCCCCGGTGTTCTGTACCTTCACATAGCGCATGGCGGCATAATTGGGCTCCCATGCGGTATGGGCAAAGAGGGTGGTGTTTTCCGCATTCTTCCATGCACCGTTTTCATCCAGGTACATAAAAGCCACTTCCAAATCTCCGGAAGTGATCATGTTTTCATCGGTTGGCATTTCGTCGGTATAGTAGGCATAGGTGGAGCCTACAATGATGGTGGCACATAAAACCGCCACCAACGCAATCAGCCACAGCGAACGATGTTTACGCATACGGAAAAACGCCTCCTCTATCCAGATGCACATGAAAATATGCGCCTCAAAAAAAGCACACAGAATTACAAAATTATCCACTGTTAAGAGTACCATATTTCCCCAGCAAAATCAATCGGATAAGCCGCTGAATATATGTCAATTTTCCAACATTTTTGATACTTCTTTCTTATAATATGTCAAGGTCATGTCCTTGCTTGTTTTTTTCAGGCACATATAGTATAATAAAATGGCGAATGAATGAAAGGAAGCGGACAAATTGGGTATACTTTCCGACCTGATAAACGGCGACAGAAGCGCCATTATTTCCCTGCTTTATCAGCTGCCTGCCGTGCTGATTGCGCTGACGCTGCACGAGATGGCCCATGGCTATGTGGCCTGGCGCTGCGGCGACCCTACCGCCAGGATGATGGGCAGGCTGTCCTTCAACCCCCTCCATCATCTGGATCCCATCGGCACCCTCTGCATGTTCCTGTTCGGCATCGGCTGGGCAAAGCCCGTTCCGGTGAATCCCCGCAATTACAAGAACTTCAAAAGGGACGATATTCTGGTATCCTTTGCCGGCATTGCGGTGAACCTGTGCCTGTTTTTGCTGGGCAGTTTGCTGATGGTGATCGTGCAGCAGTTTATTTTCAAGCCGGAGTTTTATCAGGATTTTTACGGTGCGCTGTATCTGCCGGGCTCCACCCATCTGTGGGATGCGTTTCCCGCTTTATCCCAGCTGGATTTGCTTTCCATGAAGGGCACGACGGTGGGGTTCACCATGTCCGACGGGGCGCTCACGCTGCTTGCGGAAAACGGCATGACCCATTATGTGCAGGCACCTTTTCTGATGTATGTGCAGCGGTTTCTGATGCATTTTTCCCTGGTGAATCTCAGCCTTGCGCTGTTTAACCTGCTGCCCATCCCCCCGCTGGACGGCTATCACCTGTTCAACGATATCCTCTTCCGCGGCAAGCTGCACATTCCCGCCAAGGTGGTACAGGGCATTACGATGGTGTTTATGCTGGTGCTGGCCTTTACGGATATCATCAGCGGGCTGCTGTCCACGGCGATGTATTTTCTGCAGGACAAAGTGATGAGACTTTTACTTTTGATTTTCGGAGGGCTGTAAATGGCCATTACACTCAGGCTGGACCAATTCGAAGGGCCGCTGGATATGCTGCTTTTCCTTATTGGCAAGGCAAAAATCGATATCAAGGATATTTTCGTATCCCAGGTAACGGACCAGTACATCCAGTCCGTGCAGGATGCACAGGACCTGGATATGGACGATGCCAGCGCTTTCATTGCCATGGCGGCCACGCTGCTGGAGATCAAAAGCCGTTCCCTGCTTCCCAAACCCAAGGATGAAACGGAAGAAGAAGACCCGGAAGCTGCCCTGATCCGCCAGTTGGAGGAATACCAGCGTTTCAAGCAGATCTCCCAGGACATGCAGGGCTTTGAAAAGGCAGCGGCACTGATGTACCAGAAACTGCCGGAGGAATACCCCCTTCCGCCCCCCACCCTGGAATTGACCGGCCTCACCATGGACGGCCTGCTGGCCGCCTTTGCCCGGGTGATGGCCCGGGTGGAAGAAGAAGAGGAAGAAGAAACAGTGCAGAAAGCCCGGCGCATCATCCGGGATGAATACACCGTGCCCCGGTGCACCGCCCATATCCTCAAGCACCTGAAAAAAGGCCCTGTTCGCTTTGATAAGCTTTTCAGCGAGCATCCCTCAAGGGACGAAGTGGTCACCCTGTTCCTGGCCGTGCTGGAGCTTTTGCGCCTTGGCCGCACCCATGTGATACAGGACGGCATTTTCGGCGATATCATGCTGGAACCCCGGCAGCCGGAAACCCCCACAGAAGGAGAGATGAACATTGATGGATACCAATGAACTGGCCCACGTGATTGAAGCCATCTTGTTTGTGGCCGGCGAACCCGTGGAAGTGCATGAACTGCAGCGTGCCCTGGAAATTACGGAAGACGAAACCTGGCAGGCCATTGATGCTTTGGACAGCGATTACAGCTACCACCGCCGGGGCATTTGCCTGAAGCGCTTCGGCAATCACATCCAGCTTTCCACCCGGGCAGATTATGCTTCCTACGTGGAAAGGCTTTTGCAGCCCATCCAGAAGCAAAGCCTGTCCCAGTCCGCCATGGAAACCCTGGCCGTCATTGCCTACCGCCAGCCTGTCACCAAGCTGGAAATTGAAGCCATCCGCGGCGTGAAATGCGATTATTCCGTGCAGTCGCTGGTGAACAAAAACCTCATCGAAGTCGTGGGCCGAAAGGAAGCCCTGGGCCGGCCCATGCTGTACGGCACCACCGATTTTTTCCTCTCCCATTTCGGCCTTTCTTCGTTGAACGACCTGCCTGCACCGCCGGACTCCGCCCCCGTGCAGGAAGAAGCCGAACCCCTTGTTCCTTAAAACGAAAGGAGCGCTCTGCATGAAAAAGGTAACCCTCATCGTGCTGGACAGCGCAGGCGTCGGCGCCTTGCCGGATGCCGCATCCTTCGGGGATGAAGGCGCCAGCACCATCGGCCACATTGCCGAACAGATGCCGCTGCAGGTGCCCAACATGCTGAAGATGGGTCTGGGTCATTTGCCCGGCCTGCCGCTGAAAAAGGACGAAGAAGCCTGCGGCGTTTTCGGCCGGGCCATGGAAAAATCCATGGGCAAGGATACCACCACCGGCCACTGGGAAATGAGCGGCATCATTCTGCCCCGCCCCTTCCCCGTTTACCCCAACGGCTTCCCGGAGGACGTGATCGCCGCTTTCGAACAGGCCATCGGCACCAAAACCCTTGGCAACAAGCCTGCCAGCGGCACCGCCATTCTGGACGAACTGGGCGAAGAGCATTTGCGTACCGGCTACCCCATCGTCTATACTTCCGCC
Source organism: Clostridia bacterium (assembly GCA_045589355.1). Classification (GTDB taxonomy): domain Bacteria; phylum Bacillota; class Clostridia; order Christensenellales; family Aristaeellaceae; genus RUG563. The sequence goes on from JAZNOW010000069.1 coordinate 68,809, forward strand.
GACAGCGTGTTCCAGATCGCTGCCCACGAAACGCTGTATCCCCCGGAAAAGCTGTATGAAATCTGCCGTATTGCCAGGGCACAGTTGCAGGGCGAACACGGCGTGGGCCGGGTGATCGCCCGTCCCTTCATCGGCGAAAAGGCCGGCGCTTTCACCCGCACCGGCAACCGCCGGGATTTTTCCCTGGAGCCCATCGCCCCCACCATGCTGGACGTGCTGAAGGATCAGGGATACGATACGCTGGCCGTGGGCAAGATTGAAGATATTTTTGCCATGCGAGGCATTACCGCCAGCAACCACGCTGCCGGCAATCCTGCCTGCATCGATGCTGCGCTTGAATACCTGAAAACGGATTTCAACGGCCTGCTGTTTGTCAACCTGGTGGACTTTGATTCCCTCTTTGGCCACCGCCGGGACGTGCAGGGCTACGGAAAGGCACTGGAATATTTCGACCGGCGTATTCCGGAATTCACCGCCTTGATGGATGATGACGATCTTCTCATCATCACCGCCGATCACGGCTGCGACCCTGCCCATCCAGGTACCGACCATACCCGGGAATACATTCCCATCCTCTGCTGGAAAAAGGGCATGAAGGGTCTTCATTCCATCGGCACCCGGGAAACCTTTGCCGATATCGCGCAGACGATTTGTGATTATCTGGGGGCAAAGGCCTCCTTCCCTGCTGCATCCTTTGCGAAAAAACTGGAGGGCTGACAGATGGACGATATGGAACGCATCAATCTGGCTGCAAAAGCCATTGAAGAAAAAATCGGCACGGCGGAGATTGCCGTCATTCTGGGCAGCGGCCTGGGTGATTTCGGCACCACCCTCTCCGATACCCGCTCCATCCCCTACTCCGAAATTCCCGGCTTTCCCTCCGTTTCCGTGCAGGGCCATGCCGGCGTGCTTTCCACCGGCATCAAGGGTGGCAAGCGCATCCTGGTGATGAGCGGCCGCTTCCATGCCTATGAAGGCCACCCTATGGAAGATGTCACCCTGCCCGTCCGGGTGATGGCAAAGCTGGGGGTGAAAAAGCTGATCGTCACCAACGCCGCCGGCGCCGTGAACACCACCTTCTACCCCGGCGACCTGATGCTCATCACCGATTTTCTGAACCTTTCCGGCATGAATCCCCTCATCGGCAAAAACCTCAGCGAATTTGGCTCCCGCTTCCCCGATATGAGCAATGCCTTCGACAAGGATCTGCGGAAGCTGGCCCTTGATTGCGCGCAGGAGATGGGCCTCAAACTCCAGCAGGGCGTGTACACCTGGATGAGCGGCCCCTGCTACGAAACCCCGGCGGAAATCCGCATGGTGCGCACCCTGGGCGGCGATGCCGTGGGCATGAGTACCGTGCCCGAAACCATCGTTGCCAACCATTCCGGCATCAAAGTGCTGGGCATTTCCTGCCTTACCAATATGGCCGCCGGCGTTTTGGACCAGCCCATCAACCATCAGGAAGTGATGGAAATGGGCCTGAAGGCCCGGGATAGCTTTGCCGCCCTCGTTACCGCTGTGATCGAAAAAATGTAAAGGAGAACGGCTGTGGATAACGAAATGATGGACGACCTGCAAGCCATGCTGGAAGACGCCCTGGAAGATATGCGGGAAGAAATGGAAGACAAGCTGCAGGAGTTGATCAGTGATTCCATCAGCGAATTTTTCGCCGAAGGCATGGAAGATGTGCTGCACAGCCATCCGTTTGTTCTCAAGGACGGCACGGTCATCCAGCCCCGGCAGAAAACCAAAGTGCTCAGCCCGGATAAAACCCGGCTGTATCCCTGCTACGGCGGCCTTCGCATTGACGGCACTACCTTGCAGGTGCAAACCCGCATCAGCAGCTGGAGCAACCTGTGTGCCTATAAAACCAAGGAGGAAGCCGTGGAAGCCCTTCTGAAAGTGAAGGATGCCATGGAGCAAGGGATTTCCATCATCGAGCTGTAAGGGGAAACCGTGGTGTTTCACCCCACAAGGGGCATTGCCCCTTGACCCTTTCTCCGGAAATTGCAATTCATATCAAACAAATAGTTTCCCGGTGCAACAAAAGCGCCGCACAGAAATCCCTTCGCATAGGAAGATTGTATTTTTGCGAGTCGGCTGCGGCACTGCCGCCCACGGGCTGGGCGGTGGAACAACGCCTGCCGGATGCTGTGCATCCGGGGAAAACAATAGGAAAAGACCGGCAGGAAAGTACACTTTCCTCCGGCTTTTTCTTTGTTTTCATTGCGCCCGTGGGCTCTCTTTCCGCTTCCCCAAGCAACATGCGAAAAACTGAACGTGAATGAAGTCTTCTGTATCGCAAAAAGGGTGCAGGGCCGATGGCCCTGCCGCGGGGGTGAGGGGGCCGCGCAGGCCCCTGGAAACCTTCCTGCATACAGCAAAAAGGGAGGGGCAATCCCCTCCCTGCAATATCAAAAACACGATCAATTCTGAATTCTCAATTTTTAATTCTCAATTCCCAATTCCGCATTCATCAGCCCACCGTACCGGGCACTTCGTAGCGGATGCGCATCTGGGGCGCTTCCTCCAGCACGGCGCGGTAGTTTTCCGTCCAGTCGGCGCTGCCGTCGTCCACGTTCACGCCATCGGCAGGCGGTGCAAAAATCTTCATGGTCATTTTGCAGGGGCCGGAGAGCGGCTTGTCAAAGAAAGCGCTCATCATATCGATGGTTTTGGTGCCGGGAGCCTTGTAGAACCAGCGGCCGTTCAGCTCCACCATGAGGCCGATCTTCTGTTCCACGGTCATCTCGCAGAATTCCGGATTGCCTTCAAAATCAATTTCCATAGCCAGGCCGTCTGCATCCTCGCTGCCGCCCCAGCGAAGCTGAGCCGGGAAAGCAGCTTCTTCCCCTTCGGTCATTTCCGGCATGAACCAGGCGTCGTTGAGCACCTTGTCCCGGTATTCTGCCAGCATGGGCTGCTCAATACCCACGCCCTTGTTGTTGGGGTCTTCAATTTCCAGGCCCAGGCGACCCCGGTCGCGGAACTGATAGAGGCTGATGGCCTTGAACCAATCCACCTTGTTATCCCGCCAATAATGGGCAAAACGCACAATTGATTCGCCCTGCATGCGGGGGCCGGTCACGTCGCCGTCGGTGTTGAATTCGGCAGTGATCATGGGCTTGCTCACCCCGGCCAGCTCGGTAGCCCGCTTGTGGGTGCGCACAAACTGTTCCACCATCATGGAAACGCTGTCCGCCTTATAGCGGCCGCCGCCCACTTCGGCAATATCATAGGGCCAGCCGTAGTGCAGCGCCAGGTAGCCGTCGCAGCTCCACAGGTCGGAAGCGGCATAGCAATCCTTGAAGGCGTCTTCCTTTTCCACATGGCCGTCGGGCATACCCCAGCCGCCGCAGAAAATAACGCCGATCTGGGGCGCCACTTCCTTGATGATGTTGGCGAAACGGACAAAGAACGCGCCCACTTCGGGATAGGTATAACGCTTGTTGTGCTGGAACCAGGTGCCGCAGCATTCATGATTGATGCGGATCATCATCCGGCCAAAGGGCTTGAGCTGCAGGGCAATTTCCTTCAGTTCTTCATCGGTGCAGCCGCAATCCAGGGTCAAGGTCAGCAGCACTTCCTGGCCATGGCGGCGGATATCCTTCATCTGTTCGAAGGGCTGGCTGTTCTGACCATAGGGGAAATAATCGTCATAAGGATAATCCCACTGGAAGGAAACTTTTTTATCTTTCCACGCTTCGGAAATGCGGGCAGGCCATTCGGCATCGTGGGGATAATAGGTGTACATAATGTTCACGGCGCGGTGGGGCCGGCCCATTTTGTGCAGGATGTAATCCTGATTGACGTATTCGGCGCGTTCGCTGCCGTCGCCCAGGTCCAGCGCGCAATGGGCAGGGCCCATGTGAAGCTTTTTCATGGCACATTACTCCTTTAATTTCATGCATTGATGTTATTTTATCATATATGCCTATCTTTTACCATACCCGCCACGAAAAAAAGCGCCCGTTTTCCCCGGAAAACAGACGCTTTTTGATTGTGCAGAATTACTTGCTCACCAGTTCCAGGGTATCCCGGGCGATGGCGATTTCTTCGTTGGTGGGGATGACGCAGATGAGCACCTTGCTGTCATCGGCGGAGATAACGGCTTCATGCACATTGGGCCAGGCCAGGGCAGCGTTCTTTTCCTTGTCCAGCTTGGCGCCCATGTATTCGAAACCGGCCATGATGTCTTCACGCAGGCCATAGTTGTTTTCGCCAATGCCGGCGGTGAACACGATCACGTCCACACCGTTCATGGCAGCAGCGTAGGAGCCGATGTACTTGCGGATGCCGTAAACCAGCATATCCCGGGCCAGCTGAGCGCGGGGATGGCCCTCCTTGGCGGCGTTATCCACGTCGCGCATGTCGTTGGAGATGCCGCTGATGCCAAGCAAGCCGCTCTTTTTGTTACACAGGTTCAGCATTTCGCCAACGGAAAGCTTTTCCTTGTCGCACACAAATTCCACCACGGCGGGGTCCAGGTTACCGGAGCGGGTGCCCATCAGCACGCCTTCCAGGGGGGTGAGACCCATGGAGGTATCCACGCACTTGCCATATTCCACAGCGGCCAGAGAAGAGCCGTTGCCCAGATGCGCAGTGATGATGCGGAGTTCTTCCGGCTTCTTGCCCAGGAATTCCGCAGTGCGCTTGGAAACGAAGCGGTGAGAAGTGCCATGGAAGCCGTAGCGGCGCACATGGTGCTTTTCATAGATTTCATAGGGCAGGCCATACATGTAAGCCTTGGGGGGCATGGTCTGGTGGAAAGCGGTGTCGAACACGGCCACCATGGGAGTGGTGGGCATAACTTCCTGGCAGGCCTTGATACCCATCAGGTTGGCGGGATTGTGCAAGGGGCCCAGGGGGATGTTTTCTTCGATGGCCGCGATCACTTCGTCATTGATGATCATGGATTCGGAGAACTTGCTGCCGCCGTGGAGCACGCGATGGCCCACCGCGCTGATTTCGTCCATGGATTTCACGGCGCCCTTTTCCGGATCAGTCAGCGCAGCCAGCATCATTTTGCAGCCCTGCACATGGTCCACAATCTTATCATCGGCCCAGTCCACGATCTTTTCGCCGTTCACTTTGCATTCGTGATGGCCGTTTTCCGCCATACCGATGCGTTCCACCAGGCCCTTGGCCAGGGTCTGTTCATTGTCCATATCGATCAGCTGATACTTCAGCGAAGAGGAACCTGCGTTTACGATCAAAACTTTCATTGCAAAATACCCTTCTTCCGTTTTATTGTCATAAATTGACCATCTGTTATTATACAGGATAGCCCTCCTTTTTTCAACCGATATGAAGAATATTTTGCAGGAAAAAACACAAAACAAAGGAAATACCGCCATGCAGCAGCTGAATCATCGCAAGTGCGGCCCCCTTCAGGCCTGTTTCCTTCCAGTAGGCATAGTTTTGCATCAGGATGGAAAGCCCGCCAAAGGCGGTAAAAGCGCACACCCGGGGCAGCAGCCCATCGGGCCGAAGGTCGATCAGCTTTTTCACGCCCCCCGTCACTTCCAGCGTGCATTGCAGCATAATCTTTGCTTGCTCCGGAAGAAAGGGAAAGGCACAGGCGGCCATTTCTGCCGCCACAGCCCCCAGCATCAGCAGAAACGCCACCTGCAAAAGAGCTTTTACGCTTTGTTCCACGCACTGCATAAACCCAAGCGGCACGGATTCTTTTTGTTTTTTGCTTCCGGGAAAGCACATGGCCGTGAAAAATGCACCGGCCAGATGGCATGCATACACCAGCGCCGCCGCCTTTTTATCCCCCAGCCAACCGGCCATGGCGCCCAGGAAAAACATCGGGCTCATGATCCCGCAAAGGGCGGCATCGTGCATGGCGATTTGCCCCTTCTCCCCCGGTTTTGCCATCAGCTTTGCTCCGCCCGGCGACCCGCACAAAACCGATGCAGCAACCGCCATTCCCCTCCCCTTTGCACGGCTGCACAAATAGGAACATAAGGCCATCGCCGGCCCCAGCCCAGGCGCCACGCTGCCTGCCCACATGGCCAGCCCTTCCCTTGCGGCAGCTGCAGCCCTTTCCGGGAACACATACACCGCTCCCAGCAGTGCCCCGGCACAAAAATACGGTAAAAATCCCATGGTCCACTCCCCTTCCTTTCATCATATAAAAACAAGAGAAAAATATGCACATTTCCGGCATCCCGGCAGGAAAAAGGAGAAGGGCGGCGTAATGAAAAAATATGTGTGTGTGCGTTCTTTTCACAAAGGATGCATAATTGATAAAAACAGGAGTGTATGCAAAATGAAAGCGGTATGTTTTGGTGAAATCATGCTCCGTCTCAGCCCCGAGGGCTATCTGCGTTTCCCCCAGGCCAACAAGTTCGAAGCCACCTACGGCGGCGGTGAAGCCAACGTGGCCGTGTCCCTTGCCAACTACGGCAACGATGCCGCTTATGTAACGGCCGTTCCTGCCCACGAAATCGGCCAGAACGCCGTGAACGCCCTGCGTCAGTACGGCGTGGACGTTTCCAAGATCCTCCGTCAGGGCCCCCGTCTTGGCATCTACTACTGCGAAAAGGGCGCTTCCCAGCGCGGCAGCAAAGTGGTGTACGACCGTGCCGGTTCCTCCGTGGCCCTTTCCAAGCGGGAAGACTACGACTGGGAAAAGATCCTGGACGGCGCTACCTGGTTCCACTTCACCGGCATCACCCCCGCTCTGGGCGGCGAGCTGCCTGAAATCTGCCTGGACGCGCTGAAGGTGTGTAAGGCGAAGGGCATCACCGTTTCCTGCGACCTCAACTACCGCGGCAAGCTGTGGACCCGCGAAATGGCCGGCAAGGTGATGGGCGAGTTGATGCCCTACGTCAACGTCTGCATCGCCAACGAAGAAGACGCCAAGGACGTGTTCGGCATCGAAGCCAAGGATACCGATATCAACTCCGGCAAGCTGGATAAGGAAGGCTACGTTTCCGTGGCTCAGCAGCTGAAGGAACGCTTCGGCTTCGACTATGTGGCCATCACCCTGCGCGGTTCCATCTCCGCTTCCGACAACAACTGGAGCGGCATGCTCTACGACGGCGAAAAAGCCTACTTCGCCAAGAATTACCTCATCCACATCGTGGACCGTGTGGGCGGCGGCGACAGCTTTGGCGGCGGCCTCATCCATGCCATGAACAAGTGGCCCGGCGACTGCCAGCAGGCCATCGAATTCGCCGTGGCAGCCTCCTGCCTGAAGCAGACCATCGAAGCCGACTTCAACCTCTGCTCCGAAAAGGAAGTGCTCACCCTGGCCGGCGGCAATGCTTCCGGACGCGTACAGCGGTGATCATTGCGCAAATCAAATGAAGGGCTTTGCCCCTTCACCCCACCAGGGACCTTGCCCCTGGACCCGGTAGCGGATACTACTTGTTTTCTCTGACAAACAATTTTCCGCTGATACTTTCGCATACAAAAACCCGTGAGAATTGGTTGCCTCATCGCCACACCACGGGCCCGGCGGCACTCTGCCGCCAACCGGATGCTTTGCATCCGGAGAAAACGAATAGACGCCGGAGGAGAAAGCTTGCTTTTCCCTCCGGCGTTTCTCGTTTTCATTGTGCCCGTGGCCATGTTTCTTTTCGTTCTTACAACAGACAGGCGGAAAAAAGAATGACTGATAAGATTTGTTTGTCGCCCTTCGGGTGCAGGGGCTGCGCAGGCCCCTGCATCTACTGTTACTGCTTGCAAATTCACGGTAAACATGCGATAATCATTCAGAAAATAACAGGACACGCCCTGTCCCATCCTGAAAAACAGGGCATTTGCTCGCTTTGTGTCCTGTTTTTCATAGCAATTCGGCGGTATGATGACTGCCGAAAGGAGGAACAAACATGGATCAGCAAAAAATCGGCAGCTTTCTGAAGGAACTGAGAAAAGAAAAAGATATCACTCAGGAGCAGCTGGCCGAAAAGCTGAACGTGTCCCGGCGTACGGTATCCCGCTGGGAAACGGGCAGCAATCTGCCTGATCTGGATCTGCTGATTGAACTGGCCGATTTTTATCAGGTGGATGTAAGAGAACTACTCAACGGAGAAAGGAAAAGCGAGCAAATGAACCCTGAAATGAAAGAGACCCTTCTGCAGGCCGCAGAATATGCGAATGAAGACAAAAAGCACATCTCAAAGACAGTCCTCATTTATCTTTCCCTGGGCATCCTTGCCCTGATCATCCTCACGGTGCTGGATTTTCTGTCCCTTGAAGGCACCTTCTGGCTTGGCTTCGCAAAAGGCGGGTGCACAGGACTGATGTTCTGGGCACTGCTGATGGGCATCCTGCACACCACCGGCAGCCTGACGAAAGTAAAGGCATTCAAAAAGCGGCTGGCAGGTGGCCGTTCATGACGAAAAAACCGCATCCGCTCATCCCTGTCGGGCTTATCCTCAACACCTGTGTGCTTGTGTGCAACCGCTTCATCGTCCACCTGCCGGATGCTGTATGCATCCCTTTGCATCTTGCCGCAATCACCGCCCTCATCATCGGCGCATGGAAAAGCCGCTGCTGTACGAAAGGATAACCCCCTACCCTTCGAAAAGAAAACGCAGGAGCACGTTTGCTCCTGCGCTTTTTTATTTTACGGAAGCGGCATAGCCGTCCTTGGCATCCGCATCGATCACGATTTCCTGACCGGGCAGCACCTGACCGGATACCAGCAGCCTGGCCGCCAGCGTTTCCACCTTGCTTTGCAGCAGCCGCTTCATGGGCCGTGCGCCATAGACGGGATCATACCCCTGGGCGATCAGCCTTTCTTTGGCCGCATCGGTGAGGTGCAGGGACAATTGCTTGTCGGCAAGGCGCTTGCGAAGACGCTCCAGCATCAGATCCATGATGCGTTCCACCTGCTCCTTCTGCAAGGGCGTGAACATCAGCGTATCGTCGATACGGTTCAAAAACTCCGGCCGGAAATGGCTCTTGATGAGGGCTTGCACGTTCTGCTTTGCATTTTCAGACAATACACCGTTTTCATCAATGCCCTCCAGAATCTGCAAGGAGCCCAGGTTGCTGGTCATGATGAGGATGGTGTTGGTAAAGTCCACGGTTCTGCCCTGGCTGTCCGTCACACGGCCGTCGTCCAGGATCTGCAAAAGGATGTTGAACACATCCGGGTGGGCCTTTTCCATTTCGTCAAACAACACCACCGCATAAGGCTGGCGCCGCACCGCTTCGGTCAGCTGGCCGCCTTCTTCATAGCCCACATAGCCGGGAGGTGCACCGATGAGCCGGGATACGGAGAATTTCTCCATGTACTCCGTCATGTCGATGCGGATGATGTTCTTTTCATCGTCAAAAAGGGCTTCCGCCAGGGCCTTGGCCAGTTCCGTTTTGCCAACGCCTGTGGGGCCCAGAAACAGGAAGGAGCCGATGGGCCGGTGCTCGTCTGCAATGCCGGCACGGCTGCGCAGGATGGCTTCGGAAACGGCGGTCACCGCTTCGTTCTGGCCGATCACCCGGTTGTGCAGCACATCCGCCAGGCGCAGCAGCTTTTCCCTTTCCCCTTCCACCAGTTTGCTCACCGGAATACCCGTCCATTTGGAAACGATTTTTGCAATCTCGTCTTCCGTTACCCGGTCACGAAGCAAAGTGGCGTCTTCAGAAGGGGCTTTTTCCGCTTCTTCCAGTTCGGCCTTCAGCCTGGGCAGCTTGCCGTATTTCAGTTCCGCCGCCTTGTTCAGGTCATAGCTGCGCTCTGCTTTTTCAATTTCCGCATTCACCTGCTCCATTTCTTCCCGCAGGCGCTGCACTTTGCCGATATCGTTCTTTTCGTTTTCCCACTTGGCCTGCATGGCGGCAAACTGCTCCCGCATGTCAGAAAGTTCTTTGCGAAGCGTTTCCAGACGGGACTGAGAAAGGGCGTCCGTTTCCTTCTGCAGGGCCGCCTCTTCAATTTCATGCTGCATGATGCGGCGGCGGATATCGTCCAGTTCCACCGGCATGGAATCCATTTCTGTGCGGATCATGGCGCAGGCTTCGTCGATCAGGTCAATGGCCTTGTCGGGCAGGAAACGGTCGGTGATGTAGCGGTTGGAAAGGGTGGCGGCAGCGATGATGGCCGCATCCTGAATCTTCACGCCGTGGAACACTTCGTACCTCTCCTTCAGCCCCCGCAGGATGGAAATGGTGTCTTCCACCGTGGGTTCCGATACCAATACCGGCTGGAAACGACGTTCCAATGCCGCGTCTTTTTCCACATATTTGCGGTATTCATCCAGCGTGGTGGCGCCGATGCAGTGCAGCTCCCCTCTTGCCAGCATGGGCTTCAAAAGGTTGCCCGCATCCATGGCGCCGTCGGTTTTGCCGGCGCCCACAATGGTATGCAGTTCATCGATGAAAAGCAGAATCCGCCCTTCGCTCTGTTTGATTTCGTTCAGCACCGCCTTCAGCCGCTCTTCAAATTCACCCCGGAATTTGGCACCGGCGATCAGCGCGCCCATATCCAGGGAAAAGACAGACCTGTCCTTCAAAGAATCCGGCACGTCTTTGCGCACAATGCGCAGGGCCAGCCCTTCCGCAATGGCGGTTTTGCCCACGCCGGGTTCACCGATGAGGACGGGGTTGTTCTTGGTCTTTCGGCTCAGGATGCGGATCACGTCCCGGATCTCGCTGTCCCTGCCGATGACGGGATCCAGCTTGCCTTTCCGGGCCAGTTCCACCAGGTCGGTGCCGTATTTGGCCAGGGCGTCATAGGTTTCTTCCGGGTTTTCGCTGGTCACCCGGGCGGAACCGCGCACCGAAGACAGGGCGGAAAGGAAATCCTGTTCCGTCAATTGCACCGCTTCAAACAGCGCTTTCACATCCCGGTCCCCTTCCGTCAGCAGGCCCAGGAACAGATGCTCCACCGATACATATTCATCCTTCATCCGGCCGGCGCAGGCCAGGGCTGCGTTCAGCACTTTATCCAGCTGGGCACTGATATACACTTTGCCCTCTTCCCGGCCGTTGAGATGCACCCGGGGCAATTTCTGCAAAAGGTTTTCCGCCTTCTGCTGCACCTGCGAAACCGAAACGCCGCACTTTTGCAGCAGCTGGCCGATCAAACCATCCTTCTGATGGACAAGGGCATGCAACACGTGGATCGCTTCCAGCTGCTGGTGGCCCCACTCCTGAGCCGTACGCTGAGCCGCCTGAAGGACTTCCATGGATTTTTGCGTGTACTGATTGCTGTTCATATCGCACATCCTTCTTTCTTCAACAGATCCATTCCTGGAAGGTCGATTTGTTTGACCATCTTTGACCTTCCTTGACCATTCTACCACTTTCTCCCCGTTTGTCAAGGGTTTATGCAGAAAAAGTTACAGGAAACAAAAATTTTTACTAAAAAAGTCGTACGAAAAATGATTGTATTCAGGCAGAAAATATGTTATTCTATAAACGTGGAGGCATAGGACTATGGATGAACGTTTGTTACAGGCACAGGTGATCATTTTTGACATCGGAAATGTGCTGCTTCGCTTCCAGCCGGAAAAAGCATGCCTGCTGCTGCCGGAAGAAATTCGTGCGGATGTGCAGCACGCCATGTTTGATTCTGACGGTGGCCTATCCCACTGGGCGGAGTTTGACCTTGGCATCATCCCCAACGAAGAAATCGCAAAAGATGTTGCTTTATCTTCCGGTCATCCGGGATGCGAAGGGCAGGTCCTTTCCCTGTTGGAAGAATTTCCGAAAACCATGGAAATAATGCCCCTTGCCCACCTGATCGGTGATCTGAAAAAAATAGGCAAGCGCATTTACGCCCTCACCAACTACCCCGAGCCTTCCATCACCCGCACCGTTGAACGTTTCCCCTTCTTTTTGGAAATGGACGGCATGGTGGTATCGGCAAGGGAAAAGATGGCAAAGCCCGACCCGCGTTTTTTCCGCCTGCTGCTGGACCGCTACCGCATCAATCCCCGGGACGCCCTGTTCATTGATGACCGGCCGGAAAACGTGCATGCAGCGGAAAAATTGGGCATCAAAGGCTGGCTTTACACCGGCTGATGAAAATTTTTCCATCCCATCGGGAACAAAACACACCTTTTCATCGTCAAAGAATATAGATGATAAACAACAGGCAATTTTGCTGAATGTATTCGGAAGGAAGGATGACCCATGAACAATCGCCGCGCGGTAAAATGGATGTTGGCTGCCATGCTGATGGTGCTGCCGCTGATTCTGACCGGCTGTTATGTAACGCCGGATATTCAGACCGGCAATGTTGGCAATACCGGTATTGGTGACTTTCCCACCTTTCCCCCTGCCACCAGCCAGCCCGCCGCTCCCACCTCAAACCCTGTTTATTCCGTGACGGATGCGCCCACCGGCGGGATCACCACCCCGGCCGGTAACGCCGGTGTCATTATCCTTCCCACCAACAACGAAGGCAACACCGGCTGGAACCCCATCGTGATGCCCACCGTGCCCATCACCGATTCCGTCACCATCACCACCCCGCCTTTCACCCCCGCCCCCACGGCCACCCCGGCCGGTGCCCTGAAGCTGGGCAGTCAGGGCGAAGCTGTGCGGGAAATTCAGCGCAAGCTGAAAACCCTGGGCTTCTATAACGGGCAGGCTGACGGCGACTTCGGCCCCGGCACCGAAGAAGCGGTGAAAGCCTTCCAGGAACAGTATAAGCTGACGCCCGACGGCGTTGTGGGCTCCGGCACGCTGACCAAACTGGCTTCCGCCTCTGCCACCAAACGCCCCGACGTTACCCCCACCCCCGCCGGTTCCCTGAAGCTGGGCGCCTCCGGCGATGATGTGCGGGAAGTGCAGCGCAGGCTGAAGAGCCTGGGCTTCTATAACGGCTCCGTGGACGGCGATTACGGCGAAGGCACCGAAGCAGCAGTAAAGGCTTTCCAGAAGCAGTACGGTCTCACCGCCGACGGCAAGGCCGGCGCGCAGACGCTGGAAAAGCTGCGCAATGCCCGCGCCACGGCCAAGCCCGTCAATAAGCCCGGCACCCCCGTTCCCAGCTACAACGAAAACACCTACCTGCGCAAAGGCAATTCCTCTTCCGACGTGCGCAAGATGCAGGAACGTCTGATCGATCTGGGTTACCTCAGCGGCAAAGCCACCGGCACCTTCGATTCTGCCACTGAAGCCGCCGTTACCGCTTTCCAGAAGCGCAACTGCTCCTACTCCGACGGCGTCGCCGGCCCCCTGACGCTCAAAGCGCTGTACTCCTCCTCTGCCAAAGGCACTTCTTCCCCCGCCGGTGTCATCGGCACCACCCTGCAGGAAGGCAGCGAAGGCGCTGACGTGCGTTCCCTGCAAACCAAGCTCAAGTCCCTCGGCTATTACACCGGCACTGTGGACGGCAGCTACGGCGAAGGCACCAAGAACGCCGTGAAGGCTTTCCAGAAGGCCAACGGCCTCACCGCCGACGGCAAAGCCGGTGCTGCCACGCTGAACCTGCTCTACTCCGGCAAAGCCAAAACCGCTTCCCAGGCCCGGGTCACCAATACCCCCCGGCCCACCGCCACCCGTAAACCCACCGCTACCCCCTACCGCACCGCCACCCCCCTGCCTGCCGGCACCTGGGTGAAGGTGACCAAGGCCCCCAACACCAAGTATGTCACCCTTCGTCAGGGCAACTATGGCAGCCTGGTGGAAGATCTGCAGCAGGAACTGAAGGATCAGGGCTTCTACACCGGCGTGGTGGACGGCTACTACGGCAACGGCACCGTGGAAGCAGTGAAGAGCTTCCAGCGCCGCTACGGCCTGAATGTGGACGGCGCCGCCGGCCCCGCCACCCAGCGTTACCTCTATGAAGGCTCGATCCCCGATGGGGCCTGATGAAACAAAGCAAAAAATAAGGAAGGCTTCTTACCGGAAGCCTTCCTTTTTTGTGCAAAAAGGCCGGAGCCTGTTCGCCCCGGCCTGATTTTATTTGGTATCGCCATGCAGCTGCATCTGCTCGTTGAGCAAATTGATGTTGCCGCATCCCATGGTCAGCACCAGATCGCCGGGCTGCCAATGTTCGCGCAGATATTTTTCGGTATCGTTGAATGTGGGGGTATGCACGGCGTCAATGCCGTTTTTTCGCATGCCTTCGATGAGCATTTCGGTGCGGATATCCCCGGGGTCCTTTTCCCGGGCGGCAAAAATATCGGTCACCAGCGTGAAATCCGCCACCTGGGTGCAGGTAAGGTAATCGTTGAACAAGCCTTTCACCCGGCTGTAGGTATGGGGCTGCATCACCGCCCAGAGTCTTCCGGGCTTCTGCATCTTCGCCACGTCCAAAGCCGCCCGCATTTCGGTGGGATTATGGCCGTAATCGTGGTACATTTTCACGCCGTCAATGATGCCGGTAAGTTCAAAACGCCGGTGCACCCCGGTGAACGCAGAAAGGGCCCGGGCCGCATCCTTTGCGTCCACCCCTGCGCTGCGCACCGCCGCATAGGCTGCCAGGCCGTTGAGCACATTGAATTTTCCCGGCACATTCAGTTCCACCCGGGCTTCCTTTTCGCCCCGGAACATCACGTCAAAGCGTGCACAGCCGGTATCGGAATAAGTCAAATTTTCCGGGTAATAGTCGCATGCATCCGTGTTGCCGTAGGTCAGCGTGCGGCAGGAAAGCTTTGCGAACAGCCCGGGAATCCAGGGATCCTCCCCCCAGCCCACGGCCAGCCCGTCTTCCGGAAGCAGAGCCAGGAAATTGCCGAACGCATTGCAGATATCGTGGATATCTTTATAGTAATCCAGGTGGTCCTCTTCAATATTGAGCACCACCGCCGTGGTGGGGCTCATTTCCAGGAAACTGCCGTGGAACTCACAGGCTTCCGCCACAAACACATCCTTGCCACCCACCCGGCTGCCGCCGCCCAGGGCATCCAGCCGGCCGCCGATGTGCACGGTGGGGTCTTTGCCGCATTCCAGCAGGGCCTGCGCAATCATGGACGAGGTGGTGGTTTTACCATGGGTGCCGCAAACGCACACAGCATGGTCGTGGTTCTGCATCAGCTGGCCCAGCAGAACGGAACGCTCCATTTCCGGAATGCCCAGAGCCTTGGCCTGCATCCGTTCCGGGTTATCGGGCAAAATGGCCGCGGAGAAAATGATCAGGTCCTTCCCTTCCACGTTCTGCGCAAAATGGCCCACCGTAATGGCAACGCCCTTTTGCCGCAGCCTTTCCACCGCATGGGAATTGGCGTTATCGGAGCCGGAAACGGTATACCCTTCCTTCAGCAGCATTTCGCACAGGCCGCTCATGCTGCTGCCGCCAATGCCGATCATGTGGATCATTTTGCCTTTATAATCACGGATGTGAACCATGGTGGCACCTCCAAATCAATCTCTTTTCCTATTATACGATGAAGCGAAAAAAATATCAATCTTTTTCCTTTTCTGTCATCCGCCCCTTTTTGATCCCTGCTTGTAATTTTCGCACAATTAGGGTATAATTTGTATGGGCAAACAATCATGAATATGAAGGAGAGATTGCCATGTGTAACAACGAAGAACTGGACATCATCGAACTGGAAAGCGAAGACGGCGAAGTGCTCAAGCTCCGCGTGGACCGCTATTTCTTCTATAACGGCGATGAATATGTGCTGCTCACCGATGATTGCGGCGACGGCAAAACCGAAGAAGAAATTTCCCACTATGTGATGAAAGTGGTTCCCCTGGAAGATGAAGACGGCGAAGAGATGGAAGAGTTCGTTCCCGTGGAAGATGAACTGATGGATCAGCTGATCCACGTGGTGGAATCCACCTTCGGCAACGAATAATTCATGAACGATCAGATTGCCCAGAAGCTGCGCCTGCTGCCCGATTCTCCCGGATGCTACCAGATGAAAGAAAACGGGAAAATCATCTACGTAGGCAAAGCCATCAACCTGAAAAACCGAGTGCGCAGTTATTTCCATGGCCGCGACCACACCCCCAAGGTGGCGGCCATGGTTTCGCATATCGACGATTTCGATATCATCCTCTGCCGCACCAACCTGGAAGCGCTGATCCTGGAATGTAATCTGATCAAGCTCCATCAGCCCTACTATAACATCCTGCTCAAGGACGATAAACACTACCCCTATATCCGCCTGGACCTGAAGGACATGTACCCAAGGGTCACTCTGGCCCGCCGTCAGGAAAACGACGGTGCCCGATATTTCGGCCCCTACATCGGCGCCACAGCGGTTAGGGATGTGCTGGATACCCTTCGCAAGCTGTTTCCCATGCGTACCTGCAAGCATAACCTGCCGGAAAAGAAGCTGCAGCGGCCCTGCATCAATTACGAAATCGGCCGCTGTCTGGGCCCCTGCTGCCAGAAGTGCACCCCGGCCGAATACCGGCAGGTGGTGGACCGGGTGGTGCAGTTCCTGGGGGGCAAGTACCAGGAAATCACCGCCGATCTGCGCAGGGATATGCAGGCGGCCGCCATGAAGCTGGAATTTGAAAAAGCCGCCCGCATCCGGGATCAGCTGAACGACATCGAAGGGCTCATGCAGCGCCAGCAGGCCATTCAGGTTTCCGGCGCGGAGCAGGACGTGTTTGCCCTGTACGGGGATGATATGGATTGTATGGCCCAGGTGATGTACGTGCGCCGGGGCCGCATTGTGGGGGGCGACAGCTTTGCCCTGCCCGGAGAAGGCCGGGAGGACAGGGGCGAAGTGTTGTTTGATTTTATTCTGCAGTTCTATGATGAACGAAAGCCGGCAAGGGAGGTGCTTTGCCCCCATCTGCCGGATGAAATTGCAGAGGATCTGGAAGCATGGCTGAGGCAAAAGCGGGACGGTGCCTGCACCCTTTCCATCCCCAAGCGGGGGGATAAGCGGGCGCTGGTATTGCTTTCCGAAAAGAACGCCCGGGACGCTTTGCAAAAGCGCAATGCCAGACAGCAGGTGCAGCACGAACGCACGGTGGGCGCCTGTGAAAGCCTGGCAAAGGCCATTGGCCTGGCCGTCACGCCCCGGCGCATTGAGGGCTTTGATATCAGCAACACCCAGGGTGCCCTGTCCGTAGCCAGCATGGTGGTGTTTATTGACGGCGTGCCCGCCTCCAAGGAATACCGCCACTACCGCATCAAAACGGTGGAAGGCGCCAACGACTTTGCTTCCATGAACGAAGTACTGGGCCGCCGGTTCAAGCGGTCCATCAACCCTGACAGCGGCGAAAAATGGCCGCTGCCCGATCTGGTGCTCATCGACGGCGGCCCGGAGCAGCTTTCTTTTGCCCGGGAGGCCATGCTTGCCGCAGGGGCGGATGTGCCCATGTTCGGCCTGGCAGAAAGGCTGGAAGCCATTTATCTGCCCGGCCGGGAAGAGCCCATCCTGCTGGACCACCATACCCCTGCCCTGCACCTGATCCAGCGCATCCGTGACGAAGCCCACCGCTTCGCCATCACCCATCACCGGGGTTTGAGAGAAAAAAACGCCACCCGCAGCGTACTGGAGGATATCCCCGGCATCGGTGCTGCACGCCGGCGTGCCTTATTGCAATATTTTAAATCTGTGAAAGCCATACGGGAAGCCGATATGGACGCTTTGCTCGCCTGCCCGAAAATGAACAAAACGGCAGCCGAAGCCGTCTTCCGCTGGGCTCATCCCGATGGCAACGTCTGATAGGAGTTGAATCACATTTGAGTACATCCCGTTTTGCTATTTTTGTGGACCTTGAAAACTGCGGCGCCAAGGCGCCCACCCTGAACAATATCCTGGATAAAGTAAAAATCCGCGGCGATATATTGCTTGGCAAAGTCTACGGCTATACCGACCGCTTTTCCGAATTGAAAGAACTGCTCCTTTCCAACACCTTCACCGTGGTGCCTTCCCTGCGTCACGGCGTGGCCCAGAAAAACAATGCCGATATCCTGTTGGTTCTGGACGCCCTGGAAGTGGCCTATACCAACCCCCTCATCGATTCCTTCTGCATCGTGTCCGGCGACAGCGACTATACGCCCCTTGTGGGCCGGCTGAAAAGCATGGGCAAGTTTGTCCTTGGCATGAGCCGCAGCGAAGTGGCCTCCTCCATTTTCATCAACGCCTGCAACGAGTTTCAGTTTCTGGAATCCGTATCCTCCGTCAACCGGGACAAGCGCCGGGGCAAAAAGCAATCCAAGGACGAGCCTCTGGACGATTCCGGCCTGAACAAGCTGCTGGAAGGTATTCTGGCAGAACAAACGGAAAACGAAGAAATGTACGCCAGCGAACTGAAGGGCGTATTGCTGCGCCTGCGTCCGGATTTCAACGAAAAATCCTTCGGCTGCGCTTCCTTCGGCAAGCTGCTCAATAAGCTGGCCGCCAAATTCGGCACCCTCCGGGTGCGCAACGACAACTACAACGTGATGGTTTCCCTCAACGCCGACGCCCCCGAAACCACCGCCAAGAAGAGCCTGACCGCCGAAAACTGGCGCGGTGCTTTCTGCGAACAATTGCAGCGGTACAAGGATGACGGCTTTGAACGGGTGAACCCCTCCATTCTCAAGGCCGATATCCAGGCCGCCTATCCCGATTATACGGAACATGCCATAGGCTTCAAGCGCTTCTCCGACGTACTGAAAAAGATGGAGCAGGAAAAGCTTTTGCAGCTGGAATTTGACGAGCAAAAGAACATGCTCATCAAAATGATCTGACACAAAAGGAGGCTTTCCCCATGCCGGAAATTCCCGCCTATGCAGAAGAACTGAAAAAAATCGCCCTGGAAATGGGCGCCGCCAGCGCTACGCCTTTCCACATTTCCCAAATTTGCTTCGATAGCCGTACCCTGCTCAAATGCATGTTCGGCTGCAACGACTGGGGCAAGGGCCTCACCTGCCCTTCCCGTCCCGGAAGCCCCACCATGGAGCAATACAGGGAAATGCTCAGCCGGTATACCTGGGGCATCATCATCGGCGGTCCCAACAAACACATCACCCAGAAGGTCTCCTTCCATCTGGAGGGCAAGGCCTTCGGCGACGGCTATTACTTCGCTTTTTCCATGAGCGACTGCGGCCTGTGCAAAACCTGCGCCGGCCACACCGGCGGCGAATGCCGTCATGTGCGCCAGGCCCGCCCCGCTTTCCACAGCGTGGGCATTGACGTGTTCAAAACCGTGCGTCAGTTCGGCCTGCCCATCAACACCCTGAAGGATCCCGATCATGAAACGCAGAACTGGTATGCCGCTGTGTTTGTGGAGTGAGTTAGTTGGGTTCGGTCAGGGGGCTCCTCGCCCCCTATCCCCCCGGCAGGGGTATCACCCCTGCACCCTCTTTGCGAAAAGGCAAGCAAATTCTATTCTTGTTTTTTCCGCATGAAGCATTGAAGAACGAAAGCTTTTTCAGCCACGGGCTGTATGAAAACAGGAAAACGGCGTGGAGAGAATGTATTCTCCCCACGCCGTTTCGCTGTTTTCCCCGGATGCCTTGCATCCGCCAGGCGGCGTTCCGCCGCCAAGCCCGTGGATGGCCCATGCATTTCCATCCCGAATAAAATCATGTGTTTTTGTTTCCACCCATTTCCCAAGCATCGGGAAATGGCCTGCAGAAAAGAGGCGCAGTATCCGAAGGTGGGTGCAGGGATGAAATCCCTGCTGGGGGTTGGGGCAACGCTCCGTAAACGTTTCTCCTTTTACTCTTCGCCGTTTTCTTCCATCACATGGGGTTTGAGCAGAATTTCCTGCACATGCCGGTCGTCGGCCTTGAGCACCTGCACGTCCCAGCTGCCGCAATGGAATTCTTCGCCCACATCGGGAATGCGTTCGGCAATTTCCATCACCCAGCCGCCCACCGTGCTGGCATCGGCATTGGAGCCAAGGCCAAAGCGTTCTTCCATTTCTTCCAGGGGAGCACTGCCCACTATGCGCCAGCAGCCGTCCTTTTCTTCCAGGAATTCCACTTCAATTTCGTCATGTTCGTCCCAGATTTCGCCCACCAGCTCTTCCAGAATATCTTCCATGGTCACAATGCCCACAGTGCCGCCGTATTCATCCACCACCACGGCCAGCTGGGATTTGGTGCGCTGCAGAAGGCGCATCAGGTCGCTGATCTTGGTGTTTTCCGTGACAAACACAGGGCTCTTCATGATTTCGGGCAGGTTCACCTGGGCATCCTTGGTTTTGCGGTAGAAATCCTTCTGGTGGATCACGCCCACAATGCGGTCAATGGTTTCGTCATAGACAGGCAGACGGGAATAGCCGCTTTCCTCAAAAATTTCGCTGACCTCTGCATAGCTGGCATCCTGGGGCACACCTTCCACCCGCACACGGGGGGTGAGGATATCGGATACTTCCTGGTCATGAAATTCGATGGCGGAGCGCACAAGGTCGCTGTCATCGGCGTCCATGCCGCCTTCCTGCTCCACTTCTTCCACCATGGTGATCAGTTCGTCCTGGGTAAGCCGGCGGTCGTCCTTCACTTTGAACAGTTTGGACAGCAGCACCTTCCACTTGCCAAAGAGCCAGTTGATGGGCTTGAACACCTTGATCAGCCCGCCAATGATGCCGGAAACGGCCATGGCAAAGCTTTCCGGGCTTTCCTTGGCCATGGACTTGGGCGAAATTTCCCCAAAGATCAATACCGCCACCGTGGTAACCACCGTGGACAGCGTGGCACCGGCGCCGCCCACCAGGTTCACAAAGAAAATGGTGGCAATGGAAGCCAGGCCAATGTTGACAATGTTGTTGCCGATCAGGATGGTGGACAGAAGATCGTCATAATTTTCCGCCAGCCTCAATGCCCGCAGGGCTTTCCTGTTGCCGTTATCCGCCATGCTCTTGAGGCGGGTTCGGTTCAGGGAAGAAAAGGCCGTTTCCGTTGCGGAAAAGAACGCAGAAAGCATCACCAGGATCACCATGATCAGGATCTGAATACCCATTTTTTGTTTCGCTACTCCTTTTTTCAGACACAAAAAGCACGCCTATGGCTTCAGCCGCAGGCATGCCTGTGTTTCATTGTATCACCGGGGTAAGGCTCCGGCTCTATGGCATTACTACTGCCATAATCACCCTCCACGGGGTAACCACGCTCCTTTTGGAGATATACTCCACCAAGCAGTATAACATAGGGTACGGTATCTGTCAACTGTCACACGTCGTACCGCTTCAGCAGCATATCCAAAGCTTCCCGCAGCAAAATGGCTTCACCAATACCTTCCCGCTTGGAAAGCTTGTTCAGGCGCTTCAGCTGGTCGGCCGTATAGTGGCTGGTTTTGGGCACCATCTTTTCTTCCCTGCACAAAGCCACCCGGTTGCTGCCGCCATACTTGGCCCGGAACATGGCGCTTTCCGCCTTGCGGTACAATTCCTGATACCGGTTGGCGTCTTCAAACGCTGCCGCAATGCCCACGGAAATCGTCAGCTTTTCCCCACCCGGCGTCTGTACGTTCAGGGTGCTGCGAATGCTTTCCATCAGCAGGAACACGTCTTCCTTTTCCATATCCCCCTGGAACACAATGCCGAATTCGTCGCCCCGGATGCGGTACATATCCCCTTTGCCTTCCACCCCGTTTTGCAGATGGCGGCCGATGGCAATCAGTACTTCATCCCCTGCGTCATGGCCATAGGTATCATTCACGGCCATAAAATGATCCACATCCATCAGGGCAATCAGAACGTTTTCCTCCATGGCTTCTCCGGAAAGAACAGCCGTCAGCCTTTCTTCGAACGCCTGACCATCGGGAAACTGCAGCACATCATTCACTTTATTGGATCCCATTCATATTACCTCCTTGATATTATTTCCAGAATCATATTACCACAATACATATTATATGTCAAGTATTATCTGTAAAATAATATTTCATTTTTGCATAGGATAGATTGTGACGCATTTTCGGTCATTTATGTCACACAAAGTTCGCTTTTGTGCATAGTTTACAGCAAATTTTCTCGTCTTTTTGCATTTTTCCTATGGCATCCCTGCAAGAAGTGTGCTATAATAGTTCGGCACATCGCTTTAGCGGTATGCTTTGCACCACAGAATTAAGGAGAGTGTTTTTCCATGCCCAATATTGCAGTTCTCACCAGCGGCGGCGACAGCCCCGGCATGAACGCAGCCGTTATGAGCGTTGCCCGCTCTGCCAGCCGTCTGGATATGCCTTTGATCGGCATCAAGCGCGGCTATAACGGCCTGCTGGGCCGTTCCGGCAAGCTGGAAGACGATTTTGTCCGGCTGGATCTTGACACTGTATTGGATATTGCCGACCTGCCCGGCACCTACCTGCGCACTGCCCGCTGCACCGAGTTTTTGGACCCTGCTGTCCGTGAACGCGCTGCCCAGCGTCTGCGCGATATGGACGTAAGCGGCCTTGTGGTCATCGGCGGCAACGGCTCTTTCCAGGGTGCCATGCGTCTTTGCGAGCTGGGCATCCCCTGCATCGGCATTCCCGGCACCATCGATAACGACCTGGCCTACACCGAAATGACCCTGGGCTACGATACCGCCGTGAACTGCTGCTCCGACGTTGTGCGCGCCATCCGCGCCACCTCCCGCTCTCACGACCGTCCCCACGTGGTGGAAGTGATGGGCCGCGACTGCGGCGACATCGCCCTGAGCACGGCTGCCGCCACCGGTGCCGAGATCGTGGTGGTGCCCGAAGTGAAGTGGAGCGTGGACGAAGTGGCCGATAAGCTGAACTTCCAGATCAAGCGCGGCAATACCCGTGCCACCGTGGTGATCGCCGAAGGCTGCTGGGCCAGCATGAAGCCCTTTGATGTGTATAAGTTCCTCAAGCCCTATGGCAAGGATGTGTACGAAGGCGAACCCATGACCGCCGAACGCCTGGCCAGCGTGCTCAAGCGCAAGTGCGGCATGATCGAAGTGCGCTCCACCGTGGTGGGCTACACCCAGCGCGGCGCTTCCCCCACCGCCCGGGACTGCATCTTCGCCTTCGAAGCCGGCGCCATGGCTGTGGAGCTGCTCAAGAAGGGCATCAGCAACCAGGTGATCGGCATGAAGAACGGCAAAACCTTCTACATGCCCATCGAAAAGGCCCTGGCTGCCAAGCACACCTTCAACAAGAAACTGTACAACACCGTCAACGTGTTCCAGTCCAAAGAAAAGTAAAACAAAACGCCGGTATGCCTGTGCATACCGGCTTCTTTTTTATTTCATGCATACATAGGAAAGACAGTGTTTCTCTTCCCCCAGTTCCTCGAAATACATCGGGTACGTTTCCACATACCGATAACCGCATTTCTCAATGGTTTTTCGGGACGCATCATTCTCACGGAAGCAATCGGCAAAACAGGCATCAAAACAGGAAAGCAAATACCCGGTCACTGTTTTCAGCATTTCCGCGCCATAGCCCTTCCGCTGATACGCTTTACCGATCACAAAGCCCATCCCCACGCACGCTTTCCCTTTCAGTTCCTCCATGTCCGGCCGATAGGGGTTTACATGGCAATAGCCGATCAGTTCCTCCCCCATCAGCACCGCAATGCCGGTACCGTATTGGGTCAGCCTGCCAAAGAACACATCAAACGCCGCTTCATTTTCCGCCGGCAAAAAGCCTGCCGGTGCCGTCACTTCCCTGTCCCGCAGCAATTGGAACAATGCCGCCTTGTCACTTTCCTCCAGCAGCCTGTACCGCAGCCTTTGAGAGCGCAATTCCTTCCCCTGCAAGCCGATCATCGCATTGCTCCCTTCTCATTTTTTCCAATCGTATCACATTCACTCTCCGCTGGCAAGAACGGCATGACAATCTGCCATGCCGCTTTTTTCATTTATTTACATTTCATTTTCCACTGTTTCCAGCGGATATCTGCTTTCATTTCTTCTTCCACTTCTGTCCTTTCCGGAACCATCCACCCCGGCCATTCTGCCGGCAATTCCGCCGTCAGTGTGGTGCAAGAGGTTTTGTTACATTGTTTCCCGGTACGCACCTGTCGGATCAGCGGGGCGGTATAGTATGCATCCTTTTGCATCCCATCATACTGTTTCGCCAAGTTCAGCGCCGCATCCAACGCCTCAAACGCTTCCTTCTGTTTTCCATCCTTCCACAGATATACGGATAACAGCAGCTGGAGCTTCGCCACAAAAGCGCTTTGACTGCCATAATTGCCGTCTGTGCAAATCCCATCAATCATTGCTTTCGCATTGCCAATGCACTGGATTTTCTCCTTTACGGATAGATTGTTTCCATGGGCAATCACACACCGAACCATCAACAGCCCGCACACCCACGCCATTTCCAGCGCCGCCTCGCCAAGTGCAGCCGCCTGTTGCTTGCCATCCACCGCCTGAATCCGCATCAGCGTACGGCACGCAAAAACATCCGGTGCGTTTTCTGCCAACGCGCTTGCCTTTTCCTGCATACCCATATTCAGGTACAACTGCATCAGTTCTTCTGTGGCTTTGCTCTTTTCCGTTCCTTCCTCCAATTGCGGCAGGGCTTTTTCAAAAAGCGCCATTGCCTCCCGCCATTCGGGATAGGTACTGTGAAATGCGGCATCGTACACGCTGTATCCTTCCGCATCCAAGCAGTGCCTCTCTCCCCGTCGCACATACCCGGCCCGCATCAACACCGATGCCAGGCAGGCAGTCAGCCTTCCGCTGCCCGGATATTCCATCACTGCTTCCCGTGCTTTCAGAATGCACGCATCCATATTCACATCAATTCCGTTGTTCTCTTCTTTCATGTCTTCGATTTGCTCCGCCAGAGATTCAACTCTCTGAACACAGTCATCCTGATAGCCAAACAGTTCATCGATGGTCACCCCGAAAAAGTTAGCCAATGCCGGGATCAGCATAATATCCGGGCAACCGGAACCGCTTTCCCATCGGGACACTGCCTGGGTTGTCACCCCAAGGACTTCTGCTGTTTTTTCCTGAGTGATGCCGGCATTCCGGCGCAATTCCCTGATTTTTCTTCCCATATCAAACTGCATTTTTCTCTTCCTTCCTGTCCTTGATCACCGGTGTATCTTCATTTTATCGCCAAACCAACAATAAACCATGCCTCATTGCTTGTTTTTCTATCAATCAACCATTGAAAAAAACGCCAAGGCTTTTTACACCTTGGCGTTTGTCTGATTACTTCTTCAGTTTGCTCAGGTCCTTGGCGCGCTGTTCGTGGCTGAGCACACGCTTGCGCATCCGCAGGGACTTGGGGGTGATTTCCAGCAGTTCGTCATCGTCGATGAATTCCAGGCATTCTTCCAGTGTCAGCGGATGCACGGACACCAGCCGCAGGCTGTCTTCGGAAGCAGAAGCGTTGCGCATGTTGGTCACATGCTTCTGCTTGCACACGTTCACCACGATATCGCCGGGACGGCTGCTTTCGCCGCAGATCATACCGGCATAGACAGGGGTCTGGTTGCTGATAAAGAGGGTACCGCGCTCCTGCACATAGAACAGGGCATACTGGGTGGTTTCGCCGGTTTCGTAGCACACAAGCGCGCCCACATTGCGGTGGGGAATATCGCCCTTGTATTCTTCGTAATGGTCAAACACGGCGCTCATAATGCCTTCACCGCGGGTATCGGTGAGGAATTCGCTGCGATAGCCGAACAGGCCGCGGCTGGGCACCAGGAATTCCAGGCGCACCCGGTCACCGCCGTTCATGCTTTCCAGGGTACCGCGGCGCCGACCGATCTTTTCGATCACGGCACCGGCATGGGCCTGGGGTACGTCGGCCACCATGCGTTCAATGGGCTCCATCTTCTTGCCGTCTTCATAGCGGTAGATAACTTCCGGCTTGCTCACCTGGAACTCAAAGCCTTCGCGGCGCATGGTTTCGATCAGGATGGACAGGTGCAGTTCGCCTCGGCCCCACACTTCAAACTGATCCGGGGTTTCCCCTTCCTTCACGCGGAGGGAAACGTCGGTTTCCAGTTCGCGGAAAAGGCGGGCGCGCAGATGGCGGCTGGTGACAAAGGAGCCTTCCCGGCCGGCAAAGGGGCTGTCGTTGACGGAGAAGGTCATGGTGACGGTGGGCTCGGTAATGGCCACAAAGGGCAGGGCGCACACATCAGCAGGATCGCACACCGTGTCGCCGATGGAAATATCGGGCAGGCCGGTGAGGGCCACGATATCGCCCATGTACACGCTTTCGGCCGGCACACGCTTGAGGCCGTCGTACACGGAAAGGGCGGTCAGGCGCCAGGGAGCGGTGGTGTTTTCGGGATGCTCTGCATTGCAGCGCACCACCATCATGCCATCCTTCAGGGTACCGCGGGTGATGCGGCCGATGCCGATGCGGCCCACATATTCGTTATAGTCGATGGTGGAAATAAGCACCTGGGCAGGGCCTTCCACGTCCCCTTCGGGGGCAGGGATGTACTTCATGATGGTTTCAAACAGGGGCTGCAGGTCTTCGCCGGGCTGTTCCAGGTCCAGCGTGGCAGTACCCTTGCGGGCGGAAGCGTAAATGATGGGCCGGTCCAGGGTTTCGGGATCGGCGTCCAGTTCGATGAGCAGGTCCACCAACTCGTCCACCACTTCCTCGCAGCGGGCGTCGGGCCTGTCCACCTTATTGATCACCAGCAGCACCGGCAGCTTCAGGCCCAGGGCCTTCTGCAGCACAAAGCGGGTCTGGGGCATGGGGCCTTCAAAGCTGTCCACCAAGAGCAGCACGCCGTCCACCATCTTCAGCACACGTTCCACTTCGCCGCCGAAATCGGCGTGGCCGGGGGTGTCCACAATGTTGATCTTGGCGTCGCCGTAATGCACGGCGGTGTTCTTGGCCAGAATGGTAATGCCCCGTTCTTTTTCCAGGTCGTTGGAGTCCATCACGCGTTCGGCCACCTGCTGGTTCTGGCGGAACACGCCGCCCTGGCGCAGCATCTGGTCCACCAGAGTGGTTTTGCCGTGGTCAACGTGGGCGATGATGGCAATATTGCGAATATCGTTACGGATCATACTCAATTCTCCTTCTTTAACAATCAGCACTAAACCAACAATATATTTTACAGTTCCCTTCCCCTCTTGTCAACCGCAGGGCCGGGAAAAAGCCCGGCTTTCTCAAATTTTTTTATCGTTTTCCGATCACTTTCCGCCCATCTGCGGCCGGCAACTTGACTTTTGCGGAAAAATAAAGCATAATTAGCATGTTGTTTTATGCCCATGCAGGAGGTATTTCATGGAACACAGGATTGAGTTCGTCCAGCCCCACGGCATCGCCTGGCGGCGTGGGGTACGGCCCGGGGACACGCTGCTCTCCATCAACGGAGAACAGGTGATCGACCATATCGATTACCAGGCCCTGTCTTCCCGGCAGAAGGTGGATCTTTTGATCCGCACCGAAAACGGCGAAGAAAAGAATGTGCGCATCATCAAGGCCAAAGGCGCCCCCCTTGGCATTTCCCTGTCCGATACCGCCTGCGTTTCTCCCCGCACCTGCCACAACAAGTGCATCTTCTGCTTTATCGACCAGATGCCCCCCGGCATGCGGGAAACCCTCTATGTGAAAGACGACGACTGGCGTTTTTCCCTGATGATGGGCAATTACGTGACCCTTACCAATGTGGACGATCCGGAATTTGACCGGATCCTGCGCCGCAAGGCCAGCCCTTTGTACATTTCCGTCCACACAACGGACGCCGCCCTCCGCTGCCGCATGCTGAACAACCGCTTTGCCGGCAACATCATGGAGCGGCTGCAAAAGCTGCATGACGCCGGGCTCCAGTTCCATTGCCAGATCGTTCTTTGCCCCGGCTGGAACGACGGCGAACAGCTGGAAAAAACCCTGTCCGATCTGTACTCTCTGGCGCCTTACGCAAAAAGCTGCGCGCTGGTGCCGGTGGGGCTCACCAAATACCGGGAAGGACTGGCAGAGGTAAAGCCCTTTACCAAAGAAACTGCCGAAGCCGTTTTGCTTCTTGCCGATCGTTTCCGGCAAAAAGCCCTGGACGAAAGGGGCACCCGGTTCGTTTTCCCTTCCGATGAAATGTACCTTATTGCCGGACGGGAAATCCCTTCCGAAGAAGCATACGAAGGCTATCCCCAGATTGAAAACGGCGTAGGCCTTGTGCGCAAAACGGAAGAAGCGCTGAAAGCGGCAGCGCTGGAAAACACCCTGCTCGCCCAAAAGCGCTCCGTGGTCATCCCCTGCGGCACCTCCATTGCCCCGGTGATGGAAAAATGGATGAAGGCATACGCTCCCGACGGCGTGCAGGCAACCATCCTGCCGGTAAAGAACAATTTCTTCGGCCACACCGTCACCGTCACCGGCCTGCTCACCGGCAAGGACATCGCCGCTGCCCTGAAAGACCGGCCCGAGGAGGAAGCCCTGCTTTGCTCCAACACGCTGCGGGAAGAACAGGACCTGTTCCTGGACGATTCCTCGCTGGAAGAATTGAAAAACTCCATCCCCATGAAACTGACCATCACGCCCAATGACGGCGCATCCCTTTTCCATGCGCTGCTGGGCCTTGAATAAACCAAGGAGGTTCCCCTTTATGCCTCAGAAGCCTCTGGTTGCCATCGTTGGCAGGCCCAATGTCGGCAAATCCACGTTCTTCAACAAAATCACCGGCCACCGCATTGCCATCGTGGAAGATATCCCCGGCGTCACCCGGGACCGTATCTGCGCCGACGTGGAATGGCTTGGCCACAAATTCACCCT
The DNA here is from genome assembly GCA_045589355.1 of Clostridia bacterium. Lineage (GTDB taxonomy): Bacteria > Bacillota > Clostridia > Christensenellales > Aristaeellaceae > RUG563. The sequence continues at coordinate 97,275 of JAZNOW010000069.1, forward strand.
CATCGATACCGGCGGTATTGACCCCAAATCCGACGATGTGCTGCTTTCCCAGATGCGGCATCAGGCCCAGATCGCCATGGACATGGCAGATGTGATCTGCTTTTTCACCGATGCCCGGGTGGGGCTGACGCCGGATGACGAAGAAGTGGCGGTGATGCTGCGCCGCACCCATAAGCCCGTGATCCTGGTGGTGAACAAGCTGGACCACAGCGGCCTGGAAGACGTGCGCTACGAATTCTACGCCCTGGGCCTGGGTGACCCGCTGGGCATTTCTTCGGTGAACATGCTGGGCCTTGGCGATCTGCTGGACGAAATCGTATCCCATCTGCCCCAGCAGGAACAGCAAGAAGATGAAGAAGAACAGAAAGTGATCCAGCTGGCCGTGGTGGGCCGCCCCAACGTGGGCAAGTCCTCCCTTGTGAACCGCCTCCTGGGCCAGGACCGCACCATGGTTTCCAACATCCCCGGTACCACAAGGGATGCCATCGATACAGAATTCCAGGGCCCCGACGGCACCCGCTACAACATCATCGACACCGCCGGCATCCGCCGTAAGCGCGCCATTGAAGATGAATCTCTGGAACGCTACAGCGTTATCCGCTCCATTGCCGCCATCAAGCGCTGCGACGTGGCCCTTTTGCTCATCGACGCTCAGGAAGGCGTTACCGAGCAGGACGCCCGCATTGCCGGCATGGTGCATGAGGAAGGCAAGGCGGCCGTGGTGATCGTGAACAAGTGGGACGCCCTCACTAAGGAAACCGGCACCTTTGAAAAGTACAAAAAGCAGGTGCTGGAAGATCTGAAATTCATGGATTATGCCCCCGTGCTTTTCATCTCCGCCCTTACCGGCCAGCGTGCCCAGAACGTTTTGCCTGAAGTAAACAAGGTGTACGAGCAGGCCAGCCGCCGCATTGGCACCGGCGCCCTCAACGATGTGCTGGGCGATGCCCAGATGGCACTGCAGCCCCCGGTGATCCAGGGCCGCAAGCTGAAAATTTATTACGCCACCCAGCCGGCCACCTGCCCGCCCACGTTTGCCCTGTTCATCAACAGCGAGGTATTGATGCATTTCTCCTACCAGCGTTATCTGGAAAACTGCATCCGCAAGGCCTTCGGCTTTGAAGGCACCCCCATCCGCTTCTCGCTGCGGGAAAAGAAAAAGGAGGACGCAAAACCGTGATCGATATCCTGAAATACCTGTTGGTTGCCGTAGCAGCTTACCTGCTGGGCAGCTTTTCCACCGGCATCCTGGTGGCCAATAAACTGGGCCACGATATCCGCTCCGAAGGCAGCAAGAACACCGGCGCTTCCAACGCCCTGCGTGTGCTGGGCCTCAAGGGCGGTGCCATTGTGTTCCTGGGGGATTTCATCAAAGCTACCATTGCCGTCTTTATCGGCCATCTGCTGCTTGGCATGAACGGCGCCATCGTAGGCGGCCTTTGCGTGGTGCTGGGGCACAACTGGCCCATCTTCTTCGGCTTCAAGGGCGGCAAGGGCATTGCCTGCTCCGCCGCCATTGTGCTGTTCACCTTCTGGTGGCAGGGCCTTGTTGCCATCTTGATTTGCCTGGCGGTCATTTACTTTACCCGCTACATTTCCCTTGGCAGCATGACCATGCTGGCCGTTTTCTTCCTTCTGGTCACCATCACCGCTCCCTTCTGGCCCTATGCCGTCTGGGCGCTGGTGCTGCTGGGGCTGGGCGTGTGGCGTCATCGCGCCAACATCGAACGGCTGAAAAACGGTACCGAAAACAAAATCGGCCAGAAAGCCAAGGCATAACGCAATATGAAAAGTGCCTGCGGGAATTTTTCCGCCGGCGCTTTTTTTTATGCTTGTATTATGGTATAATTATGGTAGATTATTGTGGCTATTTATAGCCGTTTGCCATGCGCAGAAAGAGGGAACCCATGAATTTATCCTTGCTGAACCCCATGCAGAAAAAAGCCGCCGAAACGCTGGAAGGCCCGGTGCTCATTCTGGCCGGTGCCGGAAGCGGCAAAACCCGCACCATCACCTACCGCATTGCCAACCTGATCGAGCAGGGCGTGGCGCCCTGGCATATCCTGGCGCTGACCTTTACCAACAAAGCCGCCCGGGAAATGAAGGACAGGGTGGCCCGGCTGGTGGGCAGCGATGTGGACGAAATGTGGCTGGGCACCTTCCACTCCGTTTGCGTACGCATTCTGCGAAGGGATATTGAAAAAATCGGCTATCAGCGCTCTTTCACCATCTACGACGATGACGACCAGCAGCGGGTGATCAAGGACGCCCTGAAGGCCCTCCATTACGACGAAAAGCAGCTGCCGCCAAGAGAAATCCGCAGCAAGATCGGCGATGCAAAAAACCGCATGCTCTCCCCCGATGAGTGGTTCCAGGAATCCCCCCGGGATTACCGTTCCCAGCAGATCCATGACGTGATGCGCTACTACGAAGAAAGGCTGAAAAACGCCAACGCCCTGGATTTTGACGACCTTCTGCTGTGCACCCTGCAATTGTTTGTGGAGCATCCGCCGGTATTGGATTACTACCGGCAGAAATTCACCTATGTCCATGTGGATGAATACCAGGACACCAATCAGGCCCAGTATACCTTTGTCCGTCTGCTCACCCAGAACAGCCGCAACCTGTGCGTGGTGGGCGACGACGACCAGTCCATCTACGGCTGGCGCGGGGCCGATATCCGCAACATCCTGGATTTTGAGCAGGATTTCCCCGACGCAACCGTCATCAAGCTGGAGCAGAATTACCGTTCCACCGCCAACATCCTGGACGCCGCCAATCAGGTGATCGCCCACAACACCGGCCGCAAGGAAAAAGCCCTGTGGACGGATGAGGACGAAGGCGAAAAAATTCGCCTGTACAGCGCCGGAGATGAACGGGAGGAAGCCGCCTGGGTGTGCACCACCATCCGCAAGCTGCAGAAGGAGCAAAAGTCCCTGGCAGAGGTGGCGGTGCTTTACCGCACCCACGCCCAGAGCCGTGTGCTGGAAGAAATGTTCATGCGCGCCGGCCTTCCCTACCGGGTCTTTGGCGGCACCAAGTTCTACGACCGCAAGGAAGTGAAAGACGCCCTGGCCTACCTGCGTCTTGTGGTGAACCCTGCCGACGATGTGTCCCTCACCCGCATCATCAATACCCCCAAGCGCTCCATCGGCGATACCACCGTGACCGCCCTGCAGGAATACGCAAAAGAGGAAGAACTGCCCCTCTTTTCCGTCCTTTCCGATCCGCCGGATACCATTTCCAGCCGGGCCAAAAAGAGCATCAGCACCTTTTCCATGCTGCTGATGAAGCTCACCATGATGAAGGACACCCTGCCCCTTTCGGAATTTGTGGATACCATGCTTTCCGAAACCGGCCTGAAAGCCCAATTTGAAATTGAAGACAGCGAAGAAGCCCAGACCCGGCTGGAGAACCTGATGGAATTTGCCGGCGCTGCCAAGGAATTTGAACAGCAAAGCCAGGATAAATCCCTGGAAGCATTCCTTGAAAACGTGTCTCTGGTGACCGACCTGGACCGTCAGGAAGACGCCCCCCAGTACGTTACCCTTATGACGCTCCACTCCGCCAAGGGCCTGGAGTACGACGATGTGTTCCTCTGCGGCATGGAAGAAGGCATTTTCCCCTCCATGCGTTCCATCACCGAGGAAAACAAAATGGAGGAAGAACGCCGGCTGTGCTACGTGGGCATCACCAGAGCAAAAAAACGGCTTTACCTTTCCTTCGCAAGGCGGCGCATGCTCTATAACCAGATCACCCATAACGCCCCTTCCCTGTTCCTGAAGGAAATTCCCGGCCGGCTCATTCAGGAAGAATGGCCCGGCGGGGCAAGGCCTGCCCCGGCACAGCGGCCCACGGCCCAGCCGACATCGCGGTCTGCCCGCAACCTGTCTTTCGGTGCTCCCGGCATGGCAGCCGGCCGCCCCGCCGCCCTGAACATCCCCGGCGTGCAGAAGGGCTTTGCCCCCTCTCCTGCCCGTTCCCTGCAAACCAACGCCCTCTTCAAGCCCGGCGATAAAGTGCTGCACCGCAAGTTCGGCGAAGGTACCGTGCAGCAGGTCACCGGCAGCGGCGCCGACGCCCGGATCATGATCGCCTTTACCGCTTACGGCACCCGGGAGTTTTCCCTTTCCATCGCCCCCATTGTGAAAATTGAAACCTGAAAGGGGTTTTGAACCATGCCTGAATTTGCTTCCATGCAAGCTTTGGTGGATTACCTGAACCACACGGCTCACGCTTACTATGTGCTGGATAATCCCATCATTTCCGATGCCGAATGGGATAAGCTTTACAACCGGCTGCTGAAAATGGAACAGGAAACAGGCATTGTTCTGCCCGATTCGCCCTCCCATCGCGTGGGCGGCGCTCCCCTTTCCGCTTTTGAAGAACACCGCCACATCACCCGCCTGTGGAGCATGGACAAAGCCCAGTCCTTTCAGGAAATGGCCCAGTGGTTTGACCGTACGGAAAAGCTCCATGCCCAGGAAGGCAGCCTGCCGCCCCTTACCTATGGCATCGAATACAAGTTTGACGGCCTCACCCTGAACCTGACTTACGAAAACGGCAAGCTCATCCAGGCGGCCACCCGCGGCAACGGCGAAGTGGGCGAAGCCATTTTGCCCCAGGCAAAAACGGTGCAGGGGGTACCCTTGTCCATTCCGTGGCAGGGCAAATTGGAAGTGCAGGGCGAATGCATCATGCGGCTCAGCGCCCTGAAAAAGTATAACGAAACCGCGGCCGAGCCCCTGAAAAACGCCCGGAATGCCGCCGCCGGTGCGCTGCGAAACCTGGACCCTGCCGTTACCGCCAGCCGAAAGCTTTCTGCTTTCTTCTATCAGGTGGGCACCATTGAAAACGCCCCCTACACCGAACAGACGGGCATGATTGCCTTTCTGAAGGAGCAGGGTTTCCCCATCAGCCCCTATTTTGAAACGGCAGCCACCCGGGACGAGGTGCTGGCCCAGCTGAAGCAAATTGAACAGGACAGGCCCTCTCTGGATTACCTCATCGACGGCGCCGTCATCAAAGTGATGGACAGCCGGACCAGACAGGCCCTTGGCTTTACGGACAAATTTCCCCGCTGGGCGGTTGCCTACAAATTTGCCGCCGAGGAAGCCACTGCCACTTTGGAAAACGTCACCTGGGAATTGGGCCGCACCGGTAAACTGACCCCTCTTGCTCATGTATCCCCGGTGGAATTTGAAGGGGTCACCGTTCGCAAAGCCACCCTCAACAACATGGGCGATATTCAGCGCAAGAACGTATCCCTGGGCTGCCGGGTGTGGATTCGCCGCAGCAATGACGTGATTCCGGAAATTCTGGGCAAGGTGGACGACGGCACCGTGGGCACCCCCATCCTGCCCCCCACTCATTGCCCTGCCTGCGGAACGGCGGTCACCCCCATCGGCGCCCATCTTTTCTGCCTTAACCGGGATACCTGCAAGCCCCAGGCCGTCATGCGCCTTTCCCATTTTGCCTCCCGGGACGCCATGGATATTACCGGCTTTTCCGAAATGACGGCGGATCAACTGTACGACTGCCTCTCCGTTCATGACCCGGCGGACCTGTACCATCTGACCATGGAGCAATTGCTCACCCTGGACGGCTTTAAGGAAAAGAAGGCGAAGAACCTGCTGGATGCTCTGGAAAAAAGCAAGCATTGCCAGCTTTCCCAGTTTTTACTGGCCATCGGCATTCCCAACATCGGCAAGCGCACCGCACGGGACCTGGCCCAGCATTTCGGCTCACTGGAAAAGCTGATGGAAGCGGATGCTGACGCCCTTTTGCAGATTGATGAAGTAGGCGCCATTGTGGCCCAGAGCATTGTGGATTTCTTTGCCCTGCCCCAAAACAAAGAAATGGTTCAGCGCCTTCTTGACGCAGGCGTTGTGCCTGAAGGCGCCCAGAAAGCCGCGGAAGGCGGCGCTTTCCAGGGGCTCACCCTGGTGGTCACCGGCACCTTGCCCACCCTTTCCCGCCAGGAAGCGGAAGAATTCATCCGCAAAAACGGCGGCATTGCCGCATCCTCCGTCAGCAAAAAAACCAGCTTCGTGGTGGCCGGTGAAAAAGCCGGCAGCAAGCTGGATAAAGCACAAAAGCTGGGCGTGCCCGTCATCACCGAAGCAGATATGCTGCGTATGGCAGAAAACGCCTGACCCGGTAAAGTGTTGAAAGCGCCTTGACAGCGTACAAATTGCCTGTATAATCAAACTATATGACTTGAGAAAGGGGCGTGATGAGCCTGATCCGTACCTATGCCTGCCACCGGGAACCCTGGTGCGATAAAACCATGAGCGTCTTGCAGGAAAAACAATTGGAGGCATGCCAGGAAAGGCTGATGCGCTGCCCCGATGTAAACCTGTTTGATGCCGCCACGGAGGAAGAAGCCCGGCAGCTGTTTGCCTTTTCCTTCTATGCCCACGAAATGCACGGCCGTTTCCCCGGCACGGAAAAACTGCAGAAGAAGGTGCTTTCCTTCCTGCCCTACGAAGTGTGCATGCTTTCCAGGGAGGAAGATGCCCTGCTCAAGCGCATGCTGGTGCAGGATCATCAGGTAGTGCTTTCTCAATGGCAGGAAATCTCCGCCGCCGAAGCGCTGGTACAGCGGCTTTGGTGCACGCTGAAAATCAATGAGGACGATACCGCCACCCTGCACCTGCATCCTTCCCTTGCCCAAGGGATGATGGATGTGCTTTTGTCCGATAAATACGCCAGGGCCCAGCAGGCGCTTTTTTCCTTCAGCGCCACGCTGCACAGCCTGCTTTATCTTTCCGGTTTTCTGCACGCCACCGTGCCCGCCGCCCATTTTTGCAATTCCATTCTGGATCTGGTGGCAATGGAGCATACCGAAACCTTTATCGACCGCTATCTGCGCGCCACCTTTGACTATACCCAGACGGACAGCGGCGAAATGCTGCTCCTGCATCCCGGTCTGGCCGACCCCACCCACCTGCTGCACGGGCTTACCGGCCTTTCGCCCTTTGGCGTGCACCTGACGGAAGAAATGATGCTGGGCGGCATGAACGGCATCCTGCCCGAAGAAGTGGCCAGCACCGAAACCATGCGTGGCATGCTGGTGGGCGCCGTTCGCCCGGAATTTGACGAAGAAGAAGCGCTGGAAGACCTGCGCATGATGGCCAAACAAGGGGCCACGCTGGACGAAATGAAAGAAGTGCTGGAAAGCATGCTGTGTGTGATCCCCACGCCCTCCATGCTGTCCGCCCTGTCCCAGCTGCACGTACAAACGGTGCGCTGGATGGGGGTCAGATCGGCGGTGCTGAACTGATGCGGGTCTATGAAGCCATTGTACCGGAAAATGCGCCCCGCCAGCGGCTGGAAACTTACCTTGCCCACGCCTTTCCCCTGCTGCCCGCCCATGTGATCCGCAATGCGTTGGCGAAGCGGGATGTGAAGCAGGACGGCATCCGGGCCGGCAAGGACGCCCCTCTGGTGCCCGGCGTAAAAATCCAGCTGTATACTGCATTTGAAGCCGCTCTGCCCATCGTGTATGAGGATGAGCACATTCTGCTGGTCAACAAGCCCGCCGGCATCAGCTGCGAGGCCGACGGCCGGGGCGGCATGACGGTTTTATCCCTGGCGGAAAGCATGGCCCAGGGCGCCTGGCGGCCCCGGCTGTGCCACCGGCTGGATAACCAGACCAGCGGGCTTTTGCTGCTTGCCAAAGATGACGAAAGTGAAGAAATGCTGCTGGAAGGTTTTAAAGAGCACACCTTCACCAAGGTGTACGAATGCATGGTGCGGGGGCAGATGCGGCCGCCAAAGGCCACCGCAAAGGCATACCTTGTCAAGGATGCCGCCCGTTCCCTGGTCCGGGTGATCACCCATGAAACCCCGGGGGCCCTGCCCATCGAAACCATGTACGAGTGCCTGTCCTTTGACGGCACGCTGTCCAGGCTGAAAGTAACGCTGCTCACCGGCCGCACCCATCAGATCCGCGCCCACATGGCGTTCCTTTCCCATCCCGTGCTGGGGGACGATAAATATGGCGACCGTGCCCTGAACAAACGCCTGAAAACAACTTCCCTGCACCTGTGCGCCGCCTCCCTCACCCTGCGCCTTTCCGGCCCCCTTTCCTACCTGGACGGCCGCACCTTTTCCATCACACCGCCATTTTGACCAAAGGAGCCACGCATGCCAAACAACCTGCCCATCCGTCTCATCGCCAGCGACGTGGACGGTACGCTGCTAAACAGCCGGGGAATCATTACACAAGAAAACATTAACGCCATCCACGCCGCACAGGAAAAGGGCATTGTGTTTGCCATTGCATCGGGCCGTTTTCCCGAAAACGTGTATGTGCGCATGAAGCAATACGGCATCCGTTGCCCCATCATTGCCGTGAACGGCTGCCACATTACCGACGAAAACCTGAACACCATCCACACGTCCGCCATGCACCCGGATGCAGCCAGGCAAGTGATGGACACACTGTTTGAGGCCAATGCGGATTTTTTCATGTTCAACCACCACAGCATCTGCACCTCCGATGAGCACCTGCCCCATCACAGCGAAATCACCCGGCCGGAAGAAATGCTGGCTTTGGGTTTCCGCTATTATCACGGAAAGAAGGAAATGCTTTCCTGCGTGGAGATGCCGGTGGAAAAATACTATGTGTGCGAAGGCACAAGGGGCGATGCACTGTGGCAGAAGCTGGAGCAGATTCCCGGCATTGCCCTCACCCAGTCCGGCGACAACAACATCGAAGTGATCCCCGCCGGGGTGGATAAGGCCAGCGGTGTGCTGGCATTGGCTCAGCATCTTGGCATTCCCCTTTCCCAGGTAATGACCCTGGGCGACCACGAAAACGATATTCCCATGCTTTCCGCGGCAGGATACGGCGTGGCCATGGGCAATGCCAGCCCCGGCGCCCGTGCCGCCGCCCGCTGCCTGACCAAAACCAACGACGAAGACGGCCTGGCCCACGCCATCCGCCATTGGGCACTGCAGGAAGAATAAACTTCGATAACAAATAAAAAAACAGCAAGCCATGCACATTGACGGCTTGCTGTCTTTTTTGTTTTTTACACTCTTTCCTGCCCGTAAAGGGGGTTGGCATAGAGGATTTCCTGATAGATTTCTTCCGGAATGGCTTCGATGGGCTCCGGCGCAGGCCTGGCCAGGTAGTACCCCTGCAGCAGATCCACCCCCAGGTCGATCACGGTGTGAAGTTCGTTGGAGGTTTCCACCCCTTCCGCCAGCACAAGAATGTTGTTCAGCTTGGCAAACTCCACCGTGCTGCGCACAAACAGCTGCTTGTTCTGGTTGCGGTGAATGTTCTCGATCAGGAACCGGTCAATCTTGATGATCCGGGGCGCATAGCGCAAAAGGTTGGCCATGTTGGAATGCCCGGTTCCGTAATCGTCAATGGCAATGCGGGTGCTCTTGTCATCCCCGGAGAAGCGGCGGATGGCGTTCAATTCGTCATCAGAAACGGTGTTCTGTTCCGTCAGTTCGAAAACAAAGCTGTCCATGTACCCGCCGTGAAGGCTGGTGAGCACGCTCATATCCTGATCGTTGAGGAAATAGCCTGGAATGGTATTGATGAACACTTTCTTCCCGCCAAACTTTTCCTTCTGGGCCGCATAATGCTGCATGATGTTGAACATGGTGGCCTTTTCAATTTCATACAGGCGGTTGTATTCCCGGGCGGTATTGAGCACCTCCAGCGGTTTCATGCCAATGCTCTTATCGGTGCGCATCAGCGCTTCGTAGCCGTAAATCTGGCCATTTTTGGCGTTCACGATGGGCTGGAAGTGGTAGGAGAACAGGTTCTTTTCAATCAGCAGCTCAAACGCCTTGTAATATTCACCGGGCGCCGCCACTTCCTTCACCGCCGCCCCCATGCCGCTCTTGAGCCGGTTCATGTACATTTCGCTCTTGGCAAACTTGATGAAGCTTTCCAGCGCCACGTCCCACCCGGCATCAATGGGCGAGCAGCCGCAGTTCACTTCCACATAGTATTCCCGGCCGGTGCCTTTGTTGTAATCCTCCACCAGCTTGAAGAACACGCCGGTAGCCCGGTTGATGGTGCTGCTGATGGCTTCGGAAAGGTTCTCATTCTCGTCAAAGAAGTTGATCACAATGAATTCATCGTCCGCAATATGGCCGATGAAGCAGTTTTCCGTGTTGGCCAGTTTCAGCGCTTCTGCCACAAAGGTGACCGCCTCTTCCGCAGCGGCGATGCCGTAGTTTTCCTGAATGTAGGTATACTTGGGAAGGCCGTACACCGACACGCAAAGGGTTTTTTTCCGGTTTTCCGGCGTGGCAAACTGCTTGAACCAGCGGATGGAGCCCTTGAGATTGGGCAGCCCGGTGACGGAATTGGTCAGCGCCGCCTTTTCCACGCTGGTGCGCAGGTTGGCCTGACGGAAATAGTTCATTGCCACGCGGAACGCCAGGTTCACCGTGTTAACAATGCGCTTGAGCTTATGCAGGTTCACGCTCACGTTATCGGTGCGGAAGGCATAATAGCCGCACACAATCTCCCCCACATAAATGGAATTGAGAATGTATACGGAGTCATCCCGGGCCCAGTCTTCCAGGCAGGGCACCATGTCCTTCAGCAGCAGAGGATTTTCCTGCAGCCGCTGGGGACGGGTGTACCGGGAAGAAATCATGATCATTTCTTCCGAAAAATTCTCTTCCCGCTTGGCGCGGCCTTCCATCATGACCGGAATAATATCGCTGTTGAGGCAGACGTAGGAGTCTTCCAGAATGCTGTTGGCAAGGGCAGTATACAGGCCGTTCATGTCCTTGATATCGAACATGCGGTTCATCCATGCGTACATGAAATCTTCATGGGTGCGTACATCGTCCACCATGCTGTGGAGGGAGGCCGACACCTTTCGGAAATCCTCCTGCCCCCGGCCCTGACAGCCGCAGGACTCGGTAAATACACTCACAAAAGGATTCTTCACCTCATACGGAGCACTGCCGCTCAGCGCCGCACGCACCACTTCCACGCATTGCTGCGCAAGCAATTCCATATCCTGGGCACAGGTGGTGATTTGAGGAATGGAATAGCTAGCGGCGTCCGTACCGTCAAAACCGGTCACCACCACATCCTCCGGCACCCGCAGGCCGTTTTCCTTCAGCTTATCGCAGACGGCAATGGCCATATAGTCATTGGCGCAGAAAATGACATTGGGCATAGGATCGGCATGATCCACCAGCCGCTGCACCGCCCACTGGGCCGGGTCCGACCAGTATTCGCCGTACCCAACTTGCGTTTCTTCAAATGGCAGGCCGCACATTGCCAGCGCCTTTTTATAGCATGCAATCCTTCGCTGAGAGGTGGGATCCCCCTGGGGATAGCCGGCCAGATAATAGGTATTGGTTCTTTTATGTTCCCGGATCACATGGGCCATCAGTTGCACATAGGCGTCGTCATAGTCGCTGAGGATGGAAAAGCAGCCTTCGTATTTAGCGTCAATGACGATCACCGGCTTGCCCTGTGCCCGGGCGCTTTCGATGATGCTGCCCATCACGTCCTTGTTCAGGAAGCATTCGTCGAAAATGATCAGCACGTCCACAATGTCCATGTTGGGCAAATCATACACGCTCTTGGCGCCACGATCCCCATCGTCCTGCTTGAAAAAATCCACAAAACTATTGAACACCATCAGCTTGAAGCGTTCTCTTATGGCGCAGCATTTCAAGCCGTCCAAGAAACTCAGACGACTGCTCCAATGCATCTTGGTCATACAAACACCGATGACCTGCTTTCCTCCGATCATGCTTCACACCATCCACATGCTGCAAATTTAATCACGATTTAATTAATTCTAACCCATTGTGTACATTTTAACCTGTTTCCCATTGTTTGTCAATGAAAGAATAAAAAAACAAGGCAGATATCCTCTGCCTTGTTCTGCAATTATTTTATTCCGCTGCAGCTTCCGTTTCGGCTGCTTCTTCCGCGGTTTCTTCCACCACGCTCAGGGTGGCGATCACTTCTTCATTGCGGACGATTTCGCTGGCGTCCACCCATGCGCTTACCGTTTCGCTGTAATAGGTATTTTCCTTGGAGGAAGCCAGGTATTCTTCAATTTCGGCGCGGATGGCATCCGTCATTTCCACGGGGCCGCCGGGAATTTCCTTCACATACTGGATGATGTGAATACCGAAAGCGGAAACCACGGGGTCGCTCACGTCGCCCACCTTGTTCACCTTTTCGCTGAAGGCACCGGCCACAAAATCGGCGTCATAGCTGACGGATTCGGGATGCACGGCATAGCCGTTCTTGAGGTATTCTTCGTTCTTCATGCCGTCGTCGGTGCCGTATTCGGCAATGAGGTTTTCAAAGCTTTCGCCGTTTTCCAGGCGGCTGTAAATGGCGTCGATTTCGGCCTGGCGGCTGGCCAGGATGGCATCACGGGCCGCTTCCACATCGGCGGTATGATCGGCGCCGTCTTCTTCGGAAAGAGCGCGGGCATCCGTCCAGGCAGTGAGCAGCGCTTCATCCACGGGCAGCAGAATATGGGTCACGCCGCGGAAACCTTCGGGCTGGTACCAGGATTCGTAGCCGTAGTACATCTGGTACAGTTCGTACATGTACACATTGCCGTCGAACGTGGCCTTATCCTGGGCCACGTATTCCTGGAACGCCGTCTGCACTTCGTCTTCGGTGACGGTCATATCCTTGCCTTCCAGAATGTGGCTCTGCAGCCGGTTATAGCTTTCGGTCAGCAGCAGGTTTTCCAGAATGGTGTCTTCGTTATAGTTGTAGGCTTCGTAGTAGGCAATGGCATCCAGCCGGGCCTGGGCGCGGGCGTCCTCGGTATCCTCGGTGAGGTAGTAATCGATGTAGGCGTCAATATCCTCTTCCCACTGGGTCTGGGCATCCAGGCGGAAGGCAGCCACTTCGTCATCGGTGAACTGGTCCAGGCCCAGTTCCTTGATCTTCTGCTTGAGGATGGTTTCTTCCGTCAGGTAGGTAATAGCGGCTTCATAATCCACGGTTTCGGTGTAGCCGTTGTTGTAGAGAATTTCCGCATATTCGGCCACCTTGACGGCGGTGATTTCTTCACCATTGACGGTCACAGCCACGGCAGAAGCGGTTTCTTCCGCCACAGCGCCGGCCATGGTCAGAACCATCAGGATGGCCATCAGCAGGGAAATCAGTTTTTTCATAGCAATCGTCTCTCCTTCTTTTTGCACGGAGCAAATTTCGTTTTTTATTATCCCACACTTTTCACATTATCGCAAGGCTTTGCGTGGTCAATTTTCTTCAATGTTACATCTTGTTCACCGTTTGTACACGATTTCTGCCGGGTATTTTCTCTTGCCTTTCCCGCAAAAGACGTTTATAATGAATGGGAAGATCACCGTTTGCCGGCAAAAAAGTTCTGCAATATTTCACGGCATTCCTTTTCCAGCACGCCCCCTGCCGTCTGCACCCGGTGGTAAAAGGCTGGATCCTCCGTCAAAAGGTACACGCTGCCGCAGCAGCCCTGCTGCTCGTCGTATGCCCCGAACACGCATTTTTCCAGCCCGGCCATCACCATGGCCCCGGCGCACATGGGGCAAGGCTCCAGCGTCACATACAGCGTACAGCCGGAAAGCCGTCTGGTGCCCAGTGCCTTGCAGGCCCTTTCCATGGCCAGCACTTCGGCGTGGGCAAAGCAGCTGCCCTTTTCCCTTTCGTTGTGAGCCCGGGCAATGATCACGCCGTCTTTTTCGATCACGGCGCCCACCGGCACTTCGTTTGCATCCTTCGATGCTTCCTCCAGGGCCAGGCGCATCCTTTCTTCCGTATGCTGCATGCTGTCACCTCACTTTGTTTCATAGTATACCACATTTATTCCCATTTCACAACAAGGAGGCATGATCCACATGAATGAAGTATTGTCCGTCATCTCTTCCCGCCGCAGCCACCGCGCCTATGCCCCCACCCAGCTGACCCAGGAGCAAATTGATATCCTGCTCAAAGCCGGCATGGATTCCCCTTCCGCCGTCAACCGCCAGCCCTGGCATTTCACCGTGGTGCAGGACCAGAATCTGCTGCAGGATATCAACCGGGCCGTCTGGGAAGAAACCATGAAAGCCTCTCCCGAAAACCGCAGCCCCCGCTTCAGCGACCCGGAGTTTGACGTGTTCTACCATGCTCCCACTGTCATCTTCATCTCCTGCGATCAGGAAAGCTACTGGGGCCATCTGGACAGCGGCATTGCCTGCCAGAACATCTGCCTGGCCGCCGAAAGCATTGGCCTTGGCACGGTGATCCTGGGCATGCCCCGGGCCGCCTTCAAAAACGAAAAGGCGGACGCCTTCCGCAAAGCCCTTTGCTTCCCCGAAACCCACGATTTTGCCATTGCCGTGGCCGTGGGCACCCCCACCGATAATAAGCCCGCCCACCTCCACGCCAAGGACCGTATTTCCTACGTCCGCTGACGTACAATTATGTACCATCCGCGCCCTGATTTGTCAGGGCGTTTTCATTTGTGCGTCTTGATAATTGAAGCCGAAAAAGGTATAATAGAAGGAGTTATGAAGGAGGTGCCGTCATGAATTTATCCCAGCTGCTGGAAAAGCTGAAGGAAGATCCTTTCTTTATGGAAAACGTCACCGCATGGCGCACTGTTCCTGCACGCCCTGCGCAGTACGCCCCCTGGCCGGAGGATATTGACCAGCGTCTGCCCCAGGCCCTTGCAAAGCACGGCGTCACCCAGCTCTACACCCACCAGGCAGCCTGTCTGGAAGCGGCACGCAAGGGGGAAGATTATGTGGTGGTCACCCCCACCGCATCGGGCAAAACCCTGTGCTACAACATTCCCGTGCTTTCCGCCATCCTCAAAAACCCGGACGCCCGGGCCCTGTACCTGTTCCCCACCAAGGCTCTTTCCGCCGATCAGGTGAGCGAACTGTACGAACTGATCGAGCTGATGCAGGTGGACGTGAAAACCTACACCTACGACGGCGATACTCCCGCGGCTGCCCGCAAGGCGGTGCGTCAGGCCGGGCATGTGGTGGTGACCAACCCCGATATGCTCCATTCCGGTATCCTGCCCCAGCACACCAAGTGGGTGAAGCTGTTTGAAAACCTGCAGTACATCATCATCGACGAAATCCATTCCTACCGCGGTATTTTCGGCAGCAACCTGGCCAATGTGCTGCGCCGGCTGCTGCGCCTTTGTGAATTTTACGGTAGCCATCCCAAATTTATTCTCTGCTCCGCCACCATCCAGAACCCCAAGGAACTGGCGGAAACCCTCATCGGCCGGCCGGTAAAACTGATTGACAACAACGGCGCCCCCTCCGGGGAAAAGCACTATATTTTCTATAACCCTCCGGTGGTGAACCAGCAGCTGGGCATCCGCAAAAGCGTCCTCTCCCAGACCCAGTCCATCGCTGCCATGCTGCTGAAAAACCATGTGCAGAGCATCGTCTTTGCCAAATCCCGGCTGCAGGTGGAAGTGATGACCCGGCAGCTGAAAGCCCTGGTGGCAGACCCTCTTGGCAATTCCGGAAAGGTGCGGGGGTACCGGGGCGGCTACCTTCCCCACGAGCGCAGGGAAATTGAAAAAGGCCTGCGCGCCGGGCACATCGACGCCGTCATTTCCACCAACGCCCTGGAACTGGGCATCGATATCGGTGCTTTGGAAGCCTGTGTGCTGTGCGGCTATCCCGGCACCATCGCCAGCACCTGGCAGCAATCCGGCCGCGCCGGCCGCCGCCACGGGGTAAGCGCCACGTTCATGGTGGCTTCCTCCAACGCGCTGGACCAGTTCATTGTTTCCCATCCCGGGTATTTCTTTGATCAGCCGGCGGAAAACGCCCTGCTGAACCCGGATAACCTGTACATCCTGCTGAACCACTTCAAGTGCGCCGCCTACGAGCTGCCCTTCAAGGCAGGCGAAACCCTGGGCAACGCCATGGGCGGAGAAGAGATGCTGGATTATCTTTGCGATGCCAATATCCTGCGTCAGGTAGGCGACACCTTCCACTGGTGTGCCGAGGATTTTCCCGCCAGCGAGATCAGCCTGCGCACCGCCATGACGGAAAACTACCTCATCATGGATATTACCGACCCTGCCCGTCCCCGGATGGTGGGCGAAATGGACCGGTTCACCGTGCCCATGCTGCTGCACGAAAACGCCATCTATATGCACGAAGGGCAAACCTATCAGGTGGAAAAGCTGGATTTTGACGCCTGCAAGGCCTTCATCCGCAAGGTGAACGTGGATTACTATACCGATGCGGACCTGAATGTGTCTCTGAGCCTGCTGGACATCGAAAAAGAAGAGGAAAACGCATACTTTGGCGAAGTGAAGGTCACGGCACTGGTGAAGATCTTCAAAAAAATGCGTTTTGACAACAACGAAAACGTGGGCTTCGGCCCGGTGCGGCTGCCCGAAACGGATATGCACACCGCCGCCTGCTGGTTCACCGTGCCGGATGAAATTGCATCCGCCTTCGAAAAGGACGATCTGCAAAGCGGCATGCTGGGGGTGGCAAACCTGCTGCGCATCCTGTGCCCTTTGTACCTGATGTGCAGCCCCCGGGATATTGCGGTATCCTATCAGGTAAAGTGTCCTTTCACCAACGCACCCACCCTCATCATCTATGACAACTGCCCCGGCGGCATCGGCCTTTCGGAAAAGGCGTTCCGCATGCGCCGCACCCTGCTCACCCATGCCCTGACACTGGTGAACGATTGCCCCTGTGAAGGCGGCTGTCCCTCCTGCGTGGGCCCGGTGGGCGAAATCGGCAGCCGCGGCAAACAAATGGCCAAGGCCATTCTGGAGGCGCTTTTAAAATGACAATCCATGAATTGGTGGTGCTGCAGCACAACTCCTTCCGCCGAAACCATCCCTATTCCGTGGACGAACGCATCATTGCCCTGGAAAGACTGCAGGAAGCAATCCACAACCGGGAAGAAGAAATTGCCGCCGCTTTGCAGCATGACCTGGGCAAATGCATGGCGGAAAGCTATATGACGGAAATCGGCATGGTGCTGAAGGAAATCAGCTTCACCATCCGCCGTCTGCGCCGCTGGGCTGCCCCCCGGCGGGTGATCACCCCGCTTCATCTCTTCCCCGGCCGCAGCTGGGTAATGAAGGAGCCCTACGGCGTGGTGCTCATCATGGCCCCCTGGAATTACCCTTTCCTTTTGTCCCTTTCCCCCTTTGTGGGGGCCATTGCGGCGGGCAACCACGTGCTGCTCAAGCCCAGCAACATGGCCCCTGCCACCTCCCAAATCATCTACCGTCTGATCGCCGAATGTTTCCCCGTCGAGCAGGCAGCGGTCATTTTAGGCGGACGTGCGGAAAACCAGCAGCTGCTGGACGAAAAATTTGACTACATTTTCTTCACCGGCGGCAAGCAGGTGGGCCAGCTGGTGGCCGAAAAAGCGGCCCGGCATCTGACCCCTGTTACGCTGGAGCTTGGCGGCAAAAGCCCCTGCATTGTGGACGAATCCTCCGATATCCGCGCAGCGGCCCGCCGTATTGCTTTCGGCAAGGCCCTCAACGCCGGGCAAACCTGCGTGGCGCCCGATTATGTGCTGGCCCATTCCTCCATCCGGGAAAAGCTGATGGACGAAATTGCAGCCTGCTGGATGGAGTTTTACGGCAATGCCCTGGAAAACCCCGACTGGCCCCGGATGATCGCCCCCCGGCATTATGTGCGGGCCATGGGCCTTTTGCAGGGAGAAAGCATTTACTTTGGCGGCATGGGCGACGGCATGCGCATTGCCCCCACCATTCTGGATAAGGCCACCTGGGCTTCCCCTGTGATGCAGGAAGAAATTTTTGCGCCCATCCTGCCCGTGCTGTCCTATGACCGGCTGGACGACGCCCTGCTGCAGATTGCGTCCCGAGAGAAGCCGCTGGCCCTGTACCTGTTTACCAGGCGCTCCGCTGTGCGTGAAAAGGTGCTGAACACCCTTTCCTTCGGCGGCGGCTGCATCAACGATACCGTGATGCACCTTTCTTCCCCCCGTCTTCCCTTCGGCGGCGTGGGCGAAAGCGGCATGGGACGCTACCACGGAAAATATTCTTTCGATACTTTCTCCCATGAAAAGGCCATCCTGAAAAAGGGCCGTTTCCCGGATTTCCGTTTCCGTTATCCTCCTCTTACCGGCAAAAAGCTGGAATTGGTAAAAAAGTTTCTGAAATAGGAGGCGTTCTGATGCCTGCATTGGAGGCTTATCGCAGGGCGTTGGATTATTCCTACGCACCGGGCATGTTCCCCGCCATGGAAGCCATGGCCAAGGCGCCGCAGCTGGTGAGACGGCTGCTGCTTTCTTCCAAGGCCACGGACGGCGAAGGCGTGGAAAAGCTGACGGCCCTTGCCAACACCCACCATATCCGCATTGAAACGGCGGATAAAGCCCTTTCCCGCATTTCGGGGAAAGACAACTGCTTTGCCGCTGCCGTGTTTGAAAAAAAGCCGGCTACCCTTCTGGAAAACGATCATGTGGTGCTGCACCACATTTCCGACGCCGGCAACCTGGGCACCATCCTGCGCACGGCACTGGGCCTTGGCTTTCACGATATTGCCATCATCCGCCCGGCCACCGATGTGTATGATCCCAAAGTAGTCCGGGCCAGCATGGGGGCCATTTTCTCCCTGCGGGTCCGCGAATATGAAACCTTTGGGGAATACCGCGCCCAGTTCCCTGCCCACCAGCTGTACCCCTTCATGCTGGACGGGTCGGTGCTGCTGGAAGAAGCGGCAAAATCAATCATCCGCCCCTGTGCGCTGGTGATGGGCAACGAAGGCAGCGGCTTGCCTGCGGAATTTGCCCAAATGGGCCGTGCCGTGCGCATTCCCCATTCCAACGATATCGATTCTCTGAACCTGGCCATTGCCACAGCCATCGGAATGTATACATTCAAAAAATAACGGAGGACAAAACCATGACGGATTACGAAATGATCACCGCGCAGGTGACCAAAGCCCTGCTGGATCTGAAAATCGCCGGCAAGCTGCAAGCCGGTGCCCAGGTGGTGATCGGCTGCTCCACCAGCGAAGTGGCGGGCGGCAAGATTGGCAAAAACAGCGCTCCCCAGATCGGCGAATGGGTGGCGGAAGCGGCCATCCGCTTTTGCAAAAACGCCGGCCTTACCCCCATCTTCCAGTGCTGCGAACACCTGAACCGGGCGCTGGTGATGGAAAAAGAAGCGGCGGAAAAAGCGGGCTATCTGCAGGTGTGCGCCGTTCCCCAGCCCAAGGCCGGCGGCAGCGTGCCTGCTGCTGCATGGAAGATGCTGGAGAACCCCTGCCTGGTGATCGCCGTGCAGGCAAACGCCGGCATTGACATCGGCGATACCCTGATCGGCATGCATCTGCGCCCTGTGGCCGTTCCTTTCCGGGGCGAAATCGACAAAGTAGGCAGCGCCCATGTGACCTGCGCTTATTCCCGTCTGCCCTACATCGGCGGCGAGCGGGCCGTGTATCAGTAAACCATGAACAGCGTCAACAAAACCCTCTACATTCCCCTGTACGGCAAGGCGCTGGTGAGCAAAAAGGGCATCATCCTGGCCGATAAAAAGGCGGAAGCCATCTGGCAGGCGGAGCAGTTTCCCATCAAAGGCAAGTCCAAATCCAAATGGCTGGCCTACTATATGGGCATGCGCGCCGGGGTATACGACACCTGGCTGAAGGAACGCATGGCCCTGCAGCCGGATGCTGTGGTGCTGCACATCGGCTGCGGTATGGACAGCCGGGTGGAACGTGTGGGGACCAACGGGCATTTATGGTTTGACGTGGATTTTCCGGACGTGATCCGGGAAAGAAAACAGTACTACACCGAAACGGAACATTACCGCATGCTGCCCGGAGATG
This sequence comes from Clostridia bacterium, assembly GCA_045589355.1. Classification (GTDB taxonomy): domain Bacteria; phylum Bacillota; class Clostridia; order Christensenellales; family Aristaeellaceae; genus RUG563. The sequence continues at coordinate 117,084 of JAZNOW010000069.1, forward strand.
CCACAAACCCCACATGGCTTCAGCAGATCCCCTCCGGCAGACAGGCCCTTGTCGTTATGGAAGGGGTCAGCATGTACCTGCAAACGGCAGAGATGCTGAAACTAATGCGGGCCCTGAGCGGCTATTTTGCAAAGGTGTCCCTGCTGCTGGATTGCTACACCTCCCTTTCCGCCAGGCTTTCCAAATACAAAAATCCCATCAACGACGTGGGTGTGACCACCGTCTACGGTATAGACGACCCGGCCATATTGGCAACGGACACCGGCTTTCATTTTGTGAAGGAACACAGTATGACGCCAGACAGCGCCGTTTCGCAGCTGAAAGGCACGGAAAGATTCGTATTCCGCAAGGTGTTCGCCGGCGCTTTTTCCAGGAAAATGTACCGCATGTATGAATACGCCTGCCCGTAAAGCGGCTTGTTGAAAATAAGCTGCCTTTCCCCTTGCATTTTTTGCGGAATGGGCGTATAATGATACCAACGCGAAAGCGAAATTCGTTTGGAGGTAAACTGTTATGGCTTTCAAAATCACTGATGCTTGCATCGCTTGCGGCGCTTGCGCTGCCGAATGCCCCGTGGAAGCTATCATCGAAGGTGATGGCAAGTTCGAAATCGACGCTGACAAGTGCATCGAATGCGGCGCTTGCGCTGATGCCTGCCCCGTTGGCGCTCCCGAACAGGCTTAATCAAAGCAAAAAAAGTCCGGTGGAATTTCCACCGGCTTTTTTTATTTTACGCCCGGGTCACAAAATGCTTCACCGGCGCGTTGTCATTCAGGTTTTCATTGTTGATAAATTCCGGATACACCACAATGGCCTTCAGTTTCTCCAGCGGCATCCATTCCAGCACAATGCGGCTGTTATCCTTATGGGGATGCAAAAGGCCGTCATCGGGAAGGGCGTCTTCGTCCTCCAGCCCGATCAGGAAATAGAACGCCAGATCATGCGCCTGTTTCCCTTTCCATTCCCAGAAACATTCTTCCGTCCACAGCATCCTTTTCAGCAGGATTTTTGTGCCCATTTCCTCCTGCCATTCTCTTTTCAATCCATCTTCCAGCGTTTCGCCGATCCGGATGTGCCCGCCCGGAATGGCATATTCGGAACCGTCCGCTTCCCGCTGCAGAAGAATTTTTCCATTCCGCAAAAGCACGCCGGCCACGCGCACGCCGCACATCCATCCTTCGCCGGAAAAAATCCAGTCCATCGGCATCACCAGGTGAAGCTGCCCATGCGCATGACGGTAGGATCAATGCTCTTGAGATCCTTGGCACAGGTCATGGCCATGGTGTAGCGCAGGTCCCGGGTGATTTCTTCAATGCCCTCCCGTACACCTTCCGCACCTTTTTCGCCCAGCCGCTTCATCAGCGGCCTTCCGATGCAGCAGGCTTTGGCACCCAGCGCCAGGCACTTGTACACGTCAATGCCGCTTTCCAGGCTGCAGTCCACAAACACTTCCATGCTGCCGCCCACGGCCTGCATAATTTCCGGCAGCACCATCAAAGGCGGCAGGCTATACTGCAGCCTTCCGTTGTGGTGGGATACCACAATGCCCTTCACGCCGGCTTCCTTGCATTTCAATGCATCCTGCACGCTGAGCACGCCCTTGATCACAAAAGGCAGTTTGGTGCTCTTCACAAAATCCTTCAGTTCGCAGCTGGTCAGCGGCCGCATTTCCATGCCCTCAATGCAGTCGTAGCCGTTGTGGCTGAAGGCATGGTCAATATCCATGCCAACGGCCAGGGCGCCATAGTTTTCAGCATGGCGGATCTTATCGTAAATGCTTTCCCGGTCCTGGTAGGTTTTGATGATCTTCACCACCTTGGCCCCGGTATCGATCATGCCCTCCAGTTCTTCCTTGGGGCCCATGCCGCTGAAGGTGACGGCGTTCATCTGCGCCGCTCCCCGCGCCATTTCCACCATGCCGTTTTCCCAGGTGCGGTGGAGATGAGAAAGGGCCGCGGTCATCACCGGCGTGTCAAAGTGGCAGCCGAAAAGTTCCATGCCGGTATCGGGCATCACACTGTCCAGATGCCTCACTTCCAATAACAAGCTATCCAGATAGGCTCTCGTGATATGGTCCGAAGACCCGGTTTTTCTCTGCATATAATTCCCTCCGATGGTTGATATTCTATATTTTCGTGCCATTCCCCCGGTTTTCCTGCACAGCAAATGGACAAAAGCCTCTGTTTTTCTGCCTTTTTTCCATTTTTCAGGAACAAAAACTTCCCCTCATGCGTTATCATTACAGACAACTCAACGGAGGGATTCCCAATGAAAAAGCTTCTTGCATTCCTGATTGTTTTATTGCTGCTCACCTGCCCCGCCTTTGCAGACGATACCCCTTCTCCCTTTGATATTGCAGGCCTTTCCGGCACCGATTTCATCGTCAGCTATGCCGCCGATAACGGGCAGGTGCTGTATTTCACTTCCATGTACCATCACCCTGCCGAGCTGCCCCAGGACATCAATTTTGACGGCATTGACGATCTGGTATTCCTTACCGCAACCGGTGACGGCAACACATATTACACCTTTTTCGTCAACCTGAACGGAAAATATGAACATGTTTTCCTCATGGGGCACGAAAACGATGCCGCCTGTAATTTCCAGCTGCACCCGGATCAGCAGCTGCTCTCCGTTTCCGTCAGCCATGGCGCTGCCGGTGCGCTGTGCGAAAAGGTGCTGTTCCGCTGGGCCGGAACCAACCTGCTGCCCGTTCGCCGGATGGTGTCCGAAGAATACACGGAAACCACGTATGAAGACCAGACCACCACCACCGTCACCCATCACGACCAGGTGCACGTTTCTTTCTACCGCTTTGAAGAAAGCACGTTCGTCGGGGATGTGTATGCCAACCAGAACCTCAGCCTGTACGATATCACCGAAGAAACCTTTGAGCAGTGGGATGCCATTCTCTGGCAGGATTTGCAATAAGAAAGAAGGAATTTGATGAAACGATTTTTCTCCGCTTTTATTCTCCTCAGCCTGTGCCTTTCTTCCGCATGGGCAGCGGGCACGGCATCTGCTGCCAAAGCAGATGAATCCGTCAATATGCCTGTCTGCCGGACGGAAAAATGGCAAGCCGCCCAGTTCCTGCAGGATGCCGGCATTGCCGTATATGACCTGGAAGACACGGGAAACGAACTGCGCTTTTCCCTGCCCGGCGGCGGCACCGGGGTGTATTATTCTTACGGTGAGTTCAGGCCCTATGATATGAACTTCCGTTTTGAAGCTATCACAGAAGAAGAAATGACCCTGTTTCTGGATCATTATCTGAATCAACTGGTGCGGGTGGAACAGGGAAACGCACCGGAAGAATACCTGCGCCCGGACTATGACGGCAGCACGGGAAAACGGAATATGGAAGTCATCCTTTCCAATGCTCTTGGATCTATGGAGAACTTGGGCGATCCCTGGCTGCAGGTGCTGCTGCATCAGTTATCCCTGCATGATAATAACGATGCCCTCAACAGCATGCGAGCGCGTTTGGCCAGCCGGATGCTGGGCAAGCGGGATATCACGCCTGTGGACCCAAAGGAAGGCTGCGCCTGGTATGACGCCCTTACCCTTTCCGTGCAGGATGATCTGCCTAAGGTGGATGCCGCTGCTTATGTGGATGATCCTCTTATTGCTTCTCTGACCCAGGAAATGATCACCTATACGGATAACCGAAAAGCCTCCTGGCACGGCCGGCGGGATGTGGACAATGAAAAAACGGTGAACATCGTCTTTCTGTCCATCCACAAAATGGAGGAAACAGAAAACACCCTCACCCTCTGGGCCATGGTGTCCGAAAGCCAGTACGCCCTGTATGACGGCACACGCTACCAGGCAGTCAGCGGCAGCCAGGTGCCCATGCGGCTGGAATATAAAAAAGATTCCTCCGGACAATGGAAGCTGGCAAATGCCATCGAGAGCGGCGACGGCACCGATTACTACCCCTCTGTGCTTCAATTCTGCGACGGCGACGAAGCCCTGGCCACCGCCATCATCGGCGACTTTTCCGTGAATCTGGATCTGTTTTTCTTCCGCTATCTGGCATACCACGGTTATCCTGTCCCGGTAGAAATCCCCTACTGAAACAAAAAAGCCTGAGAAGCGCTTAACTTCTCAGGCTTATCTTTTTCATCAGCCAATGGTGCTGGAATAGTTGGGAGCTTCCTTGGTGATGGAAATATCGTGGGGATGGCTTTCGCGCAGGCCGGCGCTGGTGATGCGGATGAATTCGCCGTTCTGACGCAGGTCTTCAATGGTGGGGGTACCGCAGTAGCCCATGGAGGCACGCAGGCCGCCCATCAGCTGGAACACGGTGTCGGCCATGGCGCCCTTGTAGGGCACGCGGCCTTCCACGCCTTCGGGAACCAGTTTCTTGGCGTCTTCCTGGAAATAGCGGTCCTTGGAGCCGTTGGCCATGGCAGCCAGGCTGCCCATGCCGCGGTAGGACTTGAAGGAACGGCCCTGATAGATTTCCATTTCACCGGGGCTTTCTTCGGTGCCGGCCAGCAAGCTGCCCAGCATAACGGCCTTGGCGCCGGCGGCAATGGCTTTGGGAATATCGCCGGAATACTTGATACCGCCGTCGGAAATGACGGGGATGCCGTACTTATCGGCTTCTTCAGCGCAATCGGCCACAGCGGTGATCTGAGGCACGCCGATGCCGGCCACCACGCGGGTGGTGCAGATGGAGCCGGGGCCAATGCCCACCTTTACGCAGTCAACGCCGGCGGCGATGAGGTCGTGCGTAGCGGCGGCGGTGGCCACGTTGCCGGCAAAGAGCTGAATGTCGGGGTACAGAGTGCGGATCTTTTCAATGGTGCGCAGCACGCCCAGGCTGTGGCCATGGGCCGTATCGATGGAGATCACGTCCACCTTGGCAGCCACCAGCGCGGCCATACGGGCTTCGATATCGGCGCTTACGCCAACGGCGGCGGCGCACAGCAGACGGCCCTTTTCGTCCTTGGCGCTGTTGGGATACTTGCTGCTCTTTTCAATATCCTTGATGGTGATCAGGCCGCACAGGTTGCCGCAGTCATCCACGATGGGCAGCTTTTCAATGCGGTGATGGGCCAGAATATCCTTGGCCTGTTCCAGGGTGGTGCCCACAGGAGCGGTCACCAGGTTTTCGGTGGTCATCACCTGGCCGATGGGACGGGAATCGTCCGTTTCGAAACGCAGGTCACGGTTGGTCAGGATGCCAACCAGCTTTTTGCCTTCGGTGATGGGCACACCGCTGATGCGATAGCGGCTCATCAGGGCCTTGGCATCGGAAATCAGATGAGTGGGAGAGAGGAAGAAAGGATCCGTGATGACGCCGTTTTCGCTGCGCTTCACCTTATCCACATGAGCCGCCTGTTCTTCAATGGACATGTTCTTATGGATCACACCCAGGCCGCCTTCACGGGCCATGGCGATGGCCATCCGGGCATCGGTAACGGTATCCATAGCAGCACTGAGCACAGGAATGTTCAGCTTGATCTTTTTGGTCAGCTGAACAGCCAGAGACACATCCTTGGGGAGAATCTCGCTCTTGCGGGGAACCAGGAGCACATCGTCAAACGTCAAACCTTCACGAACAACCTTCTGCAGCACGGCAAATCCACTCTCCTTTAGTGTAATTTCGAAAATTATACCCCACTTTTGTCTCCTTGTCAATCACTTTGGCAACGAAAAACCGCGCAAAAAGAAACTTTTTCTTCCTCAAAAAAGTAGTTGACAATTCCCGACACATACGCTATAATATCACTGTTGCTCGCGCAACATAGGGGTATGGTGTAATGGTAACACGTGGGTCTCCAAAACCTTTGTTCAGGGTTCGAGTCCTTGTGCCCCTGCCAAATAAGACGCTTCACCGTTTGGTGGAGCGTTTTATTTGTTTGATAAGGGCCCTAAGGGACGAGAATGGGGCGGTAGTGAATGACGTGCCGGTGGCACGTCAGAGCCGCCCTGACCGACGAGCGCGGCACGAGGAGAACGAGTCCTTGTGCCCCTGCCATGAGAGCTTTTCCTGAAAAGGAAAGGCTCTTTTTCTATTGCCCCAAGGTATCTTCCCATTTGAAAAGGCTCTCTCTTTGTGCTATAATCATGGAAACACAAGCCAAATAGCATCCCCATTCTTTTCAGGAGGTATTCCCATGTGCAATCCCGGAACGATGATTGATTCCCTGCACTTGCCGCCCTTTCTGCCCGCCAATGCCGAAAAGAAAGATTGGCCTTCCCTGCAGCGGCAAATGAAAAAAATGCTGCTGGAAGAGGAATACGGCATCCTCCCGGAAATGGAATTTAGCGTTTCCGGAAAAATTCTCCACACCGATTCCCGTTATTGCGCCGGCAGCAGCACCCTGTGGGAAGTGGAAATGACCATCACCTTCCCCACCGGCAGTTTCGCTTTCCCCTGCCATTTTTCCGTGCCCACCGCGCCGGGCAAGCATCCATTGTTTGTCTATCTGGATTTTTATCATGCGATGCCTTCCCGCTATCTGCCCATTGAAGAAATCACGGAGCGGGGCTACGCCGTCATCGCTGCCTGCCACAACCTGATTTCCAAAGACGCCGCCGACGATTATCAGGAAGGGCTTGGCAAGTTTTTACGGGATGGGGCAAAAAAAGCCGGCATCCCCGACGAACAATTGCCCGGCAAGCTGGCCATCTGGGCCTGGGCAGCCTCCCGTATGCTGGATTATGCTCTTGCCCATCCCGCCATTGATGAAAACCGCACCGCCGTCATCGGCCATTCCAGGCTGGGCAAGGCTGCCCTGGTGTGCGCCCTGAACGACGCCCGCTTTCAGGCTGTGATCGCCAACAACTCCGGCTGCTCCGGCGCCGCCATCACAAGGGAAAAGGCCGGCGAGCACATCCGGGATATCGTTGGCGTGTTCCCCTTCTGGTTCTGCAAAAACTACCACAAATACGTGGATCGCGAAGACACGCTGCCCTTTGACCAGCATTTCCTGCTGGCCGCCCTGGCCCCCCGGCTGGTGATCACCGGCAGCGCCCTGGATGACCAGTGGGCCGGCCCTGACCATGAATACCTTTCCTGCATGGAAGCCGGCAGGGCATGGGAATTGCTGGGCCTTCCCGGCTTTGTGGGGGCGGACAGGCTGCCCAAACCCGGGGATGTGTTCCACGAAGGTTCCATCGGCTATCACCTGCGCACCGGCTGCCATTACCTGAGCCGGGTGGACTGGAACCGGTATATGGATTTCCTCTCCGCCAAAGGCTGGTAAAGCCTATTCTGCGTCTTTCATCGGAAGGCGCCTGAACGATACGAGGTTTCCATGCGAAAAACTGCCTACATAAGGGATATGACACGCGGCTCCATCCTGCGTCATCTTTTCTCGTTCGCCCTGCCGCTGCTGATCGGCAATTTGTTCCAGCAGCTGTACAATGTTGTGGACACCATGGTGGTGGGCTATCGGCTGGGGGATCATGCCATCGCGGCCATCGGCGCCACGGTATCCCTTTATTCCATGATCGTGGATTTTGCCTGCGACCTGAACAATGGCTACGGCATCATCGTCACCCAGCGTTTTGGCGCCGGTGATCCAAAAAAGATGCGAAAAGCCGTAGCCGGTATGATGGAGTTGAACCTGATTGCCGGCGTGCTGATCCCCGTACTGTCGCTTACATTTCTGCAGCCGCTGCTGGAAATGATGAACACACCCTCTGATATTTTTGACCAGTCCTATACATACATCGCCATCATCTGTGCCGGCATTCCCGTCACCATTGCCTACAATATGTTTGCCTCTATTCTGCGCGCAGTGGGCAACAGCCGCACACCCCTTCTGTTCCTGATCATCGCCAGCCTTTTGAACGTGATGCTGGACGTTCTGCTGGTATGGGGGCTGGATATGGGCATCGCAGGTGCAGCGCTTGCCACGGTGCTCGCCCAATTGATGGCCACGCTGCTCAGCGGCAGGTATGTGTGGAAACACTATCGGGCCTATCTGCCGAAAAAAGAAGACCTGCGTGTACCCGGAAAGCTGATCCTTCAGCTGCTGCTCAGCGGCGGCTCGCTGGCCATGATGGCCGTTGTGGTGGAGCTTGGCACCGTCATTTTCCAGAGCGCAGCCAATCTGCTGGGCAAAATGTACATTACGGCCCATTCCGCCGCGCGCCGTTTGCTGATTATGATGATCCAGCCCATCATCAGCCTGTCCGTCGCCAACATGACCTTTATCGGCCAGAACTGGGGCGCCGGAAAGCTGGAGAGGATCCGGCCGGCCATCCGCACCGCCGTTTTGCTGGAAATTCTGTGGGGCCTGTTGGCGTCTGTTGTCCTGTTTGCCTTGGGCGATCCCCTGATCCGCTTTACAACCGGCACGTCCGATCCGGACGTACTGAAAAACGCGGTTTTGAGCCTGCGCATCAACTGTGTTCTTTACCCGGTATTGGGTGTGCTTTTCTGCCTGCGCAACACCATGCAGGCCATGGGGCACAAAATCATCCCGGTGCTTTCCAGCTTCATTGAGCTGGCCATGAAACTGCTGGCGGTTTCCATGTTCATTCCCCGCTGGGGGTTCATCGGGGTGTGCATCACCGAGCCCGTCACCTGGGTGATGATGACGCTTTACCTGTGCATTGCCTATCTTTGTTTTCGGAAAAAATGGTTTTCCGCCGCCGAAAGCGCTGCATAAAACCGCATAAACACCGCCAAAGGAGCATGGCCCTTCCGCCATGCTTTTTTGCATAAAGAAAACGGCCGCCTTTTGCGACGGCCGTCTTTAATGATGGTTTTACATCTGTGCCAGTTCTTCGTGATCCACGCAGCGGATGCCCTGCGCCGCCAGTGCGGCAACAGCGGCCTTTCTGTCTTCCACCCGGAAGATCATGTAGGCATGATCCACGTCTTTTCCGCCCAGGAAGGCGTACATGTATTCCACATTGATTTCCGCCGCAGTAAGCACCTGCAGCACTTTATTCAATCCGCCGGGCTCGTCGGGAATGGCAACGCCCAGCACCTTGGTCACGTTATGGATAAAGCCTTCATCCTTGAGGATGGTGGAAGCGGCATACACATCGTCCACAATGATGCGCACGATGCCGAAGTCGCTGGTTTCGGCAAGGGACAGGGCACGCATATCCACATTGTGCCGGGCCAGCACTTCCGTCAGATGCTGCATTTTGCCGGTTTTGTTTTCCACGAATACAGAAATCTGCTTCAAGCTCATTTTTCTGCCTCCTTAAATCTTACGCTTGTCAATCACGCGCACAGCCTTGCCTTCGCTGCGCTGGATGGTTTTGGGCGCCACCAGCACCACATGGGCGGAAATGCCCAGCATGGAGCGCAGGCCGGCTTCCAGTTCGCGCTGACGGGTCTTGATTTCGCCCATGTTATCGGTGAACATTTCCGGCGTCATTTCCACCTGCACGTCGAAGGTGTCGGTGTTCTTTACGCGGTCGATAATGATCTGGTAATTGGCGGGATAGCCGGCATTGATCAGCACCGATTCGATCTGGGAGGGGAACACATTCACGCCACGGATGATCAGCATATCATCGGAGCGGCCCATGGGCTTGGCCATCTTGATCAGCGTACGGCCGCAGGAGCATTTTTCACGCTTGAGCACGCAAATATCCCGGGTGCGGTAACGCAGCAGGGGGAAGGCTTCCTTGGTGATGGAGGTGAATACCAGTTCACCCTTCTCCCCTTCGGGCAGCACTTCGCCGGTGTTGGGATCAATGATTTCGGCAATGAAATGGTCTTCATTGATGTGCATGCCGGTCTGGGCACTGCATTCAAAGGAAACGCCGGGGCCGGAAAGCTCCGTCAGGCCGTAGATGTCATAGGCTTTGATGCCCAGGGTGTTCTGGATATCCTGGCGCATTTCTTCGCTCCATGCTTCAGCGCCGAAAATGCCGGCTTTCAGCGGAATCTGATCCGGGGTCAGGCCCATTTCCTTCATGGTTTCACCGATGTAGGCAGCATAGGAGGGCGTGCAGCACAGGATGGTGGCCTGCAGGTCCTGAATGAACATGATCTGCCGTTCGGTGTTGCCGGAAGAGGTGGGAATGGTAAGACAGCCCACCTTGTGGCTGCCGCCGTTCAGGCCGGGGCCGCCGGTGAACAGGCCGTAGCCGTAAGACACCTGACACACGTCTTCATCGGTGCCGCCGGCCGCCATAATGGCACGGGCACAGCAATCTTCCCACAGGTCAATATCGTGCTGGGTGTAGAAGGCCACCACGCGCTTGCCGGTGGTACCGGAAGTGGACTGGATGCGCACGCAATCCTTCAGCGGTTTGCCCATCAGGCCATAGGGATAAGCCTGGCGCAAATCGTCCTTGGTGATAAAGGGCAGCTTGTGCAGATCGTCAACCGACTTGATGTCCTCCGGCGTGACGCCCTTTTCTTCCATCTTTTTGCGGTAATAAGGCACATTGTCCCACACATGCTTTACCTGTTTCACCAGCCGCTCATCCTGCAGAGCCTTCAGCTGCTCTACCGGTGCGCATTCAATCTCCGGTTGATAATAATGTTCCATCTGTACATCGCTCCTTCCAAACGAAAAGAAATAAGCAGAACATGCAGCACTATAAAACGATACACATCTTGCAATTAAGCTAACTATATCACATCCGCCAAAAATCGTAAAGACAAAAATTGTATTTATTTGCATCTATTTTGCCACTTTATACACAATATGCGCACTTTATTTCTTTTCATGCAGGCCATATCGTGCTATAATACATCATCCCATTCTGATAGCAGGAGGTCGCTATGGCCATCATTCTGATCACCCACGGCATCCCCATGGAGGGCTTTGCGCTGCTGGACGGAAACCTTACCATTGCCCCCGCTCCCCTTGATGCGTTCACCGAGGAGGAGCTGATGGATTTTGCCCCCCAGGCAGATGCCATCGTGGCCGGCGGAAAGCTGCCGGGGCATGTCATCCGTGCCGCAAAAAAACTGAAAATCATCGCCAATTACGGTGCCGGCTATGACGGCGTGGATATAAAAGCAGCCGCCGAATGCGGCGTGCCCGTCACCAATATCCCCCATCTGGTCACCCAGGATACGGCCGAACTGGCCCTGGGGCTGATGCTTGCCGCCAGCCGGCGCATCGGGGAAATGAACCTGCGCCTGCGCAGGGAAGCACCGGAGGGGCTTTTCGGCATGGGCCGGCACATGGGCCACAGCCTGCGGGGCAAAACGCTGGGCATTCTGGGCTGCGGCCGCATCGGCAGCCGTACGGCGGAGCTGGCCAAGGCCTTTGGCATGCAGGCAATAGGCTACAGCCGCAAGGGCTGCGATCCTTCGGTGGCCCGCCCCGTATCCATGGACACTCTGCTGCAGGAAGCGGACGTGCTTTCCCTCCACTGCCCGCTGACAGATGAGACCCGCGGGCTGATCAACGATGCCGCTTTCGAAAAAATGAAAACCGGCGTCATCCTCATCAACACCGCCCGGGGCGCCGTGGTGGATACCCCTTCCCTGTTCCGGGCGCTGGAAAGCGGCAAAGTGTGGGCTGCAGGGCTGGACGTGTTCCCGGACGAACCCCACATCCCCCCAGCCCTGCTTTCCCATGAGCGGGTGGTGTGCACCCCCCACATCGGCACAAACACCGCCCTCACCCGCTTTGAAATGGCCGAAGGCTGCAGCCGGCAGATCCTGGACGCCCTCGCCGGCAAACGCCCGGAAAACATTGTCAACGGCCTATGAAACGCATAAAGAAAACCCCGCTCCCATTTCCGGAAGCGGGGCATTTTTTATTTAGGGTTCGGTGTATTCCACGTGGCCGCAATTGGTGTTGGTGCAGAAGCACTTCATCTGATCCGCAATCCAGTTGAACCACTGGGTCATGGGATAGGAGCATTCGGGGCACACCATACCGTCTTCGTTCAGGCCGATGACCACCGCCTGGCTTTCATCGAAATTGCCGTGGAGAGAAACGGCAGCAATGGTACCGGTGATGCACGCATCGTCATTCACCCGGGCACGCAGTTCTTCACCGTTTTCGATGTTGGCATAGAAGTCATCCAGGTACTTTTCTTTATTGAAGTTTTCGTAGAAGGGTGTGTTGGAATGATCCGGCACAAAATTTACCGAGGTACCAACATAAGTATAGTTGGTGCCGTCCAGCTTCAAGCTAATGTTGCCCACACTGTCTACACGGCCGATTCGATGGATTCCGGTATCTTCGCCCTTAACGGAACCAATCAGGACGCTATTATCCGCAGCAGAGATCAAACCATTGTATTCCTTGCCATTGTAAGTGAAACTAAAAACGTTCCCACCGGATGTGATAAGATCACCAGACTCTACGTTATTGCCATCCACTTTCACCGGATTATCCATATTATCCAGCGCAGTATCAGTACCTGCGTAACCCCATACAGCACGCCAGGAGCCAACTTCCTTGCCATAACTGTCATATACCTTACAGGTATCTTCGTCCATAGTCAGAAGCACTGCCACTTCGGAAACCAGCTGGTTATTGACATCCACCTTGAACTGGGCTTTTTTCCAATGGCCGCAGTTTTCACACCGCACACCGGCAGTGAGGCCGGGAGTCGTGGCAGTGGCAGGCACGGCGGGGATGGTCACATAGCTGTGACCATATGCTTTTTCGGGAATTTCAATCGTTGTTCCGATCCCGTTGGTTTTATAGATACAACAGCAATCAAGACAAATATATTTTGCATTCTCTGCGTCGGCGGTGCAGGATGCTTCTACGGCATCAGAATAAACGGTGAAGTTATGATTTTTCTTGCCGGCAAAGCGAGTTTCCTCCAGACCGCATCTTTTGCAGTACCGCATTTCAGTGCCATCATTGACGCAATCTAAGCAATAGCTTTTTCTGGTTACCTGATTAATCACATAACGGGACCAATCGGTGAACAGGTGGTCAGTGAAGGCCGCTTCTTCCGATTTCAGTTCGCCGCAGTAGGCACACTTCCAGGTGAGAATCTGCTTCTGTGTACAGGAAAGAGTGGGATCCGGTTCGGTTACCAGGTCATAGCCATGGCCGTATTTTGCACAGAAGTCTGTGTTGCCTACGTATTCCGGGAACCAATCTGCATACACATCAGCATTGCCACACACATCACATGCACGCACATAAGTACCGTCGGGATGGGTAAGGAATTCACCTTCTTTTGTAAAGAAGTAACCATTATCATAAGTATGGGGCCGATAACCGATGAATTCTGTTTCCACTTCACCGCAGGTGGAGCAGGTGCGTTCCTGGGTGCCCACGGACTGGCAATTCATCACCTTCCATTCGCCCCAGGTGTGCTTGGCAGAGGGAGAGTAGGTGGGTTCCCACTCATAACCGCAATGCCTGCAATATGTAACGATCACATCCTCTTCCAGACAGGTGTTGCCTTCAGAAAGAACACGAGTCTGAGTGTAGTGAATCATAGGAGCAGCCTGGGTGATTTTTTTGGTGCTTTCATCCACGGCTTCGCAGCCTTCATGGGAACAGGCCATGCCGGTGTAGCCGTCCTGATAACAGGAAACCTTCACATTCACTTCCTTGGTGAAATCATGGCCCAGGGCAGGAATGTCTTCTTCCGCCATCACATAGGAGCAGCGGACGCACTTGGCCTGCATCAGGCCGGTCTTTTCGCAAGTGGGTTCCTTTACCCGCTTGTAAGAGCCGGCAGTGTGGCCAATGGGGTCAATATCTTCCGTTTCATAGGCGCGGTTGCACAGGGTGCAGGTGTGCTTTCTGGTGCCGGGGGTTTCGCAGCCGGGCGCCTTATCGGTCTTCCATTCGCCCCACACATGGTCCAGCTTGGCCAGATCACGGCTATCCACATCACCGCACACGGAACAGGTGCGTTCCTGCTTGCCTTCCATCAGGCAGCTGGCGTCCATCTTGGTCACCCAATTGCCATACTTATGGCCGCCCAGGGAGCCCAGTTCTTCCTTTTCCACATAGGTGCAGGCCTTGCACATACGGATGCGCAGGCCGCTTTCGGTGCAGGTGGGCAGCTTGGTGGTTTTCCAGGCCTGGAAGCCGGGATGGCCCTTGGCAGGCACGTATTCCACATTGGTTTCCACCAGCTTGGCACAGCCGTGGCAGCGCAGGTTGTACCAGCCCTCCTCGGTGCAGGTGGGCTGCTGTTCCAGATCCTTCTGGATATCGGAGTGGTTGTTGGGGTCCTTGGGCAGCACCACCACGTTCACTTCGGTGCACTTTTTGCACATATAGCGTTCTTCACCGGTGGAGTCACAGGTGGCCGCAGTGGTTTTGAAGGGCTTTTCGTTCCATACATGGCCGGTGGCTTCACGCACTTCGTATTCTTCCACCAGAATGTCACGGCACTTGGTGCAGTACAAAGAATTGTAGCCGTCCACGGTACAGGTTTTTTCTTTGCCCAGGGTGATCTTTTCCACATGGCCGTCTACGCTGCAGTCCCAGGCCAGGGCATTGCAGGCGAACAGGCAGCACAGGGCCGTCAGCATGAGCACAAGAAGAAGCTTCTTTTTCATGGTCCATTCCCCTTTTCTCTTGCTAAATTGCTCCTCAGCATGAGCAATTTGTCGTTCAGGCTCATCTTACGGTTACATGCATGTAATGTCAAGGGCTTTTCAGAAAAAAAGTTACTTTTTTGCGATAAATAACCATTATGTAACCGTTTTTCTCTTTTTCTATGGTGGATAAATCATTTTTTAACCATTCCAGAGCACAATATTATAAAAAAGAAGCCGGTACAGGCTGTACCGGCACTTTTTTATCCACTTATTCTGTTTTCTCGGTTACCGCTTCCACCACGGAATAAAACGCCAGCTTGGCCTGCATATCCTTATCAAACAGCAGGGGGTATTTTTCGCTTCGCCAGCTGCGGTCGTCCGTCAGGCCCCACACCTGAACCGCTTCCATCTGATCCTGATATTCCATAAACAGCTGGAACAGTTCCTTATAGTAATCTGCCTGCTGACGGTGGTACTGCCGGGTATTTTCCGCAATGCCCACGTCCAGTTCGCTCACACGCAGTTTCAGGCCCTTCTTGGCAATACGGTCCATGGCCAGCTTCACCCGGCTGATATGGGGATCGCCCACCGAATAGTGGCCCTGGAAACCATAGCCGTCGATGGTGCCGTCAGCCATCAGGCTGTCCAGCAGCGTGCAAATACCGGTCAGTTTGGGTTCATTGGGGGTGTTATAGTCGTTATAGTAGAGCAGAACGCCATCCGCGGCATATTTTCTGGCATATTCAAACGCACGGTTGACGAAATCCTGCCCCACCACTTTGGTCCAGTTGGATTCCCGCAATGCTCCCGTGCCGTCTGATACCGCTTCGTTCACCACGTCCCAGGAGACGATCACGCCGGGCCACTGCTTTTCCGTTTCCTCCAGCACCTGGCGGATATAGTTTTCCATACGGGCCAGCATCACTTCCCGGCTCACATAGGGCTTGGTGGTATCATATCCTTCATGGAAGAAGGCTTCCGGCGTCTGGCTGTGCCATACCAGCACATGGCCGTGCACCTTGATGCCGTTTTTCTGGCAGTAATCCAGCATGGGCTTGGCAGAGGCGAACTTCACGGCCACCGCCGTTTCGTCTTCCTGCGCCAGTTTCTTGCTGGCCGTCACGTCCAGCACGCTGTCCGGCTTCAGTTCGTTTTCATGGGTGAAAATATTGTACTGGCCGGCAAAGAAATCCACCTGGGCCTTATCCCGCATCTGCATGCCGTTGACGCAGCTGCCCACGTCGAAATAGGGGGCATACACTTCCTTCAGGGAAGGCAGATCCCCTTCAAAATGCAATTCCACCGGCTCGATCATGAAATCACGGATCATGAAATCAATATCTCCATACCCCACCGTTTCCACATACAGGGTATACTTTTCGTACGCATCGGGGGTGTATTCGCCGGAGATGGTGGTCCAGGGCCCCTGTTTGGCCGTGGCACGGGCCAGGTTCTCGTAGGTTTCCACACCGTCTTTGGTATGGGCCACGGATACCATGAACTCAACGCTCTGCGCAGCACACTGCTGCACATCCACGGAGAAACGGTACTTCACGCCGGCCTGCAGGGGAAAATCCCGGCCGGGGGAATTCCAGGAGGCAGTGCGCCCCCGCACTTCCACCACATACCCCAGCCGCCGCAATTCCATCGTATCCTCCGCGCTGCGGGTATACCAGCCATCCAGCCCCATGGTGAAATCGGAATAATAGCCGGTGAAAGGCTTTTCTTCTTCCGCCAGGCTCACCGCAGGCAAAAGCATTGCCAGCATCAGCAAAACCGCCACAAACCGTTTCATGAAAAAACGACCCTCTTTCTTCCAGTTTTTCTCTGTATTCATTATACAGCCTGCACCGGCCCCTGTCATGTATGTTTTTTGTCTCTTTTCGGCCAAATATTGCGATGTTTCCCCGTTACGGGAAATTCAGGTACCGGCTCATCACATAGCCCGTCTGATCCTTGTATTTCACCATGGTCCACCCTTCTCCCCGGAGCATCACTTCCACCTTGGCGCCGGAAGAAAGCGTACGCAGGGCATCCGCTTCCTTATTGGGTTTTTCCCGCATTCGCACACTGGCATTGGTGCGCACGATGATGCCGGTGCCCTCCAAAGGCTCCAGCGCCCCTTCCCCGTTCCATACGGTAATGACGCGGCCGTTTTCCAACCGGCACAGGAAGCGGTCGTGGTTATCCCATTCGATATCGTAATCGGCGCTGACGCCGATCACCGTCATTTCCGTTCCCACAGGCAGCGGATCGCCCGTCCATGTGCTGCGGTATTGGCTGCCGCCGTTCCCGGCATACACCGTTTCTTTCAGCCGCACCTTCACGCAGCCGTTCTTTACCGGCGCATCGTCAAACACCAGGTATTCCATCATGGCGCTGCCGGTGATCTTTTCGCTTTTCTCCATCCCGGTCACATAAACCGCTGCCCATTCTTCCGTGTGGCAGGGCACCTGCACCCGGGCGCCGGAAAAAAGCTTGACCGCTACGCCGCTGTCCTTATCCGCATCCCAGCGTACATTCAGGCGGTTCAGCACTTTGGAAGAACTCACCGTGGCATAGCGGATGGTATGGTCGCCGGAAGATGTGAGAAAACGGTTTTCAATAAAACCGCCGCCGGCCAGCTGGGCCCAGCCATCCAGCCTGCGCAGCACCGTCACTTCCTGGCCATCTTTCACCACCCAGGGATCTTCGTCGGAATAGCCGGTGGCTGAGCCGCTGACGGCAAGGGAGAAACCGTCCGTATACACCCGGCATGTTTCCAGGCCCTCCAGCCCATACTCGGCATCATGCATTTTGCTTCTGGGAACAGGGGCAAAGTGCTTCAGCTTTTCCTTGGCGATAAAGCCGTCCCCATGCCAGCCTTCCACAAAATAGTCATCCCCGAATTCGCCGCACACCCTTAGCAGAGTACCTTTGGCATGAGTGGCCGAAAGGTGCTTGTGGGCGGGTGATGTGTAAAGCGGCGCTTCGTCCTCGATCACTTCCGCCACAAACACATGGCTGGGATACACGTCTTCCGCTTCGGCAGGCAGATGCCAATAATCTTCCTTCCATCCGTCCTGCGCCTTTTCCTGATCCACCCACACCGTCACATCCCGGGTTAGCCAGCAGGAATAGCGGCCGTTTTCATCTTCCAGAGACAGGCTGGTCACATAGCCGTTGTACAGCATGCCCGCCTGCTTTGTTCCTGTGCTTTCCGCATACACCACGGCGCCCTTTCCGCCGGTATTCACGTTCAGTTCGTTGTACCCCGCCCGGGCCGGCCGGGCCATGATCGCCATCAGTACCACCAGCAGCAGAAATGCTGTTTTCTTCATTTTATTTCCTTCCTTTCCAAGGCTTTCACCTATAGAACGCACCAGCTTGCCTTTTTGTTACAATCCTTTGAAAATAACTACACAGAAATTTCGATTTTCCTATCAAAAAAATGTATTTGTACCCCCTTGTGAAAACACTGCCAAGCGGATATAATAAGGAATGGCATTTTGCCATACCAATGGAAAAATAAAGCAAGGAGCGTATTTCTTATGGCCATGAATTTGAAAATGACCGGTGTGAAGGGCTTCATCGAACAGCGCGAACTGGACAACATCAAACCTATTCTGGATACCGTCAACGATCAGCTGGTTTCCCTCAAGGGCGCCGGCAACGATTTCCTCGGCTGGCTGGACCTGCCCGTCAATTACGACAAGGAAGAATTCGTCCGCATTCAGAAGGCTGCCGAAAAGATCCAGAAGGACAGCGACGTGCTGGTGGTCATCGGCATCGGCGGTTCTTACCTGGGTGCCCGCGCCGCCATCGAATTCTGCAAGGGCCAGATGTTCAACGGCATCCGTGAAAAGGGCATCCCGGAAATCTATTTCGCCGGCAATAACATTTCTTCCTCTTATCTGAACGATATCGTGAAGATCATCGGCGACCGGGATTTCTCCGTGAACATCATTTCCAAGTCCGGCACCACCACCGAACCCGCCATTGCTTTCCGCATGTTCAAAAAGATGCTGGAAGAAAAGTATGGCAAGGAAGGCGCCAAGGGCCGCATCTATGCCACCACCGACAAAGCCCGCGGCGCCCTGAAGAACCTGTGCAACGCCGAAGGCTACGAAACCTTCGTGGTTCCGGACGATGTGGGCGGCCGCTTCTCCGTGCTGACGGCTGTGGGTCTTTTGCCCATCGCCGCTGCCGGCATCAACATTGAAGAAATGATGAAGGGCGCTCAGGAAGCCCGCATCGCCTGCCAGGCAGATACCATGGAACAGAATCCTGCCTACCAGTATGCCGCCCTGCGCAACATCCTCTACCGTAAGGGCAAGAACACCGAAATTCTGGTGAACTACGAGCCCGCCCTCACCATGATGGGCGAATGGTTCAAGCAGCTCTACGCCGAAAGCGAAGGCAAGGACCAGAAGGGCATCTTCCCCACCGCCGCCAACTTCTCCACCGACCTGCACTCCATCGGCCAGTTCATCCAGGACGGCACCGGCAACCTCTTCGAAACCGTGATCTGGGTGAACGAACCCCGCTCCGAAGTGTACATCGAAGAAGCGGCGGAAGATATTGACGGCCTCAACTACCTGGCCGGCAAGTCCGTTCAGTTTGTCAACTCCAAGGCCTACCAGGGCACCCTGATGGCCCACATGGACGGCGGCACTCCCAACATCATTCTGGAGATTGACGCTGCCGATGCTTATCACTTCGGTTACCTGGTGTACTTCTTCGAAAAGGCCTGCGGCCTCTCCGGCTATATGCTGGGCGTAAACCCCTTCGACCAGCCCGGCGTGGAAGCTTACAAGAAGAACATGTTCGCCCTGCTGGGCAAGCCCGGTTTTGAAGCCCGTAAGGCCGAACTGGAAGCCCGCCTGTAAAACCGGCGAACGGAGGTGCGCTAAAGCACTCCTCCATTCGAAACATCACATTTACTGTAAAAATGGGTTTGCGGCCTCATAAATGAAGCTGCAAACCCTATTTTTACGGCCGTAAATTGATATAGGAAGCGCCATGGGCGCTCCTCGCAGGAGCGAAGCCCCTGCTGCGGATGATACATGAAGGGGCACACCCCTTCATACTTCCCCAAATCCTTCATCGCCGTTCTTTATTTCAATCCGGACAAGGAGGCTTCCATGGAAACTGCCCGGCTCATTTTGCGCCCCTACACCCCGGAGGATTTTTCTGCCCTGCACCGCATCTTTTCCGATCCGGAAACCATGCGCTATTATCCTGCCCCTTTTTCGGAAGAGAAAACCCGGCAGTGGATCCAGCGGAACATCCGCCGCTATCAGGAAGACGGCTTTGGCCTGTGGGCCGTGGCGCTGAAAGCAACCGGTCAATTGATCGGCGATTGCGGCATCACCCTGCAGCCCATCCACGGGCAGATGCTGCCGGAGATCGGCTATCACCTGCACCCGGATTTTCAGGGAAAAGGCTACGCCACCGAAGCCGCGCGCTTTTGCGTTCAGCTTTCCTTTGATCATTTTCACTTCCCCGCTGTTTACTGCTACATGAAGCACGACAACTGGCCCTCCATGGGTGTGGCCGGCCGGCTGGGCATGGTACTGACGGACATCTACCCGGACCCGGCGAACCAATTTACCCGGGTGTTCCGGCTGCAAAGGGAAACAAAAGCCACCGGCAGCATGCTGGCAAAAACCGCCAAAGAGCTGGCCCTTTCCCCCCTCCACGGTTTTGTGGACGGAACGGAAAGCAACCTTCAGCCCCTGGTGCAGCATTTCCGCCGCTGGGATGTGCACAAAGCAGACAGGCTGTGGTGCGCGGCGTTTGTCTATCATTCCTGCATCACCGCCGGCTTCCAGCTGCCCTTTTCCCCTGATGAATGCACGGTTTGCAGCCTGGCCGGAGTGCCCGCATGGGAAGAGCTGGCGCAAAAGGATCCCCGCATCGGTTATTATCCCCAAAGCAATTTTCAACCTCTGCCCGGGGACATTGTCCTTTATGACCATGTGTTCTGCGATCAGCCCCACGATCATATCGGCATTGTCATCGAAAATCATCCCGACCATATCCTCGCCGCAGAAGGGAACATCGAAAGCACCAACACCTCCGGCCTCATCACGCGGCAAAAGGATCACCACATCCGCTGCTATATCCGTCTGCCGGAAAACTACAGCTGGCGGTAACAAAAAAAGACGTGCCTGCAGTGAGGATGATGTAAAGGAAGGTGTTCTCCTTCATGATGACAGTAAGTGTTGCCGATCACGTTGCTTATGCTTTCTTTGTTCTATGATAGCATGAGTACGATAAACTTGAATTTGAATAACTGTTCGAAAAACTTGTATTAACATAACTCAATCCTCTTTGTCAAACGCATTGACAAGCAATGTAAAACACGATATACTTATCAAAACGAATATTTACGAAAGGGAACCAGCTGACTGCAGAGGCCACTGGTTCCCTTATGCCTTTAGGGCAAAAAAGCTGGATTTGCCGGAATTGAAATCCAATTACAATAACAAGGGTGTTGTTTATGAAAAAGAAATTCTCCCTCTCCACAACACATATGATTATGCTAAGTTTTCTGGTGGTGATTCTTGTTGGAAGCCTGCTGCTATCCCTGCCAATCAGTTCTGCAAGCGGTAAAGCAATCCCCTATTTGGATGCCTTGTTTACAGCCACAACAGCCACCTGCGTAACTGGGTTGGTAACACTTCCCACAGTAACAACATGGAGTATGTTCGGGCATGTGATTATCTTGGTACTGATCCAGGTGGGTGGTTTAGGCGTTATTACGATTATGTCTGCACTAATGATTCTGTTGCAAAAGCGGATGGGGATCAATAACCGACTTTTACTACAGGATGCATTTAATCTGAACAGCCTTTCCGGTATTGTACGCTTCGTTAAGCGAGTGCTTCTGGGATCCCTCTTGGTGGAGGGAATCGGCGCATTGCTTTACATGATCGTATTTGTCCCTGAGTATGGTCTGAGAGGTGTCTGGATATCCATATTTACATCCATCTCAGCCTTTTGCAATGCCGGTATTGATATCATTGCAGAGAACAGCTTGTGCAACTATGCAACAAATCCCCTCATTAACGCCGTTACCAGCCTGCTGATTATCTTAGGTGGCATCGGATATATTGTGTGGTGGGATATGATGGGTCTTGGCAAAAGAACTGCCATAAAGAAACACAAGTGTTTCCAAACTCTCTCCCTGCATAGCAAAATTGCTATTGTAACAACTTTGATTCTGATTCTTGGCGGCGGAATACTGATCTTCCTGTTTGAGTATGATAATCCGCTAACCATTGGAAACCTGTCTGTTTTCGATAAAATCCAAGTCTCTCTGTTCCAGTCGGTTACTACAAGAACGGCCGGTTTTGCAACTGTACCGCAGCAAAATCTGACTAATGCTTCCTCCATCCTTTGTCTGTTGCTCATGTTTATTGGCGGTTCTCCTGTTGGTACTGCTGGCGGTATTAAAACGGTGACCGTTGCTGTTTTAGTGGTATCGGCGATTGCAACGGTTCAGAACAAGCAGGATGTATCTATGTTTAGTCGCAATATTTCAAAGCAGATGGTTAACAAGGCAGTGGCTGTTACCTTGATGTCCTTTTCTATTATGATCACATCCACAATTCTGCTTTCTGCTGTTTCCAATGCCGATGTCCTGGATATCCTTTTCGAAACCGTCAGTGCTACCGGAACAGTGGGTTTGACTCGGGATATGACACCATATCTAAATACCGCAGGGAAAATGATTATCATCGGAACCATGTATCTTGGCAGAGTAGGGCCAATTTCTCTGGCACTTGCATTGAATTCCAGAAAGAAGCATCAGAACATCATCAAAAATCCCACAGAAGAAATTAGTGTCGGTTAAAGGAGCGTTGATTTGACTATGAAAAAGACATATGCCGTATTTGGTCTGGGCCGGTATGGTATTGCCGTAGCCCGTGAACTCGTCAGTAACGGCGTGGAAGTAATTGCTGTGGACTCCGATGAAAGGATTGTGAATGCAGCCGCAGACGAACTGCCGATCTGCAAATGTGCTGATGTTACAGATCCCGAAGTCATCCGGCAGTTGGGCATTTCCAATGTGGATGTGGTAATCATTGCAATGGCCAACAACCTGGAGGCCAGTGTTATGGCGGTAACCCTCTGCAAGGAGATCGGTGTAAAGAGTGTAATTGCCAAGAGTGCCAATGAAATGCATCAGAAGATTCTCATTCGTGTTGGCGCGGACACGGTTGTGTTCCCAGAGAACGAATCTGGTATCCGTTTGGCTAAAAATTTGCTCAGTTCCGGTTTTGTGGACATGGTTTCCCTGGCAAAAAATGTATCGATGATAGAACTGGATGTAAAACCGGAGTGGTTCAATAAAAACCTGATCGAGTTGAATCTGCGCAAAAAATTTTCCATCAATGTAGTGGCTATTCACAAAGGAGAATCTGTCAGCGTGGATATTGATCCCCATACACCGCTGCAAGCAGATGATAAGCTGATTGTGATTGCGAATACGGAGAAACTGTCAAAATTGATTTAATCGTAGAGATGCTATGATTCAGGCAAGGCAACGTCGAAGCAGCAATCATCCATCATAATAAAATAAATTGACAAATTCAGATTTGTTGATCAAACAAAAAAGTAAATTCCGTTCATTTCAGAAAGGCGCAATTATTCGCACCGCTCCGGTGCATTGCGTTTGTTGGGCCGCATAAGCAAACGAGCATCCAAACGCTGGATGCTCGTTTTTTTTCGTTGGGGGATCAATTCATCCTTAAGAACTCTCCCACCACGACACGTCTTTTTTGTTTGATTATTCTTCGTCCTTGAATGCGCTCAGCATGGGTTCCACATCCAGGCCCTTCTGGCGATCCAGGTAGTTTTTCGTGATCTTGCACACCAGGCCGGACAGGGCGATGACGCCGATCAAGTTGGGGATCATCATCAGGCCGTTGAAGGTGTCGGAAATATCCCAGGCCAGGGAGGAAGTGAGCAGGGCGCCGAAAAGGATCATCACCAGGTGGATCACTTTATACACCTTGGTGCTCTTCACGCCAAACAGGTATTCCCAGGCCTTGGTGCCGTAGTGGTTCCAGCCCAGCACCGTGGTGAAAGCGAACAGCAAAATGGCAATGGCCACAAACTTGCTGCCGATTCCGCCAAAGGAGAACACACTGTCAAAGGCAGTGGCCACCAGCGTGGCGTCGGTCACACCTTCTGCCAGCACACCAGTTTCCAGGTTATACAGGCCGGAGGTGAGCACCACCAGCGCCGTCAGGGTGCAGACGATCATGGTGTCGGCAAACACTTCGAAAATGCCCCACATACCCTGCTTCACGGGTTCCTTCACGTTGGAGTTGGAGTGCACCATAACGGAAGAACCAAGACCGGCTTCGTTGGAGAATACGCCGCGTTTGAAGCCCTGCACCATCACTTCCCGGATGGTGGCACCGGCCACACCGCCGGCAGCGGCAAGGGGGGTAAAGGCAGTGGAGAAGATGGAGCTGAAGGCGGGCAGAATGCTCTGGTAGTTCACTGCTACGATCACAAGGCTGCCTGCAATGAACAACACCACCATGAAAGGCACCACTTTTTCCGCAAAGGAAGCCACACGCTTGAGGCCGCCCAGGGTGATGGCAGCAGCCAGGGCAACCAGGGTGATGCCGATGATCAGGGAATAAAGGGTGACGCCTTCATACAGCACCACGTCTTTCAGGGCCTGAATGGGGAAAGCGCTTTCAATATTCACCACGATCTTGTTCACCTGGCCCATGGCGCCGATGCCGAAGGAAGCCAGCAGGGTGAAGATGGCGAACAGAACGGCCAGGATGCGGCCGATCTGTTTGCAGCCCTTTTTGCTGCCCAGGCCGTCCTGAAGGTAGTACATGGCACCGCCGCTCCATTCACCGTTGGCGTTGCGGCGACGGTAGAAAATGCCCAGCACGTTTTCGGAGTAGTTGGTCATCATGCCCAGGAACGCAGCCACCCACATCCAGAACACGGCACCGGGGCCGCCGATCACGATGGCAGCCGCCACACCGGCAATGTTGCCCACGCCGATGGTGGCCGCCAGGGCGGTGCACAGGGCCTGGAAGGGAGAGATGGCCTTACCACTGTTGTCGTGGCTGATCACTTCCTTCTTGAAAAGGCTGCCGATGGTGTTCTTCCACCACTGGCCGATATGGGTCACCTGAAATACTTTGGTGAGTACGGTGGTCAGCAGGCCGGTGGCCAGCAGCAGCACCAGGCCCAGGGTGGTCCAGATAAAGGTGTTTACCACACCGTTACCGGTTTCCAATGCTTTCAAAATTTGTTCCATTTTTTGTTGTCCCCTTTCCGTAAAAAAAATAGCCGCCTCTTTCAGGCAGCTCCGGGGGACCGATGCAGACGCATGATGCATAAAGAATGCATGTTTGGTAGCCTGCTCCGTCCTTTTGCCTGAGAGATTCCACCGGCCATACAGCCGGCTTTGCACCTTCGGCACTCGCATCAGCGAGATTCTCCGGAGTTCCCTCCACCTGCAGTTTTTTCAAAATTCTACAGGCTTCGTTGAGATTCGTCCTTATTCTACGCACATTTGTGTTTTCTGTCAATACACTTTCTGTATTTATCCTGTACTTACCCAGCATCTTCTGTCACCCAATTGCTCGTTTTTGCCCTTTTGATTGATTGACAGAACAAGCATCGGAATGGTATGTTTAAATAACAAAAAAATGAATGAAAAACGTCAGGAGGTTTTTCTTATGCGCATTTTTGTCACCGGCGGCACCGGCAACATCGGCCAATACGTTACCCTCGCTCTTTTGGAAAGGGGCCATCAGGTCAGGCTGCTCACCCGCAACGCCTCCCGCACTCCTGCCTGGCAGCAGATGGAAAACGCGGAAGTGGTTGAAGGCAACATGCTGCAGCTGGATCTGTTGGAAAAATGTGTGCAGGGCTGTGACGCCGTGATCCACATCGCCCTTGGCTGGGGCAACGATCCCGTGGAAATGCTGGAAAATGATACCCGGGTCACCGCTCACCTTCTGGATGTTTCGGAAAAGGCCGGGGTGAAAAATTTCATCTTCACTTCTTCCACCGCAGCCACCGGCCCCATGGGCAGGGTGATGGACGAAAACGTACTCCGCATCCCCACCGATCTCTACGGCGCCACCAAGGCCGCCACGGAAATGTACCTGCTGGGGTTCCGCCAGTATTACAGAAAGCAGGGCGGATATGGCGAAAAAGTGCAGATGCGGCGCAACATTATCCGCCCCGGCTACACCTTCTCCAATCCTGCCGTACCCGGCGGCGCCTCCCAGTCCGACGTCCGGTTCAAGAAAATCGCCGATGCCATCGTCAACAACCGGGATATGGAATTCCCAGCCTTCGACGGCACCCAGTTCATCTCCTCCGGGCAAATTGCCCAGCTGTATGTGAAGCTGGTGGAAAGCGATCTGAACGAAGAGATCTTCTTCGCATTAGGCAACCGGTTCATCACCTGGTATGAAATTGCCCTGGCCGCCAGGGAAATGATGCCGCAATACACGGGCACCATCACCGCCGTGGGTGAAAAAGGCACCCCCGATTTGTATGTGGTGGATAAGATGAAGAAGGTATTCGGCCTGTCCTTTGACGGCTGGGACGACCTGAAAGACCATATCCGCTGGAATCTGGAACAGGCCATGGCCCGAAAAAACCAATAAGCAAACGAAAACGCTGCTGCAAATTGCAACAGCGTTTTATGCTATTCCGCCTCTGGGGTCAACAGCCAGCCGGAAATGCTCACAGAGCCGTCAATATCGCTTTCATCCTCCCGGTGATAGCGAATCAGGCTCAGCCGATCCACATGGAATACTTTCCCGGAAGGAAAAGTGATTTTATCTTCAAGAAGAGGCACATCCTTTTCCCGGCTGCATACCATGCCGTTCAGCAAAACGGAAAGATCGGCTTTTTCCCCATCCATCACCAGTTCCACCATCCCCGACACTTGCAGGGGCGATTGCTGAAGGTGGCTTTCTTCCGCCAACTGCAAAAGCACAGGCAGATTGCAGATGATCTCTTCCGTTCCATCATCGTCCGCATATTGCTCCACAATCACATACCGGGCATAATCATACCCTCTGGTATCCAGCATCATGGGATGGGCGCTCCCCACAAAATCGTAACTACGGCTGTACCAGGTTTCCTTTTCCACCGGTTTTGCAAACCCCAGCAATTCTTCTTTCACTACAGAATTTCCCCAAAACCTCGGATAGGAATCGGTTTCCTCTTTTTCCGCCAGTTCCTTTTGCTGGGCCTGCAGGCGGGCTGTCAGGCTGCCTTCCCGGGCATCCGCCTGAATCAAATATTCAACGGCGGACCAGATGATTTTTCGGTCCTCCCATTGCGCATCGGAATTGGGCAGGATATATCCGTCTTCCCCCAGCATATCATTGCGCACAAGAGCCGCCTCCAGCCGGGCTTCCTGATTCCAGACCGCCAGGTTTTGGGCATTCAGGGGCGTGCAGAAAAAGAAAAGAGCCGCACACGCCACCGCCGGAAAGAACCAACGGATGTTTTTCCCAAATAGCTTCCATGCAAGCACGGCCACACACACCGCTGTCCACACCATGCCAAGGATGCGTGCCTCCGTCAGGCCGTAGGCTGCCGCACGGATGTATACCCCAATGCCTTGAGCCACCACCACGGGAATCAGGAAATAACCGCCCCACTTTTTAAACCAGCGGCTCAGCTTGTTTTCCTCCCCGGTCAGGGAAAGATGCAGGCCCACAAAGCCCGTCAGGGTCAAAATGGCATAGGGGTTCATTTCCCCCACCGGCATCTGCAAAGTGATCAGTATTTTGCCCACATATAAAAGCAAAATTGCCACCAGCACCAAGTAAATGGGCAACAGCACATAGCTGCAGAATTTCCGGAACAGGCTTTCTTTTTCCTCATCCGCTTCCGGCAATCCCCCTAAAAACAGCCACGGCGCAATCAAAACAAAGCAAATAATGGCACCCAGCGTGGTTACAAAGCTTCTTACCCAATATGCAGCGCTTGAAAACAGCAGGGAAAACACCGCTTCGCTGCACAATGTCACCGCCACATACACAACCGCGGCAATCCCCATCGAGACAAAGAAGGTGCCAAGCACCCGGCAAAAATGCCTTTCCCTGTTTTCCTTTGGCAATATGCCATGACAAGAAAGGGCAGCGGATGCCACGATAAACCCTGCCAAAGCAAATTCCGCCCGGCATAAAAAGCCCAGCCCGGCCCCGGCCACTGCCGCAAGCCAGGGGATGAAGGCCGGAAAAGCATACTTCTTCCGCAGGCACACCGCCGCCGTGGCAAAGCCAAGGGCCGTCACCAGCATGCCCTGTAGCGTGATATACCATTGATTCGCCTTTTCATAAACCGGCGAGCCAAATTCATAGTTCCTTACCGTTATTTCCCATCCGATGGTTACCAGCACCAGCAGCACACAGCAAAGGGCGCTGGGCAAAAACTGCCGCCAGAATTTACGGGTGATTTTTCCCGGCTGGAATGAAATTTTCATAACGCTCCCTCCTTTATTCCAGTGTAACAAGGGAGAATTGTGCTGTCAATCCGTACTGGAAGAATTTACAATCCACAAAAAAAGAACCGGCTCTGCACCGGTTCTTTTCCTGAAGCATTACTTTTCAGTGGACAGGAACTTGTAGGTCAGGGCAGCCAGCACGCCGCCAACCAAGGGAGCCAGGATGAACACCCACACGTTCTTCAACTCTTCGCCGCCAACGAACAGGGCGGGGCCGAAGGAGCGGGCGGGGTTGACGGAAGTGCCGGTGAAGGAGATGCCCAGGATGTGCACCAGCACCAGAGACAGGCCGATCACGATACCGGCCACAGCGCCGTTTTCCTGCTTGCTGGTCACGCCCAGGATGGCGATGACGAACACGAAGGTCAGGATCACTTCAATCACGAAGGACAGGCCCACATTGCTGTCATACAGGTGGTTGGCGCCCAGGCCGCTGTCCACGCCCACGATGGCCATCAGAACCGCAGCACCGGCGATGGCGCCCAGGAACTGGCTGACCACATAGCCGATGAAATCCTTCAGGGTCATTTTGCCGTTCACCAGCATGGCGATGGAAACGGCGGGGTTGATATGGCAGCCGGAGATGTTGCCGATGGAATAAGCCATGGCCACGATCACCAGGCCGAAGGCCAGAGCGGTGAGCAGGTAGCCGGTACCGGCGGCAGCATTGCAGCCCACCACGGCGGCGGTGCCGCAGGCAAACAGCACCAGCACGAACGTGCCAATGAATTCAGCCACATACTTTTTGATAGCAGTCATTGTAAAAATTCCTCCTTTTGTGTTATGAGCATACGCTCAACTTTTTTATTATATAACGGTCGGATACAAAAAGCAAGTGCAGGAATCCCCTGCACCTGCCCTTTTATTGTATTGCTTTATCCATCCGCTGCACCACTTTGACAAGCGGCATGATCATGATGCCGCACACAAGATTGGAACAGCCGTGGATCAGGTCATAGGGAAAACCGTATGCAATCCACGCCAGCATGCCCGCCCAGTCAAGACCGGAAATCAGCGCATGGGCCGGTGCGTACAGGATGCCGTACAAAAAGCCGTGGGCCGCGCAGACCAGCGCATACGCAAATGCCGCCGTCCTTGGCTTCATGTTCCTTGGCAGCAGCATCACCGCACCCCACAATACCGTCCAGATATACAGGTACGGCAGCCACCAGGCGCCAAACCCGCCCAGCAGTCCTTCCAGCAAAACAAACGTGTAAAGCGGATACAGGGCCTGTCTGCGATAGACCACTGTGATGACCACAATGAAAATGCCCGTCAGGTGGATGTTGGGCAAGGCGCTCATAGCCTGCCGCGCCACATACATCAGCGCCCCCAGCAAGCCAAAAACGGCCATGCGGTTAACCGTCAGTTTCACTTTTCCACCTTCATCATGTAGGTGCTGCCCTGGGTGATTTCCGTCACATCGACGCCGGTCATGGCGTACTGGCCGTCAATGTAGAAGGCCCAATAGGTCTGGTCCGCATCGTAATCGGCCACAATGCCGTTCACTTTCTTCACATACAGGCCATAATCGCCCATCTCGCCTTCCACGATTTTTTCGTCCATCAGCGCTTCGCCCACCATTTTCCTGTCCGTTTTTACGGTGATGGCGGTTTCGTTGCCGTCTTTGTCGCAGATCACAAAGGGAAATTCCACTGCGCCCCGGCCCACCACATCGCCGTTTTTCACAATGGCAGCGGTATCGGGCGCCGCTTTCTTTCCGCCGATTACGCCCGTTGCAAACAGTGCCGCCACCGCCAGCGCCACCACGCAAAGAACGATCAGCAGAAGGGTTACTTTGTTGTTCTTCTTCTGGTTCATTTCTTTCGTCTCCTTATTTTGTTTTTCCTGTCTTCTCTTTCCTGCCGGCGCTCGCGGCATATGGTAAAAAAGCAGGCTTCGGCCTTGCAAATATTCCGGCTCGGCAGCCCTTCCCCGCCTTCTCAGCCTTTGGCCAATGGCACTTTGCGGCATGCGGTACAGCCGCTCAGGGAAAGGGGGTTCATCTGCCTTACGGCGACGGG
Organism: Clostridia bacterium; assembly: GCA_045589355.1. Classification (GTDB taxonomy): domain Bacteria; phylum Bacillota; class Clostridia; order Christensenellales; family Aristaeellaceae; genus RUG563. Next base: position 147,031 of record JAZNOW010000069.1, read on the forward strand.
CTCGCACAGGTTTTGCACCTGTTTCCTTGCTCAGCCACCAAGCACTATACCACGTTTCCGTTCAAAATGCAATTGTATACAAAATACAGGAAAAAGACAGAAAACACCTTGACGCTGAAAAAAAGCGGTACTATAATTTCAGCCATAAAGACGATGACGGAGTAACGTGGCTGTTATCCCCTTTCTGCAGAGAGCTTCCGGACGGTGAAAGGAAGTGAAAGGCAACAGTGAATTCTGCTCCACAGTTGCCCGGCTGAAACTGTTTTTGCAGTAAGTAGGCTGGGACGGCAAGGGCCGTTATCCCCCAAGGCAATCATAGTTGCCGAAGGCCGGTGCATGCACCGGTGAACAGAGGTGGTACCGCGTTTTATCAACGCCCTCTTCTTTCTGATTTCAGAAAGGGAAGATGGGCGTTTTTTGTTTCGTTTCACGCGGGGGATTACCCGTATGGATAAATTTTGCAAACGGAGGAAACTACAATGAAAAAGCTCGTATCTCTGGCTCTGGTTCTGATGATGGTTCTGTGTGCCCTGCCCGCCCTGGCAGAAGGCCCCTATAAAGTAGGCATTTGCCAGCTGGCCCCCCACCCCGCCCTGGATGACGCCACCAACGGCTTTATGGACGCCCTGAAGGAAGAACTGGGCGAAGAAAACGTGGAATTTGACCTGCAGAACGCCGCCGGCGAATCCAACACCTGTGCTTTGATCATCAACTCTTTTGTCAACGACGAAACCGACCTGATCCTTGGCAATGCCACCGCTGCTCTCCAGGCCGCCGCTGTTGCTACCGATGAAATTCCCGTATTGGGCACCGCCATCACCGAATACGGTGTGGCCCTGGAGACGGAACTGGTCAACGGCTGCGTGGGCGGCAACATCTCCGGCACGTCCGACCTGGCTCCCCTGGACCAGCAGGCCGACATGATCCTCACCCTCTTCCCCGAAGCCAAGAAGGTGGGCATCCTCTACTGCTCTGCCGAACCCAACTCCATCTATCAGGTAAACACCGTGAAGGCTTACCTGGAAGGCAAGGGCATTGAAGCCACGCTCTATCCCTTCACTGACACCAACGACGCACCTGCCATTACCCAGTCTGCCTGCTCCAATTCCGACGTGATCTACGTGCCCACCGATAACGTGGTAGCCGCCAACACCGGCATCATCGACAACATCTGCCAGCCTGCCGGCGTTCCTGTCATTGCCGGTGAAGCGGGCATCTGCTCCGGCTGCGGCGTGGCCACGCTGTCCATCGATTATTACGAACTGGGCCGCATCACCGGCAAGATGGCTGCCAAGGTGCTCAAGGGTGAAGCCAACGTAGGCGAAATGCCCATCGAATACTATCCCGCCCCCGTTGCCATGTACAACCCCGTGATCTGCGAAGCCCTGGGCGTGACCGTTCCCGCCGACTATGTGGCCCTGGACGTGGAATAATTTCAACAAACAATCATTACAAGTAATGGAGGATTCACCGTGACAAGCTTCATCAATGCACTGCCCGGTGCCCTGTCCCAAGGGCTGATCTGGGGCATTATGGCCATCGGCCTGTACATCACCTACCGGCTTCTGGATGTTGCCGATCTTACCGTGGACGGCAGTTTCTGCACCGGCGGCGCTGTATGCGTGATGCTCATTCTGGGCGGCTGCAACTTCTGGCTGGCCATTCTCATTGCACTGCTGGCCGGTATGCTGGCAGGGTTTGTCACGGGTATTCTTCATACCGGCTGTGGCATTCCTGCCATCCTGTCCGGTATTCTTACACAGCTTGCGCTTTGGAGCTGCAACCTGGCCATCATGGGTTTTGCCGCCACCAAATCTCTGAAAATAAACAAGCATCAGGTGCTGGTTTCCATGCGCTATCTTTCTGATGTTGTCAAGGGAAAACAGCCCTTCTACATGCATCCCATTTTCACCATCAGCATTGCCACTGTGATCATCATTGCCATCCTGTACTGGTTCTTTGGTACGGAGTTGGGTTCTTCCCTGCGTGCCACCGGCGCCAACCCCAACATGGCAAGGGCCCAGGGCATCAATACCAACCGCAACAAGGTGCTGGGGCTGATGCTCTCCAACGGTCTGGTGGCCCTTTCCGGTGCCCTGCTCAGCCAGTATCAGGGTTCCGCAGAAATCAACATGGGCCGCGGCGCCATCGTCATCGGCCTGGCTGCCGTCATCATTGGTGAAGTGGTATTTGGCAAGCTGTTCAAGAATTTCGCTCTTAAACTGCTTTCTATCTCCATCGGTTCCGTTCTCTACTACGTCATTCTTCAGGCAGTCATTGAATTCAGCAATATCAACCCCAATTTCCTCAAACTCCTGTCCGCCGTGATCGTTGCCCTGTTCCTGTCGGTGCCCTATTGGAAGAACAAGTGGTTTGCAAAGCCTGTAAAGAAGGGAGGCGCCAGCCGTGCTTGAGATCAAAAACATTTCCAAAACGTTCAATGCCGGCACCATCAACGAAAAAACGGCGCTGAACAACGTCTCCCTCACCCTGAATGACGGCGATTTCGTTACCGTCATCGGCGGCAACGGCGCCGGCAAATCCACCCTGCTCAACGCCATCGCCGGCACCTGGATGGTGGACGAAGGCAGCATCGTTATCGACGGCATCAACATCACCAAGCTGCCCGAACACAAGCGTGCCAGGTACATCGGCCGCGTGTTCCAGGATCCCATGATGGGCACCGCCGCCACCATGCAGATCGAAGAAAACCTGGCCCTGGCCAAGCGCCGCGGCAAGAAGCGCACCCTGAAAGTGGGCATTACTCCCGCCGAACGGGAAGAATACAAAAAGGTGCTGAAGACGCTGGACCTGGGCCTGGAAGACCGGCTGACGGCCAAGGTGGGCCTGCTTTCCGGCGGCCAGCGCCAGGCGCTGACCCTTCTGATGGCCGCCCTGCAAAAGCCCAAGCTGCTTCTGCTGGACGAGCATACCGCCGCCCTGGACCCCAAAACGGCTGCCAAAGTGCTGGCCACCACGGAAAAAATCGTGGCCCGGGATCAGCTCACCACCGTTATGATCACCCACAACATGAAAGACGCCATTGCCCACGGCAACCGTCTGATCATGATGTACGAAGGACAAATTGTGGTGGATATCTCCGGTGAAGAAAAGAAAAACCTGACCGTGGAATACCTGCTGCAGCTTTTCGAAAAAGCCAGCGGCCAGGCCCTTGCCAGCGACCGGATGCTGCTCAGCTGACCGCAAAAAATATCGGCGCTCCCCTTTTTCGGGAAGCGCCGTTTTTTTATCCGCGATATTTTTCTGCACAGGCAGCAATAATTTTTTCCATCTCGCCCATTTTCCTTTGCATATCCTGCGCCAGGGCGATCTGGCAGCGGGTGCGCACCAGGTTGTGGCCCGCATAGGCGCAATAGAAGTATGGGTCACCCAGCAGATAATCCGTCAGGAACCGGACAGCCAGCTCCACCGTCAGGGCAAAGCAGCTGATGCCAAAGGTGTCCATTTCATTTGGGGTAAAGGCCTTGGCCATGGGCTCCAGAAAGCCTTCCGCAAACGCCCGGAACAGATCCAGGTCGCAGCCCACTTTGGTAAGGTCCTTTTCATCCTCCGCCGCCGTATTGGCGATGGAGCGGATGGCGTCGCCAAAGTCATTGCCGGCCAGGCCGGGCATCACCGTATCCAGGTCGATCACCACCAGGGCACGATGGTCCTTCTTATCAAAGAGCACATTGTTCACCTTGGTGTCGTTATGGGTCACCCGCAGGGGCAGAAGGCCCTCCTGCTGCATCCGGCAAAGGCGGCATGCCTCCGCCCGCACCTGCATCAGCCATTGAAGCTCCTTTTCCACTTCCCCGGCCCGGCCGCAGGGATCCTTTTCCACAGCAGCTTCCAGCGCATCATAGCGTTTTTCGGTGTTATGGAAATCCGGAATGGTTTCATGCAGCACCGTGGGATCAAAACCGCTGAGCACGGCCTGGAATTCACCAAACGCATAACCGGCATTGCGCACCAGCGTTTCATCCCGGCTGTCGGTGAAGGCAGCGGAAGGGATAAAGTTGAACACACGCCAGATATAGTCCCCATCCCACACAAAGTTTTTGCCTTCTCTTGTGTGATGGTAATGCAGCGTCACCTGGCCCGGCCGCCATTCCCTGAGATATTGGGTGACCCGTTCAATGTTTTCCATCACCTGCTCCGGGTTTCTGAACACAAAGGTGTTCACCCGCTGCACAATGTACGCCTTGGAAAAGCCGTTTTCACGGGTAAAGGTTACCTTGTAGGTTTTATTGATGTTGCCCACTTTCAGTTCTTCCCACTGGCTGAACGTGCCGGGAATTCTGAACGAAGCGCATACGGCCATCAATTTTTCCTGCATGTTTCTCTCCCTCATTTATCTTACGCGAAGGTGATCCGGTGCAGCCGCTTCACTTCCTGCCCGCCCTGCAGGCAGATGAAGCCGAATTTCTTGTCAATTTCATAAGGAGCGTCCACCATATCCGGCGCATTGCACCAGGGCTCAATGCACAGGTAAGGGGCGTTCATGTTGGGCTTGGTCCAGAACATGGTCACCGGATGCTCCGGCGCTTCCACCCGTACGCTGCGGCCATCACCGCCCCGGATGGTGACACCCTTGCTTTTGAGGTGCTTGAACACCAGCGCATCCACCGTATAATCGCTGTATTTGAGGGGCAGCACCCGGGTGCTTTCCGCCATGCAGACCGGCTGCGGCAGAATGCAGTTGCCTTCGATCACATACCGGTCCAGCCGTTCTTCTTCGTCAAATACCACTTCATACGCTTCAATGCCGCCGGGCAGAAGGTACGCTTCGTGGGCGCCGATGGAGAAGCAGAAGGGGTCTTCTTGCAGGTTGTTCACCTGGTAGCACACCTGCAGGGTGTTGCCGTCCAGGGTGTAGATGGCCCGCAGGGCATACTCGAAAGGAAAGCCTTCGGTTTTGTCCGTCATCAGGAACACCGCTTCGTCTTCCTTCACGCTTTCCACCTGCCACAGCCTGCGGCGCACAAAGCCATGCTTTGTCATGGGGTATTTCTTCCCCTGCCAGATGTAATAATCATCCCGCATGCCGCCGGCTACCGGGAACAAAATGGGGGCGCGGCCGCTCCACACGCTTTCATCGCCCTGCCACATGCGTTCCCTTCCCTGCCGGTCCAATACGGACTGGATTTCGGCCCCCACAGGAGAGAGGGTCACGGTAAGGCATGCATTTTTGATGGTGATCATGTCCATGGCTTTTCGCTCCTTTTTCATCAGCGGTAATAACGGCTGGTGGGCTTATGGGTTTTCACCCTGCGGCGCCTGTGAATGTGGCGTTTGAGGAAACGGATCATTTTGATCAGCAGCAAAATGGCAATGGCCGGCAGAATAATGTGCAGGAAAACCAGCTCAAACGTGATTCTGGGGAAGGGATTTTTGTCATTTTCCGCATCGGCAATGATCTGATCAATGGAGGGGAACAGCTGCTCCCGGGCCGCCACGGTGCGGGTGGCCAGCATTTCGTACACCACCGGTGTACCGCCGTCTTCGGGATAATAGGTGATGGTGCCCATCACTTCCCCGGCCTCAATGGGCGCACGGAAAGCGCGGGTGTATTCGGTCACGGTGATGGAGTTGAAGTTCTGCACCCAGTACTCGATCTGGTCCTGGCTGGTAACGATCAGGTCCTTCACGGCGGGGTCCACTTTCCGCAGTTCCAGTTCCAGCCGGCCCACTTCGGGATCATCCAGAGCAAAGCCCTGAATATCGATCACGCGGGGGTTTTCGGCGTAGATTTCCGCAATGCTGGTGCTCTTGAACTGGGTAAAGCCATAATCCATCAGCTTGATGGTATCGGTATAGCGGGCTTTATCGTTGGAGCAGCCCATTACAACGGAAATCAGCGTCACGCCGTCCTTGGTGGCAGAGCCCACAAAACAGCGGCCGGCCGCCTCGGTGGTACCGGTTTTGACGCCGGTGGAATATTCATAATAGGTGCCGCCTTCTTTTTCGGCCGGATTGATGAACCGCACCCCCGTAACGATTTCACGGGAACGGTACACATTGTCCTTGGGCATCGTGTACGTAACAGAGCCGGCAATCTGGCGGAAGGTGGGGTCCTGCATGGCCACACGGGTAATGATGGCCAGGTCCCTCGCGGTGGAATAGTGGTTAGGGTCGGTCAAGCCGTTGGCGTTGACAAAATTGGTGTCCTTGCACCCAAGGGCCTGGGCCGCCTGGGTCATGTAATAGGCATAGGTTTCCACATTGCCGCCCACGCCTTCTGCAATGGCGGTGGCCGCATCGTTACCGGAAAGCAGCATGGCGGCATACATCAGGTCAATCAGCCGCACCTGCTCCCCCGCCGCCAGCTTTGCGGTGGATTCGTCTTCCGCCACGTTCACGGCGTTTTCGCTCACCGTGATCAGCATATCGGGGTCGGCGCTGTTGAGGGCCAGCCAAACCGTCATGATCTTGGTGGTAGAAGCGGGGTGCACCCGGGCATCGGCGTTCTTTTCAAAAATCACCCGGCCCGTTTCCGCTTCGATCAGAATGGCGGAGGAGGCGTTCAGATGCCCTTCGGACAGGATTTCAGGCTGCTGGGGATCGTATTCATCGGCAAAGGCAGCACAGGAAAAGCTCAGGAAAAACAGCATTGCCATCAGCAATGCCGCCATCCTCACGCCAATCCCTTTCCTCATACCGGTTTACTCACTTTCGTAAGAATTTCGAAGTACATTCTTCATTATATCATAACAAACGGGAAATGTACAGTTATTCTTCCCGAAATTCGGCAGGCCCCTGTTCATACAGGTTTCCGCCATGGGCGTCCATCAGCACGATCACCGGAAAATCCTCCACCCGGAAAAGGTGGATGGCTTCGGTGCCCAGGTCCTCATAGGCCAGCACGCGGCTTTCCCGGATGCTCCTGGCAATCAGCGCCGCAGCGCCGCCCACCGCGCCAAAGTACACCGCGCCCCATTCCTGCATGGCCCGGCGCACCGCTTCATTGCGCATGCCTTTGCCGATCATGCCCTTCAGCCCCATTTTCAGAAGCTTGGGGGTATAGGCGTCCATGCGATAGCTGGTGGTAGGGCCGGCGGAGCCCACCGCATGGCCGGGCGAAGCAGGGGCAGGGCCTACATAGTAAATGGTCTGGCCCCGAACGTCCACCGGCAGTTCCTTGCCTTCATCCAGCAGGGCGATCAGCCGCTTGTGGGCTGCATCCCGGCCGGTGAGCATTTCGCCGCTGAGCAGCACCGTATCTCCCGCCCGAAGCATTTGCACATCCGCATCCGAAAGAGGAAGCGTCAAACGATATTCCGCCATCTTTCTCCCTCCTTACAGCGTGCGTTCCCCATGCCTTGCCGCATGGCAGCACATGTTTACCGCCACCGGCATGCCGGCAATATGGGTGGGTGCAAAATCAATGTTCACTTTCATGGCCGTGGTGGTACCGCCGATGCCGGCCGGGCCGATGCCCAGGCGATTGATGGCCCTGAGCGCCTTTTCCTCCAGCGCCCTGTAGCGTGTATCTCCGTTCCAGGTATCCAGGGGCCGGGCCGTCATTTTCTTGGCCATCAGCGCCGCCTGCTCCATGGTGCCGCCAATGCCCACGCCCACCACCACCGGCGGGCAGGGGTTGGGGCCTGCCTTGCGCACCGTGTCCACAATAAAGTCCAGCACGCCCTGTTCCCCATCCGCTGCCACCAGCATCTTCACGGCGCTCATGTTTTCACTGCCAAAGCCCTTGGCCGTAGCCAGCAGATGCACCTTGTCGCCGGGCACAATGCGGGTATGGATCACCGCCGGAGTATTGTCTTTGGTGTTGATGCGGTCGTAAAGAGGATCCGCCACCACGGATTTGCGCAGATGCCCCTCTGCATACGCCTGACGCACCCCTTCATGGACGGCCGCTTCAAAATCGCCGCCCACAAAATGCACGTCCTGGCCGATCTCGGCAAACAGAACTGCCATGCCGGTATCCTGGCAAATGGCCACCCTTTCTTCCCGGGCAATTTTGTAGTTTTCGGCGATCTGGCAAAGCACATCCCGGCCCACCCGGCTCTTTTCCTCCCGGCAGGCACGGCACACCGCTTCCTCCACATCCCGGCCAATTTCATAATTCGCCTGCAAAAACACATCTTTGATGCAGGCAATCAGTTCATCTACATGAATTTCTCTCATTGTTCTTCTCCGTCCCGCAAGATGACCGGGCCCTGCCTGTAATGCGCTCCCATATCCCGGCCGGCCAGCAGCTGCCAAAGATCGGCATAATGCATTTCCCGGGCCATGCTTTCTTCCCGGGCCGGCTTCATCACAAGCGGAATGGTGCCCTCCTGCATTTTTTTCATCAGCGGCCTTGCGCTTTCCCGGAAACCAAGAACCAAAGCGCCGTCAGGGTGTTCAGGCAGCTGTGTCTTTTGGGTACCCAGCAAGCCCCAGCACAGGGCACGGCTGATGCGGCCCAGGGTGTAGCGCCGGGTTTTGATGGAGGCGAGCATGCTTTCACGGGTACTGTTGGCACGGGCAGCCGACAGGATGCGGCTTTCCAGCCCTTCATCCACCCCGGGCAAGCGCCGTATGCCTTCTTCCCCAAGCTGCAAAAGCGCATAGCGCAGCGGTGCATTCATCTTTTCCGGCCGGCACATCATGCCCTGCAGCACCGCTTCCTTCAGTACCGGCAGCGCCCCGGCAGGCACGGCCTGCTCCACGCTGTTCCAATCCCCCCGCAGCAAAGCCCCCCGCACCGCCGTGGCGGAAGGATACGCTTCCACTTCATCGGCATGGTAGGCATGGCAGCGCTGCACAATGCAGGGACGGATGGGGCTTTCCAGCTGCTTCAGCGCCCGGAGATAGCAAAGGCCCAATGCAGCGTTGGGCAGCTGCAGCATGTGCGCCCCTTCCCCCAATGCCTTTTCCATGGCCTTTCCCTGTGCCGCCGCGTAAGACAAGCCAAGGGCCAGCCCTTTTTGTATTTCTTCTTCCATGGCTGCACTTTTTTCTTCCAGCAGGCCGGCCGCTTTCTGCAGCAGCTGCCCGTCCGCCGTTTCACAGCCGAAGGATAGATAATCCACACACCCCAGCCGGTGCAGAATTTCCACACCGCCCCGGGCAAACCAATCACCTTCCCGGACGGAAAACGCTGCCGGCAGCTGCAGCACCACGTCAGCCCCGCACCGAAGCGCCATCTCCGCCCGCACATGGGGCGCAAGCAGGGCCGGCATGCCCCGCTGGGTATAAAAACCACTCATTACGCACACGATAAAATCCGCCCCGGTCATCTCCCGGGCGATGCGCAGGTGCCGCTCATGCCCCCGGTGAAAGGGATCGTATTCCGCTATCACACCGGTTACTTTCATCCTGTGCCCCTCCTGTCTTCTGATTCATTTATTATAATACACCCCCTCCCCCCAGGCAAGCCCTTTTCCTGCTCCCATCAAGATTTACACTTGCAAATACCTCCTTTTTCCTTTATAATAATAGAAGATAAAAACTGAATGAACCCATCCAAAGGAGTGATCAACGGATGAAAGCGATCATTAACGGAAGAATTCTCTTGCCCGATGAAGAAGTGTTTGATAAAGCATTGCTTTTTAATGAAAAAATCGTTGGTATTGTGGATAAGCAGTCCGCCATCCGCCAGGCAGACGAAGTGATCGACGCAGATGATAATTATGTATCCCCCGGCTTTATTGACGTGCACATTCACGGCTACAAAGGCGCCGACGCCTCCGACGCCAGCCAGGCCGGCATCCGCCTGATGGCCAAGGAACTGCTGGAAAACGGCGTTACCGCGTTCCTCCCCACCACCACCACCATCCAGTGGGAAACGCTGGAGCGCATCTTCTGGCAATTGCGCGAGCTTTCCAAAGAAAGCCGCCGCAGCGATTACCCCGGCGCCGAAGTGCTGGGCTGCCATGCCGAAGGGCCCTTCATCAATCCCCTGCGCAAAGGCGCCCTGAATGCCGATTACATCCTGCGCCCCGATCCCGACAAGCTTCTGCCCTATGCCGACGTGGTGAAAATGGTCACCTTCGCCCCGGAAATGGGCGGCGGCGAAAACTTCATCCGCAACATGAAGCTCTATTCCGATATGGTGCTTTCCATCGGCCACACCTATGCCAATTATGACCAGACCATGGACGCCATCCAGCAGGGCGTGGACCATGTGACCCACACCTTCAACGCCATGACCCCCATGCACCACCGGGATCCCGGCGTGGTGGGCGCAGCGCTGACCAGCGACGTCTATTGCGAACTGATCGCCGATACCACCACCGTCCACCCCGGCCTGTATCCTTTGCTGGTGAAAGCCAAGGGCTACAAGCTGGTGTTGATCACCGACTGTATCCGCGCCGGCGGCCTGCCGGACGGCGAATACACCCTGGGCGGCCTGCCCATCTATGTAAAGAACGGGGAAAGCCGCCTGGCCGACGGCACCATTGCCGGCAGCGTGCTGAAAATGAACCAGGCCGTCTACAACATGCGCAAATACGGCAATGTGCCCATGCACCAGGCCACCCGCATGGCCTCCCTCAATGCCGCCAAGTCCATCGGCATTGCCAACAAAAAGGGCAGCCTCACCGCCGGCAAGGACGCCGACGTGGTGATCATGGATCACCGCTGCAAGGTGCTCAAAACCTTCGTCCGGGGCCGCAAGCTTTACGAACGCTGATGCAAAATAAAAATTCCCCTGAGAATATGCTTCTCAGGGGTTTTTCTTTATATGTTTTCCTGCAAATGAATGCCGAATGTGCTGTTTTTGCCGAATACGCACTCCTGAATGATCCGGATCATATCATCAATGGAAAGGACACACTCTTCTTTCAGCCATTGCCGTACCACGGCAAACAGGCCGTTCAGATAAAAAGCCATCACAAAGGGCTTCTCCCTTTCCGGGTAATGAAACCTTTCCAGGATGGGATCAAAAATGTATTGAAACAGGCGCCGGTATACGCGGTCAAACCGCAGGGCATCCCCGTTCACAAGCACGGAGAGAAACACACTCTTTTTCTTTCTCACATACTCCAGATATGGCCTGAGATACCCTTCGCTCATGAAGTTCATCTCTTCCGGGGAGCACCCTGCAAAACGGCCGGCGATCACGCTGTCTTCCACCGAAAAGTGGGCGCGAAATTCGTCCACCAGGTACCGGGCAGCTTCCTCCAGCAAATCGGCCATGTTTTCGTAGTGTAAATAGAAAGTGGAACGGTTCACCTGTGCCTTTTCGCAAATTTCCTTGACGGTGATATAGGAAAACGGCTTTTCTTCCAGCAATGCAATCAGCGCTTCATCCATCCGCACCGCAGTATGAAAGTATTTGCTTTCGGACCGGTTCACACTTCTCCCCCTTTCTATCAATGGCTTTTATTGTTCAGAGATCTCTTTGGCCAGTTCAATGATCTCAAAAGCATATTTTTGCTTGCCCTTTTCCAGCATGCGCTTGTAAATGGGGTAATTCACACCGCAGCCTGCAAAGCCGATCAATCCCAGCACAATGCCCAGCACCGTCAGGAACGTGGTGCCGCCAATGGCTTTCATGGCCAGGCTCATGCCCAGCCCTGCCAGCAGGCACATGCCAATGCCAAAGGAACAGGTAAACACCGTGGCCGGCATTTTTGCTTTGGCATCCAGCTTCTTCAGGGCAACCACTTTGGAATTGTCCTTGGGGGCATATTCCTTGGCAATGGATTCCGCATAAATTTTGTCCGTGTTCATATTCAAAAAACCTCCTTTTGTTTTACAGCCATATCGTAAAACAAAAAAGGCTCCTGTTGAACAACACAATCTTGAAAAAGTGTTGATTTTACTTCTTTTTTTCCAGCCGGATCAGGTATTCATCCGTTCCGTCTTCCAGCTGCCGGTCCCCAGTCAGGCAGAAGCCGTGCCGCTGATAAAAGCGGATGGCCCCTTCATTCTTTTCCAGTGCCCACATCCATCCGGCGCCTTTTTCCACGGCAAAATGCAAAAGTGCTGCGCCGATGCCCCTGCCCTGCAATACAGGCTCCACAAACAGCTGCACCACTTCTGCCCCTCTTATGCGCACAAAGCCCTTCACCACGCCGTCGTCATACACATACATTTCCGGCAGCAGGCGCTCCACTTCCTGCATCACCTTCGGCACCTGCAATTCCTGAAAATAATACAGATCATCCCGGAAAATGGGGTAAAAATTCAGCCGATAGCACCCCACCCTGATTTCCGCAATCCGGGCCGCATCCTTTGCTTCCGCCTTCCGGATCCATTCATTCATTTGCATGCACCGCCTTTCCTTTCCACAATCTATCACAGTGCATATTTCCTGTCAATCGGGTATGTACATTCCTGTGTACCGGCATTTTTTCCATCCCTTTGCATAAATTTGCCCCTCCGGTGCCATACTGATGATGACGGAGGAAACAGTGTATGGCAACAAGCAAAGTGGAAATCTGCGGTGTGGATACATCCACCCTGCCGGTGCTTACCAATGAACGGATGCGGGAATTATTCCCCCTGGTACACGGAGGCGATAAAGCAGCACGGGAGGAATTCATCCGGGGCAACCTGCGGCTGGTGCTCAGCGTGGTGCAAAGGTTCAACAACCGGGGCGAAAACGTGGACGATCTGTTTCAGGTGGGCTGCATCGGGCTGATCAAGGCGCTGGATAATTTCGACGTCACCCAGAACGTGCGTTTTTCCACCTATGCGGTGCCCATGATCATCGGCGAAATCCGCCGGTATTTGCGGGATAATAACCCCATCCGGGTGAGCCGTTCCCTCAGGGATACCGCCTACAAAGCCCTGCAGGCCCGGGACCGGCTGGCAGCCCGCCTGCACCGGGAGCCCACCGTGGAGGAAATGGCAAAGGAGCTGGGCCTGCAGCGCGAGGACGTGCTCTTTGCCCTGGAAGCCATTCAGGACCCGGTGTCCCTCTTTGAACCGGTGTATAATGACGGCGGCGACGCCATCTACATCATGGATCAGGTGAAGGACGAAAAAACGGCGGATAACGACTGGATCGAAAAAATTGCCATCAAGGAAGCCCTGCAGCATTTGAACGACCGGGAAAAGCGCATCCTGCGCATGCGTTTTTTCGAAGGCCGCACCCAAATGGAAGTGGCCGGGGAAATTGGTATATCGCAAGCTCAGGTATCCCGATTGGAAAAGAACGCTCTCATTCACATGCGCAAATATGTCAGTGCACAATAACGAAGCAAGAAACGATGAAACAGGGTTCTCCTCGCCCTGTACCCCCTTCTGCGATACACCTGCTGACAAAACAAACGCATTTCCGCATGATACTTGAGAAATGAAAAAGAACCTATATGGGCAATGAAAATAAAAAAGCGGTGGGAAAACGCATGTTCCCAACCGCTTATTTCTTTTGAATCTTTTTCACCGCTGCATCATACCACCCGGGCCGTGTGCGCTTGCCCGTCTCCCAGCCGATGATATAGTTGATGAAATAAAAACACTCCAGCTTCCTTCGTTTTCGTTTCAGGGCATCGTTCGGTGTCTTGCTGGGCCTGCTTTTTACCTTCATGCCCATGGAACGGGCCATGTAGGCCGCCCGGAAGGCATGATAATCACTGGTCACCAGGATCACCCGGGGCTTTGCGATCCCCCTATCCTGCAGAATCGCTTTTGCATTGCGGATGTTTTCCACCGTGTAGAGGGATTGATCTTCCTGATGGATGCACCCCTCCGGCACGCCAAGATTCACCAGTGTATCGGCCATAACCTTCGCTTCACTGACCGGGGTGTTTTCTGTCTGGCCGCCGCAGGGGATGATCAGCCCGGCCAAGCCTTCCTGATACAGTTTTGCCGCCAGCACCACCCGGTCCAAAAGCGCCTGTTCCGGCGTTCCGTCTTCCTTCAGTTTCAGGCCCAGCACCAAAATGGCATCGAATTTCTTCATGCGCTTTCTCCGTTCAAAAAAAGGCAGCCGAAGCCGCCTTGTGTGTTTATTGGTTTTCCAGCATTTCCATCAGCTGATACACCGTTTCCAGTTCGTCGGCATTGCTGTATTCCAGAATGATCTTGCCCTTTTTGGCGTTGCCTTTGATCTGGGTGCGCACGCCGAACACGCCGCGCAGCCGGTTTTCCATATCCTGCAATTCCAGCGGCAGGGATTTGGGCAGCCGCTCTTCCCTCTGGGGCACAGCGGGCATGGCGGCCAGCTTTTCCAGGGCGCGCACGCTGAGGCCTTCCGCCACGGTTTTTTTCGCCAGCATCATCTGCTGATGGGCACCTGCAACCCCGGCCAGCACTCTGGCGTGCCCGGCGGACAGGGTGCCGTCGATCACCATCTGCTGCACTTCTTCCGGCAGGTTCAAAAGGCGAAGCAAATTGGCCACAGCCGGGCGGCTTTTGCCCAGACGGCCGGCTGCCTGTTCCTGGGTATAGCCGCAGTTTTCCATGAGGCTGCGGATGGCCCGGGCTTCTTCAATGGCGTTCAAATCTTCCCGCTGAATGTTTTCAATCAGCGCCGCTTCCATCTGCTCCTGGAAGCTGAAGGAGCGCACAATGCAGGGTACGCTGGTAAGGCCGGCCATTCTGGCGGCACGGAAACGGCGTTCACCGGCCACAATGCGGTACCGGCCGTTTTCTTCCACCACCAGCAAAGGCTGCAGCACGCCCGCTTCCCGGATGGAATCGGCCAGGCTCTGCAATGCTTCTTCGTCAAATACCCGGCGGGGCTGATCGGGGTTGCGGTCAATTTCCGTGATTCCAATCTCCCTTACACCGCCGTCTGCCTCCTGCACATCGGGCAGCAACACGTCCAGGCCCCTGCCCAGGGCACTCTTTTTTGCTTTCATGTTTCCTCCGTATATCAGCCCCGGTTCCGGGCGATCACTTCCCGGCTGAGGGAAAGGTAGGCTTCTGCGCCGGTGGAGCGCTTATCGTACAAATGAATGGGCAGGCCGAAACTGGGGGCTTCGCCCAGCCGCACATTGCGGGGAATGGTGGTGGCAAACACCTTGCCGCGGAAATGCTTTTTCACTTCCTGCACCACCTGCAGCCCCAGGTTGGTGCGCCCGTCCAGCATGGTCAGCAGCACGCCTTCAATTTCCAACGCAGGGTTCAGCCCTTTCTTCACCCTTTGCACCGTGTTCATCAGGGCCGTTACCCCTTCCAGCGCGTAGTATTCGCACTGAATGGGAATCAGGATGGACTGGGCTGCCGTCAGGGCGTTGATGGTGAGCATGCCGAGGGAAGGCGGGCAATCCACCACGATAAAATCGTACTGGCTGCGCAAAGGCTCCACCGCCGCACGCACCCGGTATTCCCGCCGGTCCATGGCGGCCAGCTCCAGTTCGGCGCCGGCCAGGCGGATATCCGCAGGGGCCACAAACAGCCCTTTCTGCTTGGTGGGGGCAATAACGCTGTCCAGCGTGCACTGGGCAAGCAGTGCCTCATACACCGTCTTCTTCCCCGCCTTCACCCCCAGGCCGCTGGAAGCATTGCCCTGAGGGTCCAGGTCGATCAGCAGGGTTTTTTTGCCGTTTTCAGCAAGGCATGCCGCAAGGTTCACGGCGGTGGTGGTCTTCCCCACGCCGCCCTTCTGATTGGCCACGCAAATGATTTTGCCCAATATCAAAACCTTCTTTGTATCTTAATCATTCAGCCACATGTACCACCGAAACGGCGGATAGCAATCCCGGATCACCCGCCGGATGGCGGCCAGTTCTTCCTCCGTTTGCAGATGGGCCATTTTGGTATACAATACCCGCAGGGCGGAAAGGCTGGCCTGCCGCATGGAATAGCTTTGCAGAAAGCCCTTGTGCCATTCATCCGCCGGGAAGGTGTCAAACAACAGGAACATCACTTCGTCCGCCATAGCAGCAATATCGTCCAGGCGGATGCGCACCCAGGTATCGTCCGGCAACTGCATCAGAAACCGGCCCTGGGTATGCTCCCGGATGGCCATGAGCAGCTTCCTGTCGATCCATTCCAGGGATTCCTGAGGGTCATGCCGGGTGGAATAGCCGCACAAATGCACATGGATGTCCCGCAAGGCTTCATCCATTTTAAGCATCAGCCCGTTGCCAAGCCAGGGCTGCAGGGTGCTGAGTATCTGTGCATAGGCGATCATGCTTCCATCCCACCTTTAACCCCATTATGTTAAACGATACCACACAATGGGCAAAAAGTCCAGCATGAAGGGGCAAAAGAGGATAATTTTCCCTCTTTTCCCCTTGCAATTCCAGGCAGGATGGGCTATAATACCTCCATACCGCATGGAACGGGAAAATGCGATGGACGCCTGCAAGAAGAGAGCTGCCGGCCGGTGCAAGGCAGATGCAGCCCGCGCTTTCCACCCGGGAGCGGGCCGTGAGGAACGGCCGGGGTTTCCGCCCCTTACAGCGGAGTACGAGTGGGCTTGCCAAAGTGGCAAACCAATCGGGGTGGCACCGCGGAAATATCCGTCCCTGAAGGATATGGGCGGTTTTTTTATTTGCAATTTTTTGAAGGAGGATGAAGCCCCATGCTGGATATGAATTTTGTCCGTAACAACCCGGAAATCGTAAAGGAAAACATTAAGAAAAAGTTCCAGGATGCCAAGCTGCCCCTGGTGGACGAAGTGCTGGAACTGGACAAGCAGTACCGTGCCGCCATCCAGAAGGCGGATGGCCTGCGCAACCAGCGCAAAGTGATCTCCAAGCAGATCGGCGGCCTGATGGCCAAGGGCCTGCGTGACGAAGCAGAAGAAATGAAGCAGAAGGTGAACGCCATGGCGGATGAACTGGCGGCCACCGAAAAGCTGGAAGAAGAACTGCAGGAAGAAGTGCGCAAGCGCATGCTGGTGCTTCCCAACATCATCGACCCCTCCGTGCCCATCGGCAAGGACGACAGTGAAAACGTGGAAGTGCAGCGCTACGGCGAGCCCGTGGTGCCCGAATACGAAGTGCCCTACCATGTGGACATCATGGAACGTCTCTCCGGCATTGACCTGGACAGCGCCCGCAAAACCAGCGGCAACGGCTTCTATTACCTGATGGGCGATGTGGCCCGGCTGCACAGCGCCATCCTCTCCTATGCCCGCGATTTCATGATCGACCGGGGCTTCACCTACTGCATTCCCCCCTACATGATCCACGGCAACGTGGTGACGGGCGTGATGAGCTTTGCCGAAATGGAAAACATGATGTATAAGATCGAAGGCGAAGACCTCTACCTCATCGGCACCTCTGAACATTCCATGATCGGTAAGTTCATCGATACCATCCTCACCGAGGACCAGCTGCCCCAGACGCTCACCAGCTATTCCCCCTGCTTCCGCAAGGAAGTGGGCGCCCACGGCATTGAAGAACGCGGCGTGTACCGCATCCACCAGTTTGAAAAGCAGGAAATGATCGTGGTGTGCAAGCCCGAAGAAAGCCCCGATTGGTTCAACAAGCTGTGGCAGAACAGCGTGGATTTCTTCCGCACCCTGGATATCCCCGTACGCACCCTGGAATGCTGCTCCGGCGACCTGGCTGACCTGAAAGTAAAGTCCATCGACGTGGAAGCCTGGAGCCCCCGCCAGCAGAAGTACTTTGAAGTGGGCAGCTGCTCCAACCTGGGCGATGCCCAGGCCCGCCGCCTGCAGATCCGCGTAAAGGGCGAAGACGGCAAGAAGTATTTTGCCCACACCCTCAACAACACCGTGGTGGCCCCGCCCCGTATGCTGATCGCCTTCCTGGAAAACAACCTGCAGGCGGACGGCCGGGTGCGCATCCCCGAAGCCCTGCGCATGTACATGGGCGGCAAGGAATACATCGGCTAAAAACAGATACACATCCGTCTTTTTCAGGCGGATGTGTTTTTTGTATATTGTTGTCCCTTTTCATTGCCAAAATTGCCGTTGAAGTGCAGCGGCTTTGCATGTATACTAATAGTAAGAAAAAACCATGCTCGCATGGAAAAAAGGAGAAAAAGCAATGAAAAAGCTGATGGTATTCCTTATGGCCCTGGTGCTGATGACGGGTTGCTTTGCCTTTGCAGAGGCCGGCGCTCGCAAAACAGGCTTTCCGGACAATACCTTTGAAGAAATGGCCCCCAACTACATTACCGGTGTAACCCAGCGGGGCAAAACGGTCCTGTTCCGCTATGACGCCAAGACGCCGGAAGGGGAAGAATACTCAAAGAATGCCCTGGTCTACCTGCCCTGGGGCTATGACGCCGAGGATAAGGAAACCCGCTACAACGTGCTTTACCTGATGCACGGCCATGGCGGCGGCTACACCACCTTCTTCCAGGGCGCAGGCTCCATTTCCACCATGCACATGGTGCTGGACGCCATGATCGAGAAAGGCCGCATTGAGCCCATGATCGTAGTAGCCCCCACTTTTGCCGTTCCCGGCAAGGATGAATTCTGGGCCGCTGCCAACTACAGCCACGAACTGAACAATTACCTGATTCCCGCTTTTGAAAGCGCCTACAACACCTACGCTGCCGACGTTACCCCCGAGGGCATCCGCGCCAGCCGCACCCACCGTGCCTTCGGCGGCTTCTCCATGGGTTCTCTCTGCACGTGGAACGTGTTCCAAAGCAGCCTGGACCAGGTCGCCTATTACATGCCCTGCTGCGGCGGCATCAGCTTCGGCGATGATGCAGCCGCCATGGCTGCCCTGCTTTCCACCAGCGTGACCAAGGCCGGCTATACCAAGGACGATTTCTTCATCTACGCCGGCTGCGGCGGTGAAGGCGATGTGGGCTATAAAGGCCTCACCGCACAGATCGAAGCCATGAAAGGAATGCCGGATACTTTCGTCTACTGTGAAAACTTTAACGACGGCAACCTCTACTACACCCAGTGCAGCGGCGGCCACTCCACCAAGGCCGTGGAGCAGATCATGTACTGCGCCCTGCCCACCTTCTTCGACAAATAAAAAACAATATAGAAAAGACGGATGGAAAACCATCCGTCTTTTTTTCAGCCGTTTCCGGGGCCGATCTCAACAATCTGGAAGGTGGGGTTCAGCTTGACGGTGGCGCCGATGTAGCCATACCCTTCAATATCCACACCGATCTGCACCTGGGCATACCGTTCCCCATCCTGGATGAAATGGCCAACAAACATTTTTTCGTTTATTTTGCCTTCCAGCTGCGGGTTCATTGCCAGCACCCAGCCTTCCACAAAATCCATCAGTTCCTCATCCCAGACAGGCTTTCCGTAAAATTCCCTCCGTTCATCGCTGTGATAGCCCACCGTGCAATCGACAAATCCGTACAGGCCGCCATCCTCATACATCCGCACAATGAACGTATTTTCACCGTTTGCCCGCCAGGCCGCCACTTTCACCCCGGGCTTATCCCCTTCGGTGATCAGCATCCATTCGCCGTTTTTCAGTTTCGCATTTACCTGAGGAAGCGCTGCCACCTCCTCCGCCAGCAGGATGGCCTCTTCCTCCGTTGCCACCGGCCGTACCGGAGGCAGCATATTGGCCCGGAAGGCGGGAATACGGGGCTCACCGATGAACTCGGAGGTGGAGAAAGCGCCCATCAGCAAAACAACCGCCGCAACGCAGAATGCCCCCGCCAATACGGCCACTGTCTTTCTCTCCGAAAGCGCCTGCTTTACCCGTTCCTTCAACCTTTTTCCCGTCATGGTCATGCCCGTTGCCAGCACCGGCAGGCCGGGGGCTGTACGCCGGGCAGCCGTTGCCACCAGCAACGTGGCATACGCTTTTTTCTCTTCCGGCGTTTTATTTTTCATCACCCGTTCATCACAACGCATTTCCATATCCGTCCGGCTCCAGGAAGCCGCCAGCCACACCAGCGGATGAAACCAATGCACCATGCAGCACAGCAGCCGGATGCCGGCCCACAAATGATCCTTTTGCTTATAGTGCCACATTTCGTGCTCCAGCACCAGCATCATCTCTTCCGGCTTCACCGTCACCGGCAATGCAATATAGGGGCGAACGGTACCCACCAGGCATGCGCTCTGCAAAGGATCGGTCAGGTAAACAGGCAGGGGCTTCACCTGCATGCGCCGGCACAGGGCGCGGTAGTTTTCCAGCATTTCACCGCAAAGGGGCTCGATGCGGTTCTTTTTCATTTCACCGGCAAAGCGCAGGTTTTTGTACAGGAAATACCCCAGCACCAGCAACATACCGGCAAGATACACCAGCATCAACAGCCCCGCCAGCTTGCCGTTCCACATGCCGTTATAGGCACTTTTCACCCCTTGGATAAGCAGGTTTTCCTTCGGCACACCCAAAGTGTACCGGGAATAAACGTAGAGCGTATCCAGCGCGTCCCGGCTTCTCACCAGAATTTGCCCGGCAATGGGACGTACCGTGGCATCCCGCATCATCGCAGGCCGGATCTGGCTGATATAGGGGTTATGCAGGCTGATGGGCAAAAGCAGCCGCAGGGCCACCATCAGCCAGCCAAAGCACAACGCCCGGCTGCCCAGAGGCTTTCGGAAAAACTTCCGCATGACGGCCATCAGCAAAATGGCCATGGCCGCCATCAGGTTGGCTTCGATCAGAAAATTATAAATCGTGGCAGTCCGCATTTCACTACCTCCTTTGTGTTTCTCCCCCCTGCCTGATGATGGAGAGAATTTCTTCCATTTCCGACAGGCTGATTTCGCCCGTGTCCACCAGGTTCTGCACCAGCAGTGAGGCCTTGCCGGAAAACACATGGTTCAAAAAACGTTTCGTTTGTGCCTGGGACGCATCTGCCCTGTTCACCATAGGCCGGTAGGTTTTTACAGGGCCTGTTTCGTCCACGGCCACGCTGCCCTTTTCCTGCATCCTTTTGAGCAGCGTGATCACGGTGTGCCTTGTCCAGCCCGTTGATGGTGCCAGCGCATGGGTAATTTCCGCCATGGTGCGCGGCGCGCTTTCCCACAGCACCTCCATGATCTTCCATTCCGCTTCCGTACATTGCAGCGACATGAAAACACTCCTTTTTGCACAGTTGACAATTGTCTACCAATAGTGTACACTTGTCTACCACCCTTTGTCAAGGGCAGATTGTAACAAAACAGTGCTGCGGCGCCATTGTTTACAAGTGTAACAAAAAAGGGCCTGCAATCATGCAGGCCCTGAAAGGTTTTGCTGTTATTCAGCGGGAACTTCTTCCACCACTTCTTCAGCAGCGGGAGCAAGAGCTTCCACCATAGCATCCAGTTCGGCACGATAAGCTTCCCAGGTCACATGATTGTGATTGTACTTGGGAGAATAGATGCCGTTATCCGCAATGGGCTGGCAATAGGTAACGCCATTGTTGATGTACAGATAAGCCACATCACCCAGTTCGGCCTTGCTCACGGTCTGGCCGAAAGCGATATCGCTGGTGGGCGCATTCACGAAATCTTCGGTAATTTCATCAATGCTCTTGAACCACTTCACGCATTCGCTGCTGATGGTCAGGTTGCCGGGAGAAGCCCAATCGGTTTCGTAGGTAACCGTCACGTCATCACCGGAAACGGTAACGATGGCGTTGCCCAGAACATACAGATTGGAGGCCACCAGGGGAATCTTGTAGATGCCGTTTTCGGTCAGGTTCACAGGCACCACGTTGATCCACTTGCTGCCAATACCCAGGTCACGCAGGCTGTAGCCGGCAATACCCATGGTGTTGTTGGGATACCACTTATAGTCGTATTCCAGAACGGGAATTTCAGGCTGTTCGCCAGCGGCGTCGGTCACGATAAAGTCAATTTCAATCTTGCCGGCATTTACGACCATGGAAGGATCCAGCACCTTACAGGTAGCATCATCGCTCCATTCACGACGGTTCCAGGTGTTGTGATCCGTATCGTTCATCCAGTTCAGGTACAGCGGAACGGCTGTATCATTGGTGTCGGCAGAATCCCAGGTAAAGGGGGCCGTCAGATTGTTGCTGTAGGCAACGGAATCACCGTCAACGCGCACATCCGTAATCTGCACATAAGAGCCGGGCAGTTCGGCTTCGCCGTTTTCAATTACCAGATAAGCGGAGCTGATACCGTTGGCGCCATTGGCATGCCAGCCGGAGGAAGCAAAGTCAAGGCCTACAGTGTAGTTGCCTTCGCCGGTAACAACAGCGTCGGTGTAGTTGACGCCATTGCCGCTCTGGTCGATGGACTGACGCTGGGGCCACCAGGCACCGTCAGCAAAATACATCCAGGCATCCAGCTGAATCTCGGAAGCACTGCTGAGAGTAACCACATCGCCGTACACGGTGGGGCCTTCGCCCTTCACACGCAGTTCGGGGCCGCCTTCAGGCTTCACATCCTGCTGTGCGGACAGGAAGAAATCAATTTCGATGGATTTGGGATTGTTCAGCACGCTCACGTCGAACACGTCAAACTTCTGAGCTTCGCCGGCGCTGTTCCAGGTGGCACCGGTTTCGATGGAGCCGCCGTTATCGAGCATCCACTGATCCCAGATCAGGGCGTAGGTATCATTGGCATCCCAGTACACCTTGCCGCCTTCCTGGTCGTTGATGTTGTCATAGCCGGTCTGGCCGTAGGTGACATCAGCGCAGGGATAGGAAACGCCGTCCACACGGATATCCACAATCTGCAGATACATGCCGGGGAACAGGTCCTGGCCGTCCTTCACAACAATGGCCAGCTTCTGAGCACCGATATTGCTGTTGCCGCCGCTGTAGAACCAGCTGGGCATATGGCCGTTCAGCTTCACGGTGTACCAGCCTTCGCCGGTCACCACAGCGGGGGTGGGGGTCCAGTAGTCGTCTTCTTCCGCCCAGGCAGCAGGCCACCAGTCCTGATCCTGCCAGAAGATGTAAGCGATGGTGCTTTCGGCAGCCTCGCCTTCAGGAGCAACGTCTTCCGCCACAGCCGTCATGCTCATACCAAGAGCCAGAACCAAAGCGGCCATCAGGAGAAGAATACGGGTCATGTTCTTCACGTGAAAATCTCCCTTCTTCATCATGCGTTTTGAACGCAAACGTTTTCGGTAAATACAATTATAGAACAGAAGGATATATTTGTCAACATCTATTCTGTTTTTTTCCTATTTTGACAAATGTTCATTTTTCCAGCAAAGCAAGGATCAGCCGGCAGGTGTTCTCAATGCCCTTCACATGGGTGCGTTCATAGCCGTGGGAGGCAAACACGCCGGTGCCGATCAGAGCAAAGCGGCAATCGTTGCCGGCCCGGAGCGCCGTGGCGGTATCGGAAGAATAGCTGGGATACACGTCCGCCGCGTAGCCGATGCCCTTTTCCTTGGCCAGGGCGATCAATTCGCCGGTAAATTCATAATGGTAAGGCCCGGCCGAATCCTTCACGCAGATGGACACCATGGTTTCGTCGCAGGCAAGGTCGTCCCCCACGCAGCCCATGTCCACCGCCAGAATGTCCTCAATGCCATCGGGCAGCTGCATGGACGCCCCGTGGCCCACTTCTTCAAACACCGTGAACAAAATGGCCACCCGGCGGTTCAGCTTCACTTTCCCTTCCGCCACCCATCTGGCCAATGCCAGCAGCATGCCGGCGCTGGCTTTATCGTCCAGATGACGGCTCTTCAAATAGCCGCTTTCGGTCAGCACCGTCCGGGGATCCCAGGAAATGAAGCAGCCCGTTTCGATGCCCAGCTTTTCCACGTCCTGCTTGCTTTTCACCACTTCATCCAGCACGATTTCCAGGGTGTTTTCCCCGCGGGTATCGCCGTTCATGTCGCCGAAAACATGCTGGCTGGCCTTGGTGGATTGCACCGTGCCGGAATAGGCTTTGCCTTCCCTGGTGTGCACCAGGCAGTTCTCCGTTTCCACGGTGCTGTCCGCCCAGCCGCCGATGTGAGTGTAGCGGATGCGGCCGTTGCCCTTCACAGAGCGCACCATGGCGCCCAGGGTATCCACATGGGCAGAAAGCAGAAGGCCATGACCTTCCCCGCCCAGTTCGCACCATACGCCGCCTTTTTTCTGCTGTACCGGCGCAAAACCCATGCCTTTCAATTCTTCCATCAGGTAATCCGCCGCCATCCGGGTGAACCCGGTGGGCGACGGAATAGCAAGCAGTTTCTGAATATACGTCAACGCCAACTGATCCATATCTTATATCTCCTTTTGTTTTGTTGCTTCCATTATACACCTTTCCCCCGGCAAAGCAAGAAATATTGCCCTGGCGGATTGTATTTTTTTCTTTCTTTGGTATAATGAGGGCAAGAAAAAATATGGATAAAGGAGTATCTTCATATGCCCTGCAAAACGATCATTGCTCCCCGCCCGCCCATGGGCTGGAACAGCTGGGATTGCTACGGTGCCGCCGTCAACGAACAGCAGGTGCGCCAGAACGCCGAATATATGGCCAAACACCTGAAGGACTTTGGCTGGGAATATGTGGTGGTGGATATCCAGTGGTATCAACCCTCCGCCTCCAGCCACGCTTATGAACCCTTCGCTCCCCTTTCCATGGACGAATGGGGCCGGCTCACTCCGGCAGAAAACCGTTTCCCAAGTGCCGCAGGCGGACAGGGTTTCAAGCCCCTGGCTGATTATGTGCATTCCCTGGGGCTGAAATTCGGCATCCATATCATGCGTGGTCTGCCCCGGATGGCCGCCCACAACCACCTGCCCATTCTGGATTGTGAAAAAGGCTGTGCCGACGTAGCCAACCCCAACTCTATCTGCGCCTGGAACCCGGATATGTACGGCCTCAAGTGCGACCTGCCCGAAGCCCAGGCCTATTACAACAGCATTTTCAGGCTCTACGCCAAGTGGGGGGTGGATTTTGTCAAGTGCGACGATATCGCCCGGGAATACCCCCATTGCAAAAAGGAGATTGAACTGATTTCCGCCGCCAGAAACAATTGCGGCCGGGACATCGTGCTCTCCCTTTCCCCCGGCGCCGCTCCCCTGGAAAGGGCCTGGCATCTGAAGCAGTATGCCAACATGTGGCGCATCACCGACGATTTCTGGGACAAGTGGGAATTGCTGTACGCCATGTTTGAACGGGCGGAAAAGTGGTGCATCCACGCCGGCCCCGGCCACTGGCCCGATGCCGATATGCTGCCCCTGGGCGCCCTGCGCCAGTGCACCAACCCCGACGACTGGACAAACTTCACCAACGACGAGCTTTATACCATGATGACCCTGTGGTGCATCATGCGCTCCCCTTTGATGATCGGCGCCGAAATGAGCAAAAACGATGCCTTCACCCTGTCCCTCCTTACCAACAAAGACGCCCTCTATGCCAACCAGCACGGCCGCAATGCCCGTCCCGTCAAGGATGAAAACGGCCACATCGTGTGGACAAGCGAAGGCGAAGACGGCCGCATCTTCGTGGGCCTGTTCAACACCAACGAACAGGAAGAAGAGGTTTCCTTCTGCCTGAAGCAGATCACCCAAAGCCAGGTGAAAACCATGAAAAACGTATGGAGCGGTGCTGCTCTTCCTGCCGATACGCGCGCGTTCTCCATCCCTGCCCATGGCGCCGTGATGCTGGCACTGGAGGTATAAATGCACATCCGCCTCATGACCTGCCATGACTATGATGCCGTCTATGCCCTGTGGCTTTCCTGCAAGGGCATGGGGCTCAATGACGCAGACGATTCCCGGGTGGGCATTGAAAAATACCTGCACAGAAACCCTTCCACCTGCTTCGTGGCAGAGGAAGAAAACCGCATCTTTGGCGTGATCCTTTCCGGCCACGACGGCAGACGGGGATACATCCACCACACCGCCGTTCACCCGGACCGCCAGGGCAATGGCCTTGGCAGACAACTGGTGGAGCATGCCCTTTCTGCCCTGAAGCAGGAAGGCATCAGCAAGGCAGCGCTGGTGGTGTTCCAAAGAAACGAAGCCGGCAATGCCTTCTGGGAAAAGATGGGCTTTACCAAACGGGACGACCTTGCCTACCGGAACCTGGCCCTTCGGGAACTGGTTCGCATGGATACATAAAGACCGGCAAGAAAAGCCTTTGCTCATCACGCTGTGAAAAGGAGGAACCAATGTCAGATTTTTCTGATGTCATTCCAATCATCCGCTCATTCGTTGTCGGCGATATGGGTATTGATACATTCATGAGCCACTATTTCGCTTCAGATGAGATAGAGCGCTATCTGGAAGGAATCATTGACACGATTGAAAAGGAACATCTTCCCATCAAAAGGCGCACCGTATGCATGAAAGGTGTAAATCAAGGCCTCCCTTTCGAAGCACGTACTTCTTTTGAAAAATACTTAAAAGAATACGCCCAAAGTTTTCGTGATTTGACCGATGAATGGAAACAGAATCCACCAAGAATGGGATACGATATCCGTCGGACAGAATATAGAACATCACTTGGTGCTTACCTTATTCATAGCACTGTAGCTGATATTTATTATCAGGTAGACACCGCTATCATTAAAACAGAAAAATATGGTGACGAATATTCTTTCTTGCTGGACGTTCTTCCCAATTACCTTTCAGGCGGCGTGGATGCCGAAAACTTTGTAAGCCAGCACATTCTGCCCCATTACCCTGCCACCATGAAAAAAGGCGAACGAAGAAAGCAGATAAAAGACGAAATCAACCGGGCCTTTTTAAGGGATTGTAAAGGCTATCCCCGATGGATTCAGGCGCCGGAATGGCCCATTGATTCTGATGGAAAGCCCATGATTTATACCGGCCAGAAGCATTTTGCGGATTATTCCGAATACTATTTTCGCAATGCAGCAAATAATCAAAAACAAACTATAACACAGTGGTGGTAATTCTAAAACAATGAAAATGGTATTCACATAAAACAGCTGCAAGAATTTTCTTGCAGCTGTTTGATAAGAAATGAACCTTTCCGGCCGTTTTTTCGTCTTTGTTCATGAAATCGGTTTCAAATCACAGAAAAGGAGGTGAGGAACATGGACGAATTTGAACAGCTGCTTTCTGCCCATTTGCAAACCGTCTCACGGTATGTGCATTATCGCTGCCGCAACACATCTGATGCAGAGGATGTTTTGCAGGAAGTGCTTTTGCTGGCTCATCAGCGTTTTGATCAGCTTCAAAACAAGGCCGCTTTTAAGCCCTGGCTGCTATCCATTGCCCGGAACAAATGCAGCGACTACTACCGTCTTTCGCCACTGCCAACCGTTTCACTGGAAACGATCCCCGAGCCTGAAGACCTGCGCTTTGGCATTCCGGAACCTTCCGTTGTTTCTGACGTGCTGGCATGTTTGGCTGCAGAAGAGAATCGTTTGCTTCAGCTTTTCTATTTTCAGCAATTACCCCAGCAGCAAATCGCAGACATGCTGCATATTCCCGTGGGCACGGTCAAAAGCCGTCTGCACACTGCCCGGCAGCACTTCAAAGCCCATTTCCCCGCCTATGGAAAGGAAGAAACCATCATGAAAAAACTGCCTGCCCTTCTGCCCCATTACACCATCACCGAAAGCAAGGATCCCCCCTTCCCCGTCAAATGGGAGGAGATCATGGGCTGGTTCCTGGTGCCGAAGCTGGGCGAAAAGCTGAGCTGGGGCATGTACGATCTGCCTTCCCGAAAGTGCGACCATATTTACGATATGCAGGTCACCGGCAAGGCCAAAGTGCATGGCATTGAGGGTGTGGAACTGACCGCCCGGGAAGCCAGCTATTCCGACAAAAAAGACGTTGTGCACCGCACCTTCGTGGCCCAGCTGACGGACACCCATTGCCGCTACCTGGCCACTCTTCGCAACGACGGCGACGTACGCAACTACATCACATTCCTGGATGAAGAGGCATTCATGCCCAACTGGGGCTTTGGCGAAAACAACTGCGGCAACGAAGTAAACCTTTCCGTCAAGGGCCACATCAGGCGGGAAGGCAATGTGATCTGCAGTATAAATAAGCCTTTCCTTTTGGACATCGTGGGCCGCTATACCGTGGAAATCAACGGCAAAGTATATGATACTGTCTGCGTGATGGACATCAACACCTACAACCCCGGTGTGGTGTCCGAGCAGTTTCTGGATCAGAACGGCCGCACCATTCTCTGGCGCCGCTACAACCGCAACGACTGGGCCATCGACCGCTACGGAAAGCTTTGGACGCAGCTGCTCCCCGACAATGCCCGCCTTACCGTCAACGGCGAAACCTATGTGGAATGGTACGACTGCATCACGGATTACATTCTGTAAGCAACTGGGGAACCCTGTGGGGTGAAGGGGCCGCAAAGGCCCCTCCCTTCACGCAAGGCCACACTCCTGAACGCAGAAAAACCGCCTGTCCAATGACAGACGGTTTATTTGTTTGCCTTATTCTCAGGCTTCCTTGGCGATGGCCACCAGCTGAGCGAAAGCAGCAGCGTCGGTGACGGCCAGGTCGGCCAGCATCTTGCGGTTCACTTCGATGCCCTTCTTCTTCAGGCCGTTGATGAAGGTAGAGTAGCTCATACCATTCAGGCGGCAGGCAGCGTTGATACGGGTGATCCACAGACGACGGAAGTCGCGCTTGCGCAGTTTACGGCCGGTGTAGGCGTAGCGCAGGGAGCGGCGAACCTGTTCACTGGCGGTGCGGTACTGCTTGCTCTTGGAGCCCCAGTAACCCTTCGCCAGCTTAAACACCTTGCGGCGTTTCTTATGGGCAGTAACAGCCCTCTTAATGCGTGCCATGTTTTTGTTCCTCCTTCAGACGGGCGTAGCTTATTTGTAGGGAATCAGCGTACGGATGGTAGCAGCTTCAGCCTTGTTCTGAAGGGTGCCGCCGGCACGCAGATGACGGATACGCTTGGTGGTCTTCTTGTTGAGAATGTGGTTGGCATTCATCTTCTTGTGCTTCACCTTGCCCGTCTTGGTCAGGGAAAAGCGCTTCGCTGCGCCACGGTGAGTCTTTTGCTTGGGCATGGAAATGTCCTCCTTCCGGAAAGTAGTTCTGTCAAGCCTTGGGGGCTTCCGCCTGCTTCTTGGCAGCGGCGGCCTTTTCGGCCTTGATGGCTTTTTCAGTCTTGGGCACAAGAATCATCAGCATGTTGCGCCCTTCGATCGTGGGACGGCGTTCGACGGTGCAATGTTCCTTGGTGCGTTCAATGAAATCCTGCATCACCTTCAGGCCGATGTCGGAATGGGCAATCTGGCGGCCGCGGAAACGGATGCTCACCTTCACCTTGTTGCCTTCCTGCAAAAAGCGGATGGCGTTCTTGGCTTTGATGTTCACGTCGTTTTCTTCGATGGTGGCAGACAGCTGCACTTCCTTGAGAGCAATCACCTTCTGGTTCTTGCGCATTTCCCTTTCACGCTTGGACTGTTCAAAGCGATGCTTGTCATAGTCCATCAGCTTGCACACAGGGGGCTGAGCGGTGGGAACGATCTTGACCAGATCCAGTTCCGCTTCTTCGGCCATTTCCAGCGCCTGGCGGGTGGGCATGATGCCCAGCTGAGCGCCGTCTGCGCCGATGACGCGCACTTCACGGTCGCGGATCTCTTCATTGATGAGCAGTTCGGTTGCTATGTCGATGCACCTCCAACATGGTTTTGTCCAAAGAAAAATGGACGGGGTAAAGCTACCCGTCCATTGCATCACAATTGAAATGCCTTACCCGTGCAAAACGTGATTCGCATCGGAGAGAAGCGGGCAGCTTCTGCTTGAAACAGATGTATTATAGACCCTTTTCCTTGATATGTCAAGCGTTTTCTCGCCGAAATTTCAACATTTTCAGCGGTTTTGCACATAGCCCAGGGTTTTCAGGTCGTCTGCGCTGTCCCGCCAGCCGGGACGCACCTTCACCCACAATTGCAAATTCACATGCAGGCCCAGCAGCGCTTCAATATCCTGCCGTGCTTCCTGGCCGATCTTCTGCAGCATGGAGCCTTTTTTGCCGATAATGATGCCCTTGTGGGAAGCGCGTTCGCAATAGATGGTGGCGTCGATTTCCATGAAGTTGTCGTTTTCCTTCTTCATGGCCATCATTTCCACGCCCACGCCGTGGGGCACTTCATCCCGCAGGTTACGCAGCGCCTTTTCCCGGATCAGCTCCGCGCAGATATCCCGCTCGGGCTGGTCGGTGAGCATATCGTCGGGGAAATACTTGGGGCCCACGGGCAGGTGGGCTTCCAATTCCTTGCGGATCTGGTCCACCCCGTCGCCGGTCCTGGCGCTGATGGGCATGATGCCGTCATAGCCGGCGTCCTTGAAACTGTCCATGATGCCCAGCAGGTCCTTGGGCTCCACCAGATCGATCTTGTTGAGCACCAGCAGCTTATACACCTTTTTGTGGCTCATCTGTTCCACGATGGAACGGTCATGGGGCCCGATGGCGGTCACGTCCACCAATACCAGCAGGGCGTCAATGCCTTCCATGGCTTCTTCGATGCTCTTCACCATGAATTCGCCCAGCTTGGTACGGGGGGTGTGCATACCGGGGGTATCCACGAAAACGATCTGGCTGTTATCGCCGCCCATTACGCCCATGACCCGGTTACGGGTGGTCTGGGGGCGGTTGGACACAATGGCCACCTTTTCCCCCACCAGGGTGTTGAGCAATGTGGACTTGCCCACATTGGGGCGGCCTACGATGGTGGCAAAACCGGAATGAAATTCCTTACTCATATTCTTTCGTTATTCCTTCCCTAAATAATCCAATGTGCCGTTGCCCGGGCCAAAGCCATGGGGCAAAAGGTCCGGAAGTGTTGCTTCCGCCACCTGATCCTGCCAGGCCACGATCACCCGGATATCCGGCGCAAACTCGTTCAGTGCCTGCCGGCAGATGCCGCAGGGCCAGGGGGCCGCCTTTTCTGCCGTCACCGCAATGGCGGCAAATTCCCTTACCCCTTCGCTGACCGCCTTGAAAAGCGCGGTGCGTTCGGCGCAGTTGGTAGCGCCGTAGGAGCCGTTTTCAATGTTGCAGCCGGTATAGATGCGGCCGTCTTTTGAAAGCAGTGCCGCCCCCACCTTGTAGTGAGAATAGGGCACATAGGCAAACTGCATGGCTTCCCTGGCTTTTTGGATCAGTTCTTCATCCGTCACCCGGGTCACACCAAGCTGTTTCATCACTTTTTCCTCCATGGCCCGCATGCTCTTTTTGTCCCCTTCTTCCATATGGTCATACCCCATCAGGTGGAAAAGGGCGTGCACAGTAAGGTAGGTCAATTCCCGCTGGGGGCTGTGGCCGTATTCCCTTGCCTGCTCGTTGGCGCGTTCCAAAGAAATGATGATATCCCCCAGAAAGCAAGCGCCGGTTTCGTCAATTTCCCGTTTCAGCAGGTGCTCGTTTTGCCCCAGCGTATGGCCGGGATGGGCGGCGGTAGACGGGAACGAAAGCACGTCGGTGGCCCGGTCCACATTCCGGTATTCCCGGTTCAGCCGGTGAATTTCCGCATCGTCGGTGATCAGCAGCTGGGCATAGGCAGGCAACTTGATCCCCTCCTGTGCCATGCAGGCGCAAAAGGCTTTCTGCAGCCCCTCTTCCGCCCCTGCCACCTGGGGCACCGCCCAGTCAATCAAAAGTCCTGTGGTCATGTTTCCTCGCTTGTTTCTTCGTCGGCAGGTGTTTTTTCCGCTTCAGGTTCCGCCTGTGCTTCTTCCGCTTCGCCCGCTTCTTCCATCTCTTCCGGTTCGCCGGCTTCTTCAAAATCTTCCTTCACAGGCAACGGTTCGATCTGCAACTGCTCCAGATCCAGTACCGGCACAGGCTCTTCCTTGGGCAGCTCCAGTACCGGCAAAGGTTCCACTTCCAGTTTCGGCGCCAACAGGCTGGCATCCACACCGGTTTCTTCTGCCTTGGTTTCTTCTGCTTCTTTGGCTTCCTGCGCCACCGCTTCCTTTTCTTCCTGCACGGCATGGATGATGCGCTGCTGATGGCTTTGCTTCATTTCAGGGTATTCAATGCGCTCGTGGAACACGCCGGAAAGCACCGTGGTCACCGCAGCGCAGATCTTGTCAATATCCCGCAGCGTCAGGGGACAATCGCTCAGCTGGCCGTCTTCCAGCTTGCCCCGCACCAGCTTCACAATGAATTCTTCCATGGCTTCGGGTGTGGGGTTTTGCAGGGTGCGCACCGCCGCTTCAATGGTATCGCACAGCATCAGAATGGCTGCTTCTGCGCTCTTGGGGGGATGGCCGTCGTAACGGAAGGTATCCATATCCACCGGTTCCCCATCGCTGGCCAGCTGCACAGCCTTATGGTAGAAATACATTACCGGCGTATCCCCGTGGTGGCTGCCGATCATTTCCAGCACTTCCGGGGGCAGGCGGTGGGCTTTGCCCATGGCCACGCCGTCCATGGTGTGGGCGGTCACAATGGCTGCGGATACATAGGGGTCGGTATTGTCATGGGCGTTCTTTTCGCCGGTCTGGTTTTCTTTAAAATACGAGGGCCGCTTCAGCTTGCCGATGTCGTGGTAATAGCCGCCCACGCGGGCCAGCAGCGGGTTGGCACCCACGGCTTCTGCCGCAGCTTCCGCCAGGTTTGCCACAATGATGGAGTGGTGATAGGTGCCCGGCGCTTCCAGCATCAGCTTGCGCAGCAGGGGCTGGTTGGGGTTGGAAAGCTCCATCAGCTTCATGGGCGTGGGCAGGTTGAAAATGGTTTCCATTAGCGGCTGCAGGCCGATGGTAAGCAGGCAGGCGATCACCGCACCGCCCGCGCACCACAGTGCATTTTCCAAAGAACCGGAAACCTCTTCCGCCGTCATCAGCCCAAGGGCCATGTTCACAGCGAAACTGACAACACAGGCCATGATGGCCGCCAGCATGATCTGCAGCCTGGTAGCGTTCTTGTGCAGCACCATGGCTGCCGCCGTGCCGCCCAGCAGGCCGGAAAGCAGAAGCAGCGTCATGGTTTCGCCATAGGCCTGGCTGCCGCCGGCCGCCAGCGATGCCACCAGCACCACGATGGCCGCATTGGCCACCACACCGGCACGCAGGCCCAGCAAAGCCGTAGCCAGCAGCGCCGTCAAAAGCACGGGCACCAGGTACAAATTGACCAGCCTTGCCGCCAGGCTCAGCCCCAGCGTCAGGATCATGGCAATAAAGAGGATCAGCATTTTCTTCCAGGAGGACAATACGTCGGTGCATGCACGGAGCAGCCACAGCATCACGCACACCACGGCCAGCACCAGCACCGCGGCGCCCAGGTACATCATGCCGTCCACGCCGCTGTTGGAAAGCAGGCCAAGGGTGGCCAGCATGTTCAGCTGGTTCTGGGTCACCCTGCCTTCCCCTTTGACCACGATGTTCTGCCCCTGCTTATACACCACGGGCTCCACCGCATTGCGCGCTTCTTCCCGGGCCGCTTCGGTGGCTTCCTGGTCGATGACCATGTTGGGCTGAATACAGGCAGACAAAACCGGCGGCGCCATGTACTGGGACAGGGCGATATTCATCCGGTAGTTGACGATCTGGCGGATGTTGGTACGGGCTGCCGCTTCCTGCCCTTCCGTCACACGGTTCATCATGGTGGACTGGATGGTGGTGTACAAAAGGGTATACGCATCTTCCAGTTCGGCAGGGTCCGCCCGCATCACGGCGGTCAGCTGATAATCCATCAGGTGCAGCTTTGTCAGCATGGAGCGGGCATAATCCAGTTCATCCTTGGTGTACACACGGGTGGGCGACTGGTCCGGCAGGGTTTGGGCATACTGGCTCACCATGCGCAATTCCGCATAGATCTCATCGAAATTGGCCAGCACCTGCTCCGTCACGCCTTCCTGATAGCGGTAGGTGGGCATCACGGCGTTGGCTGCCTTTTTGCGGTTACTTTCGGTGGCCAGGGTATCTTCCACGTCCTTGGTGGCGGCAATGGTGGCACCGGGCACCATGCCCACCCGCAGATCATAGCGCACCGGCACAATGGCAGCCACATAGATAAGCATCAAAAGCGCCGTGCCCAGCACGCAGATCAGCACCCGAAGCGCCTGCGGCGAATGCAAAAAGTCCGACAAGCGCTTTTTCAGGCTCTGCTTCTTTTTAGGCTTCATTGCCCTTCCCTTCCTTTGCTTCCCAGGCTTCATACGCCCGGACAATCTTCTGCACCAGCTCATGGCGCACAACGTCCTTGTTGCTCAGCTGCACAATGCTGATGCCGGGGATATCGTTCAGTACTTCCATGGCCTCCACCAGGCCGCTCTTTTTGCCCCTGGGCAGGTCGATCTGGCTTACGTCGCCGGTCACAATGCAGCGGCTGCCGGCGCCCAGGCGGGTCAAAAACATTTTCATCTGTTCGCAGGTGGTGTTCTGGGCTTCGTCCAGGATGATGAAAGCATCATTCAGCGTACGGCCGCGCATAAACGCCAGGGGAGCAATTTCCAGCGTGCCCCTTTCCACCATCCGCTGATAGCTTTCCACGCCCATCATTTCGTACAGTGCATCGTACAGCGGGCGCAGGTAGGGGTCCACCTTCTGGGTCATATCCCCGGGCAAAAAGCCCAGCTTTTCCCCCGCTTCCACGGCGGGACGGGTGAGCACAATGCGCTCCACTTCCTTGTTGCGCATGGCCACCACCGCCAGCGCCATGGCCAGGTAGGTTTTGCCGGTACCGGCAGGGCCCACCGCCAGCGTCAGTTCATTCTTGCGTACGGCAGCCACATATTCCTTCTGCCCCAGGGTTTTGCACTGAATGCGCCGGCCCCGGTGGGTGATGGCCACCACGTCGCCCAGAATTTCGCTGATTTCATCCAGCCTGCCCTCCCGGGCCAGGGCTGCTGCATAGCGGATGCGGGAAGCATCGATCATTTCACCTTTTTTCAGCATTTCGATCAGCTTCTCGATCACCCGTTCCGAAAGCTGCACGTTCTCTTCTTCCCCACGGATGATCAATTCATTTCCGTGCAGGGAAACGGATACCTCCATTTCCTGCTCCAGGGCCGCCATGTTCCGGTCGTTCATGCCAAAGAGGGCCAGGTAGGTTTCCATATTTTCCAATGATAACTGCAATCAATTGCATCTCCTTAAGGCGCTTGGCCATACTGGGCAATATCCCGTGTCAGTTCGGCCACTGCCAGAACTTCGATACTGCCCCTCTCTATCATACTAATTTTTGTGGATTTGTCAATATCCGCCGTCTCCGGCCATGCCCGCACCAGCGCCTCCACCGCCGCCTTTCTGGCTTCCTTTGTTACTGTTTCCATATCTCTTTCCACATATTCGCCGCTGCATTCCTCATACCGCACCCGGATCACCTGAAACGGCAGCCATACGCCCGGCAGCGGCAAGACGGTGCAGCTTATGTCTGCCATCAGGTATTCCGGCGGCGGTTCAAAGGCAAACGTACCAAAGGGCGTTTTGTACAATATCCTTTCCTGCACATTGCCCGTAGGGGTGGTGATCATTTCCTCCGTTTGCATCCGGATGCGCTTTTCCAGCCACACCCGTGCCATCGCTTCGCCGGATGCCTGCACCGGCACTTTGCGGCCTTCCCGGTCCTCCTCCCAGCCGGCGATCAACACCTGCCCCTCTCGCACCGCATCCCCTTCCCGGCAAAGGGCGGTGCCGGAAAACACCGTCAGCCTTTCCAGCACGCCGTCCATCCGGGCCACCACATCCATCGCCCCTTCGCCTTTCTCCGCCGCAATTCCTTCCTCCAGCCGGATGTGCAGCCGCACCCCCTCCTGCCGCACCCACACCCATTTCACTTCCGGCAGCCGCCACAAAAGCTTTTCCTGCAGCGCGGCCGGCTCAATTCTGCTTTTTGCTACGCCCGGCCCGATGCCCTCCTCCTGCAAAAACAGCCTGACTTCCCCCGTGTAGCGGCCGGCGTCTTCCACTTCCACCAGCCAGATAAACTGAAGAGAGGATACTGCCAGCGCCATTCCCAGCACAATCCCTGCAGCCAGCGCCCAGCGTTTCTTCATATCATACAGCAGCTGCCGCATGCCGCCGCTCAATAGCGTAACGGCAAAGCCCTTTTCCTCCGCCAGCGCCTTTACCTGCTGTTCATACCGCTGGGGAACAGAAAGCACCAGCCCCCGCTTTTTGCTTCTGCGCACTGCCCGAAGGGGAATCCGCTTTTGCCACAGGGCGTTCAGCATTTTTTCCGCGCCCAGCCCTTCCACCTTCATCCGTACCCAGCCTTTCATGGATGCACCTCCAGCCGGATGCCCCTGATTTTCCCTTCCACCTTTGCATCCAGCGCCCCAAAGGATGCGATCACCATCCCTTCCCCCGTCAGGTGCACTTCCCCCCTTTGCATCCGGAAGATGATGGCATCCGTTTCATAGGAAACAAGGCCCCTGTGCTGCTCCACCAGCACCTCCTCATCCCCCACCAGCACCACCCGCATTTTCCCTTCTGTAATTTCCTTTGGAAGGAATCCCGTCTTTGCCATGGCTGCCGCCTCCTTTTTTGCAATGTATGCAAAAAGGTATAAAAAAAGAAACAGCCGCCGTTCTTTGGAAACAGCAGCTGCATTCTTCTGTGATTCTTATTTGATGGTGAAGGGCTGAATATCCTGCACCAGGTCATCACAATCATCCGTGTACACATCCAGCGTGATGGGCTTGGAAAGATCCAGGGAGAAGATACCCAGGATGGACTTGGCATCCACCACATGGCGGCCTGCACGCAGGTCCACTTCGTAAGGATAGCGGTTCACGGTGTTCACGAAGGCTTTCACTTCTTCAGCATAGCTGAGCTTGATGGGAATGGATTTCATTTTTAACGCACCTCCTCAGTTACCTGCATTATAGCAAATTTTCCGGGGAAATACAAGCGCATTTTACCCAAGTTTTGCAAGAGAATCCTTCATGCGGCGAATGGTTTCGTCCTTGCCCAGCAGGTAGGCAATTTCAAAGGCACCGCCGGGGGTATTGGCCTGGCCGGAAATGGCAATGCGAAGCGGCCACAAAACGGCGCCGTTTTTCTTGCCGCTGTCTTGAATGGCAGCCATCACGATATCGTGGATGTTCTGCTCACTCCATTCCTCAATGCCTTCCATCACGGGCAGCACCAGCTGAAGGTTTTCTTTGGCCACCTGGGCATCGCACTTCATCTTCTTATGGAAGTACAGTTCATCGCTGAATTCCGGCATTTCGGCCAGGAAGCCGATCATTTCGGGAATGCGGTTGAATACTTCCGTGCGGCTCTGCATCAGTTCCGCCAGCCGCTTATAGTCCATGCCCTTGCCGGCCAGCACCTTGTCAAACCAGGGGGTGGCCATTTCCAGATAAGCGTCAAAGTCCATTTTGCCAATGTACTGGGCGTTCATCCAGGTCAGTTTGGTCACGTCAAAAATGCCGGGAGAGGTATTGAGCCGCTTCACGTCAAAGGCATCGATCAACTCTTCCATGGTGAAAAATTCCCGGTCATCGCCGGGGTTCCAGCCCACCAGCGCCAGGTAGTTGATCAGCGCTTCCTTGAGGTAGCCCTTTTCGATGAAGTCGGAATAGTAGGCATCGCCGTCGCGCTTGGACAGCTTATGCTGGGCATCGCGCATGACGGTGGTCAGGTGTACATACTTGGGAATTTCCCAGCCAAAGGCTTTGTACAAAAGATTATACTTGGGCGTGGAAGACAGGTATTCCATGCCGCGCAGCACATGGGTGATGCCCATCAGGTGGTCGTCGATGACGTTGGCGAAGTTGTAGGTGGGCATACCGTCCTGCTTGATGAGCACCATATCGTCCAGGTCGCTGTTGGGGAAGGAAATATGGCCGAACACTTCGTCATCATAGGCGGATTCGCCTTCGGTGGGGCAATTGAGCCGGATCACATAAGGGGTGCCGGCGTCCAGTTTGGCCTGGATCTCTTCCTTGGAAAGGTTCAGGCAGTGCTTGTCATACTTGAACACTTCGCCCTTTTCTTCCGCAGCGGCACGGCGTTCGTCCAGCTCTTCCTTGGTGCAGAAGCAGTAATAGGCAGCGCCCTTTTCCACCAGTTCCTGGGCATAGGGCAGGTACATGTGCTTGCGTTCGCTCTGCACATAGGGGCCGTAATCGCCGCCCACGTCGGGCCCTTCGTCCCAGTCCATGCCGCAGCCTTTGAGGGTATCGTAGATCACTTCCGTGGCGCCTTCCACAAAGCGCTCCTGGTCGGTATCCTCAATGCGCAGGATAAACTTGCCGCCGTTTTTCTTGGCAAACAGATAAGCATAAAGCGCCGTACGCACGCCGCCCAGATGCATAAACCCGGTAGGCGACGGCGCAAAACGAGTACGAACTTCAGTCATTGTTATTCCTCCTGTAAATGTGTATTTTGCGGGGGAGGGTCTTTTGAGTCAAAAGACCCTCCCCCGCACCCCACCGAAAACCAATTCGGAATCCTTCTTGTTTCCTTCTTGAAAACATTCTCTCCGCGTTCAGGGTGGGTAACAATATTTTTCTTAACCCAGCTTGATGCCGTTGAGGCCCACCGTGCGGTTGAACACGGGCAGGGCATCGGTGGAATCGGGGTCCTTGCAGAAATAGCCCACGCGCACAAACTGGAAGGTGGTGCCATCTTCACATTCCCTGATGAAGGGTTCGGCAACGCCGCTCAGCACCGTCAGGCTGTTTTTGTTCACGGTCTTGAGGAAATCGTAGTCGGAACGGGTGAGGGCGCTCATTTCTTCTTCGCCTTCTTCCGTATCTTCCACGTCGGCTGCGGCTTCCGCCACGGCTTCTTCGGCCGTTTCTTCCACCTCCCCATCGTCGCTCAGCAGGGGATCATACAGCCGGGCTTCGAATTCCACGGCGTCCTCTGCACTTACCCAGTGCAGCACCTTGCCCTTGATCTTGCGGTTGGCGCCTTCGGTGCCGGAAGCGGAATCAAAATCCACGGTGCAGTACACTTCCACAATGTTCCCCGCTTCGTCCTTCTTGCAGCCTTCGCACTTGACGATGTAAGCGCCCTTGAGCCGCACTTCGAAGCCGGGGTACATGCGCTGGAACTTATTGGCCGGCACTTCCATGAAGTCTTCCTGGTCAATGTAGAGTTCCTTGCCGAATTTCACGGTATGGGTGCCCATTTCGGGATGCTTGGGATGGTTTTCCATCTCAATTTCCTTCACTTCGCCGTCCGGCCAGTTGGTCAGCACCACTTTCAAAGGCCGCAGAATGGCCATGGCACGCAGGGCTTTATCGTCCAGATCCTGACGCACGCATGCTTCCAGCATGGCGGTATCCACAATGCTATCCGCTTTGGAAAGACCGATGCGGCTCACGAAATCACGGATGGCGGCGGCGGTATAGCCGCGGCGGCGAAGCGCACTCAGGGTGGGCATCCGGGGATCGTCCCAGCCCTTCACATAGCCGCCTTCCACCAGGGCGCGCAATTTCCGCTTGCTCATGACGGTCTGGGTCATGTTGAGCCGGGCAAACTCGATCTGCCGGGGACGGGCAGGCAGCATATTGGCCGCCTTTTCCACCACCCAGTCATACAGGGGACGATGGATTTCGTATTCCAGGGAGCACAAAGAATGGCTGATGCCTTCCAGTGCGTCGCCGATGGGATGGGCAAAGTCGTACATGGGATAGATGCACCACTTATTGCCGGTGCGCCAGTGTTCCTTATACAGGATGCGGTACATGGCCGGATCGCGCATGACGATGTTGGGGGACGCCATATCAATCTTGGCGCGCAGCGTCAGGCTCTTTTCGGGGAACTCGCCGTTCTTCATGCGGCGGAACAAATCCAGGCTTTCTTCCCAGGGGCGATCGCGCCAGGGGCTGTTCTTGCCGGGCTTGGTCAGCGTGCCCCGGTATTCGCGCATCTCATCAGGGGTCAGTTCGTCCACATAGGCCAGGCCCCGCTTGATCCAGTCTTCGGCAATTTCGTAGCACTTATCGTAATAATCGCTGGCGTAATACAAGCCGCCCGTCCAATGGAAGCCCAGCCAGTTGATATCCCGCTTGATGGCTTCCACATATTCGGTGTCTTCCTTGGCGGGGTTGGTGTCGTCAAAGCGCAGGTTGCACTTGCCGCCGTATTTTTCCGCGGTCAAAAAGTCCATGATCAGGGCCTTGCAGTGGCCGATGTGCATATATCCGTTGGGTTCGGGAGGGAAACGGGTGTGCACTTGCTGGTAGCGCCCTGCCTCCAAATCCTGGTCAATGGCATCCCAGATGAAATTTGTGCGTACAACTTCGTTTTCCATGTTCCAAAACCTCCTTGTCACAGCTTTCGTTTTCCCGGAAATAACTATTTTTCCGGATTTTATCATTATAACCGCAAAAAGCCAAAAAAACAAGGGAAAACCGGGGGCTGCAGGCCGGTTTTTGCAAAATTATTTTTCCTTTTCCAATTGCCGAAAATGTGATACCATATAGACAGGAAAAAAGGAGGGATGGATATGCTGCATATTCTGGGCGGCAGCCGGGACGCCTTGCAGGAAAGGCTTTTTTCCCTGTGCAGGCAGTATAAGAAGGTGCTGGTCATCGTGCCAGAGCAGTATACCCTCCAGACGGAAAGGGACCTGATCCAGGGCCTTTCGGCCCCCGGTTTTTTTGATATTGAAGTGCTCTCCCCTTCCCGGCTGACGGAGCGTGTGTTTGCCGCCGCCGGCCAGGACGGCCTTACCCGCATTGACGACCGGGGCAAGCACATGGCCCTGGCCAAGGTGCTGATGGAGGAAAAGCAAAACCTGAAGTATTTCCAGTCCGCCGCCCAGAAGCAGGGCTTCATCCAACGAGCCGCTTCCATCATCGGCGGTTTCAAGCAGGCGGGCATTTCCGCCGAAGAAATTTTCCAATACGCCGCTTCCCTGGAAGAAGGGGCAAAGCGGGATAAATTTGAAGACCTGAACCGCATCTACACCGCCTACAATGCCCTTTTGCAGGGCCAGTTTGTGGACGGCGAAGACGTGGTGGACAGCATGCTCCGGCGCCTGCCCCAAAGCGGCGTGGCCCGGGGCGCCGCCGTATGCGTGTGGGGCTTTGACATCTTCATCGGGCAAATGATGCGGCTCATCTGCGCCCTTGCAAAGGAAAGCCTGCATGCAGAAGCCCTGCTGGTGCTTTCTCAGGAAGGTGCTTTTGCCCCTGTGTGGGAAAGCGCCCTGCGGCTGAAGAAAACAGCGGAAGAAACAGGCCTTGCCTGCACCGTCAACCAGGTAAAGCCCGTGGAAGCCGCTGCCTGCCCTGCCCTTGTGCACCTGAACCGGCAATACCTTTCGGTGCCTGCCGTCCCCTTCCCGGGGGCTCAGGACGCCATCCGCCTCTATGCCGCCCCCACCCCCTATTTTGAAGCCCATTTCATTGCCGGAGAAATTCTCCGCCTGCATGAAAAGGGCGTGGCTTTTGCCGAAATGGCGGTGGTGCTGGGCGATGAAAGCTTTTCCGGCACGCTGCAGGAAGTGCTCTCTTCCTACCGCATCCCCTGCTATGTGGGGCAAAAACTGCCCGCTGCCCGCCACGGCGCCGCCCGTTTTCTGCTGGCCTCTCTCCGCGCCATTGCGGAAGGGTATCCGGAAAACGAAATGCTGAACATGATCAAATCCGGCTATGCACCGCTGATGGACAGGCAGTGCTGGCTGCTGGAAAACTACCTGCTGTCCCACGGCATCCGGGGCAAAAAATGGCTTGTTCCCTTTGAACGGGGGGAAGAAAAAGAAAAGGCCGCTGCGGAAGAAGCCCGGCAGATGCTCATCACCCCCCTGGAAACGCTGCGCCTTGCCCTGAAAGAAAGCGCAAACGCCCGGGAAGCCCTCACCCACCTGTTCCGCTATCTGGAAGAAACCAACGTATACGCCTCCCTTCTGTACAACCAGGAGCAGCTTTTGGCCCGGGATATGCCGGCAGAGGCCGTCCAGTGCCGTCAGGTATGGCAGGCCATCCTGCGCCTAATGGAACAGGCCCATGCCCTCTGGCAGGATGGCAAGGTATCCGCCGCAAGGCTTGCCATTGCCCTGGAAGCAGGCCTGGAAAGCTGCGATCTTTCCTCCCTGCCCCCCAATGCCGGCTGCGTCATGTGCGGCCGCATCGGCAGCCTGCCGCTGAGCCGCCCCCGTGTGCTTTTTGCCGCCAACCTGACCGACGGCCTTTCCGCCCTCAGCCGCACCTCCCTTTTGTCCCAGGAGGAGCAGCAGCACATGGAACACGCCCTCAACGCCTACCTTTCCCTGTCCGACGAAGGGCAGGACCAGTTAAAGCAGCTGGACGTGTGGAAATGCCTTTGCGCACCCACGGAAAAGCTGTACGTTTCCTACGCCCTGGCCACCCAGGACGGCACCGCCCTGCGCCCCTACAGCGGCATCCGCACCCTGCGCAAATTGTTCCCTGCCCTGGTGGAAGAGGGGGGCATGATGCAAAAGAACCCCGTCATGGCGCCCCTGTCCATGGGCCCGGCCCTGAACATGATGGGGCTGCAAATGCGAAGCGGCTTGCAGGGCGAATGGCTGGAAGCCTGGAAATACCTGTGCACGGAAGAAAGTACACTGGAAAAAGCCCGTTCCCTGCAGCAGGCTTTCCTGCCCGAAGAAAACGCCGCTCCCCTGCCCAGGGAAGTGACCCACAGCCTTTTTATGGAGCGCATCATGTCCGTCAGCAGGCTGGAAAGCTTTGCTGTGTGCCCCTACAAGCATTTTGTGGAAATGGGCCTTGCCCCCCAGCCCCGGAAGGAATGGACGCTGACGCCCATTGACGCCGGCAATTTCTACCACAGCGCGCTGGAAGGCTTCACGCGTCTTTTGCCTTCCATCCCCAAATGGCCCCATATCGACAAGAAAACCTGCGACGCCCTCATCGACCAGGCTGCCCAGCCCCTTTTTGACCAGCAGCTTTCCGGCGTGATGGGCGACAGCGCCCGGATGCGGGCTTTGGGCGAAAAGTACAGAAAAGTGCTGAAGAGAGTGGCGTGGACCTTTACCAAATCCGCAAAGCAAAGCGATTTTGCCACCGTAAGGGCCGAAGTGCGCTTTGGCTATGAAAACGGCATCCCCCCCATCCCTGTCACGCTGAAAGACGGCAGCGTGGTGTACATCCGCGGCATCATTGACCGCATTGACCGCTATGCCGGCGACGAAGGGGTATATCTGAGGGTGGTGGATTACAAATCCGGCAGCACCAAACTGCAGCCTGCCCAGATTTTCTGGGGGGCTCAGCTGCAATTGCTTCTGTACCTGAAAGCCGCCCTTACCATGGAAGAGGGGGCCCAGCCCGCCGGCGCTTTCTACATGCACGTGGCCGACCCCCTTCTGGCCACCGAAAAGGAAGTGGCCGATATCGAAGAGGAGCTGGCCAAGATGCTGCAGCTCAAAGGCATCGTGCTCAAAGACGTGGCCATTCTGCAAAAGATGGATAACGGCGAAAAGCCCCTTTCCCTGCCCAAAATGCTGCTGAAGGACGGCACCTTTGACAAGCGCACCACCGCCGCTTCCCTTTCCGACCTGCACAACCTCATCGGCCATGCCGCTTCCTGTGCCGCCCGGCTGTCGGAAAAAATGCACAGCGGCCTTATCGAAGCTGCACCCCTTTGCGGCAAAGGCGATAACGGCCCCTGCGACTTTTGCGATTACGCCGCCATCTGCCGCAAGAATGCCGCCCGTGCCCCGGAAAACATCCGCCGGATGGAAGACATGAGCTTTACCGACCTGCTGACAAAAATCAACGAGCCGGAATAAGAAAACCATTCGCCCTGAAACCACATAAAAAAGCGATGGACGCGCGGCGGGGGTGATGTAAAGGATGGAGTTATCTTTCTTTTCTCTGTGTCCGGGATGTATCGTAGTGCTGCAACATGATAGCATGTGTAAGGCAAGCAAACTTGACGCAAAAACGGTTGAAATGATATACTTGATTTGATCTATACCGAAGGAGGTAAGATATATGGTTATCAGACTGCGCAAGAATTTCTGAGTACATGAAACTGTGTTAAATAGTTTTATGTACTTTTCGCACAAAACTATTTAATGGAGGAAAAAATCATGAATATTCAGAACAATGTAATCAAAGCATATTTGAAGAATGTGTTTTTCGTCACCGGAACTGCTTGCGGCGGAAAGAGTACCATTTCTCGTGCCCTTGCAGAGCGCCACGACCTGCTGCTGTTTAATATCGATCAACAGTTTGACCAGCACCAGCAACTGTCAGACCCGGCATTTCAACCGGCGATGAACAAAAACTTCCGGGATGCTGATGAATTCTTTGGGCGAAGCGTGGAGGAATACCGAAAATGGCTGCTTGCAAACACCCGGGAACAACTGGATTTTGTGTTGTTGGACTTGATTCGGCTTTCGCATGATCGGCCTGTGGTGTGCGATTGCCACCTAACGCTGGAACAGGCCAGTTTCTTCACGGATCCAACCCGTGTGGTTTTCCTGCTGAAGGAACCGTTCAACGTAATTGAAGATTACTGCAACCGCCCCGATCACCAAGGGTTCAACAGCTTCATCAACAGCGCGTCCAACCCTGAAAAGGCCAAGGCGACTTGCAACGAAACTCTTCGCAGCCTGAACGAGGACTTCTATCGCGCCGTTAAGCACAGCGAGTATTTCTGGGTGGAGCG
Organism: Clostridia bacterium; assembly: GCA_045589355.1. Lineage (GTDB taxonomy): Bacteria > Bacillota > Clostridia > Christensenellales > Aristaeellaceae > RUG563. The sequence continues at coordinate 191,221 of JAZNOW010000069.1, forward strand.
CACACCGGATAGTAACGTGCAGAGGACGGTTGAAATGGTTGAACGGCATTTTGGTTTGCTACGGTAAATAAAAGAGCTCCGCATGATTCGCTCGTGCGGAGCTTTTTTTACAAAAGCCTCGCAGCATTCAAACTGCAAGGCATGTAGCGAAACAGTTGTCCGAATCAGAAGAAATAACATACAGAACAACGAGGGGTGAACGCCTCATCATTTGGCGAGGGCGCAATTATACGCACTGTACCAGTGCATTGCGTTTGTACACCAACATAAGCAAACGAGCATCCAACAAACGCCGGATGCTCGTCTTTTTTCGTTGTGGGATAAATTCATCCTTAAGAACTCTCCCGCCGTTCCACCGCTTTTTTGTTTTCTTGCGTTTTATGCTTTCTTTTTGAAAATCACCAGTTTGCTGGCCAGGTAATTGAAAATCACCACCAGCACATTCATCAGCAGCTTATCCACCTGATGGGGCAGGAAGAACAGGCACAGGGTGTACAGGCCCAGGTCAAAAATGAGGTACGAAAGCACCCGGGCGGAAACGAACAGGCCAAATTCCTTCCATGCGCCGTTTTCCTTGGTCTTGTTGCTTTTGAACACATAGCGCTTGTTGGTGAAAAAAGCAAACAACACCGAAACGATCCACGCCACGGCATTAGATGCATTGCCCAGCAGCACATACATGGCGCTGCCTTCGGGATGGCTTTCCATGCCCAGCACGCGGCTGAGTAAAAAATACACCACCCAGTTGACCAGCGTGGTCAGCGCGCCAAAGAAAACATAGATCACAAGTTCCCTGATCCTTTCATTTTTCAGCAGGGCTTTGATCTTTTCAACCAATCGTTTCACCTTCATTCTGATATTTCAGCGTGTCCCCGTCATCTCCCCGGGCATAGGAAGCGGACAGAAAATCTGCCATGCATTTCACCTGCGGCGTCTTTTTCCGGGCGGTGGTAAAGGCCACCTGATCCCCCTCCAGCCAAATGACTGTGATGTTCTGAAATTTCTTTTCGCCCTCCAGCCACACGCGGATGGGCTTATTATGCTGCAGGGAATAGCGGAAAAAACGCTCCAGCATTCTTATTCCCCCACCTTCCAGATCACAATGCGGTCACCGCCTGTTTCAAAAGCCCGCTCATACAGTTCGTCCAGCGCCTGCTTGTTCACGGTCATCTGCCCGTATTCATGGGAGGTGGCCACCACATAATCCACGCCGTACTTTTCCAATACAGCCTGGTTGCCGGCAGGGTCCGCATAGAAGGCGCGGATATCCGCCTTTCTTTCGTTGGTGTTGTAGCCATGGTAATACAGCCACATATCCGGCCCGCAAACAATTTTCCGCCCGGCAAGGGAGGAAACAAAATTGATGTGATGGTCGCCGGTCATGAACACGTCGTCTTCGTCCGTTTCCTGTTCCAGGTAAGCGGCCGCTTCCGTATCGTGCTTGTCAAACAGCTGCCAGTTGGTGTTCATTTCGGTGGCCACCGCCAGTACGCCGGTGAAAAAGAAGCAGATCAGCGCCATCCCGGCAATCACCGGTTTTGCCCGCATGCCCTTCAGCTTGCCAAGCAGTTCAAAGCCGTAATCCGCCGCCAGCACCGCGCACAGCATGTACCACACGCAAAACAGCTTGTAGTTATCGTACACATTGGGCTGGATCTGCACGAACTCCGCCAGAAGGAAAATCACAAAAGCACCGCAGGCAATGAACCGGCGTTTTTCGTTCTTTTCCAGCAGGCTCAGCAAAATCAGCACAAAGGGCAGGCCCACGTTCTTGATCCAGAACCACAGCCAGCTGTCCTGCATGCCCATCTGGCCGTTGACCCAGTTGAAGCGGAAGTTGAGGAAGGTATCGTTTCCCACCGCCTGGCTGAAGGTCCAGGTGAACAGCTGCGGCGCTGCCAGCACCACCGCCAGCCCTCCGTACAGCAGCCAGCCCTTCACCGCCATGCCCAACTGCCTGCGGCTGCGGATCAGGTCATACACAAGCCAGCCCGCGCTCATCAGCCCCAGGGCCAGGAAGCAATGGGTGTTGATCATGGGCAGCATGCCCGCCATCACGCCCAGCAGCACCAATTGCCTTACCGGCAGCTGCCGCCTGGTAAAAACGGACGTAGGGCCGTCCGCTCCCTTCAGAACGCTCACCCCAAGGGGCAGCGCATCCTCCGGCCGCAGCCAGTCATACAGCAGATAAATGCAGGGCAGCAGCATGCCCCAGCCAAAGAGGGTGGTGCGCTGGGGCAGCATCATATCCACGATCACATTGCTGCAGCGCAGGTTGTAGGTGGAAAATTCCGCATGGTTGGCGGGGGTCTGGTACCAGCCGCCCAGAACCGCCTTGATCCTCTCCCACAGCCCTACGGCGCTTTGCAGCTCGTTGCTGCCGCTGGTGCCCAGGCTTACCCCCTGCATATCCACCAGGTACATAAAGCCCAGGCCGCCGTTGAAGAAGAACAGCAGCGCCGCCAGAATGGCGCCTTTTTTGGTATCCGCCATGCGGCAAGAGAGAATCACATACCCGGAAAAAGTAAGCCCCATCATCAGGATGCCGGGCACCATCAGGGCCGAACGCAGATCCCACCCCAGCAGCATAAAGGAGGTGGACAGGGTATCGGCCAGGAAAGGATAATTCAGCTGTTCCCCGGGGAATACCACATATTCCGGAGGGAAGGCCATGTTCCGCGTGCCGGACGCAATGGACATGTGCAGCAGCATATCGCCGTAAGTGGTCATGCCGGTAAAGACATTTCCGTTTTCATCGGGGCGCAGATAATGCGTCCACTGGAGATAGCCGCCGATGGCCGTCAAAGGCAGGGCCACCAGCAACAGGGCAAGCACCGTCTGCCTGTCCTTTTCCCCAAAGGGAGCAGTTTCTCTCTTGTCCCGCAAAAACCATGCTGCGCCCACCATCAAAAACAGGGGCACCATGGCCAGCAGATGGGCGTCCACCGTAAAGCCGCAGGGGAAGGCACACAACGCCGGCAGCCACATTTCCAGCCCCAGGCCCAGCACAAGACCCAGCCATCCCTTTACTACCGCACTTTTCCTGGGCAGCAGAAAAAAACTGATGGCCACACCGGCCCCTTCAAACAGCAAAAAATACGCAAGCGCCAGCATAATCCGCCTCCGAATCGATATTCAATCAATTTATTATAATCCATCGGGCAGCAAAAGGCAATTTTTCCTTCCACAAATTTTTGCATTGTTTACACAAAAGTGGAAATATGCTATAATTTCAGCCAGAAAACCTGAAGAAAGCTGGTGCGTTTACCCATGCGCTGCGGATGTCCCGAATGCGGCAGTTTCATGATCCATTCCGAAAGCGATCATGCCTGCGTCTGCCCCGAATGCCTGGCCCGATGCTACGCCTGCCAGGGCACCGGTACCGCCCTGACAAGGGAAGCGGTGCTGGGCATGAAAAGAATGACGGAAATCAAAACCACCGAAGAAAGAATGCAGGACGCACGCAAGCAGGACGAATGAACATGCTGAAAAAGAACGACCAGATCACTGTAAAGATCGAGCGCTTCGGCGCCGAATGCGGCATTGCCCATCTGGAGGGCATGACGCTTTTTGTGCTGGGCGCATTGCCCGGGGAAAAGGTGGTGGCCCGGGTACAGAAGGTGGAAAAGAAATACGCCTTCCTCAAAACGCTGGAGGTTCTCAACGCCCATCCCCTGCGCATTCAGCCCCCCTGCCCTTATTATGAGAAATGCGGCGGCTGTGTATGCCAGCACATGGACTACACCCTGTCCCTGCAGATGAAAAAGGAAAAGGTGCAGGACGCCCTTTTACGCATCGGCGGGCTGGATATTGCCGTGCCCATGCCCCTTGGCATGGAAAACCCTTACCACTACCGCAACAAATGCGCCCTGCCCGTGGGTGAAAAGGACGGCGCCCTGCAGATCGGCTTTTACGCCCCCCGCAGCCATCGCATTGTGGATGTGGAAAAATGCCTCATTTCCAAGGAAGAAAGCAATGCCGTGCTGCAAACGGTGCGCAGCTGGATGGAAAAATTCCACATCCCCGCCTACAACGAAGCCACCCGCAATGGCCTTATCCGCCATGTGATGAGCCGGGTATCCAAAACAGGCGACGTGATGGCCGTGCTCATTGCCGCCGCTCCCTCCCTGCCCCACAGCCGGGAATTGATCGCCATGCTGCGGGCACAGCTGCCCGGGCTGAAAAGCGTATACCTGAACGTGAACAAGCGCAGCGATAACGTGATCATGGGGCTGGAAAACCATCTGCTTTACGGCGAAGAACGCATGCAGGATACCCTGCTGGGCCTTTCCTTTTCCGTCTCTCCCCTTTCCTTTTTCCAGGTAAACCCGGTGCAGACGGAAGTTCTGTACCGGACAGCATTGGATTTTGCCGACCTCAAAGGCCACGAAACCGTAGCCGACCTGTACTGCGGCGCCGGCACCATTTCCCTTTTGCTGGCACAGCGGGCCAGGCATGTGATCGGCATCGAAATCGTGCCCCCCGCCATTGAAGACGCAAAAGAAAACGCAAAGCGCAACGGCATCGAAAACGTGCAGTTCCACGCCGCCGCCGCGGAAGACTTGCTGCCCAAGCTGGTGCAGCAGGGGCTGAAGATGGATGCGGTGATGCTGGACCCGCCGCGGAAAGGCTGCGAGGAAAAAGTGCTGGAAGCCATCTGCACCTGCGCCCCCGAAAAGGTGGTGTACATCAGCTGCGACGTGGCCACCCAGGCCCGGGACGCCAAATACCTGTGCAGCCACGGCTATAAAGCCACCCGGTGCCAGAGCGTGGATATGTTCTGCCTCACCGGCCATATTGAAAACGTGCTGCTGTTTGAAAAGGCATAAAGATACAAAAGAAAAAGGAGATGCATTCCCCCATGAGTGAAAACCATACCCCCGCCGAATTCCAGCCGGAAAACAATTCCCTCCAGCCCCTTCCCCCGGAAACGGAAAAACAAACGGCATCCCCCTCCAACCCGGTATTGGGGGCGGCCGGCGCCATTGTGGGTGCTGCTCTGGGCGGCATCGTATGGATATTGGTGTATCAGCTGGGCTACATTGCCGCCCTGTGCGGGCTGCTGATGGTATTCCTGGCCATGAAGGGCTATGAGCTTGCCGGCAAAGGGCTGGACCGCAAAGGCATCATCCTTTCCGTTGTGGTAGCCGCTGTGATGATCTACGGCGCCGCCTATGCCGCCATTGTGGTCAGCGTGTACCGGGAAATCGGCTCGGGCATCAGCCTGGAATTCGCCTTCCAGCTGACCCAGATGGCCCTGACGGACCCTGAAGCAAAAAGCCAGTTCACCAAAGAGCTGCTCACCGGCTACGGCCTGAGCGCCCTGTGTGCTTTCGGCATGGTGATCCGCCGCTTCAAGGAAGCAAAATAACCGCATCGGGAAGGAGCATGATCCATGGGCGCATTTTCCTCCATTGAAGAAGCAAGGGCCTATTTTGCCGGCGACCTGTTTGCCATGCAGGCAGGGGTGCAGCTGGATGAAATGTGGGACGGAGGCTGTGTGTGCTCCATGCCGGTGCAGGCCATGCACAAGAATGCGACCGGCGGCGTGATGGGCGGCGCCATCTTTACCCTGGCGGATTTCGCCTTCGCCGTGGCGTCCAACCACATGCACCGCACCACCGTGGCCCAGCAGGTGAGCATCAATTTCCTCTCCGGCACAAGGGGCACCCGGCTTTTTGCCAGAGCCCAGTGTAAAAAGGACGGCAAAACCACCTGCGTCTACAACATCGACGTAACGGACGACCTTGGACGGGACATCGCCCAGTTTGTGGGCACCGGCTATAAACTGTAAAACAAAAAGAACTGCAAAAAGCCTGCAGTTCTTTTGTTTTGCTTATTTCAGGTATTTGGCCATCATGAAGCCGGTTTGTCCGTTCACGATCACATGGGCCCATTCGCCGGTGAAGCCCATCAGAATCACTTTCGTGCCGTTGTCATAAAGGCCCAGCGATGCGGAATCGGTGCTTTGGGCCGAGCGCAGGTGCAAATTGCCCACCGGGTTGGTGTTGTGCACCTTCATCACCGGCATGGCGGAAGCAGGGTCCTTCTCCGTTTCATAATTCAGGAAGGAATTATCCATATACCCCTGCAGGCCGCATACCGATACCTTCACCCATTCTTCGCCCTTGTCGTTTTTCTCAATGGCCCCGTTGATCACCACCTGCACCCCGTTGTAATACTTGCCCAGGGAGCGGCTGTTTTTGTCGGGCGCAACCCGCAGGTTCAGCCGGTGGGCAGGGTTGGGGTTATTGACGGCGGCGGTATAATCGTTCAGCTTCAGGGGCCATTCCGCCTTTTCGTGGTAGCCCACAGGGCCGGTGAACACAAAGGGCTTTTCGGTGGCCTGGGGATAAGAGGGCATCGGCGTGGCAGCGGGCGGCAAAACGGAAGAAGTGCCAATGGATACATCGCTCAATTTCACTTCCCATTCCATGCCGCCGTAGGTCACAATGGCCTGCTGGTCCTTCAGTCCCAATACCGTCATTTTGGCATTCCAGGGGGCCGTGGCGATCACCGTGCTTCCCACAAACAGTTCCAGCCGGGCACCGCTTTGGTTTTTCACATAGGCATCCGGCGCACAAGGGGTGACCGGCGTGGTCGGCAGCACCAGCTGGTTCATCTGCACATAGCCCTTTTCACCGGCCATGTACACATAGCCCCATTCCCCCTTCATGTGGGTCAGTATGCCCACGGTGCCGTTGTAAAACCGTGCCTTCACCCGGGAAGAGGCAGCAGGCTCTGTATACATCACCAGCATGTTGGTGGAAGCAGGGCCGCAGGCTGTCCGGTACTCGTTGCCGGCAACCGCCGCAAAGCCCTTTTCTTCCGGGCTCATGGAAACATTTCCGTCTGCCAGGGAGGGCAGGGCCATGGCCGCAGCCAGCACAAACATCAATACAAAAGCAATCCATTTTTTCATTTTGTTTATCCTCCTTTGTTGGGGTCTCCATCTATGGGACGAAGCAAAACTGGCAATTGTTGCATATTTTTCCCCAATTTACAAGTGTAAACAAAAAGCGATGCGTTTTTCCGCATCGCTTGTTTTTCATTCCGCCATTTTGTCCAGCGTATCGCCGGTGAGCCGGTATATCGTCCATTCCGCCATGGGGCAGGCATTCAGGGACAGGTAAAAATCAACGCTGGGCTTGTTCCAGTCCAGGCAGCACCATTCCATCCTGCCGCAGCCCCTTTCCTTCGCAAGATGGGCCAATTGCCGCAGCAGCCCTTTCCCTGCGCCCTTTCCGCGGTGCTCCGGCAGCACAAACAGATCCTCCAGGTACAGGCCGGCCCGGCCCAGAAACGTGGAGAAATTATGGAAAAACAGGGCGAAGCCCACTTCCTTCCCGTCCATCAAAGCAAACAATACTTCCGCATGCTTTTTATCAAAAATCCACTCTTCCAATAAGGCTTCCGTGGCCACCACCTGATCTTCCATCTTTTCATAAACGGCCAGCTGCCGGATAAACTGCAAAATCAGCCCGGCATCCTGCCTTTCTGCCAGACGGTACGCAATCTGTTCCATTTCTTCATCGCTCCTTTTCTGTTTTCATTATACCCCAGGCCGCTTTCGGAGGGAAGCCCGTCCCTGTTTCTTGGCTGTTTTTATTGCATCCGTTTTCGCTGCATGGTATAATCAGGCATACAAAACCTTTGGTTCAGAATGTAGTTTGCGGGGTATAAAGTATGCAGGTATTGCTGGGCACCACCAACCCTTCCAAGGTGGAACGGTTCAAGAAGCTGCTTCGGGGCTGCGACGTGGAGTTTTTGACCCTGAAGGATCTGAACATCACAGACGAGCCCCGGGAACAGGGCGCCACTCCGGAAGAAAACGCACGCATCAAGGCCCGTTTTTACGGCCAATATTTTGACGCCGTCATCTGCAACGATTCCGGGCTGTACTTTGACGCGCTGCCCCTTTCCGACCCCCGCCAGCCCGGGCTGAACATCCGCACCCCCCAGGGTAAAAAGCGGCTGGACGACGAAGAAATGATCGCTTACTATGCCGGTCTTATCCATTCTTTGGGCGGCAAGGTGCAGGCTGTGTACCTGGACGGCATGGCGGTGTACTGCGGCGGCCATGTGTATTCCTTCATGGAAAACAACGAAACCACCCGGGCCAGCGCCTTTTATATGGTGGATGCCCCCTCCCCTTTGCGCCACCCCGGCTGGCCGCTGGACAGCCTGTCTGTCAACCGGCACACAGGGCGCTATTTTGTGGATAAGGAAAAAGCGGCGCCGGATGAAAAAAGCGTGAAGGAAAACATCATGCTGGGGGCTTACCGGGAGCGGCTTTCCGCTTTCCTGCGCCAGTCCCTGGGGCTGGAGGAGAGGCAATTGAAGCTGGTCCGGGCGTCCATGGCCTATCAGCCCCAGATCACCGAAATGCTGGATGAATGGTTTGCCGTGGAAACGGATATCACCCCCTACGCCATCCGGAAAGGGGATTACCGCCATTTCCCCCATTACCTCACCACCCTGGAAGCGGCGCCGGATGACCCCCACCTGGTGCCGGACAGCACCTTCTTCTGCCTGGATGAAAGCACCAACCGGATGGTGGGCGCCGTGAACATCCGACACCGGCTGAACGAAAAATTGCTGCTGAACGGCGGCCACATCGGCGACGGCATCCGTCCCTCCATGCGGGGCCGGGGGCTGGGCACCAAAATGGTGGCCCTGGCCCTGGAAGAATGCAGAAAGCTGGGCATGGAACGGGTGCTGATGGTGTGCGACAAGGATAACCTGCCCTCTGCCCGCACCATCCAAAGCAACGGCGGCGTGCTGGAAAACGAAGTGGTTGTGGACGGTGTGACCGAGCAGCGCTGGTGGATTCAATTGTAAGCAGGCTTTCTGCCGGCATATTCGTTTGATCATCATAAGGAGGTATACATTTATGAAAAAACTGCTTTCCCTTGTTCTTGTCCTTCTGCTTTGCCTGATTTTTCCCCAGGCCCTGGCCGAAGAAATCACCCACCCCTTCCCTGCCTTTGGCATGGAAATCACCCTGCCCGAAAACGCGGAAGCCCTGGGGCTTTTTGCCGCTGCCACCGACACCGTTTTCAACCTTACCGTCCAGAGCGAAGACGGGCACACCCTCCTTTTGCTGGTGGAGCGCATGGATACCTCATCCTATAACCTGCTCTTTAGCGACGAAGCCACGGCCGCCCAGATGGAAGCCATGGGCATGCGGGTGCTGGGTCAGCAGGACGGCTACACTTACTGCGCTTTCTTTGCCTCGGATTTTGAAAACGTGGCCGATTTTTACAGCTTCTTCGGCATGAACTACAATGATTTTTCCGCCGATACCAAAGACCGCATCCAGGCTGCCCTGCCTGCCGTGAAGGCCGCCGGCGAAACCCTTACCTTCATCCCCATCGTGCAGGAAGAAAAGAAAGTGGAGCCCTTCCTTACCACCGACCTGGACGGCAACCAGGTGACGGAAGCCATCTTTGAAAACTACGACCTGACCGTCATCAACGTCTGGGGCACGTTCTGCAGCCCCTGCATCGGCGAAATGCCCGCCCTGGCCCAGTGGCATGCCACCCTGCCCGAAAATGTGCAGCTCATCGGCGTGATCAGCGATGTGAACGTAGGCGGCGATACCACAACTGCCCGGAGCATTCTGGACAGAACCGGCGTAAAGTTTGTGAACCTGCTCACTTCCCCCAGCCTCTATCCTCTGCTGAGCATGTCCCAGTATGTGCCCACCACCTATTTCGTGGATGCGCAGGGCAACATGGTGGGCCAGCCCATCGTGGGCGCCGACGTGGAGGGCTACAAGCAGTTTGTGGCGGAATACCTGCATGAATAAACAGCGCATCCTGCAGCTGATTTTGCTGCTTTGTGCCGCCGCTTTTCTGGTGGCAGGGGTATTGCGGAAGGAGCATCAGGCCGTTTTCAGCCAGGCCACCATCATCTGCACCGAATGCGTGGGGCTGCAGCCGGGCTATGAGGCAGCCCCTGCCCCCACCCCATCGCTCCAGCCCATTTTCCGGCTGCCCATGGGGGTGACGCCATGAAATTCACCCACAACCTGCGGCGCAAATGCATCCAGATTGCGGCCTTCGGCCTGAGCAACGCTCATGTGGGCAACCTGCTCACCGGCAAATTGTACACCGGCAAATGGAAAAACTTCTGCAACCCAGGCCTGCACTGCTACTCCTGCCCGGCGGCATCCACCGCCTGCCCCATCGGCGCATTGCAGACGGTGATGGGTTCCTTCCGGTTTGATTTCAGCTTTTATGTGGTGGGCTTTCTGCTGGCTGTGGGCGTGGTGCTGGGCCGGTTCGTGTGCGGCTTTTTGTGCCCCTTCGGCCTCATCCAGGAATTGTTCCACAAAATTCCTCTGAAAAAAATCCGCCTGCCCAAATGGATGAAATTCATCAAATACGGGCTGCTTGGCGTTACGGTTTTGTGGCCGGTGGTAGTCACCAATTACGGCGTGGGCGACCCCTTCTTTTGCAAATACATTTGCCCTTCCGGCACCCTGACCGGCGCCGTGCCCCTTTTGCTTGCCGATGATGCATTGCACAACGCCATCGGCCCCATGTTCCTCTGGAAAGCGTTTTTGCTGGTTTGCATCCTGGTTCTGTGCGTAACTTGCTACCGCTTTTTCTGCCGGGTTTTGTGCCCGCTGGGTGCGTTTTATGGGCTGACCAACAAAATCAGCCTGTATCACCTGAAAGTGGATGAAGAAAAATGCATCCATTGCGGCAAATGCGCAGCGGTCTGTCTTATGGATGTGGACCCCGTGAAAACACCCGACAGCGCCGAATGCATCCGCTGCGGTGCCTGCGCCCAGGCCTGCCCCACCGGCGCCATCCGCCTGGGGTTTGGCATCCGCAAAAAGGAAAAGAAAACCGCTCCCCCCTGTACGGGGCATTGCCAAGGCTGCACCGGATGCAAAAAATAAGCCATTTTCTGCAACAGAAAAAACGATGGAGAAATACTCCATCGTCTTTTTGTTTTTTCACTGGCAGCGCATCCTGCTGCAGCGGCCCTCCGCTACAGCGCATACACCTGCCCGTCTACCTTTCATTTGCGTACATAGCGCAGGGTGCCGTCGGTGGTGGTCACTTCCAGCACGCCGTCCTTATCCACAAAGCGAACATCGTTCACCACGATTTCGCCGGTTTCGGCATCCACATACCATTCATCCATCACATAATCATCATTGACGTACAGCTTGATCGTATCTTCCGTCACGATCATGTAAGAGATGGAATCCAGAATGCTGCTGTCCAGTTCAATGCCGTTGATCACGATGACGGACAGATCCCAGCGGCCAAGATAAGGGGCCTTGGCGGGATCACCAGTCAGTTCTTCCACTGCGGCAGGCTTGTCAGCCTCGGCTTTCAGCACTTCAATTTCCGCGTCCTTGGCGACAATCGTTTCATTCAGCGCAGCGATTTCCGCATCCTTGCCGGTCACCGTTTCATTCAGCGCAGCAATTTCCGCATCCTTGCCGGTTACCGTTTCATTCAGCGCAGCGATTTCCGCATCCTTGCCGGTCACGGTTTCATTCAGCGCAGCGATTTCGGCGTCTTTGCCGGTCACGGTTTCATTCAGGGCAGCAATTTCTGCATCCTTGCCGGTCACGGTTTCATTCAGAGAAGCGATTTCCGCATCCTTGCCGGTCACGGTTTCGTTGAGAGCAGCAATTTCCGCATCCTTGCCGGTCACCGTTTCGGTCAGGGAAGCAATTTCCGCATCCTTGCCGGTCACGGTTTCATTCAGGGCAGCAATTTCCGCATCCTTGCCGGTTACCGTTTCGGTCAGGGAAGCAATTTCCGCATCCTTGCCGGTTACCGTTTCATTCAGGCCAGCGATCTCGGTATTCAGGTCGGCCACAGAATCCGTCAGCGCGGTGATCTTGCTTTCTTTATCCGCATTGCCGGTAAAATACAGAACGCCAAAGCCAATGGCTGCCACAGCCAGGATGCAGATGAGAACGATGGTCAATGCTTTTTTCACAAAATTTCCCTCCTGTTGATTGTAATATGCAGTTAAATGTTATTTTTATTATACCACACCTTGCCATTCCTGTCTATCATCAAATGCAGCAGGAACAGGAAAAAAGCGCCGCAGCCATCCGCCGCAGCGCCCATGCATTTATGCTTCCTGTTTCTTTTCCGCCCTGCCCATCAGAAGCGCCATCACCGCCGCCAGGGCAAACGCAGCAAACCCAAACACAAACGGCAGCTTGGGGCCCATTTCGTAAATGAACCCGGCCAAAGCGGAACCGAAAATGCTGCCAAAGGATTTGACGGCATTGAACGCCCCCATCACCAGATTGCTCTGGGGCCCGTTGCCCAGCACCGCCGCCCTGTTTTGCATCAGGGGAACGGAAATGAAATAGAAGGCAAAGAACAGCACATTCACCAGAATGAAGGGCACCATGCTCTCGAAGAAAATCACGCCGATCATGGCCGCCGTACACACCCCCATCACCCCGGCAATATAGGGCGATACCTTCTTCTGTCTTAAAATCCACATGCAAAGGGTGCCGTTGGCCACCAGCGAAATCACCCCCAACGCCGCCTTGATGATGCCGTTGTAGCCGGAGGTGAGGTGGAACTGATCCCGCAGATAATAATTGAAACACTGCTCAAAGGCAATGTAGCCCAGGTTGCCCAGCCCATACGCCAGGAACAGATACGCAAGCACCCGGGTCATGAACTTGCGGCACTGCCAGATGGCGGCAAAGGGATTGCTTTGCCGCAGCAGCATTTTCCCCGACGGCCGCACGTCCGTCTGCTTGTCGTCCCGGCAGCCGATAAACAAAAGCACCGACATGGAAGCCAGCGTGATCGCCTGCAGCCACACCGAATAATACACATTGATCTCGCCAACCAGCCCGCCCACAAAATAACCAAAGGAAGCGGATACCGAATTCACCGTGGCGTTGATGGCCAGGTTTCTGCCCCTATTTTCCGGGGAAGAGCAGTTCACCGTGTACGTCAGGAACACCACATAGCAGCCGCCGATAAAAATGCCGGCAAACATGCGCGCAAGCAAAAACTGGATTTCCGTTTGTGCCAGCCCGAAAAACACCTGGCCCAGCGCATACCCGAACCCGCAGATGAGCATCACCGTTTTGCTGGAAAGGATGCCGGCCATCTTGCCCCAGAAGGGAGAAAACAGAAAATTGAAGGCCATCATGGCCGCCAGCGCCAGGCCGAACATATAGTCGTTCAGCTGCCTGTCCTGGATGATGGTGGGCGTTACCGGATGCACAAAATTGGCCGCCATATTGAACACAAACATCACCGCAAAAAAGTACCCCAGGCTGCCTTCTTTCCGTTTCGTCATGCCCATTTTCCCCCTTTTGTTCAGGCTCATCTTACCAAAGCCCGCCCTTTGCGTCAATGGCGTTTTGCGCTGCATCCATGCCATAAACGCATCAAAAAAGCCCGCTCTCCATGAAAGAGCAGGCCTTGCGCTGAATCCTATCCTTCTTACTGAATTTCAGCAATTACTTCCACTTCCACCAAAGCGCCCTTGGGCAGGGTCTTCACCGCCACGCAGCTACGGGCAGGATGGCCGGTGAAATACTGGGCATACACCGCATTAAAAGCAGCAAAATCCGCCATATCGGCCAGGAAGCAGGTGGTCTTTACCACGTTTTCAAGGGAAGAACCGGCTTCATCCAGCACTGCCTTGATGTTTTTGCACACCCGGTGGGCCTGCTCCGTCACGTTTTCGCCCACCATATTGCCGGTCGCAGGATCCAGCGGGATCTGACCGCAGGTATACACCAGCTTGCCCACCACCATGGCCTGGGAATAGGGGCCGATGGCTGCCGGGGCCTTATCCGTATGCACTTTGATCATTGTTTTGCACCTCATTTTTATTCTTTTACCACGTCCACGTGGCTGATTCCATAGTAACGGAAGCACTGCAGGGCGTTTTCGTCTATGCGTTCACCGCTCACCACAATGGGCACCGCCGGCGGGCAGCCCACGGTAATTGCGGCCAGCACCCGGCCAAGGCTTTCTTCCGCCAAAACCGTTTCGCTTTCCGCCATCACCGCCGCCCTTATGCGCATCACCCTTTCCGGCCTTTGGAACACAGGCGGCGCATCGGTCAGGGCCGGCTTATTCTTCAGCGTCAGCAGCACCCTTTCCCAGGGCATGGCACGCCAGAAATCCCCCATGGCAGAGCGCATCAATACCAGATAATCGGGGTCGCAGAATTCACATTCCACATTCTCTTTGCGCAAGATTTCCGCCAGTTCCGTGCCGGTATAGCCGGAGGGCTTGCACTTCACGGTGATCTTCAGCGGCTCATTGCCTGCCAGCGTATGGCCTGCTTCTTCGGTAAAATAACCGTTGAACAGGGCCTGGCTGTCCACCGCATCCCGGATCTGTTCGATCAGGCCGTTTTCCAGCAATTCGTTTGCCTTGTCCAACGATTGCAGAATCAGGTAAGAGGGACTTGTGGAGCCAAAGAGGCTCATGGCCTTTTTCACCTGCGGCCTTGGAAAAAACTTTGCCATATCGTCGCTCAGGTGCAGGTAGGCGCCGCCTGTCAATACCGGCAGGGTTTTGTGGGCCGAATCGCAGCACATATCTGCTCCCAGGTCCATGGGGTGCAGGGAGGTTTCCAGGAAACGCAGGTACGCCCCATGGGCATTGTCCACCATCAGCATCACCCCGTGCTTTTTGCACACATTGGCAATGCCTTTGATATCCGCCATGTGGCCCAGATAATCGGGGCTGGTCAGGTACAGGGCGGCGGGCTGAAGGGAATCAAGCTTTGCCTCCACTTCCTCTGCCCCAGGGCAGCAGGAAAGGTAGCTTTCTCCTTCCCCCGGAAACAGCCACTCCACATCCGCATCCATCAGGGCGGCTGCCGTTACGAAAGCCTTGTGGGCATTGCGCCCCGCCAGAATGCAGGGCCTTTTCCCCTTCTTTTTTGCAAGCTGCACGGCAAGGTACACCATGCTTTTGATGCACTGGGTGGACCCTTCTGTGGCGTAATAGGTGGCACAGCCAAAGAGCCGGGATGCGTTTTCCTCGCTTTCCCGGATGATGCCGTCGGCTTCATACAGGCTGTCCGCCCCCTGGATCTCGGTAATATCCATGGGCTCCATCCCCAGCACAGGCACACCCTTATGTCCGGGCATATGCCCCCGGATGGTGTTTTTTTGCATGTATGCGCTTACAAAATCGCAGATGGGTGTTTTCATTCTTCTTCGTCCCCAAGCATCCGGCTGACGGCCACCATGATGGCGCACTCCATCCGCTTTTTGAACAGTTCACAGCCGTACTTGTACACCCCGGTCACGCTGCCGGTAGCGTGGTACGCATTGGCGGCACAACCGCCGGAGCAATACAGCCTGGCCCAGCAATCCCGGCATTCGGGACGGGCATACACATTGCAGGCCGCAAATTCGCACTGGGTCTGGGTGTTGGTGACCCCCTGCCAGATATCCCCCAGCCGGAACTTTTCTTCGCCCACAAACTGGTGGCAGGGATACAGATCCCCCCAGGGGGTGACGGCCATGTATTCGGTGCCGCTGCCGCAGCCGGAAATGCGCTTGTAGATGCAGGGGCCGCCGGTGAGATCGATCATATAATGGTAGAAGGTAAAGGGCTTGCCCTCTTTATCCTTCTGCAGCATCAGTTCCGCCAGCTTTTCATACTGCTCCATCACAATGGGCATATCTTCTTCCGTCAGTTCGGAAGGATCCCCGGCAGCGCAGACCACCGGCTCCATGGAAGGCTCGTTGAAGCCCAGGGCCAGCATCACCTCAATATGTTTGAGAAAATCGGGGTTTGCATGGGTGAAAGTGCCCCGCATGTAATAATCCTTGCCGCCGCGGGCCATGACCAGCTTCTGGAACAGGGGAACGATTTTTTCCCAGCTGCCCCTGCCCTGATAGTCCACCCGGAAACGGTCGTGAATTTCCTTGCGCCCGTCCAGAGAAAGCACCACATTGCTGCATTCCTTGTTGGCAAATTCGATCACGTCGTCGTCGATGAGCATGCCGTTGGTGGTGAGGGTGAAACGGAAATTTTTGCCCTTTTCCTTTTCGATGGAACGGGCGTAGGCCACCAGCTGCTTCACCACGTCAAAGTTCATCAGCGGTTCGCCGCCGAAAAAGTCCACTTCCAGGTTATGCCGGGTGCCGCTGTTTTCCACAAGAAAATCCAGCGCACGCTTGCCCACTTCAAAGCTCATGATGGCGCGGTCGCCGTGGTATTTGCCCTGGCTGGCAAAGCAATAGGCACAGTTTAAGTTGCAGGTGTGAGCAATGTGCAGGCACAGCGCCTTCACAACGCCGGCCGTTTTTTCCTTCAGCTTGCCGGCCATGGGCTCAAAAGTATCGGGGGCAAACAGCTTGCCGCTGTCCTTCAGGGCCACCACCTGCGCATAGCATTCCTGAATATCTGCGGCGGTGATATCCTCCTGCCCCAGATACTTTTCTTCCATCTGCCGGATGATCTCTTCCCGGCTTTCTTTTTCAAACAGGGCGATGATATCGTAGGCCACATCGTCCACTACATGAACGGCGCCGCTGCACACGTCCAGCACGATATTCAGCCCGCCCAGCTTGTATTGATGAATCATTTTCTTTCTCCTCACAAATGCATCTATATGAAAAATACCGCCTGTCAGGCGGTATTCATCAGCTGCAAATTACTTGCTTTCCTTCTTGCTTTCGCACTTCTGGTTGGCGATACCGCAGCTGGTCTTGCAAGCGGACTGGCAGGAAGTCTGGCATTCGCCGCAGCCGCCATTCTTGGCGCTTTCGCACAGGTTACGGGTTTCGATGGTCTTAATATGCTTCATGGTAGTGCCTCCCTAATTTGTTTCAATTTATCTTATCACTTAACGTTCCGAATGTCAATACAATTCCTTCCTCAAAAAAGCAGAAATGCATTCATTGTGAATTTTCAACGTTCCCCTCTTGTTTCCAGGCCGTTATTCGTGTAGAATAAGGTGTTGGTTTCGCTTTCAAGCATACTTTTTGTCCTCCGGAGGAGCTATGAACAAAAACAAATGGCACCGGTTTGTCTGGCGGCTGATCAACCGCCCGGTCACCGGTTATTTCCGGCATTGGCTGCGTTTTGAAACAGAAAAACTCACGCTGCCCGGCCCTTCCCTTGTGATCTCCAACCATACCACCAATTTTGACCCCCTGCTGGTGGCCTCATCCTTTCCGAAGCATCAGATGTATTTCGTAGCCAGCGAGCATCTGTTCCGCAAAGGGTTTGTTTCCAAAGCCATTCATTTTCTGGTAGCCCCCATTGCCCGGCGCAAAGGTTCCTCCGGCGGCGATACCGCCATGACCATGCTGCGCACCCTGAAAAGGGGCAACAGCGTGTGCATTTTCGGCGAAGGGGAAACCACCTGGAACGGCGTCACCCAGCCGGTTTTCCCCGGCACGGGGGATATTGCCCGCATTGCCAAAGCCCATCTGGTCACCTACCGCATCGAGGGCGGCTATTTCGCCTGTCCCAGGTGGAGCAAAGGGGTGCGCAAGGGAAAAATGCGGGGCAGCATTGTGAACGTCTATACCCCGGAACAATTGCAGCAGATGTCTTCCGAAGAAATTGCCCGGATCATCCGGAACGACCTTTATGAAAACGCCTGGGAACGGCAGAAAAATGCTCCCGTTCCTTTCAAAGGAAAGGCCCGTGCCCGCCTTATGGAAACCGCCCTGTTCCTTTGCCCCAAATGTTTTCAGTACGGCACGCTGAAAGGCGAAGGGAACCGGATCCGGTGCACCTGCGGCCTGGAATTGACCTATACCGAGCTGGGCACCTTTTCCCCGCCCACACCGTTTGAAAACATTCTTCTCTGGGATGAATGGCAGCACGAATGCCTGGCTGCGGAAGAAACGCCTCCGCCCTTCCGGGATAAGGAACTGACCCTTTACCAGCTGCAAAGCGACCATACCCAAAAAAGGGTGGTGGAAGGCACACTGAAGCTGGTGGAAGACATGCTTTCCATCCACGGCCATTGCTTCCTGCTGAAGGAAATTTCCCACATGGCGCTGGTGCAAAAGCACATCATGGTGTTCACCTGCCAGGGCCAGTATTATGAGCTGCACGCAAAAGAACCTTTGTGCCTGCGGAAATACCTGGCCGTATGGCAGCAGCAAAAAGCAAAAGGAGTGTAATGCACTATGGATTATTCCGCGGCAAACCCCGGCATGTGGAATTTTGTCATCCAGCTGGGCGCCATTGCCCTGTCCGTACTGGCGGCCAATATCCTGCGCCGCAGGGTGCCCTTCATCAAAAGCAGCCTGATGCCCGTGGCCGTGCTGGCCGGCTTCATTCTGCTTTTACTGAAAGTGTGCGGCATTTTCAAGCCCGATAACAACCTGCTGGAAATGCTGGTGTACCACTGCATTGCCCTGGGCTTCATTTCCATGAGCCTGCGCTGCACCAAACAGGACAAAAGCGAAAGCGCCAAAGCCGTCGGCTTCAAATCCGGTGCCATCATTGTGGGCACATATCTGGTGCAGGCCACGGTGGGCCTTGTGATCACCATCCTTCTGGCGTACACCTTTATGCCCGATCTGTTCAAGGCCGCCGGCCTTCTGCTGCCCATGGGCTTTGGCCAGGGCCCCGGCCAGGCCAACAACATCGGCTCCTCCTACGAGTCCCTGGGCTTTGCAGGCGGCCGCAGCTTCGGCATGGCCATTGCCGCCGCCGGCTATCTGTGCGCCTGCACCGCCGGGGTTGTGATCCTGAACCGCTGGAAGAAAAAAGGCCTCACCCGTACCGAACCCCTGAAGGGCACCGATGAATCCCAGGCCGAAGGCTTTTTCCAGGACAAAAACGAAATCCCCATTACCGATTCCATCGACAAATTGTCCATTCAGGCCGTGATGGTGCTGTGCATCTACCTGGCCACCTACCTTGTCACCTGGGGGCTGACCAGCGGCATTGCCGCCCTTGCCCCCGGCCTTGGCAAAATGGTGAATTCCCTTTTGTGGGGCTTTAACTTCATCATCGGCTCCGTGCTGGCCATGGTGGTGAGCAAGCTGCTGGTAAAGGGCCAGAAGAAGGGCATCATGCACCGGCAATACCAGAATAATTACCTGCTCAACCGCCTTTCCGGCTTCTTCTTTGACCTGATGATCGTGGCCGGCATTGCTTCCATCAACCCCGAAGATATCTCCGGCCTGTGGCTGCCCTTTGTGCTGATGGCTGTGCTGGGCGGCGTGATCACCTGGCTGTACCTGAAAGTGGTATGCAAAAAAACCTACGGCGATTATTACCGGGAAGGGCTCATTTCCATGTACGGCATGCTGACAGGCACCATCGGCAGCGGCATCCTGCTGCTGCGCGAAATGGACCCCGAACTGGGCACCCCTGCCGCCAACAACCTGGTAACCGGCAGCAGCTATGCCATCATCCTGGGCGCACCCCTGCTGGCTTTTGTCAGCCTGGCCGCCGACAGCACCCTCATGTGCTTTGTCACGCTGGGGCTGGTGGTGGTTTACGGCTGCGCCCTCACCTGGATCCTGCTGAGAAAGAAAAAAGCCTGACAAAACAAAAAAACAAGCGGGGAGAAACTTGCGTTCTCCGCCGCTTTTTTAATGGATTTCCACCATCACCAGTTCCGGCCGGTTAAAAACACGGGGAATGAGGGTGGATTCCCGGGCCAGGCCCCGGCTGACGATCATGGTGGTGTTTTCCCCCTCATACAGGCCCCCGGCGTACTTTGGAAACAGGCCTTCATCCGGCGCCGCAAGGCCGTTGAGCAGCCCGGGGATGCGCCATTGTCCCCCGTGGGCATGGCCGCTGAGCACCAGGTCAAACCCCTGTGCGCAATATGCTTCAAACAGGCTGGGCCTGTGGCACAAAAGCACCGTATCGTAAGCGGAATCCGCTGCCTGCACAAGACGGGGCAGCTGGGCTTCAATGCCTGGGATGCGCGGGTTCGCCGGGTCGTCCACGCCGCAAAGGTTGATCGTTTCCCCTTTCAGGGTAACCTGCACGCATTTCCCGGAAAGATCGGGCACCTGATAGGCTGCAAGAAGCTCCATCATCTGCCGGAATTTTTCGTCCTCCGCCCAGTATTCATGATTGCCCGTCACATAATAGCAGGGGTATTTGCCGGATATCCCCTCCAGCACCAGCCGGGCGTTTTCCAGGGCCAGCTTATCATCAAAAAAATCCCCGCAAAGCAGCACCGCATCGGGAGCTTGCCCATCAATGGCCTGCAGCAGTTTCTTTTGTCCCCTGCCATAGGAGCATGCATGCAGATCCGCCACCACGCAAAGGCGGATGCTGCCCTCCAGCTTTGGCAAGTCCACCGAATAAGTACGCACTACCAGCCGCATATCCAAAGCAAGCAGCACCGGCAGTAAAAGAAGAAGCCACCAGGCTTTTCTTTTCCGTCTTTTATCTTTCATCAGGGTTTCCTTTCGTTATAAAGCCGAATCTGTTTTATTATAACAAGCCCGGCATTTTCCCGCAAGAAAAAAACGGCGGAAAAGCATCCCTTTCCGCCGCCCGGTGCTTTTTTATTCTGCTTTCATACCGAAAATATTCCGTGCAAAATGATACAGGCCGTTCTTCCAAACGAAGAAATCGTGGCCGCCCTGGGTTTCGTAAAACACATGGGCACTGCCGTTTTTCGTCAGGGTGTCGGAATAAGTTTTGGGCCATTCCCCCACCACATTATCGGTGGTGCCGGCCACAATGAGCACAAAGGTGTCGTACCGTTCATCCAGGCGGAAGGTATCTTTGGTGAACAATCCGCCCTCCGCAAAATAGGGCAGCACGCCGGGAGCCGGTGCAAAAGCGCCCACAAAACCGAAGGTATCCTGCATGGAAAGGCCGATGTAGAGCGCTTCCCGCCCGCCCATGGAAAGGCCGGCCACCGCCGTGTTTTCCCGGCCGTCCAGAACGGAATAGTTTTCCTTGATGAAGGGCATCAGGTCCCCCCGAAGGTCATTGATGAAGTTATCGAAAGCCTGAAAGGTTTCGGGGCCGTACAGGTTGGCAGAAGAAACGCCGGAAGGAAATGCCTTCACATTGGGCGTTACAATGATCATTTCCCGGGCTTCCCCTGCTGCCACCAGATTGCCCACGATCACGTCCGGCTTGCCGCCGGCCCATTCCAGATGATTGCCGCCGATGCCGTGCAGAAGGTACAAAACGGGATAGGCCTTCTCAGGGGTATAGCCGGCAGGCAAATACACCATGCAATCCCGGTATTTGCCGCAGGTGGTGGAATAATAGCTCCTGGCTTCCAGGGTACCGTAATCCACGTTTTCCTGTTTCTGGTCATAGCCGGATACGGGACGGTACGCCTCGGTGTCATCCGCACAGGCCGCCGTGCAGCCAAACATCAGCAAACCGGCCAGCAAAATCATCATCATTTTCATAGGTTTTCAGCGCCTCCGTTGCATGTTCTTTTCTTCATGGTACCCCCTTCCTTTGCCTTTGTCAATCCACCAATTCACAACGATCTTGGGACAAAAATCAGCCCCTCTCCCCGCCCTGCCTGTTCCCGCCACGGCAGACAGTGAAACGCAAGTGTAAAATAATCGTAAAAAAATTGAAAAAATCCCCCTGCAGGCATTTCAAAAGGAAAGAATTTGTTGTATAATAAACGTGTAATTATAGAAGGAAAGCGAGGCGGGTGCGGCATGACCAATATCTGGGATCAGATCCAGACATTTTTCTGGAATATCCTGCACCGCCCCACCTGGGTGGATTATCTGGATATCGCGCTGATGGCTGTACTCATCTATCAGCTTTTTCTCATTACCCGGCGCACCCGTTCCATTCAGGTGTTCAAGGGGCTGATCATCCTCATCCTGGCCAGCTACATCAGCGGCATCATCGGCCTCACCTCCATCCACTACCTGTTGCAGGGCGTATTGAGCAACGGGATCATTGTGCTGCTGATTCTCTTCCAGCCGGAAGTGAAACGCACGCTGGAGCACCTGGGCCGTACTGCCTTTGTAAACCGTTCCGGCGAACAGAACGAAAGCGAAAAAATCATTGAAGAAATCACCCAGTGCCTGCAGCGGCTTTCCCGCCGCCGGGTGGGCGCCCTCGTGGTGTTTGAACAGAAAACCGGCCTGCAGGAGTTTGTGGATACCGGTATCCGGCTGGATGCCGCTATTTCCGCAGGGCTGTTGGAAAACATTTTTGAACCCAACACCCCCTTGCACGACGGCGCGGTGATCGTCCGGGGCGAACGCATTGAGGCCGCCGCCTGCATTTTGTACCTGAGCGATAACAACGCCATCAGCCACGACCTGGGCACCCGTCACCGGGCCGGTCTTGGCGTCAGCGAAAGCACCGACGCCCTGGTGCTGATCGTCAGTGAAGAAACGGGCATCATCAGCATGGCCCAGGCCGGCAAGCTTACCCGTCACCTGGATGCCGAAGCGGTAAAGAAAGTGCTGCGCAAAATTTACAGCCAGGAGCATTCCTTCTTCTGGCGGCTCACCCACGGGCAGCTTTCCAACGCCGGGAAAGGAGGGGAACAGCATGAGTAACCAGCCCGTGAAGGAACAATCCTTCCTGAACCAGGTGAAAAAAACCTGCTCCGCCGTTTTCCGCCGCATCACCCACAACTGGGGCTGGAAGCTTTTGAGCGTGGTGCTTGCCATCTGCATCTGGGGCGTGCTGGTCACCCAGGACGATACCCTGCCCCGCACCAAATCCTTCTCCAACCTGAAAATCGGCGTGGCCAACTCCACCACCCTCAAACAAAACGGCTTCATTGTGGTGTCCGGGCTGGATGACCTGGAGCCCGTCAACATCACCGTGCAGCTTCCCCAGAAGTATTATTCTTCCGCCACGGCGGAACGCTACCTGGTCCGGGCCGATCTTTCCCAGATCAAAGAAGCGGGCACCCAGGAACTGCCCCTTTCCGCCACCGTGACCAACAGCACCGCCTACGGCACCGTGCTTTCCATCTCCAAGCCCACCATCACCGTGGAAGTGGAGCCTTATGTGTACCGCAGCCGTATCCCTGTTCAGCTGAACGTTACCGGCGAAACAGCCGGGGAATTGTACGCCGCACCGCCCATCTGCGACCCGGATACCCTGGACGTGGCAGGGCCCCAGTCGGTGGTGGAAAAAATCGTCCGCTGCCGTGTGGATTATGATCTTTCCCAGCTGGAAGAAAAGCCCGGCACCGTACGCACCAGCCTGCCCTATGTATTCCTGGATAAGGACGGCAACGAACTGGACAGCTCCATGCTCACCGTTACCAGCCAGGGCATCACCACCCGCTATGTGATCGTGGAGCAAACCCTCTACACCACCATGGAAGTACCCGTCAATACCCTCAGCCTCATTTTCGGCGAACCGGCAGACGGCTATGTGGTGACCGGGGTGAAGGTGGTTCCCGAAACGGTTGTCATTGCCGATGACGATCTGTCCCTCTTCCAGGGGGATAGCCCCACCATGTACACCCTGGGCCGGGTAAACATCACCGGCGAAAAGCAAAGCAAAACGGATATCATCACTCTCAACAGCCGGGGCGTGGCCTACATCAGCCATCCCGCCGTTACCGTGACGGTGGAAATTGCCCCCAAAGAATAACGGAGAAACATTGAATGAACGCATTTGCCGATACCTTGCTGTCCATCCTGTTTGGCTGGCTGCGCTCGCTGGTGCAGGGCATATGGTCCTCCGCATCCTCCGGGCGTTTTCAGGGCGTGTTCCGCTGGCTGGGGGATAACTGGTTCTGGCTGCTGCTCATCCTCTGCCTTATCTGCACGGCCATGGATTACATCATCTGGCTCATCCGCTGGCGGCCCTATATCATCTGGCGCAATAAGCTGCGCCGCCTTTTCAGCCGGAAAGGAAAAGAAGAAACCGCATTTGACGAAGGCTACGATACCGGCGTGGATGTGGATCTTTCCGACATGGCCCCTGTCCCCGCCCCGGAATATACCCCCTGGCAGCCCCCGGTGTGGCAGCAGGAAGTGCAGCCTGCCCTTCAGCAGGAAGAAATTCCCGTCCCTCAGGTACAGGAAGCGCCGATGTATCCCCCGGTGTATGAAGAGCCGCTTTACCCCTCGCCCGTGTACGAGCCGGCGCCTGTACAGGAAGACATGCCGGCGCCCACCGTGCGCAACCGCCGCAGCCAGCGGCATGAAAAGAAAAAAATCCGTCTGCCCGGCCTGCTTGGCAATGAGCAGGATGAAGGCAACGCCATGCTGGACGGCCTGCCGCCTGTGGTCAATAAGGAGGACGCCTTCCACGCTCCTGTTTATCCCGATCAATATCAAAACCAGTAACTAAGGATGAAGTACCATGTGTGAACTTCCCCAGGCTTTTATCGAGCAGATGCAGCGGCTTTTAGGCCCTGCTCTGCCCGATTTTTTGCTTTCTTATGCCCAGCCCTATCACCGGGGCATCCGCATGCGCCCCGGCGTTGTGCCCCCCGCCGATGCGCTGGACGCCGTTCCCTGGGCAAAGCACGCCTGCTACCTGCCCCTGGAAAGCCGCTGCGGCGCCCATCCCCTCCACGAAGCAGGCGCCTATTACCTGCAGGAGCCCAGTGCCATGACGGCTGCTGCCGCCCTTGCCCCCGTTCCCGGCGACCGGGTGCTGGACCTGTGCGCCGCCCCGGGGGGCAAAAGCACCCAGCTGGCCGGGCTGATGGAGGGAAAAGGCATTCTTTTGTGCAACGAGCCGGTGCCCGGACGGGCTCAGGTATTGTCCCGCAATATCGAAAGGATGGGCATCCCCAATGCCCTGGTCACCTGCGCCCTGCCGGAGCAATTATCCCCCCGCTTCCCGGAATATTTCGATAAAGTGCTGGTGGATGCCCCCTGTTCCGGGGAAGGCATGTTCCGCCGGCATCCCGAAGCCCGGCTGGAATGGACAAGCGCCTCCCCCCAGGGCTGTGCCGAAAGACAGCTTCATATCCTGGAACATGCATGCCAAATGCTGCGTCCCGGCGGACGGCTCGTTTTTTCCACCTGCACCTTCAACGACATCGAAAACGAAGGCGTTGTGGGTATTTTTCTCAACCGCCATCCTCAGTTCTGCCTGCTCCCCATCCATTTGGAAGGGCTGCCGGAAAACAACGGCATGCTGCGCCTGTGGCCCCATATCACAAAAGGCGAAGGCCATTTTGTGGCGCTTTTGCAAAAAGACGGGGACGGCCCCTGCGCCTGCCCCAAGGAAAAAAGTGCATGCACTCCCCTGACCCGGCAGGAAATGACCGTTGTCCATGATTTCCTGTCGGAACACCTGATCAATCCCCCCTCTGTTTCCGGCCGTTTTCTTGGCCATGTGGTCAGCCTGCCGGATGCCCCCCTGCCCGACCTTTCCGGGCTGCGCATTCTGCGGCTGGGGCTGCAGCTGGGCGATATCAAGGGCAAGCTTTTCCAGCCCGACCACGCCCTGGCCCTGGCCCTGCCCGTGCGCTTTACCCATCCCGTTTCGGAGGAAGAAGCGGCTCTGTATCAATCCGGCCAGGTGCTTCCCTGCGGGGACGGCGTGAAGGGCTGGCTGTGCCCGGTGCACGGCGGCATGCAGCTGGGATGGGGCAAGGCCAGCCAGAACCAGATCAAAAATCATTACCCCAAGGGCCTGAGAAAACCGTGATTTTTTCTTGCCATGGGGCGCTGTGCATGCTATAATAATGGAAACAAAAGTGCCGCAAAAGCGGCCATAGAAAGGGGTTCTTTTCTTATGGGCAAGTTTATGCAGGATTTTAAAGCGTTTGCGCTCAAGGGCAATGTAGTGGATATGGCAGTGGGCGTTGTGGTTGGCGGTGCCTTCGGCAAAATCGTCACCTCTCTGGTAAACGATATGGTGATGCCCCTTCTTTCCATGCTCACCGGCGGCACCAATGTGTCCGGCCAGTTCCTGCTTCTCAAGGATGCTCCCGAAGGCGTTGTGGTGGAAACCATTGAACAGGCCAAGGAACTGGGCCTGGCCACCTTCAACTACGGCAACTTCATCCAGACCGTGATCGACTTCGTGCTCATCGCGCTGAGCATTTTCCTGGTCATCCGTCTGTTCAGCAAGATGCACAAAAAGAAGGAAGAGCCCGCTCCCGCCCCCGCTCCCCGTCTGTGCCCCTTCTGCTGCCAGCCCGTGGACGACAAGGCCACCCGCTGCCATCACTGCACCAGCGAACTGCCTGAAGTGGAAGCGTAATGGCATTCCGTCATTTCTTCTGGGATTTTGACGGTACACTCTATAACACCTACGGCCGCATCACCCGTGCGGCGCAGCAGGCGCTATGCGATCTGGGCCTCCCCGTAAGCTACGGGGAGGTCTATCAGCATGTAAAGCGCTCCCTGCACACGGTGTACCTTACCTTTGCCCAGCCGCTTTCCATCACCGAAGATACCTTCATGGCCGCTTACCGCAGCCATTCCGAAACGGAAGGGCCGGAAAGCATGATGCTCTACCCCGGCGCCAGAGAATTTCTGGAACGTGTTCAGCAAAACGGCGGAAAAAACTACCTGTACACCCACCGGGGCCGTCAAAGCGCGTTTGCTGCCATGGAAAGGGATGGCATCACGTGCCTCTTTGCCGATTTTGTCACCAGCGCAGACGGCTTTCCCTCCAAACCCGCGCCGGATGCACTGCAGCATCTGACCGGCAAGCACCACCTGCCCCTTTCGGAATGCATCATGATGGGGGATCGGGATATTGACCTGGAAGCGGCGCAAAACGCCGGCATGGCCTCCTGCCTGTTTGACCCGGACGATTTCTATGCCGGCTACCCGGCCGGCCTGCGCTTTTTCGATTACAAAGCCATGCAGGAACATTTCTTCCCGGAAAAATAAGCATATAGATAAACAGGGCGCACGGATTGTGCCGCCCTGTTTTTTTCTTGCGTCTTCAGCACTGTATATTCGCAAACCCCTTCACATACTGCCTGCGCCAGCTTTTGTTGATACGTTTCATCCATCAGCAGCGCCTCCTCCTCCGGGTTGGAAAGAAAGCCGCACTCCACCAGCACCGACGGAATATCCAGCGACAGCATGTAGTAATCCCCTGCCATAGCCTTTCGTTCCTTCTTCGGCTGCAATTGAAGGATCATCGACGCCTGAATCGCTCCAGCCAGCAACCGGCTGTCCGCATGGTTTTTCCGGTAAAACACCTGGGGGCCGGATTCCCTCGCGCTGTGGTATTGATTCATGTGCACGGAAAGCAGCATATCTGCCCCGGCTTGCTGCGCCATCTGCAGCCGTGCATCCAGATCGGGCCGTTTTTTATCGGCAAAGGCTTTGTCCTCCGTCCGGGTCAGCAGCACCCTGGCCCCCTCCGCTTCCAGCGCTTTCCCCAAGGCAAGCGCCACCTGCAGATTGATCTCCTTTTCCCACACCTTTGTCACCCCTGCTCTTGCACCGCCGTCGTATCCCCCATGACCGGCATCCACTAGGATGGTATAGCCGGTAAGCCGCCCCTGCACCGCAGGCGGATTTGCCTGCACATCCGGCGCCGGCTCCACCGTTGGATTGGCATGGGCCAAAAAGTATGCAAAGCCCATGATCAAAGTGACAATCGCGCCATAAATGACCATCTTACGCATGCCTCTCCCTCCCCAAAGAGCCTATGCGCTCCGACCGGAAAACAGACTGTCAAGCAACAAATTTATTAAATCTTTTTTCACACATTCCTTTGCCGGTTATCCACAGTCAATTTTTTACGAAAGAGAGACGTATGCAGCATATTCAGCCGGCAAATGTGTTTTTTGACGGAAAATCAAGCCTTTTCCGCTGTATATACGGTATATCCGTCGGAAATTATGCATTTTCACTTTTTCCCCATTATCCACAGGGTTATCCACAGTTTTCCACGCAAAAGGCCCTCCAAACCCTTATTTCACCGTTCGTGTGTGGATAACTTCAGGTTTTTTTCCGTTATCCACAGTGCAAAAAGAGGCTTTTGCCCCCCTCTTTTTCCACAGAATGCGGTGGATAAAAAGCTTTTCAAAAAATAAGATGAATGTAATATTTTTGTAACATTTTCCTCTTGACACGCCTTTTTCTTCCTGAATTTTCCTCCCAGACCCTGGCCAAGCCTGCCCGGAAGATCACGCCAAAAAGAGAAAAAGCAGCCAAAGCTGCTTCAGTCAAAAAGGGATGTTTGCGCTTTGCTTTCAAAGGCATGCATGTATTGAAAAATCTGGCCGTTGTCATGCATCATGCCCGTCTCTTCACAGATTTGATGAAACAGGGCCGTCAGTTCCCGGCTTCTTACGCTGGGCACCTCATAGCTGTCGCCGTAGCGGCGGATGTACTCTTCCTTCAGCCCGGGAAAATACCGGTCCAATTGTGCGTAGTAGTATTCCCTGTTTCCGCTTCGGAGGGTAAGCCCCATGCCAAAGCAAACCACGCCCTTCACTTCCGCTTCGGCGCACATCCCCAGAATGCCGGTCAGGTTCTCCTCCGTGTCATTGATAAAGGGCAGCAGCGGGCACAGCCACACCACCGTGGGTATGCCCGCATCCCGGAAACGCTTGAGGGCTTCAAAGCGTTGGCTGGTCACGCTCACATTGGGTTCCACAATACGGCACAGGGCGTCATCCCAGCAGGTCATGGTCATCTGCACCACGGCTTTGGTCTTTTCGTTGATGCGCCTGAGCACATCCATATCCCGCAGCACGTCGCAGGATTTTGTCTGCAGCGCAATACCGAAACCGTACCGGTCGATCAATTCCAGTGCGCGGCGCATGATGCGCAGCTCTCTCTCCAGGGGAATATAGGGGTCGCCCATGGCGCCGGTGCCGATCATGCAGGGCTTTCGTTTTCTCCTCAGCGCATCTTCCAGTAGCTCCAGCGTGTTTGCCTTGACCTCAATATCTTCAAAGTCATGCTGCATCTGGTAGCAATGGCTTCTTGCATCGCAATAGATGCAGCCGTGCTGGCACCCCCGATAAATGTTCATGGAGGTGGGCGTCAAAATGCTCTTTGCTTTCACAAAATGCATGGTTTATTCCCCATCCAGGGCATATTCCACCCGGGTCAGTTCCAACCCCGAAGCAGGCGCCGTAATGCCCAGTTCCAGCCGGCTGCCGTTTTCGATGGCCCTTGTAATGCAGGCTTCGTCCAGCTTGTCCTGGCCGATATAGACCAGCGTGCCCGCAATGATGCGCACCATATTATACAGGAACGCATTGCCGTGGATTTTCAGGGTGATCATATCCCCCTGCCGCTCAACCGATACGCTGTCGATAGTACGCACGGTGGTTTTGGCACTGCCGCCGGCTGCGGCAAACGCAGCAAAATCGTGGGTGCCCAGCAGCCGCTGTGCCGCACGGTGCATCTTTTCCGCATCCAGCTTCACCGGCACATGGGCCGTCAGGTTGCGGTAGATGGCGCTGGCGTGAGGCGCGTTGTAAATGCGGTATGTATACCATTTGCCTTCCGCCTGATAGCGGGTATGAAAGGTGGGCGCCACCTGCTTCGCTTCCCACACCCGGATATCCGGGGGCAAAAAGCGGTTCAGCACAAAGGGATATTTTTCCGGCGGGATGGTGGCATCGGTATCGAAATGCGCCCGCTGCCCCAGGGCATGCACCCCGGCGTCGGTACGGCTGGCCCCGGTAATGCGGGTGAATTTTCCCAGCGCCTGCTGCAGCGCTTTTTCCAAAGCATCCTGCACGCTGGGCGCATTGTCCTGATACTGCCAGCCGGAATAGTTGGTACCGTCATAGCTGACAGTGAGCAGGATGCGCCGGGTGGGCCTTTCCCGCTCAATCCGCTCCATTTCGGCAAACAGAACGGGGGTGATTTCCGGATAGGTCAGGTTTTCCGGCAGGGCGTCAAACAGCCCCACCTCTTCCATTTCAAAATTCGGCAGGGCATCCAGCCTGGCAATATCTCCCCGGAAGCATACGCCGCCAAGGCCGGTACCCTCATGCACATAATCGAACAAGGGGGTCAGTTCATATACCCCGGCGCCGCTTTCCTCCACCAGTTCCCTGCGCGCGGCAAGAAGGGGGTTTTCCTCTTCTTCAATATGGCCGCCCTGGGTTTCCCAGGTGGTTCTGTTCTTATGCCGGCTGAGCACAATTTTCCCGTTCATTTTGGAAAGCACCACCACATAGGTGTACTTTTCCAAACTGCCCAGGGGCAAAATTCTGGTCGTCATGCGTATCCCTCACAGTATATCCCGCAAAAATTGGCCGGTGTAGCTCTCTTCCACCATGGCCACCTGCTCCGGCGTACCCTGGGCCACAATGGTGCCGCCGTTGTCGCCGCCCTCCGGCCCCAGGTCAATGATATGGTCGGCGGTTTTGATCATGTCCAGGTTGTGCTCGATCACCAGCACCGTGTTTCCGGCGTCCGTCAGCCGCTGCAGCACCTTCACCAGCCGGCTCACGTCGTCCATGTGCAGGCCGGTGGTGGGTTCATCCAGCAGGATCACTGTTTTGCCGGTGGCACGGCGGCTGAGCTCAGTAGCCAGCTTCACGCGCTGGGCTTCCCCGCCGGACAGGGTGGTGCTGGGCTGGCCAAGGTGCATGTAGCCAAGGCCCACGTCGTACAAAGTTTGCAGCTTCTGCATGATGGCAGGGTGGTTTTCAAACACCTGCATGGCCTCTTCCACCGTCAGGTCCAATACGTCCGCAATGGACAGGCCCCTGTACTTCACTTCCAGCGTTTCCCGGCTGTAGCGTTTGCCGTGGCACACTTCACAGGGTACATAAATATCCGCCATGAAGTGCATTTCAATTTTCAGAAGGCCGTCCCCGGCGCAGGCTTCGCACCGGCCGCCCTTCACGTTGAAAGAAAAGCGGTTTTCCTTGTAACCACGGATCTTGGCTTCCGGCAGCTGGGCAAACACCCGGCGGATCTGGTCAAACAGGCCGGTGTAGGTGGCCGGATTGGAACGGGGGCTGCGGCCGATGGGGCTCTGGTCAATGTTGATGATCTTGTCCAGCTGCTCTTCCCCCAGGATGCAGTCGTAATCCGCCTTACGGAAACGCGCCCGGTTCAGGTCATGGGCCAGGGCGCCGTACAAAATGGCGTTCACCAGGCTGCTCTTGCCGCTGCCGGATACCCCTGTTACGCAGCACAAGACCCCCAGGGGAAATTGCACGTCAATGTTTTTCAGGTTGTGTTCCCGGGCGCCTTTCACCGTCAGCCATCCGGTGGGCGTGCGGCGCACGGTGGGCACCGGAATGCGCTTCTTGCCGGAAAGGTATTGGCCGGTGATGGAGTCGGGTGCGTTCATCAGGTCCTGCACCGTGCCCTGGGCCACAATATGGCCCCCGTGTTCCCCGGGGCCGGGCCCGATATCCACCACATAATCGGCGCTGCGCAGCGTTTCCTCATCATGCTCCACCACGATGAGGGTGTTGCCCAGTTCCTTCAGGTGGCGCATGGTATTGAGCAAGCGGTTGTTATCCCGCTGATGCAGGCCGATGGAAGGCTCGTCCAGGATGTACAGGACCCCCGTCAAACCGCTGCCGATCTGGGTGGCCAGGCGGATGCGCTGGGCTTCGCCGCCGGACAGGGTGGCCGCCCCCCGGGAAAGCGTCAGGTATTCCAGGCCCACATCGCACAAGAATTTCAGCCGTGAATCCGTTTCCCGCAGGATGGGCTCTGCGATCATGCGGTTCTTTTCAGAAAACTGCAATTCGTTCAGGAAGTTCATGGCCTTGCGGATGTTGAAGGTGGAAAGGGTGGCAATATCCACATCCCCCACCGTTACGGCCAGCGCTTCTTTCTTCAGCCTTTTGCCCTTGCACACCGGGCAGGTTTCGTGGGCCATGTATTCTTCATAGGCCGCCTTCATGCCGTCGCTCTGGGTTTCCCGGTAGCGCCGCTCCATGGAGGTGATCACGCCTTCAAAGGTAGTCTGGTAGGTTCCGGAATCAAATTTCAGCTTCAGCTTCTGGGTGCCGGTGCCGTAGAGGATTTTATCCATCACCTTTTCCGGCAGATCCCGCACCGGGGTATCCATGGAAAACTTGTAGTGCTCCGCCAGCGCCTGGAACATGGCATGGGCGGTGGAATTGCCATCGCCGCTGCTGTTCCAGCCCATGCAGGAAACCGCCCCCTGATTGAGGGACAGGCTGTCATCGGGGATCACCATTTCTTTGCTGATCTTCATGGTTTCCCCAAGGCCGGAGCACACCGGGCAGGCGCCGTACGGATTGTTGAACGAGAACATGCGGGGGGCCAGTTCTTCAATGTTCACGCCGCATTCGGGGCAGGCGTAGTTCTGGGAAAAGGTGATCTCCTCTCCCGTCTGGATCAGCTGAGCCACCGCCAGCCCGCCCGATTCCCGCATAGCGGTTTCCAGGCTGTCCGTCAGCCGCTGCTCAATACCGGGGCGCACCACCAGCCGGTCCACCACAATATCAATCTGGTGCTTTTTCTGCTTGTCCAGCTGGGGCACGTCATCCAGTTCATACATTTCGCCGTCAATGCGTACACGAACAAAGCCGTTGCGGGCAGCGTCCTGCATCAGCTTCACATGCTCGCCTTTTCTTCCCCGCACAACGGGGGAAAGCAGCTGCAGCTTGGTGCCTTCCGGCAGCGCCATTACGGCATCCACCATCTGGTCCACCGTCTGCTGGCAAATTTCCCGGCCACATTCCGGGCAATGGGGCACCCCCACCCGGGCATACAAAAGGCGCAGATAATCGTATATTTCCGTCACCGTACCCACCGTGGAACGGGGGTTGCGGGCGGTGGTTTTCTGGTCAATGGAAATGGCGGGAGACAGGCCTTCAATGCTGTCCACATCGGGCTTGTTCATCTGGCCCAGGAACTGGCGGGCGTAGGAAGACATGCTTTCCACATACCGCCGCTGGCCTTCCGCATAAATGGTATCAAACGCCAGGGAGGATTTGCCCGAGCCGCTCAGCCCGGTAAACACCACCAGCTGATTGCGGGGAATTTGCACATCCACATTTTTCAGGTTATGCTCCCTTGCCCCGCGGATAATGATCTGCTTTTCCATTTTTGCCTCCATGCATAGTTTACAGGGCAATTATAGCACATATGTTCGCATTTTGGAAGAGGAAAACAAAAGAAAACAGGCAGGGAATGTTTCCCTGCCTGCAGGGTCTGCTTCACTCCAGCACCGTCATGCTGATGCAGTCCCTGCCGTTGCGTTTGGCGGTGTACAATTGCTTATCCGCTTCAATGAAAGCATGGGCTTCATCCACCTGGGAAGAAGCGGAAAGCACCACCACGCCCACGCTGATGGTGACCCGGATGGAGTTTCCTTCCATATCCTGCACCTTGGTATTCCGCACCAGCTCACACACTGTCTGACCGGCGTTCCGGGCGGTTTCTGCCGTACAGCTGGGCAGATAAGCCAGAAATTCTTCCCCGCCCCAGCGGCAAAGCAGATCCTCTTTATGGAAAGCCGCCTGCAATTCCTTTGCCACCTCCACCAGCACCTGATCGCCGGTTTTGTGGCCGTAGGTATCGTTGATGTTCTTAAAGGCGTCAATATCCATCAGCAGGAAAGCGGCGCTGCCGTTCTTTTCCTTATCCTTCCTGGTGATCCTGGAAAGCCTTTCCTGGAACCAATAGCGGTTCCTCAGGCCCGTCAGCCTGTCCGTTTCGGAAAGCAGGCGCATCTTGTCCTGGGTTTTGAACATCTGCCGCAGGGCCATCAGCCTGCTGGTTTCAAAGCCATAGCCAATCACAGACGCCACCATGTATACCACCGGGAAGCGCATGCAATACACATCGCCATAAGGATACATCAGCAAATTTCTGCCCCAGGGGATCCACATGAAAAATACCAGCACCAGAAACAGCACCCCCGTCAGCGCCCCGCCCCGCTTTCTGCCAAGCAGGGTCATGGCGCAGGTGGGCAGGATCAGAATCCAGTGGGGGCTGAAGCCTTCGGCGCCGCCGGTGATCACAAAATAGGTACACACGGCCAGCAGGGAGCCTTCAAAAATCAGGCAGTTCAGCGTGCTCATGCGCTTAAAACGCCGCAGCAGCAATAAGTTGACCATGTTGACCAGAAAGAAGGCAAAGGTAACCCCTGCCATCACCCACTTGGCACCAATGACGTTCATCACGCTCATCAAAAGCCCGGCGAGCCCCAGCAGCAGGCAGGCCAGCTGCATCTGCAGATAATAACGGTATTGATCATCCACCAACCGTTCATACAGGCTGTCATTCAGAAATTTTTTCATGCTTTTATTTTCCCTTTGTGCGGAATTTGGGCAGAAAATGTAAAAGGCACTGCTCTCCGGGAACGGTTCAAGTGATAAAAAGAGGCTACGAAAAAATACGCAGTTGTCCATTTGTACACACTCTCGGTCTGTACATATTATAAAACTGCGTATTTTTCATGTCAAGTTTTCAGGGAAATATTTCTTCCCGTTTTCAGGTTTCAGTTTGCTCCAGCCACTGGAAGGGAATCCTTTTCGTCTGTTCCTTCAAGCGGGCAAGGGAGGCTGCTTCTTCATCCGGCAAAGCGGCAAACATGCAGCCAAGCGCACTTTTTCCTTCCGCTTTTTCCTCTTTTATCACCCCCCGCAGCCAGATCAGCATGCTCTTTTCCACCCAGTACCGCCAATCCGCCCCGGGCACATGTTTTTCCAGCGCCCGGAAACGCAGGTACATGGGCGTGCCGTCCAGCACGTCGTGCCAGATATCCGCATACACAAAATCGTACTGCTCTTTCGCCGCTTCCTTTTCCACATAGGAAAACGCATCGGCATGAATCACCCGGATTTTTTCTTTGTTTGGGAACTGGGGCAGCAGTTCTTCCTCAAACAGGCGGATCACCTTTTCGTCCAGTTCCACCACCGTCACCCGGCTCACATTTTCCATCTGCGCCGTCATGAAAGCATAATAACCAAGGCCCAGCCCCAATACCAGAATGTTTCCATGCGCGGCAGCAATATCCGCCTTCATGGTTTCCACTTCGTTGGGGGTGATGGCCATCCACAGCCTGCCCTTTTGCAAGACGGCCGGATAGCGGAAGGTTTCGGTAAAATAGCCGATGCAGGGGATTTCCCGGCCATCCTCCATTTCCGCGGTGTCATCGTAGCAAAACATTTCGTAGGGTGCATACTGCTGATGGGTCAGCTGCCATTCCCCCAGCGTTTTTTCCGGCAGCCGCACCTGCTGATAGAAGGGGTCGTTCCTGTAAGGCGCTGTTTCCAGCTTTTTCAAGGCCGGTGCAATGTATTTTTCCGCAATCAGCCGGTGACGCGGGTTCAGGTCACTGTCCAGCCCGCACACGGCGCACACCAGCGCGCAGAAAGCGGCATCGCAATCCATGCCCACATCCCTTGCAAAACCTTCCACCTCTTCTTTGGTGAAGGGACAGGCCCTTTCGTGCAATAGCGCGGAAAAAAGCTCCATGACCAAAAGGTTATTGTCCGTGAGCCTGTCCATCTTCCTTCACCTCAGATGTATCTTACTTTCTGTCTTTCACCATGGTCAGGGCAATGCGCTTTTTCTTCATATCCACATCCACCACCCAGACCTTCACCACATCCCCCACCTTCACCACTTCGGAGGGATGCTTGATGAACTTGTCCGCAAGGCGCGAGATATGCACCAGGCCGTCCTGATGCACGCCGATATCCACAAAGGCGCCAAAGTCGATCACGTTTCGCACGGTGCCGGTCAGTTCCATGCCGGGCTGCAGATCCTTCATGTCCAGCACGTCGGTGCGCAGGACGGGCTTGGGCAAATCTTCACGGGGATCACGCCCGGGCTTTTCCAGTTCGCGCACAATGTCCTGCAGGGTGGGCAGGCCAAGGCCGGTCACTTCCGCCAGCTTCTCCATGCCAAAGGCTTTTGCTTTTTCACCAATGCCGGGCACGCCGCCCTTTACTTCCTTCATGTCAATGGACAAGGCCTGCAAAAGCTGCTTGGCTGCGTCATAGCTTTCGGGGTGCACGGCGGTGGCATCCAGAGCGTTTTTGCTGTCCGCCACCCGCAAAAAACCGGCGCACTGCTCAAAGGCCTTGGGCCCCAGCTTGGGCACCTTCTTCAGGGCAGCACGGCTGATGATGCCGTTTTCTTCCCGGTAAGCCACAATGTTTTTCGCCAGCGCCGGGCCGATGCCCGCCACATGGGAAAGAAGTTCCGCAGAAGCGGTGGATACTTCCACGCCCACCATGTTCACGCACTGCTCCACCACGCCGTCCAAAGCGCCGGAAAGCTCATTTTGCTTCAGGTCGTGCTGATACTGGCCCACACCGATGGCCTTGGGGTCAATTTTCACCAGCTCCGCCAGGGGGTCCTGCATGCGCCTTGCAATGGAAACGGCGCTGCGAAGGCTTACGTCAAATTCCGGGAATTCCTGGGCCGCCAGCTTGCTGGCCGAATACACGGAAGCCCCGGCTTCGCTAACGATCACATAGGCGGCGCCGGGCAATTCCGGCAGCAGGGAAGCAATGAACTGCTCGCTTTCCCGGCTGGCAGTACCGTTGCCGATGGCAATAGCGGTCACCCCATGGCGCTTCACCATGGATTTTATGAGCTTGGCGCTCTGTTCCTTCTGGAAGGTTTGGCCGGGCAGGGTAAAATGGCCCACGCCGGTTTCCAGCACCTTGCCGTTTTCATCCACCACCGCCAGTTTGCAGCCGGTGCGGAAGCCGGGGTCCACCCCCAGGGTCACTTTGCCCTTGATGGGGGGCTGCATGAGCAATTGATGCAGGTTCTGGCTGAACACCCGGATGGCCTGTTCGTTTGCCCGGTCGGTGAGGGTATTGCGGATTTCCCGCTCCAGCGCCGGGAACAAAAGCCGCTCCCAGGCATCCCGGCAGGCTTCCTCCACCTGGCTTGCCTGTTCGCAACCCGGTCGCACAAAAGCGTTCAGGATGGTGCGGATGGCCTTTTCCTCATTTACCTGCAGGGAAACCTTCAAAAATTCTTCCCTTTCCCCGCGGTTCACTGCCAGAATGCGGTGGGCGGCCATCCGGGGCACCGGTTCCTGGTAGGTGTAGTACATGCTGTACACGCTGTCTTCTTCCTTGGCGGCAGAAGTGGCAATAACGCCTTCCCGCAAAAGCAGCGCACGCAGGTCCTTGCGCAGGGCCGCATCATCACTGACGGATTCCGCAATGATATCCCGGGCACCGGCCAGCGCGCTTTCGGCATCGGGCACGTCTTTTTCTTCGTTTACATACTTTTCCGCTTCCTGCTGCACTTTGCCGCCGGGCAATTGCATCAAAAGCCACAGGGCCAGGGGCTCCAGGCCCTTTTCCTTGGCCACGGTGGCACGGGTGCGGCGCTTGGGCCGGAAGGGACGGTAAATATCCTCCAGCTCGGCAAGGGTGACGGCTTTGTTCAGCTTTTCCTGCAACTCTTCCGTCATCACTCCCTGCTCGTTCAGCGCCTTTTCAATTTCTCCCTTGCGCTTTTCCAGGCCCCGCAGGTATTCCAGCCGGTCCGTCAGTTCACGCAGCACCTGATCGTCCAGCGACCCGGTCATTTCCTTACGGTAGCGGGCAATGAAGGGAATGGTGTTGCCGGCATCGGTCAATTCGATCACCGCCTGCACCTGCTGGGGCCGCAGGTGGAACTCCTGGGCCAGAATCTGTACAAAATCCATTTTTTATCTTCCTCCTTCGGCAAAATCTCCGTCTGGCAGTTTCCTGATGCGGATATAGTAAGCGGAAACCAGCAGCACCATGGCGCCAAACCAGGCACACAGTTCCGCAAAATATACGCCCCATTCGCCGATGAACATGGGCAGAATCATCACCGCGCCCACGCGCATGAGCAATTCCACCACGCCGCTCACCATGGGCGTCACCGTATCCCCCATGCCCTGCAGGGCACAGCGGTAGGCATGCAAAAGATACAATACAAACAGCCCCACCAGCATGGCGTTCAGGTAATTCTGGGCTACGTCCAGGCAATCGCTGATCAGCTTTGCATCCGGCGATTCAATAAACAGGGAAAGCACCGGCCTTCCAAACAGGAACAGCAGCCCTGCGATCACAAAACTGACCGCCACCGTAATCCCGGCGCCCACCCGGACGCCCTGACGGATGCGGCGGAATTTTCCGGCCCCATAATTCTGCCCCACATAGGCAGACAGCGCACCGCCAAGGGACACAGAGGCCATTTCCATCAGCCCGTACAGCTTGTTGGTGGCGGTGAAGCCCGCCACGAACACCGTACCGTACTGGTTCACCACCCGCTGCACCGCCGTGCCGCCCACGCCGATCACAATGTTCTGCATGGCGGTAGGAGTCCCCAGCCGGATCAGTTCCCGGCAAGTTGCCTTTTCCATTTTCAGCTCGGCCTTTGTCAGCCGCACCTGGGGGATGCGCCGCAAAATCACATAACAGTAAACGGCGGATGCCCCCTGGGCGATCACCGTGGCTGCAGCCGCCCCGGGCACACCCCATTGGAACCAGATCACAAACAGCGCATCCAGCCCGATGTTGGTAAAGGACGCAATGATCATGGCATACAGGGGTGTCCTGGCATCCCCCACTGCCCGCAGGATACCGGCCTGCACGTTGTACGCCCCCAGAATGGGCAGCGCACCGAACAGTACATACAGGTATACGGACGCATCGGCCATGATCTCGTCCGGGGTTTCCAGCAGACGCAGCATGGGCCGGGCCAGAATCAGGCTGGCCACCGAAATGGCCACGCAGATGATGCCCGTCAGCGTGACGGAATTGGCCACCGCTTTCTTTAGCCCCTGCGCATCCCCGGCGCCAAAACGCTGGGAAATAAGCACCGAAAACCCTTGGGTATACCCCCAGGCAATGCCGAACACCAGCCAGCTGAGCCAGTCGGCCGCGCCCACGGCCGCCAAGGCATTCATCCCGGCAAAGCGGCCCACAAAAAAGGCGTCCACAATGGTGTACAGCTGCTGAAAAATGTTCCCCGCCATCATGGGCAGGGCAAAAGCAAGGATCATTTTGGCAGGCTTGCCCACCGTCATATCCCGTGTGCGCATGCAAAGCAACCTCCGCAAAACATACTCCGTTTATTATACCGTTTTCCGCTTCTTTTTTCAAGCAAAGAAAAAGGGCGGGGCATTGGCCCCACCCAGAGATACAGGCATTATTCCCGAACCATTTTCACGGCTTCTTCCCAAGCCGCTTTCAGCTGAGGATCGTTCATATCCCCCAGCTGGAACAGCTGGCTCTTCATTTCTTCCGGCATTTCCACCACCACATCGGGCTCAATGCCCACCTTGTGGATGGCTTCACCGGAGGGGAAATAGTACTGGGCAACGGTCATCTGGAAGCCGTCGGAAGACAGCTGCGGCACAAAGCTATCCAGGGGAATAACGTTCTGGATGATGCCCTTGCCGAAGGTTTTCACGCCCACCAGCCTGGCCAGGCCCTGGTCCCGCATACCGCCGGCCAGAATTTCGGAAGAAGAGGCACTGTTTTCGTTCACCAGGAACACAATGGGCATTTCCGTCTTGCCGTCCGTGGTTTCCATCACGTCCTTGTTTCCGTCGCGGTCCATGGAATAGGCCAGCATGCCCTTGTCCATGAACAGGTCGGCAATTTCCACCGCGCCGTCCACCCAGCCGCCGGGGTTGTCGCGCACGTCGATCACCAGCGCCTTTGCGCCCTGCTGCTGCAGCGCATCAAACGCCGCGGCAAACTCTTTCTGGCAATCGCCTTCAAAGGCATACAGGGCAATATAGCCCACATTGTTTTCCAGCATGCAGCTTTCCACCCGGTTCACCTGAATGATGGCCCGGGGCATGGTGAAGGTAAGGTATTCGCCGTCGCGGTACACTTCAATTTCCACTTCTTCGCCCACGGTGCCCCGCATCACATCCACCGCTTCCTGCATGGAATAGGCGTCCACTTCAATGTCTTCCACCCGCACCAGCAAGTCGCCCTTACGCACGCCTGCTTCCTGGGCAGGGGTATCCTTGAACACGCGGATCACCGTCACGGTGTAATCTTCATAACTGCCCAGCAGGTTCAGGCCGATGCCGGCATATTCCCCTTTATCGTCTTCCCACATGGTGGACCAGTCTTCCGGAGCATAATAGAAGGAATAGGGATCTTCCAGGCTCATCAGCATGCCCTGAATGGCACCTTCCATCAATTTGGTATCGTCCGGCTCAATGTAGTACCATCTTTCAATATACTGGCGCACCATTTCCAGCTTTTCATACTGCTTCAGCTGTTCATATTCCTCCACGGAAATGGTGACGGTTTCCTTGGGCTTGAGAAAATCCAGCAGGCCGCTGGCATGGGCGGAAAAAGTGACCAGCGTCAGGGCGGTCACTGCAATCAGCAGGAAAGAGATAAAGCGTTTTTTCATGTGTTCATTCCTTCTTCCGGATATTAGTTGTTCTTTTTCCCCGCGGCTCTATTATGGCCGCACTTGCGCATTTCAAACAGCATTTTGAACGTGACCGCATCATCAAACTTTCTCAGGTCCAGCCCCAGTGCCCGCTGCACCTTGTCCAGCCGGTACACCAGGGTATTGCGGTGGATATACAGCTGCCGGGCCGTTTCGGAAAGGTTCAGATCCTTCTGGAAAAACATTTCGATGGTATGCAGCATTTCATCGCTGAAAAGCCGGTTGGTAGCTGGATTGAATAAAAGGCCATAGTAATGGCTGGCCACGTCCGGGTTCAGGTCGGCCAGGAAGCGCTGCAGGTACATGGTGCGGTACATGTGCACCGTTTTTTCCGGGGAATAGATGCGGCCGATTTCGATGGCCCGCCGGGCCTGCCGGTAGCAGGTGTGCAGCTGGGAAAGCTCATTGGTCACGTTGCTGATGCCAATGGTAACGGAAAGGGCCGTTTCTCCCATCAGCGTTTCCTGCAGGGCACAGCCAAACTGCAGCAGGTCCTCTTCCTCTTCCAGGCCGGCAGCGTCTTTAAGGTACACGGCGGTATGCTTGTCCATGCTCACCAATACGTCATTGCCGCTCATGGGAAGCAGATCCTGCAGAATATCGTAGGCACTGCTCTTTTGCACCTGCACCATGTGCATCAGAAGCACACAGCGGCTGCCGTTGATGCGAATGTTGTATTCATCCGCCACCGCTTCCAGCTCCGCCAGGGAAAGCTCGTTCTGCAAAATGCGCTGGTAGGCGTTGTTGATATCATTGCCCGCTGCATTGGCGGCAGCCAGGGCGCCCACCATGGCGTCACACAGGGTAAGGGTATCCCGGGCCTGGGGCAAATCCTGGCTGGTCACCATAAACACCAGGTTCTGCTGGGTGGTGCTCGTCTGGAAAAAGCGCCCTTCGTGGTACACCGCTTCCCCCGCCTTCTGCATGGGCGGCAATTCAAAGCGGATATCGCTGGCAGGAATGAGGCTGTTGCCGTCCTCGTCCAGCACGGTGATGGGTACATTCATTTTTCCCAGGATCTGCTGCAAGCGCAGCGCAAGGCGGTTATCCATGCCCTTTCCTCCCGTCCCACAGCCATCCGGCCATATCTGTATACATATCCATTTGTTATTTTACCACAAAATTCGCCATCCGTAAACCCTTCTTTCCCGGCTGTCGAAAAATGAAAAAAGTTGTCCCGCGCCACTTTACGCTTTCCCCATTTTGCGGTATGATATGGTAAAAATAAACGTTCAGAAAGGCACATTATGCTCTATGCCATCTTCAACCCCACCGCCGGCAGCGGCCTGGGGAAAAAAACTGCCCTTCAGGTTGAACAGGCACTGAAAGATAAAAATATTCCCGCCGTTTTTCTGGAAACCACATCCCCCGGCCATGCCACGCACCTGGCCCGGGAAGCTGCTAAAAGCGGCGCATCCACCGTGCTTTCCATCGGCGGCGACGGCACCGCCCTGGAAGTGGCCCGGGGGCTGATGGGCACTGCCTGCGCCCTTGGCATCATTCCCGCCGGCACCGGTAACGATTTCCGCAAAACCCTGGGCATTCCCAAAGACCCCCTTTCGGCTTTGGATACAGTGCTGCAAAAGCCCGCTCTGCCCACCGATATCGGCCTCCTCAACGGCCGCCCCTTCCTCAACGAAATCGGCACCGGCTTTGACGTGGCGGTGTTGGATTATGCAAACAAGGCAAAGAAATACTGCCGCGGCCTGCTGCCCTACCTTTGGGGCGTATTGTGTGCGCTGTTCCGTTTCCGCCCCATTCCCGTCACCTGCCGGATCGACGACGGCCCGGCAGAGCAAAAGGAGCTTTTCGTCATCGCAGCAGCCAACGGCGGCGTCATCGGCGGCGGCATGGTGGTAGCCCCGAACGCCCGGGCCGACGACGGGCTGATGGACATTGTGATGGTGGACAAAATCAAGCGCTATAAGCTGCCCCTGCGGCTGATCGGCCTTTTGCGGGGCAAAATTCTCACCTTCCCCGAAACCCATTTTGTGCGTGCAAAAAAAATCGTCTTTTCTGCCCCCGGCATGCGCCTGAATGTGGACGGAGAAATCATGGCTGCCGACGAAGCCGTGGCCGAACTGCAGCCGGGCCTGATGAACATTCACCGATAAGGAGAAATCAACATGCACGATAACGCCCATGTTCTGTATTACCGCCAGCCGGCCGCCAACTGGAACGAGGCCCTGCCCCTTGGCAACGGCCGCCTTGGCGCCATGGTATACGGCAGTGTGGAAAACGAATGCTATTCCCTGAACGAAGATACCCTCTGGTCCGGCTATCCCATGCATTACGAAAAGGGAAACGCCCCCCAGACCTTCCTCAAGGCCCGGGAAATGGCAATGCAGGGCCGGTACGAGGAAGCCCAGCGGCTGATGGAACAAAAGCACACCGGCTACTGGAGCCAGGTGTACCTGGCCGCCGGGGACCTGCAGCTTTCCTTCCATTACGCCACCCCTGTGGAAGATTACGTACGCCGGCTGGATATGCGCACCGCCGTGCACACCGTATCCTACAAAACCGGCGGCGTTACCTACACCCGGGAAAGCTTTGTTTCCCATCCCCACCAGTGCCTGGTGGTCCGCCTTTCCTGCGACAGGGAAGGGGCGCTGGATTTTTCCTTCCGCCTGTCGCCTTCCCTGGATGCACAAATGGAAATGGAAGAAAAGGCCCTTTCCTTCCGGGGCAATGCGCCGGTTTGCCGCTACCACGATACCGTCTTCCAGGGCAACCGGGAAGAAATGGAAGCGGGCAAAGAAAACGCCGATCAGGGCATGGGCTTTTACTGCCGTGCCGAAATGGAACACCGGGGCGGCTATGCCATCCGCCGGGGCGGCGGCATTCATGTATTCGGCGCCACGGAAGCCGTTCTGTACCTGGATATCCGCACCTCCTTCAGCGGCTGGAACAAGCACCCCGTCCTGGAAGGCAAGCCCTATATCGCCCCCTGCCGGGACACCCTGAAGGCCGCCCGGGAAATGGGCTATGCCCGCCTGCTTGCCGCCCATACGGCCGATCACCAATCCCTGTACAACCGGGCGGAAATCACCCTGGGCGAAGGCCTTTCCCTGCCCACGGATCAACGGCTTTACGCCCACGAAGAGGGCAAAAAGGATAACGCCCTCTACGCCCTTTATTTCCATTTTGCCCGGTACCTCACCATCGCATCCTCCCGGGAAGGCACCCAGGCCACCAACCTGCAGGGCATCTGGTGCGATTACATCACGCCACCCTGGAACTGCAATTACACCATCAACATCAACACCCAGATGAACTACTGGCCCACCCTGCAAACCAACCTCTTCCCCTGCCACGCCCCCCTGATGCAATTGATCCGGGAACTGGCGGAAAGCGGCAAACGCACAGCGAAGGAATGGTACGGCGCCCCCGGCTCCGTTGCCCACCATAATACCGACCTGTGGCGCATGAGCACCCCGGTGGGGGCATCCATCCACGGCTGCGGCCTGTATGCCCTGTGGAATTTTTCCCTGCCCTGGCTGTGCCAGCATGTGTGGGATGAGTATCAGTTCACCGGGGATGAAGCATTCCTGCGGGAAGAAGCCTTCCCCATCCTTTCCGATTGCGCGGCATTCTGCCTGTCCATGCTGGTGAAGAACGAAAAAGGCAAGTGGGTCTTTGCCCCTGCCACCTCCCCGGAAAACGAATACATGCTGGAAGAAAAAGTGATCGCCCTCGCCCAGTATTCCGCCATGAACCAGGCCTTGATGCTGGATCTGTTCGAAAGTCTGCTGAAGGCAGCCCATATCCTGCATATCGAAAACGAATGGACGCAGAAAGCGGCGGCCTGCCTGCCCGATTTGCAGTTGTTTGCCATCGGCAAGGACGGCGAGCTGCTGGAATGGAACGAAAACTTTGAGGAAAAAGAAATCCACCACCGCCACATTTCCCACCTGTGGGGGCTGCACCCCGGCCATTCCATCACCCCGGATACGACGCCGGAGTGGGCCGAAGCCTGCCGGGTGAGCCTTTCTCGCCGGGGAGACGAATCCACCGGCTGGGCCATGGGCTGGCGCATCAACCAGTGGGCACGCCTGAGGGACGGCAACCATGCCCTGAAGCTGATTGACGACCAGCTGAAAGTGGTGGAAGGCCGTGCCCCCGGCAAACCCTCCTACCACGGCGGCGGCACCTACCTGAACCTGTTCGACGCCCATCCGCCCTTCCAGATCGACGGCAATTTCGGCGCCTGCGCCGGCATGGCAGAAATGCTTTTGCAAAGCCAGAACGGCTGCCTGCATCTGCTTCCTGCCCTGCCGGATAAATGGCAGGAGGGCTGCGTCCGGGGCCTGCGCGCCCGGGGCGGCTACACCGTGGATGTGGAATGGGAAAAGGGCAAGCTGAAAAAAGCCTGCATCCTGGCCGCTTCCAGGGGCGTGCTCACCCTGCACGACGGCCGCACCTTCCCCCACGAAAAAGGCGATACCATCGTCATTGAAGGATAAGTTTTTCCTTTTCTGCACACCCTTTGGTTAAAGGAGGTGTGCCCATGAAGGATATCAAGGAAAAAATGCATTCGCTGTTTCATCACAGCAAAAAAAAGAAGAAAATGACCCGGCGGCTGTTTTCTTAACCCCGGGTAAAATACAAAAGGAGGTTCCTGTTCATGAGCAAACTGAAAGCCGGTATTGTGGGCTGCGGCGGCATCGCCGGCGGCAAGCACCTGCCCGCCATCCAGAAAGTGGGCCTGTGCGAAGTGGTGGCCTTC
This sequence comes from Clostridia bacterium, assembly GCA_045589355.1. Lineage (GTDB taxonomy): Bacteria > Bacillota > Clostridia > Christensenellales > Aristaeellaceae > RUG563. The sequence goes on from JAZNOW010000069.1 coordinate 236,157, forward strand.
TGCGACATCATTGAAGAAAAGGCAAAAGCCGCCTGCGCCCATTACGGTGCCCCCGGCGCCAAGGTGTTTACCGATTACCGGGAAATGCTGAAAGAGGAAATGGACGTGGTGTTCGTCTGCACCCCCAACCGCAGCCATTCCGAGATCACCGTGGCCGCACTGGAAAGCGGCCGGCACGTCATGTGCGAAAAGCCCATGGCCATCAATTATGAAGAAGCCCTGAAAATGGTGGACGCCCAGAAGCGCACCGGCAAGGTGCTCACCATCGGCTACCAGAACCGCTACCGTCCCGACAGCCTGTGCCTGAAGGAGCTGTGCGAAAAGGACGTGCTGGGCGATGTGTATTTTGCCAAGGCCAACGCCATCCGGCGCCGTGCCGTGCCCACCTGGGGCGTGTTCCTCAACGAATACGAGCAGGGCGGCGGCCCCCTCATCGATATCGGCACCCACGCCCTGGACCTGACCTTGTGGACCATGAACAACTACAAACCCAAATACGCCGTGGGCACCACCTACCATAAGCTGAACGACCAGACCCGCTCCGGCAACGCCTGGGGGGACTGGGACCCGGAAAAGTTCACCGTGGAAGACAGCGCCTTCGGCTTTGTGGTGATGGAAAACGGCGCCACCATCCAGGTGAACGCCTCCTGGGCGCTGAACACCCTGGAAGTGGAAGAAGCCTGCACAGTGCTGTGCGGCGATAAGGCCGGCGCCGATATGCACGGCGGAAAGCTCACCATCAACGGCGTCATGTGCGGCAGCCAGTACACCATGAACCCGGATTTCAAGCCCGGCGGCGCTGCTTTCTATGACAGCGAAAGCGCCGGCAAGCCCCACGAACTGGAGCACAAGGTGTTCATGAAGGCTGTGATGGGCGAAGGAAACCTTTGTGTGCAGCCGGAGCAGGCCGCCTGCGTCACCCGCATCCTGGAAGCCATTTACACGTCCGCCAAAACCGGCCAGCCCTATTACTTCGACTGAACCAACCGTTCCGGAGCTGCAGCAGCTGCAGCTCCCTTTTTTTCTGCTTTTTTCCACAAAGTTTTTGTAAATTCTTGCTCTGCCTGTTGGCCTTGCGTATAAAATGTGCTATAATATCCAAGAATATGTGTCATTGAGAAATTGTACCTTTACGGAGGGAATGGGAATTGAAAAAGATCGTATCCTTTCTGCTGGCTGCGGTACTGATGATGGGCATGCTGCCCCTGCAAAACGCCTGCGCCAAGGACGTATTGTACCGCGGCATCATCACCTACCGCTATAAAGACAGTTTCACCAAGGTGTACGCCAAAATGGATAAGGAATCCAAGGCCGTCAAGTACCTGGATCCCGGCAACAAGATCAACATCACCGCCATGTACCCCGAATGGGTGGAGGTGGTGCTCAATGACGGCCGCACCGGTTACATCATCCGCCAGCGCATTGACGTGACGGAAGCGGTGGACACAAAAAACACGCCCCCTTATCCTGTGTGGGTGCAGCCTTACTACCTCGAAATTGACCGCACCGTGGAAGTAAAGGCCGAAAAAAGCGCCGACAGCGAAACCCTGTCCGTGCTGACGAACGGCGCCCGGGTGGCGGTGCTTGGCAGTGAAGACGGCTGGATCAAGCTGATCTACCACCGCCAGTACGGCTATATCAATTCCAACGATGTGGCCGAAATGCTGCCCGTGGCCCCCAGCGTGGAAACGGCCGGCACCGATGTGCCTCTGGCCGTGTTCACCTCCTTCTACAACACCAACGAAAGCCGCATCAACAACCTGAATGTGGCCTGCGGCTACATCAGCAAAACCCTGCAGCCCGGCGAAAGCATGAACTTCAACGACACCGTATCCCCCTTCAGCAAGGAAAACGGCTACATGCCCGCCCCCGTGCTGGTGGACGGCGAGCTTTCCGAAGGTTACGGCGGCGGCAGCTGTCAGGTGTCCTCCACCCTGTGGGATACCCTCATCCAGCTGACCGGCATCACCGTTACCATGCGCAAGCCCCACGGCAACAGCGGCGCCGCCTACCTGCCCCACGGCATGGACGCCTCCAGCGGCCGTGACGACCTGAACCTTATCTTCCGCAACGATTATCCCTTCCCCATCCGCATTGATGCTTCCTGCCACGATTACGCCCTGTTTGTGGCGGTATACAAAGGAGAATAAACCGTCTTGAAACGTTTCATTGCGCTGCTTCTCATGCTTGCCCTTTTGCCCCTGCAAGGGGCTTTTTGCTGTGCGGAGGAAACCCCGGAGGAAGAGCTGCCCCGGCTTTATTCCGCCCGCACCCGCATCGGCGCCAAGGTGTACAGAAGCGTGGACAAAACCGAAGGGATTGACCATTTCACCTCCATCCCCGAGCATGTGTATGTTTACGTTCATTCCCTGGACCCTACCTTCGCCTACGTCACCTGCGCCAAGTACAACGTAACGGGCTATGTGAAAAGGGTGTGCCTGGAATGGCCCAAAGTGAAGGATGCTTCCACTACGCCCCCCTACGGCGTGGAATTCAACCAGTACATCACCACCGTTTCGGCACAGGATGCACCGGTGACGACGGATATGGGCAGCGGCGAAACCCTGGTCACCCTGCATAAAGGGGCCAAGATTTCCATCATCGGCTATGAAAACGGCTATGCCAAGCTGATTTTCCACCGCCAGTACGCCTACATCGATTCCAACCTGCTGGAAAGCCCGGTGCCGGTGTATTATTACCCCGAGGCGGCGGGCACGGACGCCCCCATCGCCGCCTACACCTCCTTCTATAAGCTGACCACCAACGAAGAAAACATCAGCCGCATGAAGAACATTGACGTGGCCTGCGAAAAGCTGTGCGCCATCAGAATGTACCACGGCGACGAATTCAACTTCAACAAGCAAATCGGCCCCTACAACGCAAAGAACGGCTATTTCCCGGCACCGGCACTGATTGACGAAGGCACCAAGCTGGCCTACGGCGGCGGCACCTGTCAGGTGGCTTCCACGCTGTACAACGTGGTGCTGCAATTGCCCGGGCTGCATGTACTGCAGCGCCGTGCCCACGGCAACAACGGCGCCAGCTACCTGCCCATCGAGGTGGACGCCGCCGTTGGCAATTCTGCCCTGAACCTGCGTTTCCGCAACCTTTTCCCCTACCCCGTGCGTATTGATGCCTCCGCCCAGGACGGCGCCCTCACCATTGCCATTTACCGGGCAGAATAAGCAAACAATAAAAGACAGGCGGCCTGCCTGTCTTTTTTTCTGAGCCTGCAGGGAAAAGAAAACAGGCGGCGAATATGCACCCTTTGAACACACCGGATAAGGAGAATGAACCATGCAATGCACTCCCACCGCACCGACCCTTGGCAGCCGGGCGGAAAAGAAAGCATTTTACAAAAACGCCCTGAAAATCACCCTGCCCATCGCCCTGCAGAATTTCATGGACGCCGCCGTCAGCTCGGCGGATATCATCATGCTGTCCTTTGTCAACCAGCAGGCGCTGGCCGCCTCTTCCCTGGCAGGCAATGTGGCCTTTTCCGTCAGCAACCTGATGTTCGGGCTGTCCTCCGCTGCCGCCGTGATGAGCGCCCAGTACTGGGGAAAGGGCGATAAGAAAACGGTGGAAAGGGTGCTGGGCCTCAGCCTTCGTTTTGCCCTGCTGGTGGGCCTGTTTTTCACGCTGGCCGCCGCCGTTTTCCCCGGCCCCATCATGCAATTGTTTACCGACGACGGGGCGGTGATCCAAAACGGCGTTGTGTACCTGCAGGCCGTGTGCGCCTCCTATGTGCTGGGGGCGTTGGCCCAGGTTTACCTGAGCGTAATGCGCAGCGTGGGCCGGGTGAAAATGAGCGCCGCCGTGCACTCCATGGCCGTTGTGATGAACGTGGTGCTCAATGCCTGTTTCATCTTTGGCTGGGGGCCCTTCCCGGAATTGGGCATACTGGGCGTAGCCCTGGCCACCACCATCACCAGGGTGGCGGAAGCCGCCATCTGCCTGGCGGACGGCCTTCGGTGCCGCATTATCCGGCTGCGCCTGCGGTACCTGATGCAAAAGGCCGGCTCCCTGACCAGGGACTTTCTGCACATGGCCATCCCCTCCGCCGGGAACGACATGATCTGGGGCCTGGCCATCAGCGTATATTCCGCCATTCTTGGCCATTTGAGCACCGATATCGTGGCCGCCAACAGCGTGGCCAATGTGGTGCGAAACTTCGGCACCGTAGTATGCTTCGGCACCTCCTCCGCCGCCGCCATCGTGCTGGGCCAGGCCATGGGCGACAACAAGCTGGCCGAAGCCAAGGCATATGCAAAGCGGTTCATCGGCATCAGCATCTGGACGGCCGTTCTGGGCGGCGGGCTGATCCTTTTGTGCAGCCCGCTGGTGATGGATTTTATGCACCTGTACGTAACCGTCACCGATGTGGTGCGGCAGGAATTGCCCCTGATGCTGTTCATCAACGCCTATTACGTTCTGGGCATGAGCCTGAACACCATGCTCATCTGCGGCATTTTCCGTGCCGGCGGCGACGTGAAATACGGCCTGATCTGCGATCTGTTCGCCATGTGGGGGTATGCGGTGCCCATCGGGCTGATCTGCGCCTTTGTGCTGAAATTGCCGGAAATGTGGGTGTATTTCATCCTGTATCTGGATGAGTTTGTGAAGATTCCGGTGAACTTGTGGCATTACAAAAAAATGAGCTGGCTGAAAAACATCACCCGGGATGATGTGTAAAAAAAGAACCTGCGGCGCAAACCGCAGGTTTTTTCTTATTGCTTTTTCCTTTTCCAGAAGGTCCAGGTGCAGGTGGGCCGAAAACCGATTTTCTGATAGAACACATCCCCGCCGCCGGTCATCAGCGTGGCACCTTTTTCCCCCATGCGCCTGGCCATTTCGCAAAGCAGCGCCGCCGCCAGGCCTTTCTGGCGGTGCTCCGGCACGGTGCAAAGGGGCTCCAGATAGGCCAGCTTGTTTCTTTCCGTCCACCACATGCCGCCGTAGCAGGCATACTTCCCCTGTTCATCCACCACCGCCATGGCACACTCCGGGGTGAAATGAGGGGCCGTCGCTAAACGCAGGGCGCTTTCAAAATCCCCATCCCAGGGGCCTTCCTCCTTTTCATGGTCAAAGCCCTTCCAGCAGCATTCATCCGCTTTGGCCGCATCCACTTCTCCGGGATCGGTGAAGCGATACCCTTCCGGCAATTTCCGTTCAAAGGGCCGGTCGTAATAATAGCCATAGTCGGTATAGCCGAATTCCTTATAATATCCGGCCTTCTCCGCCTGCTGCAAAACAGCCTGCTGTGCTTCAAAAATCACCAGCCGCTGCTCCTCCCCGGCAAGCTGCATATGTTCCGCGGCGTATTGCACCATTTCTTCCGCCAACGCTTCATAGCCGGGCCGCAGGCAGAAATACACATCCGTCCGGGGATTTTCGGTAAAGCAAAAGCCCACCATCTTCCCTTCTTCTTCCCAGATGCCCCAGCGATGGCAATAGGTGGCATCCATCCAGTCAGAGCACAGGGCATATTCCACAAAAGGCGGCTTGACGCCATTGGCGTTATCCGGCGTATAAACATCGCACAAAAAATCATACACCGCCGGGTAATCACTGAGCAGGCGAAAATTGCGAAAAGTAACAGCCATGGTCATTTCCTCCGTTCATTTGCGTTCATTATACAGAAAGCACCGCAAAAATGCAATACGGCCCCGCCCTTCCTTGGAAAAGGCGATTTTTTTGTGCTATAATAAGCCGAAACCCCCTTTGCAACCCTAAGTTTACAAAAAGAACGGCAAAAAAGATGGTGTTTTTTCCCTTTTTCCCCTACAATTGCACCATCATCCAACGAAAGGAAGACATGAAAACATGACCTTTGGCGAAAAACTGTCCCAGCTGCGCAAAGAAAACAATTACACCCAGGAGCAGCTGGCGGAGCTATTGCAGGTATCCCGCCAGTCCATCAGCAAATGGGAAAGCGGCCTGGCCTACCCCGAAACGGACCGGCTGATCAAAATGGGCAACCTGTTCGGCTGCTCCATGGATTATCTGCTGAAAGACGATGTGGAACAGCGCACCACCCCCGCTCAGCCCTCTCCCTCCTTCAGCGCCGCCGGCCGCAGCCTGACCCTTCACATGACGTTCCCCGAAAAGAAAAGCGAAAAAACGGTGTTCGGCATGCCCCTGTATCACATCGGCCGCAATGCCCACGGCTTTTTCGCGCTGGGGCTGAAGGCCAAAGGCGTGTTCAGCCTGGGGCTTTTCTCCCGGGGCATTTTTTCCTTCGGCGTGCTTTCCCTGGGCGTATTTTCCGGCGGCTGCTTTGCCCTGGGTGCGCTGGCATTCGGTTCCTTCGCCGCAGGGTTGATAGCCTTTGGCGCCATTTGTCTGGGGCTCATTGCCGTTGGCGCGGTGGCAGTTGGCTGCTTCTCCGCCGGCGCCGTGGCCCTGGGGCAATACCTGGCCATCGGGGATTCTGCCCGGGGCATGATCGCCCTGGGCCAGTCGGAAGCTGTGGGCAGCCTGTACCACCATGTGGGGGACGCTGCCCTTGCGGATGTTTTCACCATCCGCTCCCTTCTGAACGAGCAGGTGCCCCGCTGGCTGGAGCCTGCAAAAAACATTTTCTGTGCTTTGTTCCTTCCGTAAGAAAAGCGAGCCTCAAAGGGCTCGCTTCTTTTTTATTCAAGAAAGGTTTCGGTGAAGGCAATGGCATCCGCCGCCGCAGGCGTCAGCCCGTTTTCTGCATAATAGGCAGAGAAGCTATCCGGCACCTGATGGCACACCACCACCCCGCTGCCCGGAAGCAGGCCGGTATCGTACAGCATCTCTTCACCGATATAGAGCAGGTTCCCCTCGCCATCCAGCAGCACCATGGCCAGATGCAGGTCATACGCCACTTCCTCTGTATCGTTGGTTACGGTTGTATACAGGCTTATCACGTCTTCGTCAAGGAAGTTCTTTTCCGCTTTCCATTCCACTTTCACCGGGAAACGCCGGTAGGTATACAGCGGTTCATCGTCCTCCTGCAGGGTCAGTTCATAATCCGCAGGTTTTTGAGACACGTCGTCATACATCCACACCGACAGATAAGTGCTCTCTCCGGGCTCCAGGTTCTGCACAAATGCATCGCCGTAGTCATGCCAGGCAAATGCTTCGCCGTTTTCATCCAGCAGCTTCACCGTGCAATCATCCAGGTACACCGGCTCCGTGCCGTTGTTTTGCACCTTGGCATACACATACTCGTTGGGGGAAGAGTAGTTCATGATATAGTGGGCGTTCTTTTGCACGATCTCCAGCCCGCCGCCTTCCCCGGCCACCGGGGCAACGTCGGCTTCCTTCACGCGGGTCAGCACCAGCGTCTCCTCGTCGCTTTTCATGGTGAGCGTGTCGTTCTCGATCACATATTCATACAATTTGGCGTTCAGCAGCATTTTGTTGCCCGTCACCACATAATTGGCTTCCTGGGCGTCCGACTCGCCAAACTGTTCACTTTGAACCATCAAACAGCATTTGCCGTCCCCGCCAAACTCCATGGTCACCGTGAAAAAGGAAGACAAGGGGGCTAAATCCTCCAGCAGACTCTTTTCGCATTCTTCATCCAACAGCCACACGCCGATCAGCGCATTGTCCGTCACAACATTTTCTGCCGCCGCCATGCCCATGCACAAAAGCATGCAAAGGGCCAGCATCATCGCCAGTGCTTTTTTCATTCGTTATCCCTCCTGTTCGAAAATAAAAAACGTGGTTCTGCGTTTTCATCATAGCACAGAACCACATGGTATGCAAATTAAATCTTCATTTATGCTTCCATCGGGCGGAAGGCATCCTTACCATGTTTGCAGATGGGGCACACAAAATCATCGGGCAAGTCTTCCCCTTCGTGCACATAGCCGCAAATTTCGCACACCCAGCTTTTTTTCTTTGCCGGGGCAGGCTTGGGCTTGATATCCGCCTGGTAGTAGGCATAGGTGCACGCCCAGCCGTCGGACAGCACGTCCCCGTCCGTCACTTCGGCAATGAACAGCATGTGCGTACCAAGATCCTTCATCTCCACTACCTTGGCGGAAAGGAAGCCGTTGGTCTGTTCCGTCACGTAATACAGCCCGTTCTCGCTGCGCTTCACTGCCTCAAACCCCCGGAATTTGTCCACATCCCGGCCGGACTGGAAGCCAAACCGCTGGAAGAGGGCAAAATCCGCTTCGGTGGAAATGGCGGATACATTGAATACGCCCGTCTCCCGGATCATCTGGCAGGTCAGGTTTTCTTTCACCACCGAAATGGCAAGGCGCACCGGCTTTTCCGCCACCTGCATCACGGTATTGATGATGCAGCCGTTGTCCTTTTCCCCCTGCCGGGCCGAAAGCACATACAAACCGTACGTAATTTTAAACAACGCTTTGGGGTTCATGTTGCCGCCTCCTGTACAATCATTTTTCTGCCGTTAATATACACCGTTTTTTTCGCTTTCAATCATCTTTGAACAATTCTTTGAAAAAATCAATCACTCCGCCGGGCTCTTCCTCTTCATCTTCGGCATAGCCCATATAGTCCATCATAAGGGAAAGTGTCCGGGCATCCTGTTCGCTGCCGTAATACAACAGCACCATCTGATCAAAAAAGGGTGTCAGGACATAGAGCTGCCGGGGGCATCCCTCCTTCGCCAGCACCTCATCCAGAAAATCAAAAAATGCACTGTTCACCCAATCGCCGTAGCTGATCAATTCCGTTTCATAGGCATGCCCGTTGCACAGGAAAGAAACCTTTCTTGTGCCATCGGTATACGTTGTCAGGTCCATTTCTTCCGTCATCCCGGACAGATCTTCCTGCACGTCCTCAATGACGATATCCGGCACGATCCCGTCGATCCGCTGCAGAATATCCGTGTACATGGTATCCACCCGGAACACTTCCGCATCAAAGGCATACACCTTGTCCGAAACAGGGGTCCAGGTGAAGGTATTTGGGTCATACAGGCCCAAGCCCTCCTCCATCAGGTAAACATAGGCAAAATATTCGGGGCCGGTATACTGCTCCGCCAGAAAACCATCGTGCATTTCCACCCATTGCCGATCCTCTTCCATCAGCCGCACCACGCGTTCATAATCCCCGTCATCACAGGGAAAACCCAATTGCTGCAGTTTCCGCTGCACATCCCGGTAGGCATCCGTACTTTCTGCCTGCGCAGCGGCGGCAAACAACAAAAGCAGACACACCAGCCCATACAGAATCCTTCGCTTCATGAGAACGCCTCCGCATCAAAATCCTTCAGGTATTCCTTGACGGACCGCTGCATTTCCCTGGAAAAATCCGAATTGAATTTGCGTTCGCAAAAGGCCTGCATCCATTCTTCGTAAGGCCGGTTCACAGCCTTTTTCGCAAACAATTGCCGCAGTTCCTCTTCCCCCATATCCCGGTAGGTGTTTTCGTGCACAATGTGCTGAAGGGGCGCCCGCTCCGGCTTTTTGCGCTCCTTTTGCTGAAGGGTGGGATAGCCGAACACCAGCATGCAGCAGGGAAACACCCACCTGGGCAGCTGAAGCAGTTCCCTTTGCTTTTCGCAGTTTTCCATAATATCCCCAATGTAGCAGCTGCCGATCCCCATGCTTTCCGCCGCCACCACCGCATTCTGGGCAGCAATGGTGGCATCGGAAACCGCCAGCATCAAGTCCCCCACGCCGGGCTGCCTGGGCGCACAGCCGGCATCCAGAAATGCCCGGTACCATTTCCGGCAATCGGCACAGAAAACAAGCACCATCTTCCCTTCGGCAATGAAGGGCTGGTGATCGCAGCTTTCCGCAAGCTTTTCTTTCAGCGCCGCATCCGTCACGTCGATGATGGTGTACAGCTGCTGGTTCCCGGCGGTGGGCGCATGCACCGCAGAAAGCAAAATGGCTTCCTTTTCCCTGGGGCCAATCTCTTTTTCCTCAAATGCACGGACGGATTTTCTTTCCATCAGCGCCCGGATGGTATCATTCATGTTTCCTTCGCCTCCATTTTCTTCATCTTATCACATGCACCGGAAAAAGCAAGGTTTTTCCACCATTTCATGCAGGATGTGGGAAACATCTTTCCAATTTGTCCCTCAGGTATTGCGCATTTTTCAATCCTGTGCTATCATTCCCCTGCCTGAACCATGCAGGCGGCCGCTTCGGCGGAAAATCTATGTAATGGCTGCAAAACAGGCAGCCAGGGAAAGGAACACCCCATGAAGAAGATCATTTGCAAAGTGGAATACGATACCGAAGCCTCCCAGTTCATCGACAAGGTGACCGTGGGCGAATACGGCGATCCCACCGGCTACGAAGAATGCCTGTTCAAAACCGAAGGCGGCAAGTTCTTCCTGTACGTAAGCGGCGGCGAAGAATCCAAGTACGCCAAGGAAGACATCAAGCGTCTTTCCCCCGCCAAGGCGGAAGAATGGCTGGCCAACAAGTAATTCCACAAAAGAAAACACGCTCGTTTCCGAGCGTGTTTTTTTATTCCCTGATGGGGATCAGATCGTTTCTTCCGCCTGCACAGGTTCTTCTTCGGCGGCTTCCTCAACCACTTCTTCCACCACCGTTTCCTGCACGGGCGCGGCTTCGTAAACGGGCTGAGCTTCTTCGGCTTTCTTATCTTCCAGGGCGCTGAGCAAACGGCTTTCGAACGCCATGCGTTCCTGATCCGCCTTCAGCTGATGCAGGAAATGGGCGATCATGCCAAGGCCCATGCACAGTAAAATGGCGCCCAGAGCCGGCGTGCTGTTGGGAATCAGCTGGGGCAGGGAGCGGAAACCGGCTCGCAGAATATCAGACTGGGCTTTCACATTCCGCGCCGTATCGGCAGAGGCCTGCTGCATGCCGGTGTAGGCATCGCCGCCGTAGTATTCGTACATGGTGTAGGTGCCCGTATCGGTGGGCAGGGATACGGAAGAAGCCGTGCCGCCGGAGCACAGCAGCACGATGGCCCAGATCACGGCCACCAAACCGGCCAGCAAACCAATGTAAGAGGGGATTTTGCTTTTGTTCATGGGAAACTCTCCTTTTTCCTTTGTACTGTCCGGCAAGCCACATGAAAAAAAGCCTTCCCTCCGCGGCTTGCTGTTCACTTTTCTCTCTGTTTACATTTTACCACTTTTCCTACCGCAAAACAAGCACATTTTCTTTCTTCATCCTCCCGGAAGGCCGATAAAATGAAGGAATGAACAAAAGCCCGCCCCGGCGTTTCAGCAATCTTTCGATAACCTTGCCGCGGCGGGCTTCTGCCCATCTGAAAAGCGGGAAATTACCAGTGATAGATCAGGGTGCTGCGCTCCGTGTCCAGCGTTGCCGGAATACCAATGGGCAAAATGGCGTGGTTTTCTCCATGACCGAAATCGTCGCAGTAGGCCACCGGGATGTTCCATTTTTCTCCAAGGCGGCGGAGACGCTCAAGCAATTGCTCGTTTACGGGGGAAGAATAATTTCCAAACAGCAGGCCAGAGGTGTGCGGCAGAATACCGCACTGCTCCAGCCGCCCAATGTGAGCGCTTTCACTTTCAATGCCGAAAAATTTCTCATGATCCTCGATGAAAAGCACGTATTGCCTTCCCTCGTTCAGCGGAATGCGACCCATGGCGGTCAGATAAATGAAATTGAACAGATAGCCGCCGATCAGCGTCCCCTGTGCCGTGCCGGGGGTCAGGCAGCGCCACGGGCTGTTGGGAATGTGTTCGGCAGGACATCCGGTGGTAAATCGCTGGAACTGATCCCGGTTGTAACCGGTGATCCCCGGAATGAGACCGGGCATTTGGCCATACAGTACGGGAATACCCGCGTTTGCCCAGACGGAATTGAGGATGCTGGTGCCATCGCTGTAACTGAGCCAAAGCTTCGGATCGCTCCTGGCTGCAGTATAATCGAGCAAAGAAGTCACGTCGTCCGCGCCTTCACCGCCGCCGAAGAATATCATGCGCACGGATTCGTCGCGGATCAGCTCATTAAGGTCAGCAGCACGTTCCTCCGGGCTGGCGGCATAACCCCAGCTGTTCGCAAACAGATTCCTGGCATATTTCACCCGGTAACCCATGGCTTCCAATCCGGCAGCGATGGGTGCCGCCCATTGCTCCGTAACCAGCCAGCTTGGTGCCGCAAGACCGATGGTATCGCCCTTTTTCAGGCGAAGGGGAAACGTCATGGCTATCCCTCTTTCATATTTGAATAAATCAGTAAAGCGAATCGCCCCTTGCGAGGTGATTTTCAGAAGATTGGTTTTCCAGGATTTCTTATTTGCCGAAGCAGCGCTTCAGGAGGCCTTCGAAAGCCTTGCAGCGAGAGATTATGCTTGGATCCCTCGTTCGCGTAGTACATACCACGCAGGCCGCCGGAATTCATCCCATTCTATCGTCACAGCATCAAAAGAGATTTGAGCTTCGAAGTACGGCTCATCTCCACAGCCTGCCATTCTCCATCTCTCGCAATCACTCTTGCGAAAAGCATAAATGCACGCTGTGCAGTTTAATTCATGAAGAAGCATTTCTCTTGCCGCATGACCAGTATAGGTAATCAACGGCTCTGCCGGACACGATTTCCCAGATGCATCTGTAATCCATGGCACGCCTGGCTCAAAGGTAATGATCTCGCATCCATAGAAAGTGATTCTGGCAAGCTGAAGCTCCATGTCGCAATTTGCTGGATTTTGTGTCGTGTTCTTGCGTATGTTCAGGTGCTTTGCATCCACGATCAAAGATTCTGAATCATACGACACGAAATGCCACTCAGCATCGTGAAACTCAAAATCATGCAGGGTGTTATCAGCCCGATACTTCACAGAATCGCCTCCCTTCGGAAGTATGATAACATGAAAAAACGGCAGGAACAAGCCCTGCCGTATAAGTGTTAGAATTACTTGCCGAAGTAGCGCTTCAGCAGGCCTTCGAAAGCCTTGCCGTTCTTCAGCGGATTCCTTGCTCCATGAGTACGTTCAATACATAGTCGCGTGCTTTGCTGGGCTGTAGATGTTTCTGCACATCACGCGGGTCTACGTAATCGCCATCGCGAATACACCCAAGCAGAAGCTCTATGGTAAACACCTCAAAAATATGCGAATCCGAAAAAGCTTGCTCAATGGTTGTATTCATGCGGGAATTCAAAGCATCAATCATACATTTGTATATAAAATGCTCTCGCCCCAGCAATTCCCCTATCCGGTCAATTGCGCTGAGCGCCTCTCGCATTTGCGCTACGGTTACATGTCGGCGATAACCTCCACAGCCATTGCCTCCAGACAGGATTGCATCTACGGAGCAACGCAGCATGCACGCCAGATCCGGCAACAATGAAACATCCGGCAATGTTTCGCCTCTCTCCCAGTTTGAAACCGACTGAGGACTAACACACAAACGCTCACCCACTTCGGCTTGTGTTAAGCCCAGCTCTTTGCGGCAGTTCTGAATGAAGTTGCCAATTTGGATAAGATCAAGATTCATTGACGTCACCTACCTTTCGGATATAATCATAATCCATGTTGTATATCAAGTAAACAGAACAGTACTTGATAAATCACCCCGAAAGTAAAGTGCAAATTGAAAAGAGCAGTTCGTTTAAGAACTGCTCTCAATGCAATCATTGATTACTTGCCGAAGTAGCGCTTCAGCAGGCCTTCGAACGCCTTTCAGTTATTTTCCGCAGTGAACGCAGGGATTTGTATCAGTCATTTTCCCACAGTTATCACAGCGCCACTGGTGAGAGCCTAGTACAATATTTTCGTTTTTGGCTTGATGATCATGATAAAATGAATGAGTAACTTGAGGTTTCTTTGATTCTTTCTGGCGATCTGGCAATGCGATAACCATTAATGCACCAAGCAACGGGACAAGGAACGTCCACCAGAAATACTTTCTCTCATCATGCCCCTTCATGCATGCAATCTCATAGAAGGCGTTTGCGCATGCATAAAACGAAACAAGTGCAACTATCACGCCAATGATAATCCAGATCAAAATGCGTTCCTCCTTGGTGTAGTTGTATTAAAGAAGAAAAAGGGAAGCATTTCTACTTCCCTTTTTCTAAGAGGCTATTAGCCGAAGTATCTCTTCAGCAGGCCTTCGAAAGCCTTGCCGTGACGGGCTTCGTCCCGGGCCATTTCATGCACAGTGTCGTGGATGGCGTCCAGGTTCAGTTCCTTAGCCAGCTTGGCCAGCTCGAACTTGCCGGCGGTGGCGCCGTTTTCGGCATCCACGCGCATTTCCAGGTTCTTCTTGGTGGAAGCGGTCACCACTTCGCCCAGAAGCTCTGCGAACATGGCAGCGTGGCCGGCTTCTTCATAAGCAGCCTTTTCCCAGTACAGGCCGATTTCGGGATAGCCTTCCCGATGAGCCACACGGGCCATGGCCAGGTACATGCCCACTTCGGTGCATTCGCCGGTGAAGTTTTCACGCAGGCCCTGGATGATGCGTTCGTCCACGCCCTGGGCGATGCCCACTACGTGTTCGGCAGCCCAAACCTTTTCGCCTTCCTGCTTTTCAAACTTGCTGGCAGGAGCCTTGCAGATGGGGCACTTTTCGGGAGCTTCGGGACCTTCATGTACATAACCGCAAATTTTGCAAACCCACTTCATTTTTTATTCCTCCATTTTTCCCTGTTTATTTTTCATTTTGTTTCAGGCTTTTCACCTGACATGATGTATATAAACCGGGAAACTGCGTTTGAAACAACTCAGATAAAATATTTTTTCAAAAATTCAGGGGCAACGGCGTCGTCCACATTGACGCTGAGCACGAACTGAACGTTATGCTTAACGCTCAGCTTATCCAGCCGGGCGAAGAAATCTTCCGCGTTTTCGATATCGGTCTTGATCAGCTTCAGGAAAGCATCGATGAAGATGATGCTGATGTCGAAGTTCTGGGCCAGCATGCCGCACAGGAAGCCAAAGAACATGGCGGGGCTGTCGGAGCCGTATTCGCCGGCGTTCACAAAGCGTACTTCGTGGCGCAGGTCGTACATGTAGCGGTTATCATCGTCAATGAAGATAACGTCTCCCTTATGTTCTTTAATGGCAGCGTTGGCCATATCCAAAATCTTCTTGGTCTTACCGGAGCCTTTTTTACCGTGAATTACCTGTATCATGGGAATAACCCTCCCTTGTTTAGTTTTTCTTGAGTCCATTATACATGAAAACCGCAAAAAAGGAAAGTACATTTTTTGAATTAATTGCTTTTGTCATTCTATCGCCACTTTTTACATTCCTATTGTAGCCATTTTTTTGCATCTGTGGTACAATAAAAGCGAAAACAAGCCGGATATTCAAGGAGGTTATGCGGATGAAAACATTGTACATCATCATCCCCTGTTATAATGAAGAAAAAGTATTGCCCATCACCGCGCCCATGTTTCTGAATAAAATTCAGCAGCTGCATGAAGCAGGCCTGATTTCCGATAAGAGCCGGGTGCTTTTTGTGGACGACGGCAGCCGGGACGATACCTGGGACATCATATCCTCCCTGGCCAGGCAGGATAAGCACTACACCGGCATCCGCCAGAGCCGCAACCGGGGCCATCAGAACGCTGTGCTGGCCGGGCTGATGGAAGCCAAGGACAAGTGCGATATCACCATCTCCATCGACTGCGACGGCCAGGACGACATCAACGCCATGGACGAAATGGTGAAGGAATACCTGGACGGGTGCGAAGTGGTGTACGGCGTGCGCAGCGAGCGCAAAACCGATACCTTCTTCAAGCGTTTCACCGCCGAAGGGTTTTATAAATTCCTCAAATGGATGGGGGCCGACGTGGTGTTCAATCATGCCGATTACCGCCTCATTTCCTCCCGGGTGCTGCAGGAATTTGCCAATTTCAAGGAAGTGAACCTGTTCCTGCGGGGCATGGTGCCCCTGGTTGGCTTCAAAAGCACCTCCGTCTATTACGCAAGGGCGGAGCGGCTGGCCGGGGAAAGCCATTATCCACTGAAAAAAATGCTGGCCCTTGCCTTTGAAGGCATCACCAGCCTGTCCACCAAGCCCTTGAAAATGATCACCGGCCTTGGCGTTGTCACGGTGTTCCTTTCCCTGCTTGCAGCCTTCATTACGCTGCTTTGCCTGCTGTTTGGCGCCGGCGTTAGCGGCCTGTGGTGGATTGCCCTGCTGATCGCCTTCTTTGCCGGGGTGCAGATCAGCTGCATCGGCCTGGTGGGCAGCTATGTGGGCAAATCCTATATGGAAGTAAAAGCACGGCCCCGCTACATCATCAGCGAACGCACGGAAGAAAAGGAGAAAGACGGATGCAGGAAATAAAATGCCCCCGCTGCGGTGAAGTGTTTCAGGTGGATGAAGCGGGCTATGCCGAAATTGTGCGGCAGGTAAGGGACAGTGAATTCCATCAGGAAATGGCGCTGCGGGAAAAGGAAATAAACAAAACAAAGGAAACCGAGCTTGCCCTTTTGCGCACCCAGCTGGAGCAGAAAAACGAACGCGCCCTGGCTGAAAAGCAGGCCCAGATCCAGGCCCTGGAAAGCCGCATCAGCGCGGCGGATCAGGCCCGGCAGATGGCTGTTTTGCAGGCCGTTTCCCAAAAAGATATGGACCTGATGCGCCAGAAGGAAAAAATAGGCCAGCTGGAAAGGGATGTGGAATTGACCCGGCAGGACAGCCAGCTGAAGCTGCAGCAGCTGCGCACCCAGTACGACGAACGTTTGCGGGACAAGGACGAGCAGATCGCCTACTACAAGGATTTCAAGGCCCGTCAATCCACCAAAATGATCGGCGAAAGCCTGGAGCAGCACTGCGAAAACGCCTTTAACCAGCTGCGGGCCACCGGCTTCCAGCGGGCTTATTTCGAAAAGGACAACGACGCCCGCACCGGCAGCAAGGGGGATTTCATCTTCCGGGAAGCGGATGAAGACGGGGTGGAGTTCATTTCCATCATGTTCGAAATGAAAAACGAAGCGGATATGACCGCCACCAAAAAACGCAACGAAGATTTCCTGAAAGAGCTGGATAAGGACCGCCGGGAAAAGAAGTGCGAATATGCGGTGCTGGTATCCCTGCTGGAGCCGGACAGCGAACTGTACAACAGCGGCATTGTGGACCTTTCCCACCGCTATCCCAAAATGTACGCCGTGCGCCCCCAGTTCTTTATCCCCATCATCACCCTGCTGCGCAACGCTGCCCTGAACTCCCTGGAATACAAGCGCCAGGTGGTGCAGATGCAGGCCCAGAACATCGATATATCCCATTTCGAAGCGGACATGAACGAATTCAAGGAGCGCTTCGGCCGCAATTACCGCCTGGCCAGCGAAAAATTCCGCAAGGCCATCGACGAAATCGATAAAACCATCGATCACCTGCAAAAAACAAAGGAAGCCCTGCTTTCCTCCGAAAACAACCTGCGCCTGGCCAACGATAAGGCGGAAGAGCTTTCCATCAAGCGGCTCACCGCCAAAAACCCCACCATGCGCAGGATGTTTGAGCAGCTGAACGAGTAGCAGAAGAAACGAAAGGGGCCTGCACGCCCCCTTTACCCCACGGCAGGGCGATCCGCCCTGCACCCATCCTGCGACATACCCACAGGCAGCTCCTGCTGCTTTCCGCACGGAGGTTGAGGGAACGAAGGAAAGACAGCCACGGGCGCAATGAAAATTCGATAAAAGCCGGAGGAGAAAGCAAGCTTTCTCTCCCGGCTTATTCGTATTTTCCCCGGATGCACAGCATACGGTCGGCGGCTGAAAGCCGCCCAGCCCGTGGCGGCAGTGCCGCAGCCAATTGGCAATATTCCCTTCTTCTCCTGCCATCGGTTCTGTACGCACCGGTTGTTCCAGCGGCACATTGCCTGCAAAATGCAGCCATCCACTTCCGCAACCGGGTCAAGGGGCGATGCCCCTTGTGGGGTACAGGGGTGAAACCCCGCAGGTTCCCCTTGTTCCAGCGGCACATTGCCTGCAGAATGCAGTCAACCACTTCCGCAACCGGGTCCAGGGCACAGCCCTGGTCAGCGCACGGGCTTGATGTTCAGGTTCACGCCCAAGGTTTCTTCGGTGTCCACAATGGTCCAGCTGCTGCCGGGGTAGATGCCCAGGGTGCGTTGCACGTCATAGCCGTCCTTTTCCATATCGGCGATCACGTCGTCCCGCGCATTTCCCACCTCGAAGCCCAGGTGATGCACCCCTTCCCCGTGCTTGTCCAGGAATTCCTGAAAGGAGGAAGGCCCGCCAATGGGCTGGTGCAGCTCGATCACAAAGCCGTTCATGGGAATATCGCACACTTTCAGATCGCAGGAAACCGGCTGACCCCGGTAGGTATAGTTTTCATTGCCTTCCAGATGATTGATGCGGATCTGGGGCACCTCCATGCCCAACAATTCCGCCCATTTCTGTGCCGCTTTTTCAATGTCCCGGACGATAATGTTGATCTGGCAAAAGCCGCTTTTGCTGATGGGATGTTCCATGGTTCATTCCTCCTCAGGCACACCAAAGCCGCGAATCTTATACGTAACAAAAGCGAATTTTTTGCTGTCGGGCGCCCAGGAATTCACATTGATGGTGCCCTGGCCGCCAAAGAGCTTCACCAGCGTCTGCACATTGCTGCCGTCGGCATTCATCATGCGCAGCTCCACAAATTTATGGGGCACATGTTCCCCGGGCTGCACGTCGCCTTTTTTGTAGCACACCATGGTCACCTTTTTCCGGTCCGGCGAAATGTGGGGGAACCAGGTGTTCCAGTTTTCGTCAAAGGTCATCTGGGTCTGCTCCGTGCCGTCCGCTTTCATGCGCCATGCCTGCATCAGGCCGCTGCGCACGGAATTGAACCAGATGTATTCACCTGCGGAATCATATTCGCAGCCATCATCCAGCCCGGGGGCATCGGTCAGCCTTTTTTCCACACCGCCCTGCGCCGGGATGGTGTAAATATCATATTCCCCGTTGCGCTCGGCACAGTAGGCCAACGTTTTGCCGTCCGGGCTCCAGCCGTGCAGATAGCTGGGGGCCAGAGGGGTGATCAGCCGGGGCACGCCTCCTTCGATGGGCAGGGTGTAAATGCGGCTTTTACCGTCTTCTTTGGTGGCATGGCTGACGGCCAGCTGCTTGCCGTCAAAAGAAAGCACATGGTCGTTGTTGCAGTCGTTCACAAAGTCGGTGTTGATTTTTGAAATTTCCTTTGTTTCCAGATCGATGCGAAAGATGCACCCTTCGCTGTTGTAAACAAGGGCCTTGCCGTCCGGCGTCCAGTTGGGGGCTTCAATGCAGTAATCCATTTCCGCAACAACCGTGCGCTCATTCGTTTCCACATCGTAAATTTCAAGTACGGACTGGTCTTCCTCCCGGTTCCAGATGTTTTGTTTATACAAAGGTTCTGCCATGGCAATCCGCCTCCGTTTTCTTTTTCGTTGTTTTTTTCATCATACCCCTTTTCCGCCGCCATTTCAAGCGCCTGCTGTGCAAAAAGCCGCCTTTCCTTGGACAAAACGCATCGGCTTGAAAAATTTTTCTTTTCCCCCCTTGACATCGAAAAAGAGAAATGATATACTGCGTTTGTGGTTAGATTAAACTAACTTAAAGATCCAAAAAATGTTTACCTCCATTTCAGCAATTGCGGATCGTCTCAATTTCTCTTCTCTCCCATTGTTAGTTTCTTCTAACGCAGAATAACCGCAACGGTTCCGGGAGATATGCATCCTTTCCCGGGCCAACCCTTCTTCTCTCATCCCGGAAAATGGTTTACCGCCAAACGCCTCCAAACACGGCTTGCATGCCGGGATTGCAAGCGTTTCCGCCGGGGCGGCAGGAATTGCAGAGCCTGCTTTCCCCGGCGGATGCAAACAGCCTATGCCCTTTCAAAGGGCTTTTTTCATTTGACAAGAAAAAAAGCCTCCGTTATAATGAAAGCAAGAAAAAACTTGTATATCAGGAGGCGTTTTTCTATGGCAGAACCTCTGTTTCCCCGCACGGAAGTGGCAGGCGTATCCCTTTCCCGCATGATCATCGGCACCAACTGGATGCTGGGCTGGAGCCACCGCAGCCCTGCCCAGGACCATCAGATCAAGCGTAAATTCTGCGACGGCGAGAAGGCCTTCCCCATGCTGAAAACCTTCTGGGACCGGGGCGTGGATACCATCATGGGGCCCCTGCAGCAGGAAAAAGTGATGCAGGATTCCGTGAAATATTTCACCGAGCAAACCGGCAAAAAACTGATCCTCATCGATACTCCCATCATCAATGTGGACGATACGGCGGAGGCCAGAAAAGAAGCCCGGGCCACCATCCGCCGCAGCAAGGACTGCGGTGCCACCTTCTGCCTGGTGCACCATTCCAGCGCCGAGCAGCTGGTGAACAAAAACAAGCATATCATTGACCGCCTGCCCGATTACCTGGACATGATCCGTCAGGAAGGCATGATCCCCGGCCTGTCCGCCCATATGCCGGAGCTGGTCACCTATTCCGACGAAAACGAATACGATGTGCAAACCTACCTGCAGATCTACAACTGCATGGGCTTTCTGATGCAGGTGGAAGTGGAAACCGTGAACCAGATCATCCACAACGCCAAAAAGCCGGTGATCACCATCAAGTCCATGGCAGCCGGCCGTGTATCGCCTTTTGTGGGGCTGAATTTCTCCTGGAACACCATCCGCCCCTGCGACATGGTGGCCGTGGGCTGCTTTGATGCCGAAGAAGCGGAAGAAGACGTGGAAATCTCCCTGGCTGCCATTGAGCGCCGCATGCCCAACATTGAAAAGCGTGCCAGCCCCAACCAGAACCAGGACGCGTTTGGCAAATAAGTTTCCCTTGCGTTTATCACACGCTGCCGGAAGGCAGCGTGTTTCTTTTGCGGTTTTGCTTTTCTTTTCCCCTGTCTTCCTGTATAATAAACAGGTATTTATCCGAAAGGAACGCTTTCCATGAAACGCATTTTGCTTATTGCTGTTCTTTTGCTTTTGTGTCTGTCTTCCGCTTCGGCGGAAACCCTCACCCTCTCTTTCGTGGGGGATTGCTCCATGGGCGAAATGCCCGCCCAGCGCGGCAAAGAGGGCAGCTACACAAATGTTTTGGACACCAAGGGCTTCGACTGGCCTTTTTCTCTGGTGCGGGACGTGCTGGAAAACGATGATTTCACCTTCGCCAACAACGAGGTCATCTACTCCACCCGCACCCGCCACCGGGATAAAAAAACCAACCTCATCGCCGCCCCGGAATATGCGCAGGTGTATCTCCATTCCGGCATTGACGCTGTGAACACCGCCAACAACCATGCCCTGGATTTTTATATGGAAGGGTATGACGACACCCTGGCGGCGCTGGACGCTTTCGGCATTCCCCATTTCGGCACCCTGTACCCGGATACCAAGCGTGCCCGGGACACCCTGGGCATCTATGAAGCCAAGGGGGTAAAGATGGGCATTGTGGGCTTTTCCTACCCCCAGGACAGCGACCTGAACAAAATCAAAGCCCGCATCACCAAACTGCGGGAGGAAGGCTGCCGGCTGGTCATCGTTTCCCTGCACTGGGGCCGGGAAGTAACGTTTGTGCCCCAAAGCTGGCAATACAGCTATGCCAAAAAAGTGATGGATATGGGGGCAGACGTGATCTGGGGCCATCATCCCCATGTGCTGCAGATCGTCCAGTTCTATAAGGGCAAGCCCATTTTCTATTCCACCGGCAATTTCACGTTCGGCTCCATGAGCGATGTGGATAAAAACACCGGCATTTTCCAACTGACCTACACCCTGGATGAAGAGAACACCCCTTCCCTGTTCTCCTTCTCCGTCGTTCCCTGCAAAACCCAGGGCAAGGGGGATTTCCGTCCCCTGCCGCTGACCGAAGAAGCGGATAAGGAAAACATGCTGGAAAAGCTGGTCTATACGAAAAACAAGAAGGACTTTGTAAACCTTCCTGCCGGCTTTGTCCACACCGGCATCGTCTACCTGGACGGCGAAACCCTGACGCTGGACAACCCTCAATAAGAAACGGAGACAAACCTTATGCTTGCCATGATCCTCACCATCCTCTGCTCTTCCATGCTGTCTGTTTTCATGCGCATGAGCGAGGGCAAAGCCAAGGGCAAAATGACGGTGCTGGCCGTCAATTACCTCACCTGCATTCTGCTGGCCAGCGGCTTTTCCGGGGTTTCTTCCCTGTTTCCCGTTCAGGCGGAAGGCTTTTCCGTCACCCTTCTCCTGGGCATCATCACCGGTGTTTTCTATATGCTGACGCTGGTATTCAACCAGAAATGCATTGCCACAAACGGCGTGGTATTGTCCTCCGTGTTTGCAAAGCTGGGCAGCCTGCTGGTTCCGCTGGCGGTGGCTCTGTGCTTCTACGGGGATACTCCTTCCCTGTACCAGCTGATCGGCGCCGGGCTGGCTGTTGTTTCCATCGTGCTCATCACCGATAACGGAAAGAAAGGCGCCGCCGCTTCGCTGCTACTATTGCTGGTGCTGTTGCTGGTGGAGGGCATTTCCTCCTCCATGGGCAAAATTTTCAACGCAGAAGGGGCCAGGGCGCTGTCCGATCAGTACCTGTTTTACACCTTCGGCTCCGCCCTCATCATCAGCGCCGCAGCCGCCGCTGCAAAAAAGGAAAAGCCCGGTCTTCAGGAGGTACTTTACGGCTTCCTCATCGGCGTTTCCAATTTCTTTGCGTCCCGGTTCATGCTGCAGGCTGTGGAGGAGATCGGCGCCGTCATCTTCTACCCCACCCGGGGCGTAATGGTCATTTTGCTGATCACGTTGGCCGGGGTCTTTCTGTTCCGTGAAAAGCTGCGCAAAAAGCAGTGGCTGGCCATGGGCGTCATCCTGTGCGCCGTAGCCCTGCTGAACATGTAAGGAGGAAAAAGCATGCTGCGTTTTCGGCCCTATAAACCCTGCGATGCCCCCGCCATTGTTTCCTGGATCCGGGATGAGTTTTCCTTCCGGCAATGGTGCGCCGACCGCTTTGACCGCTACCCCCTGACAGCAGAAATGCTGAACGCCCATTACGCCGCTCAGGAGGAAAACGACGCCTTTTTCCCCATGTGCGCTTACGATGAACACGGTGTGCAGGGCCACATGATCCTGCGCTTCACCGACCCGGAAAAGAAAAACCTGCGGTTCGGCTTCGTCATCGTCAACCATGAAAAACGGGGCATGGGCTATGGTAAGGAAATGCTGCAGCTGGCCCTGAAATACGGGTTTGAGCTTTTGAAAGCCCAGCGCATTTCTCTGGGCGTATTTGAAAACAACCCATCCGCCTTCCACTGCTACAAAGCCGCAGGCTTTCGGGAAGTGCCGCTGCCCATTCCGGAAACCTACTGCGTTCTTGGCGAAACCTGGGCTTGCATCGAAATGGAAATAACCCCCTGAACGCAAAGAAAAACCGCCGCTGATATTTTTAGCGGCGGTGCTTTTTATTTTTTACTGCAATGCTTCGTCAAATGCTTCAAAGAATTCGGGGCAGGCCCAGGTACCGCAGGCCATGATCCTTTCACCATTGACGGCCAGCTGCAGCGTCAGCCCGTTATCCAGCTGGATCAGCAGGGAGGTGTTGGTTTCGCTGCTGCCTGCCCGCAGGAAGGAAGCGTTATCGAAAAGCACGCCCATCAGGTAGCGGGCAGTTTCGGCATTGTTGATGGTGCCCACGCCGGTCAATTCCAGCGCCACCACCCGGTTGGCCTGCAAGGTGGAGGAAAGCCCTTCCCCGCCAATCAGCGCATGATCCCCGAAGGACACCCGCTGGAAAGCCCGCAATTGGCCGTCCACCCGGGCTGCCACCACGGCACCCTGCATGCCCTTGACGGCATACACTTGTTCGCCCTCTGCCACTTTGTTGGACACAATGCCCCCCGATGCCAATGCAGGCTCACTGGTAAAAGTGGTCACCTGGCCAAGGGCATTACCCATCAGGCTGTCCGGCAGGGCGGTGGGGTTGGTAAGCAGGCGGTAATAGCGGCCTTCCACGCACACAAGGGGGAAGTTGCCGCCGCTGGCTTTGGCCCAGATGCTGCGGTAGGAAGGATTGGAGGAGGATTTGATCACAATGCTGCCCATGGGCACATCCAGCGCCAGCTGGGCACCGGGGACTGCTTCGCCGTTGCCGGCTGCAATGGTTTTGGTCAACTGCAGGGGCACCTGCTGCACGCTGTTTCTCTGCAGCGCCGGCACACCCCATGCCGCAGCGCCCACCAGCACCACAAAGGCGCACAGGATGGGGGCCAGACGGCGGAAAGTGAATGTTGCTTCCTTCTTTTCTTCCCGGGCCCGGCGCAGAATTTTCCGTTTCAATGCTTCGTCCGCTTCAAGACCCAGGTTTTCTGCCATTTCGGGCAGCTGACGCAGCCTTTCTTCCACGCTTTTCATCGCAATCCACTCTCCTTCAAAATAGCCTCCAGCTTTTTTCTGCCCCGGCTGAGACGGCTGGATATCGTCCCTTCCGGCACCTTCAGCATGGCGGCAATTTCCGCAATGCCCAGGCCCTGATAATAATGCAAAAGCACCACGTCCCTGAAATCGGCCGGCAATTTGTGGATGGCCTGCATCAGTTCCTGCCTCTCCAGGTTGTCCTCCATATTGCCGGGGGCAGGGGCCAGGTCCATAGCCGGGCTGCCCAGCACCACACGCTTGACCCATGCGGCACGCCACACGTCCCGGCATTTGTTCAGCGCCACTTTCAGCAGCCACGCCTTTTCCTTGCCCTCCAGAAGCTCAGGGTTTGCGGTGTACAGCTTCAGAAACACGTCCTGGGTCACGTCTTCCGCTTTTTGTCTGTCGCCCAGGTAAAAATAGCTCATGCGCAATACGTCGTTGGCGTAGGCGGCGTACAATGCTTCAAACCGCATTTCATCCATACGGTAAGAGGATGCGCTTCGCTTCTCCTGTTCATTCATATAACGGTATACCTTTCCCATTTCTTGCAGCGAATAACAAACTTTTTGCAGATTTTTTCCTGCGTTTTTATTATAATCCCATCCTCCGCCGCGGTCAAGGGAGCAAAGGGGAAAAGGCTGTCGTTCCCTGTCGAAGGAAAAAGCTTGTTCCCCGGGCAAAAGCGTGATAAAATAAGCCTGTATCCAATTCAGAGGCAGGTGAATGCACTTGAAACAAAAGCTGTGTATCTTCTTTGGCATATTGATGATGTTCATCCTTTGCGGCTGCAGCGGGCAAAACAATGCTCCCGTCCCGCCGGCCGAACCTTCCGCGTCCGCTGCCGGTGCCTCCGTTTCCGGCCATCCCATCGCCAAAACAGCGGCGGATGTTCTCTCTCCCTACCGGGTGCTGCTGGATAAAACAAGCGCCGAAGCGCCTTACTCCATCAGCCACACCATCCCGCAGGATATGTTCTCCCTGCTGAGCCGGACGGCGGAAAACATGCACGTTTCCCCCACCGGCGGCCGGTATGCTTTCACCTCCGTGGAGGAAAGCAGCCATGCCTATCAGGCCACCGGCATGGAAGTGGAAAACAAAGCAGCCCCCACCAGCGACCCCTCCGACGAAACCCCCATGGACGCCACCCGCATGGGCGATTACAGCGTGCAGGGCGGCGGCGCCTATAAACGCACCATCCTCTTTGATGTGGCGGAGGACCTTTCCCAGGGCCGGATCGAGATCACCAACCTGCTCAACGGGGAAAACACCGGCCATGAAGTGTACACCTTTGTTCGGCGCAATGACGGCTTTTACTTTGTGGATGCCGCCGCAGATCTTTCCGTCCACCTGGATACGCTGGCATCCAGCGGCACCTACCTTGTGGCCATCGGCCGCATGACGGACGAAAAGGTGGAAGTGGTGGAATACCACATTGCTTCCCTTGCCGAAATGCCCCAGCCGGAAAGTATGGATTTTGATTACCTGAAAAATACGGTGGACAAACTTTCCTACCTGAACTGCGACAAGAACAAAGCAACCTTCCAGTAATTGAAAAGGAGATGCAAAGGCGCATCTCCTTTTTTTATGGGCGCAATACCGCCCGCGTCCAGCCCACCTTGTTCCCCTCCAACAGCCATTTTTTCATGTTTCGCTGCAGGGACGTGTTTTCCGGCAGGGCGTCCGATACTTCCTCATGGCCGGGGAACACCCATTCCAATACCCCCAGGCTGTCTTCCTTTACTTCCAGCACGTCAAACCGTCTTTGGAAAGCCAAAATGTTGGAATTTTCCGGCAGCAGCTTTTCCAGTGCCGGGCACATCATCCAGCTGTCACATTCCCAGGGCAGGTTCCGCCAGGCAGGATAATACGCCTGCAGAAAGGCCCCGAACTGTGCCATGGAGCGGTCAATGCTTTCTTTTCGCATATCCGCATCGGAAGGAATGTGAAGGGAAATGAAGCGGCGGTTTTCTTCTTCCACCAGTTCATATTCCAGGCATCCCACCCGGAACTCCACCATGGCCACCTCCCGCCAGAACCACCAGCCCTGGGCAAATTTCCACCGGCCGATCTGCCGATGAAGAGAGCGCAAAAAGCGGGGAATGAACTTCATGGTTTCGGCGAAAATTTCCCGACTGATGCCCTTTTCCATGTAGCGGGCCCAGGTTGCATCGGTCATCTGCAAAAGGGCATACAGCTGCTTCATGCCGTCCGGGTCATCCCCCAGCATTTCTTTCAGCTGTTCAAAGCCCGCTTCCGCCGTCGCCCGGCAAAGGCAGGCTGCCTTCACGCTTTCCGGCACGGCGCATGGGCTGCCCCGGCCAATTTCCTTCAGCTTTGCCGTCACTTCTTCCGGCATATCCAGCAGGGCATACCACGCGCTGCCAATCATTCTCGCTTCTCCTTCTCAATACCCGTTGTTCAGCATCCACTGGAACACCTGCCGGGCCATGGGCGCTGCCACGCTGCCGCCGCCCCCTGCATCCTCCACCACAATGGAAATGGCATAGGGATGGTTTTCTTCATCCAGAAAGCCCACAAACCAGGCGTTGGTGTTTTCCTGGCTGTCCACTTCGGCCGAACCCGTTTTGCCGCACACCTTCACCCCGGCAATGCCGGCGCCGGTGCCGGTGCCGGAGGTGACCACGGTGCGCATGTAGCTTTTCAGCAATGCCGCCGTTTCCGGCTTGACGGCCGTCCGGTACACCCGGCTTTCCGCCGTGGTGCGCTCCGTCCCCATTGCGGATATGGTGCGCATGACGGTGTAAGGTTCCATCATCACGCCGTCGTTGGCCACCGCACAGGCCACCATGCACATGTGCAGGGGCGTCGCGGTCAGTTCGCTCTGGCCCACGCCGGTCCAGGCAAGTTCACGTTCCGTTCTGTTTTCCTTGGGGTAGGAAGAGTTTTCCACCACCACGTCCCGGAACAGGAAATTGGCATTGAAGCCAAAGCCTTCCGCCGTCTTTTTCAGTTTCTGGTCCCCCAGGTTCAGGGCGATCTGGGCAAAGGTGTTGTTGCAGCTCACCTGAAACGCACGAAGCAGCGTCAGCTGGCCATGGCTGGTGATCTTGCCCGTTTCCAGGTTGGTGCCGGCATCCGTCACATACCGGTCCCCCACCTGCAGAAGGCCGGTGCATTGCCAGGCCCGGTTGTGGGCGTCGGTATAGTTTTCCATGGCCGATGCGGCAGTAATGATCTTGAAGGTGGAGCCGGGGGCATACAGCCCCTGCACCGCCCGGTTGTAGAAAGGCTTTTGCGGGTCGTTCTTTGCCTGGGCAGTAATCTGCATGGGGTCATACTGGGGCAGGGAAATTTCCGCCAGCATCTCGCCCGTTTTGTAGTTCATCACTACCAGCGCCCCTGCCTTGCCGGCAGGAAACAGGCCGGAGGCATAGGCGCTCAGCCGGCTGTCCAGCGTCAGTTGCACCGTGTCCCCCACCCGCTTTTCACCCCGGAAGAAATAATGGATGCGCTCCATCATGTTCATCTGAAAGCCATACAGGGAAGAGGCCATAAACCCTTCCGCCCCGTTGTTCACATTGCCCTGGCTGTCGCCCACCACATGCACCATGGCCTTGCGCACGGAAAGATCGCCGGAGTAAACACGCGCATTCTGCCCGTCGTTTGCGGCCAGCACCTGGCCGTTGCGGTCCAAAATGCTGCCTGCGATCACGTCCTTTTTCTTACTGCGCACATAGGTATTGGAGCCGGAAGAAAACCAGCGGTTGCCGTTGACGGTGATGGAATAGCCGCCGTACACCGCCAGCAGCGCAAACAGGGCGCACAGAAAAATGCACACCCTTTTGATGTTGTGCTTCACTTGCTTCATCGCAGGCCACCCCCTTGCATGGCCAGTTCCCTGTCCTCATGGATGCCGGCGGCGTTCCGGGCCGCTACCCCCTGCATGATGCCGATGATGCACAGGCTGGATACCAGCGAGGTACCGCCGTAGCTGATGAAGGGCAAGGTGATGCCGGTGAGGGGAATGAGCTTGATGTTTCCGCCGATGATCACAAACACCTGCATAGCCAGCATGGCCGCACAGCCGGTGGCGAGCAGGGCGTGGAACATGGTTCTTGTGTTTCTTGCAATCATAATGCCCCGGATCATGATGAACGCATACATCAAAATCACGATCAGGCCAAACACCATACCAAATTCGTTGACGATCACCGCAAAAATAAAGTCGTTATAATGTTCGGGTATCACCGTGGCATTGCCGGCCCCAAGGCCCACGCCCCACAGGCCGCCGTTGGCCATGGCGATCAGCCCCTGAACGATCTGGTACCCGGCCCCCTGCACGTCCTGCCAGGGGTCCAGCCACACATCCACCCGGCTCATGGCCCGGGAAAACCTTTCCGGCATGATCATGTTGCCCAGCACCACCGCGGCGCCTGCGCCGCCCACACCGGCCCCAACCAGCAAAAGGCTGCCGGTGGACGCATAGCCCAGCACCAGCGCCGTGCCAAAGTACAAAAGGGCGGTGCCAAAGTCGTTCTGCACAGCCAGGATCAACACGCAAACGGCAGCAAAGCCCATGGTGAAAACCACCTTCCGCTTTGCAAGCAGATGGGCCATGCTGATCAAAAGCGCAATTTTGACGATTTCACTGGGCTGGAAGCTGATGCCGCCAAGGGAGATCCAGCTGTTGGCGCCGTTCCTTTCCGTACCGATCAAAA
This sequence comes from Clostridia bacterium, assembly GCA_045589355.1. Taxonomy (GTDB): domain Bacteria; phylum Bacillota; class Clostridia; order Christensenellales; family Aristaeellaceae; genus RUG563. Next base: position 265,081 of record JAZNOW010000069.1, read on the forward strand.
GCGGCAGCGCCAGCAGCCCCACGCTGCCCAGCACAAACGCCCAGTTCACAAACCGGAACGAGGGCAGGTAGCGGATCAGCAGCGTGCAGCCGATCATGGCCGCCACGCCCACGCCGTAATTGAGCGCCTGGGTCAATCCCCTTTCCGGGTCCAGCCGGTACAGAACCAATACCCCCAGAGCGCACAAAAAATTGGTCAGGGACAAAAGCAGTGTATCCGCCGGGAACAGCTTGCTGATGCCCACCGAGCCAATCAGGATGATCACCGGCACCACCAGCGAAAGCAGCAGGCTCTGCCAGGAAAAATCCTTCAGAAACAGCAGGAAAAAGGCCAGGCAGAAAAACAGCATCACCGTGCTCACCATAGCACGGCCGGGCGTCAGGCGACGGCGCTTTTTCTTTTTGTCACTCATCGTCTATCGCTCCTTCTGTGGCGCTGGGGGCTTTCATAGGGCATAAAATCGTCCTCTTCTTCCGCCTGAGGGGCGGGCATCATCTGCCAGGGCTGGCCCGGCATGCCCTGGAAGGGCCGGTTTTCTTCCACCGCCGGGCTTTCCTGCCCCCAGCCGGCCTGGACTTCCCCATCAGCCGGATCAAACATAGGCCGGGGTACTCGCACAAAAGGCGCCGGCACACCGGTGTACAGGTTTTCTTCCGGTTCCTCTTCACCATAGGGCTGCTGCACATCGGGCTGGAAAGCGGCAGGATTGGGCACATTCAGCCCGGCAAACAGCCGGATGCGGATGTGGGCGTCCCCCAGCTGCACCTGGGTGCCGTGCAGGGCATACGCCGCCGCCTTGATTTCCACATTTTCCATAAACACCTGGCTGCCAAGGTGGGGCCGGATGCGCAGGCCTTTCCCTTCCACAAAGGCAAACAGGGCATGCTTGCGCCTTACCTTCCTTCTTCGAAGGCGGATATCGCAGCCACCGCCGGAGCCCATGATGCCTTCTCTGGGCAAAGGCTGGCTTTTGCCGGTATCCAAATCCACCACTTCGCCGATCAGCCCGGCATCGGGCAGCTGCTTCAATTCTTTTTTATGGGCACGGGCGTCTTTGCGCATCTGGCGCAGGGCGCGCAGCAAGATCAGCCCGCCCAGCACAATGAACACATAGCGCATCAGCATGGCCAGCAGTTCATACGCATCGGTGCTCATAAGCCGCCCCCTTTCTTCCGTCGTTGTATACACCGATTATACCACATCCCCCCTTTTCCGTCTATGTGAGAAGGGGGAAGAAATATGTAAATCTTTCACTGCCCTTTTCCTTCTTCCGTGCTTGCGAAAGGCGGCCAATTCATGTATAATGAATCAGGAAAATTTTCAGCAATCAAAAAAGGGGAAGATCAATCATGAAATTAGGTGTTGTGGGGTTGCCCAACGTGGGCAAGAGCACCCTTTTTAACGCGATTACCGGTGCCGGCGCACAGGCGGCCAACTATCCTTTCTGCACCATCGAGCCCAACGCGGGCATCGTGGCCGTGCCGGACGACCGGCTTACCAAGCTGGCGGAAATGTATCACCCCAAAAAGGTGACCCCCGCCACCGTGGAATTTGTGGATATTGCCGGCCTGGTCAAGGGCGCCAGCAAAGGCGAAGGCCTGGGCAACAAGTCCCTCTCCCACATCCGCGAATGCGAAGCCATCGTGCATGTGGTGCGCTGCTTTGAAGACGAAAACATCATCCACGTGGACGGCAGCATCGACCCTGCCCGGGATATTGAAACCATCAACCTGGAACTGATCTTTGCCGATATGGAAACGGTGGCCCGCCGGGAAGAAAAAGCCCGGAAGCTGATCAAAACCGGCGAAAAGAAATACGGCGAAGAAGCGGACCTGGCCAAGAAAGTGCTTTCCCATCTGGAACTGGGCAAGCCTGCCCGCACCTGCCCCCTCACCGATGATGAAAAGGAAACGGTGAAGGGCTGGTTCCTGCTCACCACCAAGCCCGTCATCTACGCCGCCAACATTGCCGAAAGCGACGTGGGCGAAGGGGAAGAAGAGCTGGAAATGGTGCAGAAGGTAAAGCAGATCGCCGCCGAAGAAGCGGCGGAAGTGCTGGTCATTTCCGCCCAGATCGAAGAAGAAATTGCCCAGATGGAACCGGACGAAAAGGCCGAATTCCTGGAAGAAATGGGCATCGGCCAGAGCGGTCTGGACCGGCTGATCCGCAAATGCTACCACCTGCTGGGCCTCATTTCCTTCCTCACCGCCGGCGAGGATGGATGCCGCGCCTGGACCATCGTCAACGGCTCCAAGGCCCCCCAGGCTGCCGGGAAAATCCACACCGATTTTGAACGCGGCTTCATCCGGGCCGAAATCGTGCCTTATGCTTCCCTGATGGAAATGGGCAGCATGGCCGCCTGCCGCGAAAAGGGCCTCATCCGCTCCGAAGGCAAGGAATACGTGATGCAGGACGGCGACGTGACCCTCTTCCGTTTCAACGTGTAAATAAAAGAACCATACAGAAGGAACATGCTTTATGCGTACGTTTTCTGCCATTCTTGGCATCATCATCAGCATCGTCATGTGCGCCACCGGTATCATGATGGCCCTGGTCAGCCCCCTGTCCGCCATTTTCCCCGAAGCCATCCCCGCAAACTTTGGCTCTTCTTCCGCCGCCACCACTCAGCTGCCCGAAGGCACCATGCAGGATGCGCAGGTATATTCCGTTCCTGTGCCCACCGAAACCCTGCCCCCTCTCCAGGTGGAAACCGTTTCCCTGCCCGCCGGCGGCAGCAGCCACTACATTACGGATGAATACCTGTTCTCCTACTCCTTCGGCGCTGATTTCTACACCGAAATCTACAAGGCTTCCTATAAAATTTTCAACCAGCTGGTCAGCATGTCTGCCTCTCTGGACAACATCAGCGGCAACGTAAGCCTGTTGCTCAGCACCGGCCGCACCACTGTGCAGCAGCTGAACAACCTGGCCGTGGGCATTGAAGGCCTGGCCAATTACAGCCACAGCCAGTACCAACTGGCCCAGGCTTCCGCCCAGCAGCTGAACCACCTTTCCGAAAACCTGGTCACCGTCAACAGCAACCTGGGTGTTCTCTATCAGGCAGAAACTGCGCAGCTGAACCAGCTGAACAACCTGACCGGCGGCATGAACCAGCTCACGCTGATGCTGGGCCTTGTCTTCCGGGCCATCGGCGTGCTGATTGCCGCCCTGGGCCTGATGAACTTCTGCAAATACCTGGCCATGCTGGGCCGGGAAAAGAAAGCGGAACAGGCCCCTGCTGCCAAGGAAGAAACCGCCGAAGCCTGATTACTCCATCAACTTACACAAAACCGGGACGTAGTTTTACGCCCCGGTTTTTCTTTTATTCCGGCAAATCAGTTGGCTGCGTTTTCCAATACCGTCAGCCTGCAGGCCATCTCCCTGCAAAAGGCGTCCAGATTGCCCTGCTTTTCTTCCGGCAAAAGGGCCAGGAATTCCTTGCACAAATGCAGCGTGGCCCGGGCGGCGGCCTGCATATCCTCCAGCTGCATGCGCATCATATCCAGCTGCACCTTCATCCGGTCCATGGCCTGCACCTGCCGCAGATAGGTTTCCTCCTGCCCGCTCCCCCTGTGCCTCCCCTGGCTCAGCGGGCTTTCGCAGGCAATGCCTTCCCTCCCCAGCTCCTCCAGAATGTCTTCCACCAGCATCGGCCGCTTTTTCAGCACCGAACGGTACTTGTTCTGATACCGCAGCATAACCGCCTTATCCCCGCCGGACATTTCCGTCACGCAGGCCCGAACGGACTTCCCCCGGCTTTTGCCAAGCAATATTTCCTTTACCAGGGCATGCACTTCCTCCTCTGTGAAGGTGATAAAAGGGGCCGCCCGCTGCATGCCCTGCCCTTCCCGGCTGCGCAATTGCAGGTAATAAAAATTCCGTACGCTGTTTGGCTTGCGGCCCAGCTGCCGGCCCGTCTCCTCAAACACACTGCGAAGGGATGCACCGCTTTCGTCCGCTTTTTTCACCGCACCGCAAAGCAGCGCTTTTTCCGCTTCGCTCCAGCCATTTCTGGCAATATGCTCCGTCATAATGTCTTTCTTTCCCTCCCTGATCATTTTCAGGCATAGTATGAACAGCTTTCACTTTTCCTATACAAAAGGCACCCTTTCCATGGCAAGCTATGTTTACACATGTAACAAATATTACGAAAAACAAAAAAATATTTCTTTTCATGCAACAATTTCGTTTTTTCCATCGTCTATATATACGAGGTGATAAACATGAGCATTCTCTACACCCTGCATAAAAACAAAAAGGCCATGCTCCTTTCCATTGATGAAGACGAAAAGAAAGTATTTGTGAACGGCACCCCTTGTGAACTGACCCATCAGGAATACTCCCTTCTGTTGCGTCTGGCCGGCCAGCCGGACAAGCCCATCTCCCGGCAGGACCTGCTGCGGGATGCATGGGGCTACCTGTCCCCCGGCGATACCCGTACGGTGGACGTGCATGTGCAGCGGCTGCGCAAAAAACTGGGCTTTGCCTGCATTGAAACGGTATACCGCCTGGGATACCGCCTGTGTGCTCAGGCTGTATAAACGCTCCCCTTTTCTCTTGCCTGTTGTTTTTTCGGAAGCAACAGGCCTTTTTTTCGAAAAAAAGCGGCTATTTTCCTGATTTTTATGAAAAAATAGGCCGGATGGGGTAGCGCTTTTCCTTCAATTATGCTAAAATACAATGTGGTATGCTTTACACATACTATTATGGAGGAAATAGAGCCATGACCAGAATTGAGAAAGTATTGGATCAGGCGCAGATCGCAAAAAACGAAGGCGTCATCATCCATAAGCCCTCCAACATCTTCTACCTCAGCGGCTACACCGGCGAAGGCATTCTGGTGTTCGGCCACGGCTTTCAGGCCATCATCACCGACTTCCGCTACACCGAACAGGCGGAAAACCAGGCCCCCGGCTTTCAGGTGCTGATGATGGAAAGAGGCCTGTCCCACATCATGCTGGCTAAGCGCCTGTTTGACGAAAACGGCGTCACCGCCGCCCGCTTTGAAGATGACGAGGTTACCGTCCGCTCCTTCCGCTATATGGAAGAAAAGCTGGAAGGCATCACCCTCACCGCCCTGAACTTCGTGCCCGAAAAGGTGCGCTGCGTGAAGGACGAAGGGGAAATTGCCGCCATTGAAGAAGCATGCAATATCTCCTGCAAGGCTTTCGACGCCCTGCTGCCGCAGATCAAGGCCGGCATGACGGAAAAGCAGCTGCAGATCATCCTGGACAACCTGATGCTGGAAATGGGCGCCGACAGCCTGGCCTTCGATACCATCGTGGCCAGCGGCGAAAACGGCTCCCTGCCCCATGCCATCCCCGGCGACCGGGTGGTGCAGCAAGGCGATATGATCACCTTCGACTTCGGCGCCAAGAAAAAAGGCTACTGCGCCGATATGACCCGCACCGTGTCCGTGGGCCAGCCCAAGGAAGAAATGCGCGTCATTTACGAAACGGTGCTGAAGGCCCAGGAAGAATGCGAAAAGATGCTGCGTCCCGGCATCCCCTGCAAGGAAGTGGACCTCCACGCCCATGAAGTGATCGACGCCGCCGGTTATCACGGCCGCTTCGGCCATGGCCTGGGCCACGGCGTGGGCATTGATATCCACGAAGAACCCCGGCTTTCCCAGGGCTGTGAAGACATTCTTGAAGAAGGCCACATCGTCACCGTGGAGCCCGGCATCTACGTGCCCGGCCTGGGCGGCGTGCGCATTGAAAACACCTGCGTCATCACCAAGGACGGCGCAAAATCCCTGGTTCATGCACAAAAGGCGCTGCTGATCCTGTGATCGGCTCCCTTATGCAAATAGACAAAACAATAAAAAATTGGAGGAATTTCACATGATCACTGCTGGCGATTTCAGAAAAGGCATCACCATCGAATGGGAAGGCGGCGTTTGGAACATCGTTGACTTCCAGCACGTCAAGCCCGGCAAGGGCGCCGCTTTTGTGCGCACCAAGATCAAGAACATCATGACCGGCGCCGTGGTGGAACGCACCTTCAACCCCACCGACAAAATGCCCCGCGCCATCATCGAAACCAAGGAAATGCAGTACCTGTACAACGATGGCGACCTGTACTACTTCATGGATCCCGAAACCTACGAACAGATGCCCCTGGGCAAGGATGCTGTGGAAGAAGCCATCCAGTTCGTGAAGGAAAACACCAACGTCACCATCCGCTACTTTAAGGGCCAGGCCTTCTCCGTGGAAGCCCCCAACTTTGTTGAACTGGAAATCACCCACACCGAACCCGGCTTCAAGGGCGATACCGCTACCAACAACTTCAAGCCCGCCACCACCGAAACCGGCTTCGAAATTCAGGTGCCCCTGTTCATCAACATCGGCGATGTCATCAAGATCGACACCCGCACCGGCGAATACCTGAGCCGCGCTTAATGTTCCCCCAACGGAATAAGGAGGATATTATTCCATGAGCACTCTTTCTGACCGCGTGTCTTACATCAAGGGTTTGGCCGAAGGCATGAAGCTGGACACCGAAACCAACGAAGGCAAAATTATCGAAAAGATGCTGGAACTGCTCTCCGATATGGCTGCCGAAATGGACGAAATGCAAAACAGCCTGGACGAACTGGATGAATACGTGGATTCCATCGATCATGACCTGAGCGATATGGAAGACCTCATCTACGGCGAAGAAGATGAATGCGGCTGCGGCTGCCACGACTGCGAAGACGATGATGACGAATGTGAATGCGGCCATCATTGCCACTGCGGCTGTGAAGACGATGACGACGATGACGACAGCATCGTGGAATACGTCTGCCCCCACTGCGGCGAAGAAATGACCTTCGAGGTGGATTCTTTCGACTTCGACGAAGATTATCTCTGCCCCAGCTGCCACAACCCCCTCTTCCCCGAAACGCCGGACGAAGAATAATTCTCAGCAAACCTCAGTTCGTGCTGAACGAGGGCAAAACCCCGGTGGCCGGTTGCTGGTACGGCAACAAGGAAAGCATCCCCACCATCAAAAGCAGCGGCTTCCTGCCCGAAGCCCGGCTGTTCTACGTAAAATTAATTTAAGAAGAAACCGTTGGCGAAAGCCAACGGTTTTTTCTTAACGAATATAATCTCCTTTACCCAGCCTTATCATTACGCCTACATGTTCATTCTCTTCAAATTGTTTTTGAGATATATATCCTTTTTCTAATTTCTGCTTATTTATCCAATTATACAAATCATGCACAATGTCTTCTTCTCGACGTTCTCTTAAAGCAGATCCCACGTAGTCAATAGAATCTGTTGGCTTTATATGAATCATCGCACAATTCTGTAAAACATTTAATGCAGCACATTCAGCTGTGACATCTTCATTTTTCATTAATTGGCTGATTTCCTTGGCCGAAGCATTCTTTATCATCATTCGAGCTCCATCAAAAATGCCAACTGCAGTATCCATATCCTGCGGATTTTCTTCAGCGTATTTCAGCATGTACTTCCGCACAGATTCAATTATAGCCAAAATATCATTTTTACTGTTGCTTCCACTAAAAAAAGAAAAAAGCCCCATAACTATACCTCCTTTTTAATGTATAATATCATTTCAATTTCTTGATGTCAAGCAACTCTTCATACTACAAATAAATACTCTTTTCTTCTACTCTTTGCTTTCTATAGCCCATTGGCTCTTGCTAATCAATTTCCTATCAAACATGCAAATAAACATTTTTATTGTTTTCCCATCGCAGATTGGGTGCAGGGTCGATGACCCTGCCGCGGAGCCCCCTGCTCCGTTCACGCTTTGATCAGGCCCATTTTCAGCAGCCAGGGGGTCAGGCGCATTTTCTGCCGGGGAATCATTTCCCCGTCGTTCACAAAACGGATGAATTCCGCTTCGTTCACCCATCTGCAGGCTATTGTTTCTCCCTCCTGGCACACCACGGCATTTTTATCACAATCCGTTATGCACAAAAAAGAATGATACACCGTATCCCGATCAAAAAGGGGCGCGCCGATTTCCGTCACTTCACCAAAGAGTCCGGTTTCTTCCTTCGTTTCCCGGACAGCGCAGGAAAGGGCGTCCTCCCCCTTCAGGGCGGAGCCGCCGGCTGTGGCCTCCCAGCAGCCGCCGTAATTCGGCTTTTGAAAAGAGCGCTGCATCAGCAGGTAATCCCCATCCCGATGCCGCACCAGCACATCGCTCACCAGATGATAGAGCCCTTCCGGAACAGGCTCGCCCCGCACCAGATCCACACCGGCCTTGGTGCCGTCCCGCAAATATGCATCCCAAATCTCCATCTTTTTCATCCTCCATCAGGGCAATATTTCCACTTCTGTTCCGGCATCACATAATGCATACAATTTCTCGGCATCCGCATCTTCAAGGGCAATGCACCCGGCGGTCCAGTCCCTGTCATTGCCGCCGCCATGGATGTAGATTTCGCCGCCCATGAAGCTGCCCCAGGGCGGGCGCATACCTTGCTCCTCCCTCTCCCGGATGCATTGCAGCAGATTTTCATCCGCACCCAAACGAAGGGCATCGGAAACAGAAGGGTAATTGATGCCAAGGGAAGGGCCGTACTTGCCCATTTTCTTCAGGCATACCCTGTACTGCCCCTCCGGGGTTCTGCCGTCCCCTTCCTTCTCCTTGTTGCCCACGGGAGAAAAGCCCAGCGCAACAGAGCAGGCAAACACTTGGCCTCCCTGCTCCGTTACCACCAGTTTTCTGTTTTTCTTTTCAATCACAATCTTCATATCACATGATCATGGTCAGCAAAATGGGCAGGAAAATAGCCGGCAGCATGTCCCCTACGGGAATATGCTCTTTGCGGAACAGGTTAAAGCCAATGCCCATGATCAGCACGCCGCCCACAGCGCTCATTTCCGCAATCATCACTTCCGTCATCAAGGGCTCCACCAGCTGGGCCAGCAGCGCAATGCCCCCCTGATAGATCAGCACCGCCACGGCGGAAAGCATCACGCCGATGCCCATGGTGCTGGCCAGGGCAATGCTCATCACCCCGTCCAGCAGGGACTTGGCAAACAAGGTATCATGGTTGCCCCGCAGGCCGGAATCAATGCTGCCCACAATGGCCATGGCACCCACGCAATAGATAAGCGTAGCGTTCACAAAGCCCTTGGCAAAATGATCGTTGCCATCTTTGGCGGCAAATTTCTTCTGCAAAGAAAGCCCCAGTTTGTCCAGCCTTTCTTCAATTTTCAGAAGGGAGCCAATGATGCTGCCCATCACAATGGACAAAATCACCAGCAGCACATTTTCTGTGCCCAGCGCCCCCTGCATGCCGATCAGGATCACACACAGGCCCATGCCCGTGGTGACGGTATTTTTCATCTTTTCCGGAAACCCTTTGCGCAGCAGCAGCCCCAGCAAGGAGCCCACAATCACTGCCGCCACATTCACCAGCGTACCAATCACTTATTCTTCCTCTTATTTCTGCAATTTCAAATACTTTTCCGCCGCATCAAACAGCGGCTGCCGGCTCATGGGCGAAATTTCTTCCCCATCGGGCAGCCCATCCAGCGGGAACCATTTCAATTCCGTCACTTCTTCTGCCTGCAATTTCACCGTACCGGTAAAATCGGCGCAGACAAAATACATGCCAATGATGGACACCTGATCCCCATTGGGGTAGGTGTAATCCATATCCGGCCCGGAATAGATGCCCAGGAATTCCATTTCCCCCGGTATCAGGCCCGTTTCTTCCTGCATTTCCCGGCGCGCCGCATCTTCCACCTTTTCGCTCAGTTCCACCGCACCGCCGTGATCCGCCCACAGGCCGTTATCCTTCCTCCGCTGCAAAAGCACCTTGCCCTCCCGGATGGGAAACACGCCGGCGCCCGGCATCAAAAGCTTCCGATGGCCCACAACTTTCCGCAAATCCATAATGTAGCCCATCATTCCACCTCCATGGCAAAAATGTTGGCCCGGTGCGTGCCGTTTTTATACATATCATTGTGCATGGGTACATCCATCTGCCGAAGCCATTTCAGCCCCAGCTTTTCACACACCCGGCGGGATTTTTCATTGTGCACATCGTTGGTGATCAACGCCACCGGCATTTTGTGATATTTCAATACCGGCATCAGCAGCCTGCAGGCACGGCCTGCATAGCCACGGCCCCGGTACCCTTCATCCACGCCATAGCCGATGTTCCCGCCGATATACAGCCCCGGGCAATAGCCCACCCGCAGGCTGATCTGCCCCACCTTTTCACTGCCTTTGGTGATATAAAAATGATAGGCCGGCACCCATTTTTTCACCGGGTCCGCCGGGTCCTTCTGATAGCACAAAAGCCGGATCTCTCCGTCCGTCAGGTCAGGAAGGTCCATGAAGCCATTGAACTCGCAAGGCAGCTTTTCCATTTCCCATGCTTCCCGCCAGCCGTCGTACTGCTCTTTTGTGATGGCATAGGTCATTTCATCCCCGGCAAAGCCATCCCGTTCCTTGGCAGGCCGCACCCCATAGGTGATCTGTGCTCGCTGCATCATCAGCCGCTCCATCACATGCCAGCTGTTTTCGTTCCTGGCATCGCAGTTGGCAATGATCCTGTGCAGTTTCAATTCCTCAAAACCGCAGCGCAAAAGCTCCTTGCCCATTTCGGTCACATAGCCTTTGCCCCGGTATTGGGGAAGCAATATCCAGCCAATTTCGCCTTCGCCGTTGCCAAAGTCCTCAATGCTGCCATCACCGATGACAGCCCCTGTTTCCTTCAGCACCAGCGCATATTCCCGGGCCATCAGCGGCTTCTTTTCCCATCCGCCCACAGCCCTTTCCAGAAAGCGCTTGGCATCTCCTTCCGGGGTAGACCCTGCATTGCCCCACCAGTACAGATACCTTGTGGTGCCTTCATCGGCAGCAATCCGATAACACATGTCAAAATCGTCCCATGTAAAGGGCCGCAGCAGCAGCCGCTCCGTTTCCAGATGCACCTGTTTCGCCTCCTCCAAAATAAACAGAAAGAGGCTGCTTCGTTTTGCGAAACAGCCTCTCGTGTACCGTTTTCCTTTTACTGAGCGGCAGCTTCCGTCACAACGGGATGCACACTCACCTGCTTGTCGAACTTACCCTTGCGTTCGAAGCGCATGATGCCGTCCACCTTGGCGCACAGGGTATCCTCCTTGCCGATGCCCACGTTCAGGCCGGGATGAACCTTGGTGCCGCGCTGACGGACCAGGATGTTGCCGGCCAGAACGAACTGACCGTCGGCACGCTTCGGGCCAAGACGCTTGCTTTCGCTGTCGCGGCCGTTACGGGTAGAGCCCATACCTTTTTTATGGGCGAAAAGCTGCAGATTAAGCTTCAACATTGTTGCTTCCTCCAATTATCAGTTTTCTTTGAGCTGAAGATACGTGGGATACGCATCGTTAAGATCACGAAAGCCCTGGAGCACGGTGTTCATCACCGTCTGTGCATCATGCCCGGCATTCTCCGGCAGGAACACGGACAGAAACCCGTCCTTTTCCTCCACCTTCGGCTGCACATGCGCCACGCTTTCCAGCGCATTGGCACAGGTAAAGGCCAGCACCGATACCGCCGCACAAACGATATCACGGCCTTCCTCGGCATAGCCCGCATGGCCCTGGCAAACGAGAGATACAATCTCCCCCGCCTTCCTTGTGACCCGGATGCGAATCATGTTCTTAGGCGTTCACGCCGGTGATTTCCACCTGGGTGAAGGGCTGACGATGGCCAGCCTTGCGGCGATAGTTCTTCTTGCTCTTGTACTTGAAGACGATAATCTTTTCGCCCTTGCCATGGCGAACGATCTTGCCGGTCACGGTGGCGCCTTCGATGTAGGGAGAACCCACTTCGATGGTTTCGCCGGAAAGCATCATGACGGGGAAGGATACGATGTCGCCCACTTCGTTGTCAAGCTTTTCGATGTAGATGGTGTCACCCTCGGACACACGGTACTGTTTGCCGCCGGTAGCGATGATAGCATACATTTTGGCAGCACCTCCTATTTTTTACTCGCCGGAATATCCCAGAAGGATGGTTGGCATCTTTCAGCCATGGGGCCGACGCCCAATGGGCATACGTTTAGGAGCCCCTTCCGAGCGGCTTACCAAAGAAGGATAACACAAAACCCTTGTGCTGTCAAGCATTTTGCCGAAAAAAAGCGTTTGGAAGCACACCTTTTTTCTGTCTTTCTCTGCCGGCAAAAAGTACAGAATTTGTCCATTTTTTTCCCTGCATGGAATTGACAATTTTGTGCATCCTTTGCTATGCTAAAAAGGATAACAAAAGGAGGCATGCATCATGGCGAAAACCGTACAGGATATTCTCAACCTCATCAAGGAAAACGGCATCCGGATGGTGGACTTCAAAATGGTGGACATCAACGGCCAGTACCGTCACGTTACCATCCCCGCCGAAAATTTCTCCGAAGATACCCTCAAAAGTGGCATTGGCTTTGACGCTTCCAACTATGGCTATGCCGTGGTGGAAAAGAGCGATATGGTGTTCATCCCCGATCCCGATACCGCAGTGATCGACCCCTTCTGCCAGATCCCCACCCTGTCCATGACCGGCAACGCCATGATCATCGACAGCCCCGAAAACCGTCCCCTGGCCCAGTATCCCCGCAACATCGTTTTGGCCGCCGAACAGTACATGAAGGACATGGGCGTGGCCGACGAAATGTACATCCTGCCCGAATTTGAATTCTACCTGTTTGACCAGGTGGGCTGGGAAGTGCAGGGCAACAGCATCGGCGTTTCCCTGGACACCAAGCAGTCCTACTGGAACAGCGCCGTGGAAGGAAGAGGCGTGGTGGTGCCCAAGCAGAAGAACTACCACATTGCCAAGCCCTTTGACGACACCTATGAATGCCGCAGCGAGATGTGCATGCACATGAAGGACGCCGGCATCGAAATCAATTACCATCATCCCGAAGTGGCGGCTTCCGGCCAGTTCGAAATTGAACCCCAGCTGGGCAAAATGAGCCACATGGCCGACGCCACCATGATGATCAAGTACATCATCCATAACACCGCCCTCAAGTACGGCAAGTCCGCCACCTTCATGCCCAAGCCCGTGTACGGCGAAGCCGGCAACGGCATGCACGTGCATATGCTGCTGATGAAGGACGGCCAGCCCGTTTTCGCCGGCAACGATGACGATTATGCCAAGCTGAGCAAGGAAGCCCACTGGTTCATGGGCGGTTTGCTCAAGCACATCGCATCCCTGTGCGCCATCACCAACCCCTCCACCAACTCCTTCAAGCGCCTGGTGCCCGGCTTTGAAGCCCCCGTTACCGTAGGCTATGCCACCTCCAACCGCAGCGCCGTCATCCGCATCCCCGCTTATGCCAAGACCCCCAATAAGCGCCGCTTTGAACTGCGTAACCCCGATGCCACCTGCAACCCCTACTTCTGCTACGCCGCTATCCTGATGGCCGGCCTGGACGGCATCAAGAACCAGATCGATCCTCACGCGGAAGGCTGGGGCCCCTACGACATGAACCTGTACCACCTCTCCGACGAAGAAAAAGCCAAGCTCCACCACCTGCCCACCTCCCTGGATCAGGCGCTGGATGCCCTGGAACAGGATCATGATTACCTCACCGCCGGCGGTGTGTTCCCCGAAACCCTGCTGAAGAACTTCATCAAGGCCAAGCGCCAGGAATGCAGCGAAATGGCCAAGATCCCCCACCCCGCCGAATTCGACAAGTATTACAACCTGTAACAAGGGGCATTGCCCCTTGACCCATTGGCGGATTTTCATGTTTTCCACAACAAACACTGTCCCGCTGATGCAATGATAACGGTGGGCGATGTGGGGTTTCACCCCTGCACCCCACCAGGGACACCGGCCCTGCACCCATTTTCGGATTTTTCTGTCATAACCCAATACAATTTCCCGATGCTGCTGAAAATGTATAAACGCTTCGATATACATTGCCTCTGCAGCATCACGGGCGCGGCGGCTTTTAGCCGCCAACCGGATGCAATGCATCCGGAGAAAACGGCAAAAAACAAGCGGCGAGAGAATTCATTCTCTCGCCGCTGTTTTTTCGTTTTCAGAAGCCCGTGGGCACATATTTCGTTCCCCATGTTTCGTGCGGAAAGAAGCGTGTCATATCAGTTCTTTCCATCGCAGGAAGGGTCCAGGGGCAATGCCCCTGGTGCAGGGTACAGGGGCCGCACAGGCCCCTGCCACAGCTCCACCTTACTTCTGTTCATACCGGCGGCACATGGTGTACTTGGACACCGCCTGCTGGATGGCCTCTCCGCCGATGGCAAAGGAAAGCAGATCGGCAATATAGGGCGGCAGCACGCTGTTGAATTTCACTTCCAGTACCATGTTCTGCTCATCATCAAACACCGGCACCGTGGGCACATGGGGGTTAAACAAGTCCACCGAGTTCAGCCCGGAGCGCAAATGCTTGTCAAAGGTGATGCGCACTTCTTCCGCGGGATGCAGGAACGCTTCCCGTTCATAGTCCACGATCACCACCGGGTGCAGCAGGTTCGTCCGCATTTCCCGGTACACATCCCCCAGCAAACCGTACTGGGTTTTTTCCAGCCCGCTCGGGTCGCCGGCAATGATCTGTTCCGCAAGCGGCCGGCCAATTTCCACCGTTCGTTTGGAAATCAGGTTGCCGGCCTTGGTTTTGCATTCCATGAACACTTCTTTGTCTTTCAGGTTATAGATGCGGATGCGGTACTTATCGCGGTTCTTCACGCCGTCGATTTTGTCGTAATAGGCGTCGTCAAATACGGTATCAAAATACAAAGAGCGGATATGGTAAGACCCGCCGTTTCTAACGGCGTTCTTATCCAGATGCAGCACCGGCTTCAATACGCTTTTGAGCACCTTGTACTGCATATCCGTAATCAGGTATTTCAGCTCATGGCGAAGCGGCAGCGCCATCTTTTACGCCCCCGCTTCCACCTGGCAGGCCACCAGCGTTGCTTCGTGCACGCCGTTGATCTCCAGCAAATTGGACACAATGTTCACCCGATGGTCCAGCCGCACTTCCACCGTGGTTTCGCTGCCGCTGCGGGTAACGGTCTTGGAGCGGATGCGCCAGTAGCGCACATTGCGCTTCAGTTCGTTTTCAATTTCGGTCTGGGCGTATTCGTCATGATGCACCACCAGCAGATAGCCGTTGGGGTTGCGCAGCCGCTTGAAGGAAATAAGCAGCATGGCACAGCTTATGCCAAGCAGCGCCACCACAGCAATCACATAGGCATTGGCGCCCAGCAAAATGCCCATGGTAAGGGCCCAGAACATGTAGGCAGTATCCAGCGGATCCTTCACAGCGGTACGGAAACGCACGATGGAAAGGGCGCCCACCATACCCATGGACAGGGCCACGTTGCTGCCGATGCACATGACCACAGGAGTGGTGATGAGGGTAAGCATGATCAGCGTGAGGGAAAAGCTGGGGCTGTAGAGCACGCCGCGGTAAGTCTTCTTGTACACCAGGGCGATCACGCTGCCGGCCACGAACGCGGCGATCAGCGCAATGAGCACATTGACAGGGGTAAAGCTGGACAACTGATTGGCAAACCAATCGGACAAGGAAGAGCCACCGGTGGCGATGTCGTTAAAGGTGATGTTGGTATTTTCCATGGAATTTCCTCCTTTTTGCTTCTGGGCCCATTATTCGGCATCCGGGTTTGCAGGCCGGGGACCGAAATAATAAATCATCTGTTCATCCGTCAGCTGGAACTGGTCCTGTACATATCCCCACAGCCTGTAGGGCCTGTACACCATGGTGGTGTACTTCATACGGTCCACACGCACCTGCCAGTAGCGCATATACCCTTCGGGCGAGGTGGGCGAGTCGATATTGATGGAAGGTTCCTTGAACTGCGCCCATCTGGAGTAATGCCGCTGCAGTTCGGGGTACACAAGGGCGGTGGCGGTATCCATTTCCTTTTGCATCACTTCGGTGGTGAGTGTCTGGAAAATGATGCCAAGCCTTGTCAGAAACTGATCCCGGATCACGTCCGATTCGATCATCTTGCGGAAAATGGTGTTGTTGATGTTCTGCTGGCCCATACCGGTGGGCTTCAGGTAAGAGCGGGGGCTGTTGAACTGGGAATTGAACATGCCGTAGTCCATATCAAACAAAAGGCATTTCCATTTGCTCCCTTCCCCCGGCAATTTGTAGAACATGATGTTACCGGGGTCGGAATCGCCAAAGAACATCTTGATGGCATACCACTCGATGTAGTTTTCAATATCGATATGGTCATACAGGTATTGCAGATCCGCCTCGCTGGTATTGGGGGACAGCGTTTCGATCACCTTCAGCATTGCCCGGTATTCTTCGTTGCTGCCCTGCACCTCGCCCCACCCTGCGCGCAGGATGGTGATGGCGTCCAGCGTTTCGGTATCCTCCATATCCAGCCCTTCAAACTGGGCAATGGAGAAGCGGTCTTTTCTTTCCCGCAGGTTGTAGTGGCCCCAGTAGGTGCCGTTCAGGTACACGGCCACCGGCCGCCAGGTGAGCGTCAGCAGCACGTCCTGGTTCAGGTACTTGTCCACCAGGCTGGTCTGCACGGCGTCGGCCACCCGGGTCCACACGTTATCGTTGCCGGAGTTTCTCAGGGTGAAGCCCTTGTAGAAGGTGTAAGGCCGGTCTTCAAACAGGGGATAATTGAAATACTTTTCGCCATAGGCGGCCTGGGCCCGGATCTTGAAGGATTTTTGCGGCATATCCAGGGAATAGTCCCCCATCAGGTCCATCTTGATGCCCTGGGAGATGTACGCTTCGCCGCTGTCCATATGGAACAGTTCCACATAGCCCGGCCGGTCAATCTTGCCCCAGTTGCGGTAAATGGGGGTTTCGAAAGGCAATTCGCTCTTGTCCACCACCATTTCTTCGCCCGGATCATAGAACCTGGGGTCCGGCGCATCGGAAAGCAGGCCTGTGGCCTCGTCCCACAGCTCGTTAGGCTCGCACACCAGGCTCACCACGTCCATGGAATGGTAGGTGTTCATGATGTAGGACGCCGTCACAGTATCGGAGGGCTGTTTGCCCGCTTCAAACGCCCGGGCACGCACCACACGGGTAGAGGAAAACTGGGTCAGGTCGGTACAGCCGGGGCTGTAGAGAAAGCCGTTATCGATGGTAGGAATGGAGCCGTCCAGCGTATAACGCACGGTGGTACCTTCCGGCACCAGGATTTCCACGCTGATGGTTCCTTTGTACAGGCCGCTTGCCAGGCTGAACTGGGGCTTTTGCGAAAACCCCGCAAAGCCTCTGCCGTTCTCCGCACCGGGGGTGGGCGCATCGTAGTAATAAAAGCCGGTGGTGTTGCCAGTGCGGCCATAGCTTACGTCGGTGGGGATCTCCGGCAGGTTGATCTTATCCAGCACCCGGCCGCCGGCATCGGAAAAGGTGATGATCTCACCGCCCGCCCGGGCCAGGCTGAAGGAAGCATGCAGCTGCTTGGCGTTGGTGCCGGAAGAAGCCGAGCCATCCAGCAGCACCACCATATACTCCCCTGGAAAAATGGACGTCCCTTGCGGAAACGTCCATTTCAGGGGCCAGTTGATATTATCACTCAACCCCCATCCGGAAAGATCGACAGGCTGGGTGGATGCATTGTAAAGTTCCACATAGTCATTGGCACCCAGGCCGTTGATGGCCTGAATTTCCGCAGCGGAAGCCATCACTTCCGTCACATACACGCCGGAGTAATTGATGCCCCGCATGTACTGGTCCGCCCGGGAAATGCCGTAGTCGTTATTGGGCGCACCGGGGGTGGCCATGGTGAACACATGCCACTGGCTCATGTCTTCGGTGCTGCGGCCATAGCTGGTGTCCCTTTCCAGGTTCGCCACCGTCACCCGGTCGATCAATTCGCCGGTCACCGTGGAAAGCACCAGGGTTTCTTCCTGATTGTTGATGGAGAAATTGGTGTGGGGGTAAGCGGTGCTCACTTCCACCTTGTCCTTGCCGGAGCAGAACACCAGGTAATACCCGTTGGCAGGGATCACCGCATTCTGGGGGAAGATCCACTTGACGGGCTTGCCCGGGTCATCGCTGAGGGCCAGGTTGCCCAGGTAAATGTCTTCGTCGCTCAGGTTATACAGTTCCACCCAGTCGCTCAGTTCGTCGTCCTCATCCCGGATACCGGAACGGGGGGACGGCATCACTTCGTTGATCATCAGCTGGCCGGGGATCACGGTGTAATTATCCATGTAAGCATAATAGCCGTTTTCGCCGTTGGGATAGCCGGGGGAATACTGGAAAGTTTTTTCGAAGGAGCCGTTGTCCATCAGGGCATAGCTTTCGTCGCTGTTGAGGGTGGGCACCTGCACATGGTCAATGGCCACGCCGTTCATATCAAACAGGTACACCGTTTCGCCAAGGGAAGACAGCTTGAACTTGGCGTGCAGCACATTGCCCGGCACGTCCCGGTTCACATCATCCAGAAAAACGCACACCCTGCCATGGGCGGCCAGCGTTACGTCGGGGAAAAGGAAAACGATGCGGTCGCTGCGGTCGGAAAGGCCCACGCCCTTGAGGCTCATGGGGGTATCCAGGGTGTTTTCCAGCTCCACCCAATCGCCGAACTTGCCCAGTTCATCGGGGTAAGCGCTGGTATTATCCGTCATCACTTCGCTGATACGCAGCCCCGCATGGGTGGATTTCACCCCATCGGGCGTCACGTTCAGGGCCTGAATGGTTTTTTCTTTAGGGCTGATCAGCACGATCAGCAAAAGCACGCCCAGCAAGCCGATCAGCAGGGGCATGCGCACGTCCTGCTTGTTGGAGCGGTTTCTCCGCTTTTTATGCCTGGCCATGGTGCACCTCCTTTGAAGCAGAAGAAGCCTTTTGCCCTTCTGCGAAAATGTCTGCATACATAAACGAATATAGTATACCACATAATTGTGAAACACAAAAGACTTATTTTTCACAGAACCGAAAAAGTTTACAATATACAAAAAAATGGGCCGCACCTGCGGCCCGGGAACGATAAGAAATATGCTTGATTTGAAATAACGGTTATAGGAAACGTCCGTTTTGCGGACGATGCATCCGAATTTCAGGCGGCGGTGCCGCAAAAGCGCGTCAGGCTTCCGGCACCATCAGGCCCAGGTCGCCGTCTTTACGCAGGTAGAGCACATTGGTGCGTTCGGTTTCGATATCAACGAATACGAAGAAGGAATGGCCCAGCAGCTCCATCTGCAAAATGGCGTCTTCCACAGCCATGGGACGCACGGGGAATTCTTTGGTGCGGACGATCTTGCGTTCGCCGGTTCCGTACACCTGAGGATCTTCGATGAATTCGGGGGTTTCTTCCCGGTAGGCGTCTTCACGCAGCCGCTTTTCCAGCTTGGTGCGGTGACGCAGGATCTGCCTTTCCAGCTTGGCAAGGCACTTGTCGATGGCCATGAAGAGGTTATCCTTGCTGGCAGATTCGGCACGCAGCGTGACACCGCTCATGGGCACGGTAATTTCGCAGATGCGTTCTTCCCGCTCCTTGCGCAGGCGCACGATCATTTCCGTATCAGCCTTCAGATAGCGCTCCATGGTGGCGGTCTTTTTGGTGATGCGGTTGGTGATTCCCGGGGTGACAACCATGTTCTTGGCGGTAATGGTGGTTTTCATGGCGATACTCCTTTCGCGTTATGATAGCCGGGCCGCCCGGCCATGTTTTTCTCTTCTCTCCCTCTTGTATTTCTTATATTCGACGTTTATTCTCTCATTTCCTGCTGCAAACAAAAAAATATTTTTCCATTTCTTTTCAGCACGCAATCGGTTACATCCAGGCATGAAAAAACGGCCGAAATGTAACTGATGCGGTTACATCTTGGCCGTTTTGGCATTACGCTATGTAATTCTTTTCTTATTCCACGCTGATCAGGTAGTAGTACAGGGGCTGGCCGCCGGAGTGCACTTCCACGTCGCAATCCTCATAAATGCTTTCAATTTCGTCCGCCAGGGCCTGTGCTTCTTCTTCGGTGGTGTCGGCGCCGTAATAAACGGTGATCAGGCCGTCATCATCGGTTACAATATCCCGCATGAGGGACAGGGCCACGTCGTGAGTATTGTCGGCCTTCACGGTTACTTTGCCATTGTGCAGGCCGATGATGTCGCCCTCGTTGATGTGCATGTCTTCGAACTCGCTGTCGCGCACGGCGAAGGTGATCATGCCGGTGCGAACCTTCTGGGCCGCTTCGTCCATGCGCTGCATGTTTTCGTCGGCAGAAAGCTCGGGCTGGAACGCCACGGCCGCGGCAATGCCCATGGCCACGTTCTTGGTGGGCAGCACCACAACGTTCTTTTCGGAAAGCTCCGCCGCCTGCTGGGCAGCCAGAATGATGTTGCCGTTGTTGGGGAACACGAACACGGTTTCCGCGTTCACGGCGTCAATGGCCTTCTGCAAATCTTCGATGGAGGGATTCATGGTCTGGCCGCCTTCCACGATGCCGTCCACGCCCAGGTCCTTGAGAATATTGGAGAAGCCTTCGCCCAGGGAAACGCTCACCATGCCGTAAGCCTTGGGCGGCTCCTTGGCGGCTTCTGCGGCCTTGCGGCGCAGGTTTTCCCGGCGCTGTTCCACCATGTTTTCGATCTTCAGGTTCACCAGTTCGCCCAGGTTCAGGCCGTACTGCAGGGCCTTGCCGGGGTCATTGGTGTGCACATGCACCTTCACCAGTTCCAGATCGCCCACCACCAGCACGCAATCGCCGATGCGGTTCAGCTGACGACGGAAATGGTCGATATCTTCATCCTTTTTGTCTTCCTTCAGGTTCTGGATGAGGAATTCGGTGCAATAGGCAAAGGTGATTTCTTCCAGGCTGTCGTGGTCGTCTTCAAACTGAATATCGTCCACGCTTTCCACCGTGCCGTCATGGATGTGGAGATCCTCCAGGTTTTCGCCCCGCAGCACTGCGGCATAGCCGGTATACAGCAGCATCAGGCCCCGGCCGCCGGCATCCACCACGCCCGCCTGCTTGAGCACAGGCAGCATTTCGGGGGTGCGGTTGAGGATCTTTTCGCCGCTGGTGAGAATCACGTTGAACAAAGCATCATAATCATCGGGCGCCAGCTCCGCCTGACGCACGGCGTCTTCGGCAATAACACGGGCCACGGTGAGGATGGTGCCTTCCTTGGGCTTCATCACGGCTTTGTAGGCAGTATCGGCGCCGCTTTTAAGAGCGGCAGCAAACTGCTTGGGAGTGATTTTTTCCACGCCTTCCAGCGCCCGGGCAAAGCCGCGGTACAGCTGGCTGGTGATCACGCCGGAGTTGCCGCGGGCGCCGCGCAGGGCACCCTTGGCCAGGGCATCCGCCGCTTCGCCGGCGCTGGTGAATTCCCTCTGGTTCACTTCCCGGGTGGCGCTGGTCATGGTCAGGCTCATGTTGGTGCCCGTATCGCCGTCCGGCACAGGGAACACGTTCAGCGCGTCCACGTTTTCACGGTTCTTTTCCAGTAACGCTGCACCTGCCAGCACCATTTCCCGCAGCAGCAGCCCGTCAATTGCTTGTACCTGAATCAAAGGTATTTCCCTCCGTTCAATTCTTGTGGTTTTCAGGGGCGCCTCAGACGCGGATGCCCTCCACACTGATATTGACGGAGCGAACCTTGACCCCCGTCATGCTCTCCAGCTTATAGCGGACCACTTCCACAATGGTCTTGCACACTTCTGCCACGCTGATGCCGTATTCCACCACGATGAACAGATCAACATCCAGCTGATTGTCCACCATGCGCACCTGCACGCCGCGGCTCAAATTTTCTCTGCCCAGCCATTCCACCAGGCCATCCTTTGCACGCTTGGAGGACATGGCCACGATGCCATAGCATTCCAGGGCAGCATAACCAACAACCTTCAGCAGCACATCTTCGGAAATAAAGATGGTGCCAATATCATTTTTCACTTTACATTCCATATTTGCCGAACCTCCTTAGCTGCCTTTGACCATACTAGGTCATTTGATAGTATACGTTATTTTGGCTCAAGATGCAAGCAAAGATTTTCTCGAAAAAGGAAAATGTGTGAATCTTCAACTTTTTTCGTCACTATTTGGACATTTTTCACATCCCTTGCTTGTACTTCCCTGTTTTTTCATGTATAATAAGTGAAATATGAGACAAAAACAACTGCTGAAGGGAGCATGATCGTCCTATGAAATTATGCCTCAACGCCCTGAAAGATACCGCCCTCTGGCAAAAAGCCGGCTTCGAACTGCCTGCCTTTGACGTGGAAAAAGTGGCTGCCAATACCAAAGCCGCCCCCACCTGGCTGCACCTTGGCGCCGGCAATATTTTCCGTGCTTTCCCCGCGGCCGACCTGCAGAAGCTGCTGGACCGGGGCGAATGGAACACCGGCATTGTGGTGGCCGAATGCTTTGACGGCCAGATCATCGACATGGCCTATACCCCCTTTGACAGCCTGAGCGTTTTGTGCGTGCTCAAAAGCGATGGATCCGTGGACAAAAAGGTGATCGCATCCGTATGCGAAGCATTGCGCTGCGACGGCAAAAACGAACAGGACGATGCCCGGCTTTTCCAGGTGCTGGCCGCACCTTCCCTGCAGATGGTGTCCCTCACCATCACCGAAAAAGGCTATGCGGTGAAGAACGCCCAGGGCCAGGTGCTTCCCTTCATTCAGGCCGATATCGAAAACGGCCCCTCCAGATCAGCATCCACCATGGGCAAGCTGGCTGCCGGGCTGTACAAGCGTTTTATGAACGGCAAATATCCCCTGTCCCTTGTCAGCATGGACAACTGCAGCGGCAACGGTGATAAGCTGAAGGCGGCTGTTCTGTGCATTGCGGAGGGATGGGTGAAAAACGGCCTGGCGGAAGAAAATTTCCTTTCTTATCTGAAAGATGAAGAAAAGATTGCCTTCCCCATCTCCATGATCGACAAAATCACCCCCCGCCCCGACGCCAAGGTGGCCGCGATGCTGAAGGAATGCGGCTTTGAAGATGTAGACACCATCATCACCGAAAAAAACACCTACACCGCCGCCTTCGTCAACGCCGAAGAAACGGAATACCTGGTGGTGGAAGATAAATTCCCCGCCGGCCGTCCGCCGCTGGAAAAGGCAGGCATCTATTTCACCGACCGGGAAACAGTGGACAAAACCGAAAAAATGAAGGTATGCACCTGCCTCAACCCCCTGCACACCGCCCTGGCCATTCTGGGCTGTTTGCTGGGCCACGAAACCATCTGCAACGAAATGAGTGACCCGGACCTTTCCCGTCTGGTGCACCATCTGGCCTATGTGGAAGCCATGCCGGTGGTGGTAAACCCCGGCATCCTCTCCCCCGAAAAGTTCGCCGGCGAAGTGCTGGAAAAGCGTCTGCCCAACCCCTTCATGCCCCCCCCCCCCCCGCGCATTGCCACCGATACCTCCCAGAAGCTGCCCATCCGCTTTGGCGAAACCATGAAAATGTACCAGCAGCGGGAGGATCTGCACTTGTCTTCCCTCAAGGGCATTCCCTTTGTGCTGGCTGCCTGGCTGCGCTACCTTATGGCCATCGATGACGCCATGGCCCCCTTCGCCCCCAGCCCTGATCCTATGCTCTCTCAGATGCAGGCAGCCCTTTCCTTCCTGAAGATGGGTGAAAAGGTGGAAAAGGAACAGCTGCAGGGCGTGCTCAGCCGCAAGGATATTTTCGGCCTGGACGTGTATGCAACGCCCCTGGCCGATACCGTTACCCACTGGCTGAACCGGATGCTGGAAGGAAAAGGCGCCATCCGCCGTGCCCTGCAGGATATGCTGGCATAACGCAAAAGCAACACGCATTACAAAAGAAGACCCCCTTCAAGGGGTCTTCTCTTTTTGTATAGAAAGGATGATTGCCATGTGCACCGCCGTCACCTATCACACCCGCAGCCATTACTTTGGCCGCACCCTGGACCTGGAACACACCTTCCTGGAAGAAGTGATCGTCACCCCCCGCCGCTTTCCCCTGCCTATGCGCCACCTGCCCTCCATGAAAACCCATTTTGCCATCATCGGCATGGCCTCGGTGGTGGAGGGCTACCCTTTGTATTATGACGCCTGCAACGAGCACGGCCTTGCCATGGCCGGGCTGAATTTTCCCGACCATGCCCATTACTTCCCCGTTCAGGAAGGAGCGGAAAACGTTGCTTCCTTCGAGCTTATCCCCTGGCTGCTGGGCCAGAGCCGGGACATCCATCAGGCAAAGGAAATGCTGCAAAAAGTCAGCCTCTGCCACACCCCCTTCAGCCAGCGGCTTCCTTCTTCGCCGCTTCACTGGCTGCTGGCCGACAAAACATCCTCTGTCACCATTGAATGTACCCAGGACGGCCTGCACCTGTACGATAACCCGGTGGGCGTGCTTACCAACAATCCGTCCTTTCCCTATCACCTTACCCATCTGTGCGATTTCATGCACCTTACCCGTCTGCCGCCGGAAAACCACCTGCCCGGCCTCACCCTTTCCCCGTACAGCCGGGGCATGGGTGCCATGGGCCTGCCGGGGGATCTTTCCTCCGCCTCCCGCTTTGTCCGGGCTGCCTTTGTGAAGCTGCACTCCCTCTCCAGCCCAGGCGAAGCGGAAAGCGTCAGCCAGTTCTTTCACATTTTAGGCGCCGTTGCCCAGCAGCGGGGATGCGTGCAGCTGTCCGATGGCGGGCTGGAGATTACCGCCTACACTTCCTGCATCAATCAGGAGCTGGGCATTTACTACTACACCACCTACGAAAACCAGTGCATTTCCGCCGTGCACCTGCATCGGTGCGACCTGGAAGGCCATACCCTGTTCACCTTCCCCTTACAAAAACAGCAGCGCATTTTCTGGCAAAACTAGCAGGGGCATTGCCCCTGCACCCAGCGGCGGATATTGCAAATTCTCCTCCATCCAGCATTTTCCCGCTGCAACTTTCCGGGCATCGCCCCTGCACCCAGCGGCGGATATTGCTTGTTTCTCTTTCACCAACACCCTCTCGCTGCAACTTTCCGGGCATCGCCCCTGCACCCAGTAGCGGATATTGCTTGTTTCTCTTTCACCAACACCCTCCCGCTGCAGCTTTCCGGGCATCGCCCCTCCACCCAGCGGCGGATATTGCAAATTCTCCTCCATCCAGCATTTTCCCGCTGCAACGTTCAGGGCAATTCCTCCAGCACTTCCTGGGTGATGGCCTGCAATCTGCCAAAGTCCATGGCGTCAATGTAATAGCGTTCCAGCCTGTCATGGCCGGCCTTGGCTTCCGCCAGCACCTCCACCGCCTGATGCAGGCACAGGTCATGCACCGCCCGGTCAAAGGAGAGCCGGCTGGAAAAACGAATAATTTCCTCCTGCTTCATCTCCGGCGAAAGGATGCGGCTGCCCTTGGGGCAAGCGGTGGTAAAGAGGGTATCTCCAGCCTGCAGGTGGGTCAGCTTTCTTCCCTCCAAAGGATCGTACCAGCAGCGAATCTCCAGTTTCCTTTGCCTTGCCAGATGCAGAAGAGGGCGGAAAAAATCATCTGCATCCATGCCGAAAGGAAGCTGCAAACTGACCATCACCCGGCTGTCCAGCCAGCTGGGATACTGCACCACACCCTGCCACGTAACAGCCTGCAAAAAGGCATGGCTTTCCTTTCCTTCCTCCCCGTCGGGCACCAGCGCCAGCAGCTCGTTCACCAGTTGCCTGCGCTTATCCGCTTCCAGCGCACAGCGGTACACCGCATCCGCATCCTGCCGCATCACGGCGGCCGCCTTCAGGCAGCGGTACGCCCGGGCATAAGTGCGGCTTACTTCCGCAAACACGCCGGCCACTTCTTCATGCTGCTCGGAAAGCAGTTTCTCGTTCAGGCACACCCCAAGGTTCAGAATGCCGTCCGCCGCCCCGGGGCACACAGGGTCCAGCACATGGGGGGCGGTGCCGTCCACCATCAAATACCCTTTTTCCGGCACATACACCGCATCCATGCTGTCCGGGTCCCCGGAGCAATGATAGAAATGCACCTCCAGCCCCTCTTTTTCGTAATGGCCCCCCACTTTTTTCATCAGCGTGCTTTTGCCCACGCCCGGGCCGCCTTTGATGATCACCGTCCGTTTAGCCGATTGCATCAATTGCGGATAATATCCATAAAAACCTTCCGCCGTATTGCTTCCTGCAAACAAATGTTTTGTTCTTTCCATTGGCTTATCTCCCTCCATTGCTTATGCATGCTACGCTATGCATCCTGCCCGCCCAATATGCATGCCCCTTTTGTTGCATATCCCCTTCTTCCCGGGCATACACATTTTGCGAAAGCGAAAAGGAGGCATTTTTTATGGAGCAAACCGCTTATGGGGCAGCGAAGCCCCTTTACCGGGATATGCTGGAAAGAACCCAGGGGGAACTGTACATTGGCGTGGTGGGCCCGGTGCGCACCGGCAAAAGCACCCTCATTGCCCGCTTTATGGAGCAGATGGTGCTGCCCTACGTTGCCCCCGGTGCCCGGAAGGACCGGCTGACGGACGAAATGCCCCAGTCCGGTTCCGGCCGCATGATCATGACCTGCCAGCCCTGCTTCATTCCCGGAGAAGGCGCCGCCGAAATTGAACTGGCGGACGGCCTGAAGGCCAAGGTGCGCATGGTGGACTCGGTGGGTTATCTGGTGCCCGGCGCTCAGGGCGCCCAGGAAGGAGAAGAAGCCCGGATGGTATCCACCCCCTGGGCTCAGGAGGATATGCCCTTTGAGGAAGCAGCCGCCCTGGGCACCCAAAAAGTGATGGAGGACCATGCCACCGTGGGCCTTGTGGTCACCTGCGACGGCACGGTGGCCGACCTGCCACGCAGCGCCTATACCCAGGCAGAAGAAACGGCCATCCGCCAATTGAAGCAAACGGGCAAGCCTTTTTCCGTGGTGCTCAATTCTGCCCGTCCTGCCGATGCCGAAGCGGAAGCATTGCGCCGGGCGCTGGAGAAAAAATACGATGTGCCCGTTTCCTTATTGAATGTAAAAGAAATGACGGAAGAGGATCTGCAGCGCCTGCTCTCCGCCCTGCTGATGGCGTTCCCCTTGCGGGAAGTGCGTTTCGCCCTGCCCGATTGGGTGAGTGCCCTGAGCCCGGACCATTGGCTGCCCGCCGCTGCCGTGCAGGCGGTGAAAAAGCTCAGCGGCGTGATGAAGCAGATGCGGGATAAAACCATGACCGCCGCCGCCTTTCAGGGGTCCGATCAGCTGGACCTGCCCACCGGCGAACAGGTGGACCTGGGCAGCGGCACCCTGCGCTACACCCTGCCCGTCAAGGAAGGGCTGTTCAGCCGCATCCTGTCCGAGCAATGCGGCGAAACCATCACCGGCGACGCCCATCTTTTGTCCCTGATGACGGAATTGGTGCAGGCAAAACGGGCCTATGACCGTATTGCCGGCGCCCTGAAAGCCGTGGAGCAAACGGGCTACGGCCTGGTCACCCCGGATATGGACGCCATCCACCTGCAAAAACCGGAACTGATGCGCCAGGGCAACCGCTTTGGCATCCGGCTGCGGGCCAATGCCCCCACCCTTCACCTGATCCGCTCCGATATCGAAACGGAAGTAGCCCCCATTCTGGGCACCCAGGAGCAAAGCGAAGCCTTCATCGAAACCCTGAACCAGCAATACGAAAACGACCGGCAGGCCCTGTGGGATACCAACTTTTTCGGCAAGTCCCTGCAGACGCTGGTGCAGGAAGGCTTGAGCGGCAAGCTGCACCGCATGCCCGCCGATGCCCAGGAAAAGGTGCAGACGGCCCTTACCCGTATGCTCAACGAAGGGGAAGGCGGCATGATCTGCATCCTGCTTTGACAAGCTAATGCCACAAAAGGCGGCTGTACATTTTTCCGTTTTTGCGCTATAATAAGCAAAGCAAACGCAATACCGCAGAAATGAGGCATGCCCCATGTACACCAAACAGGATTTTGATGATCTCACCGCCCAGCTGAAAAAGCGGCGCTTGATCCTTTCCCTTCCCTGCATTTTGCTGCTGGGGCTGATTGTGTATTCCCTGATCATCCGGCTGATGTGGCTCACCATCGCCCTTTCCATCCTTCTTGGCATCCTACTGATCTTTGGCATCACCATGTTCATCTCTCCCGTCAGCGTATACCGCCGCCATGTGGACCATGCCCTTTACGGCCGTGTGCGCAAAACGGAGGGCTGCCTGAAGGAAATGGAAGAAACCCCTGTCTGGCGGGATGGGCTGATGCTGCTTCCCCTGATCATCAACATCAACGACATGAAAAACGAAGAGGACGACCGGCTTTTCTACTACGACGGCCGCCGTCCCCTCCCCGGCTGGGACGTGGGCCAGCGCCTTCTGCTCACCTCCTACGACAAGCTCATCACCAACTGGGAAACCAAATAAACTTCATTGCGTCCGGCTCTGCCGGGCGTTTTTTTATGCTGCAAACACCTTCGTTCTGGCCAAATTGCGGCCATTTGTTCCATGCCGCTTGTATTTATGCATAATTTTGTGAATAATTCTGTATATTTTCCGTTTCAATCCTTTTATCATTTGAATTTTTTGCATATTTATTCAATTTTCCTATTGACATTCCCGAAAAAGAATGGTATACTGTGCCCGTTCCATTGGAAATGACATTATTAATTGGAGGTAAAACCCATGAAAAAGTATTCCAAACTGATCGCTCTTATGCTGATCGCCGTTCTGGCCCTGGCTCTGGCCGGCTGCGCCGGCAAGCCCGCTGAAGATAAGGCGGAAGAAAAGGTCATCATCACCGTGGCCACCAACCCCGAATATCCCCCCTTCGAATATGTTGAAGGCGAAAAGACCGTGGGTTACGATATCGACCTGTGGGACGCCATCGCCAAGAAAGCTGGCATCGAATACAAGATCGAAGCCATGGACTTTGACGCTGTGATCAGCGCCGTGGCCGCCAACCCCAACACCATCGGCCTGTCCGGTATCTCCATCACCGACGAACGCAAGCTGACTGTTGACTTCTCCAACGGCTACATCAACGCCGGCCTGGTGGTCATCGTGAAGGCGGACGCTCCCTATGCCACCACCGATGAACTGGTGGGCAAGAAGATCGGCGTGCAGCTGGGCACCACCAGCGACTTTGCTGCCGAAGAAATCACCGGCAAGGAAAACGTTGCCCAGTACAAGACCTTCCTCAACGCCATCATGGACCTGCAGGGCAACAAGATTGACGCCGTTATCATCGACAAGCCCGTCGGCCAGGCTATGCTGGCTTCCCTCAAGGACGACAACCTGGTGATGGTGGACATGGGCCTGCAGGCTGACTGGTACGGCATCGAAGTGAACAAGCAGAACCCCGAACTGCTCAAGAAGATCAACGACGCCCTGGTTGAACTGGAAAACGAAGGCTTCATGGATGAACTGGCTGTGAAGTACTTCGGTGCCTGAGAAGCCGCGGAATAAACAGCGTCCCGTAGCAAATATGCTGCCGTAGAGAGCCAATCCCTCTCTACGGCATTTGTACGATTATACGACACACATCTGGAGGGAAACGCATTGAGCGCCGTAACCGAAAGCATCTCCATTTTTGAACAGTGGTGGCTGCAGATTGAGCCCGCCGTGCAGGCCAACAGCCTCAATTTCTGGCAGTTCCTGTATAAGGAAATCTACCTCAACGTCATCAAGGACGACCGTTGGATGCAATATTTCAAGGGTCTTGGCGTTACGCTGGAAGTATCTTTCTGCGCCATCGCGGTCGGTTTGGTGCTGGGCACTCTGCTTGCCATTTTGCGCCTGCCTCAGGTGCAGAACATGACCGCAAAGGGCAAGGGCTTTTTGCCCAGCCTGGGCGTGTGGGCAGTGAGCAGCCTGTCCAAGCTGGCCGGCCTGTACATCAACATCATGCGCGGCACCCCCCTGCTTTTGCAGGTGCTGATCATCAACTTCGGCATTTTCGGCTCCATCAGCATTGATAAGGTCATCGTGGGCGTCATCGCCTGCGGCCTCAACAGCGCAGCGTATGTGGCGGAAATTGTGCGCGGCGGCATCATGAGCGTGGAAAAGGGCCAGACGGAAGCGGGCCGCTCCCTGGGCCTGTCCGGTGTGCGCACCATGCTCTACATCATCCTGCCCCAGGCGGCCAAATCCGCCCTGCCTTCCATGTGCAACGAGTTCATTTCCCTGATCAAGGAAACGTCCATCCTTTCCTACATCGCCCTCACCGAACTGACCAAGGCCGGCGACTATATCCGTTCCCGTACGTTCTCTGCCTTTACCCCCTATATCGTGTCCGGTCTTTTGTACCTGCTGGTGGTGCTGACGCTCACCTGGCTCATCGGCAAGCTGGAAAGGAGGCTGCGCAACAGTGACCACTGATAACATCATCATTTCCGTCAAAGGCCTGGAAAAGCATTTTGACGAGGGCAAACTGAAGGCCCTGCAGGGCGTGGACGCCGAAATCAAGCGGGGCGAAGTGGTGGTGGTCATCGGGCCCTCCGGCTCCGGCAAATCCACCTTCCTCCGCTGCCTGAACCTGCTGGAAACCCCCACCAAAGGCACCGTCACCGTGGAAGGGGTCAACATCACCGACCCCAAGGTGAACATCAACAAGCACCGGGAAAAGATGGGCATGGTGTTCCAGCACTTTAACCTCTTCCCCCACATGACCATCCTGCGGAACATGACCCTGGCTCCCATGAAGCTTTTGAAAAAAAGTAAGTATGACGCCGAAGAAAAAGCCATGGGCCTGCTCAAGCGCGTGGGCCTTGCCGACCGCGCCAACGCCTACCCCAGCCAGCTTTCCGGCGGCCAGAAGCAGCGCATCGCCATCGTGCGTGCCCTTTGCATGGAACCTCAGGTGATGCTCTTTGACGAACCCACTTCCGCCCTGGATCCCGAAATGGTGGGCGAAGTGCTGGACGTTATGAAGCAGCTGGCCATGGAAGGCATGACCATGGTGGTGGTCACCCATGAAATGGGCTTTGCCCGTGAAGTAGCCGACCGGGTGATCTTCATGGATGAAGGCAAAATCGTGGAAGAGGGCACCCCCGAACAGATCTTCTCCAATCCTCAGCAGCAGCGTACCAGGGACTTCCTGAACAAAGTGCTGTAATTTCCTATAAAATCCATTCCGTCTGGGCAAGCTATGTTTGCGCAGACGGTTTTTTGTTTCGAATGTTTTACAACTATATGTCGTTTTATGTTGCAATTTCATCGCATATTTGGTATACTGACCAGAGAAAGTTCAGTTTTTACCGCCGTTTTTCCGGCAGGAAGGAGCGTTTTGATATGCAGCAAATCAACCCCATGGCCCGTCCTTTGGTTCAGGCCCTGCAGCAGAACATTGCCAAAGCTGTGGTGGGCAAAGACGAGGCCATTGAACTGATGCTGATCGCCCTCATCTGCAAAGGCCATGTACTGATTGAAGACGTGCCCGGCGTAGGCAAAACCACCATGGCATCCGCCCTGGCCAAATCCCTGCAATGCACTTTCAAGCGCATTCAGTTTACCCCGGATGTTACTCCTTCCGACGTAACCGGCTTCACTATGGTGAGCCTGAAAACAGGAGAAATGGAATTCAAGCCCGGGGCTGTGATGAGCCAGATCGTGCTGGCGGATGAAATCAACCGCACTTCTCCCAAAACCCAGTCCGCACTGCTGGAAGTGATGGAAGAGGGACAGGTGACCATCGACGGCATCACCCATCCCATGCCCCGTCCCTTCATGGTGCTGGCCACCCAGAACCCGGTGGATTTTGTGGGCACCTATCCCCTGCCCGAAGCCCAGATGAAGTCGGGAGGCCAAGCGGTCTTAGGAAGACAAGGATTT
>JAZNOW010000070.1:0-3841 GCA_045589355.1 Clostridia bacterium
GAAATGGTTATGCCCGGCGACAACGTGGAAATGGAAGTGGAAATCATCACCCCCATCGCTATCGAACAGGGTCTGCGTTTCGCTATCCGCGAAGGCGGCCGTACTGTTGGCGCTGGCGCTGTGGCCCGTGTTGCTGAATAAGCAAAACATGACCTTGGCGAAAGCCGTTCAATAGGAAGGGAAAGGGGCCTTGCCCCTTCCCTCCCACCCCTAAAGAAAGAGGTGTTTTCACATGGCAGCTAAGGAAGCTCGTCAGAACATCGTGCTGGCTTGCACCGAATGCAAACAGCGTAACTACAACAAGAAAAAGAACAAGAAAAACACCCCCGACCGTCTGGAACTGAGCAAATATTGCCGTTTCTGCAAAAAGCATACCGCTCATCGCGAAACACGATAAACGCAAGGATGTGACAATCATGGCAGACGAAAAGACCGTCGTGAAGGGCCAGGAAGAAAAGCAGAATTTCTTCACCAAGCTGATCAACTTCTTCAAGAAGTTGCCCGGCGCTATTGCCCGCCCCTTCAAAAACATGTGGCACGAACTGCGCAAAGTGACGTGGCCGAGCCGTCAGGATGTTGTCAAGTACTCGCTCATCGTGCTGGTTTTCCTGGTATTCATGGGCGTTGTGATTGGCTTGCTGGACCTTGGTTCCACCGCGCTGGTGAAGGCTATTACCCCCGCTGCTCCCGTTGTGGAAGCGACTGAAGAGGCTCATGATCATGATCATGAGCATGATGAAGTAGTGGTTGACGAAACCTCTGCGGAAGAAGCAGTCGAGTCTGTGGAAGAAGTGGTGGACGAAACCGTCACCGATGCGGAACCCGCTGCCGATGCGGCTGATGCCCCTGCAGCACAGGAGGAAGAAGCTGCTCAGCAGTAAGTGCTGAGAGGAGGACCAACATGTCCGAAGACAGACCGGGCACTCTGGAATGGTATGTAGTCCATACATATTCCGGCTACGAAAATAAAGTCAAGGACAACCTGGAAAAGGCTGTGGAAAACAACGGCATGCAAAACCTCATTCAAGAGGTTGTCGTTCCCACGGAAGAGGTTGTGGAAATCAAGAATGGCAAGCGTGTGACCAGCACCCGCAAAACTTTTCCTGGCTATGTGCTGGTGCGCATGATCATCACCAACGAAAGCTGGTATGTGGTGCGCAACACCCGCGGCGTGACGGGCTTTGTAGGCCCCGAAAGCAAGCCTATTCCCTTGACGGCCGATGAGCTGAACAGGATGCTCAACACCGGCAGCGCTGCTGTGCAGTGCAAGATCGGCGTTGGCGAAGAAGTTCGCATCCTGTCCGGACCGTTGGAACATTTCACCGGCGTAGTAGAGGAAGTCGACCCCATCACAGCCAAGCTGAATGTGAAGGTCAAGATGTTCCTGGGCCGCGAAATGCAGGTCGAGCTGACGCTCGATCAAGTCGAGAAAGTCGACGCATGAGGATAAGGAGCGCCGGAAGGCGTTGTCCTTCCGGGGCTGCTCCTTTCCCTGTTTTCCGTTTTCAGTGGGAGGCAGTGTTCATAAGGGAACGCAGCCGCCATTACCACAAGATTCAAGGAGGTGCCATCGAAAATGGCAAAGAAAATTACCGCGTTCATCAAGCTGCAGGTGCCTGCCGCCAAGGCAACCCCCGCACCGCCTATCGGTCCCGCCCTTGGTCAGCACGGCGTGAACATTCCCGGCTTCTGCAAGGAATTCAATGCCCGTACCGCCAAGCAGGAAGGCCTGATCATCCCCGTTGTTATCACGGTGTTTTCCGATCGTTCCTTCACTTTCATCACCAAGACTCCTCCGGCTCCCGTGCTGATCAAAAAGGCTCTGGGTCTGGAAAGCGCTTCCGGCCGTCCCAACAAGGACAAGGTTGGCCAGCTGACGCAGGATCAGGTGCGTGAAATCGCCACCACCAAAATGCCCGACCTGAACGCTGCTTCCATCGTAGCCGCCATGAGCATGGTGAAGGGCACCGCCCGCAGCATGGGCATCACTGTTGCTGACGAATAATCGTAGCAAGGAATAATGTGGGAGGACATAGCGCCGCTATTACCACAGGGAGGAAATAAAGATGAAACACGGCAAGAAATATTCCGACAGCAAAAAGCTGATCGACTCTGTAAAGCTGTATGATCCCGCCGAAGCGATCGAGCTGGTGAAGCAGACTGCAAAAGCCAAGTTTGACGAAACCATCGAACTGTCCATCCGTCTGGGCGTTGACCCCCGCCACGCTGACCAGCAGGTCCGCGGCACCGTGGTTCTGCCCCATGGCACCGGTAAGAAGGTTCGCGTGCTGGTGTTCGCCAAGGGCGATAAGGCCAAGGAAGCTGAAGCTGCCGGCGCCGATTTCGTGGGCGATGCTGATCTGGTTGCTAAGATCCAGAGCGAAAACTGGTTTGGCTTTGACGCTTGCGTTGCCACCCCTGACATGATGGGTACCATTGGCCGCATTGCTCGTCTGCTGGGCCCCAAGGGCCTCATGCCCAACCCCAAGTCCGGTACCGTCACCATGGACGTGACCAAGGCCATCAACGATATCAAAGCCGGTAAGGTGGAATATCGTATTGACAAGACCGCTATCGCTCACTGCCCCATCGGCAAGATCTCCTTTGACAACGATAAGCTGGTGGAAAACATGACCGTGCTGATGGAAGCCATCATCAAGGCCAAGCCCGCTACTGCCAAGGGTACTTACATCAAGTCCCTCTACATGAGCAGCACCATGGGCCCCTCCATCCGCATCAACAGCCTGAAGTTCTGATTTTTTAGAACATACAGAAAAGAAGCCGTTTCCTTCGGGGAGCGGCTTTTTGCATGGCAAAAATTCTGCTTTCTTTTTGTGTGATCATATGGTAAGATACGAATTGAACAGGGGAAGGCACCCATCACAAAAAACGGTGTTCAAAGTTGACAACAAGGGGAAGACACCCATGGAAAAAAACATTGAAGTTGTTGACGAAGCGGGGAACGTGTATGAGCCGACATGGCCCAAACGAGCCAAAGGGCTTGTGAAACAAGGACGGGCACGCTTCGTAAACGAAAACAGAATATGCCTTGCGTGTCCGCCGAAAATGAAAACGGAGGACGAACACATGAGCAATGTGAAAAATATCTTTGGTGATATCACTGTTTCGGATATTCTGCAGCAAATTCTTCACATGACGGAACAAAATGAACATGTCACGGCTGCTTACGGGGCACTGACCACCATGGGCGACGGTGACAGCGGTGATTGCGGAGCACCCGGTAATGTGATGGGAGCCGCAAAGGCTAATGCAGTGAGCAGCATTGTGCAGAGCCGAGAGACCACCAACCAGCAGATCCTGCGGCTGTATGAAAAAATGTACGATGATATGATCCGCCTGAGCGAAGCGGAACAAACGCCAAAGACAAATACAGAAATGCCCATGGAATAAGGAACCGGGCCGGGATTTGATCCCGGCCTTTTTGCTGCACACCAGGGCCATTGTCCCTGGACCCAATTGCGGCCAGGGTAGTACCCTGGATCCAGAAGCGGAAATTGCTTGGCTTATCCGAAAAACAATTTCCCGCTGGCACAAGAAAAACCCGCTGATGCGAGTAGAAAAAGGCTCCCTTGTGGCGGGAGGGTTGTTAAGGAACAGTTTATCCAATAGCGAACAAACGAGCATCCGTGTTTGGATGCTCGTTTGTTTATGCAGTCCTCAAACGCAATGCACAGGAACGGTGCGTATAATTGCGCCCTCCTGTGATCTGTGGCTGCTCGATAAATTGGAATTTGACTATTTTGATGTGTCTGTATTCTGTAAACTTTCAAACAGTTTATTCTCGATTTCTTTCATTGCTTCAAAGGTATGACCATAGCTA
>JAZNOW010000071.1:0-11582 GCA_045589355.1 Clostridia bacterium
ATGGCTACGATCCGACTTATCTTCTGCGATGATGAGCAGCTTGCGGCCTGCCTTGACGATCTGCTCCAGCATGGGGAGGATCTCCTGAATGTTGGTGATCTTCTTGTCGGTGATGAGGATGAAGGGGTTGGCAAGAACCGCTTCCATCTTGTCGGTATCGGTTACCATGTATGCGGTGGCATAGCCGCGGTCAAACTGCATACCTTCTACTATGTTCAGCTCGGTCTTCATGGTCTTGGACTCTTCTACCGTGATAACGCCGTCGTTGCCCACCTTTTCCATGGCGTCGCTGATGAGAGCGCCTACGTTGTCATCCCCTGCGGAGATGGAGGCTACCTGAGCGATGGCCTGCTTGCTGCCAACGGGCTTGGATATCTCGCGGAGGCCCTCTACGGCTGCCTCAACGGCTGCCTCGATGCCGCGCTTTACTTCCATGGGGTTGGCGCCTGTGGCTACGTTCTTCATGCCTTCGCGGATGATGGCCTGTGCAAGCAGGGTAGCGGTGGTGGTACCGTCGCCGGCCACGTCATTGGTCTTGGTGGCCACTTCCTTGATCAGCTGGGCGCCCATGTTTTCAAAGGGATCTTCCAGTTCAATTTCCTTGGCGATGGTCACACCGTCATTGGTGATGAGGGGAGCGCCGTATTTCTTGTCCAGCACCACGTTGCGGCCCTTGGGACCCATGGTGATCTTCACGGTATTGGCCAGGGCGTTGATGCCGCTTTCCAGGGAACGGCGGGCTTCTTCGCCGTACTTGATCTGCTTTGCCATAATAAGTTCCTCCTAAAAAAGATAATGCTTATTCCACAATAGCCAGGATGTCATTCTGGCGGACGATGATCATTTCCTTGCCGTCCAGCTTCACTTCGGTGCCGGCGTACTTGGAATAAATGACCTTCTGGCCCACTTCCACATACATCTTTACTTCCTTGCCGTCCACCAGGCCGCCGGGGCCAACAGCCAGCACTTCCGCCAGCTGGGGCTTTTCCTTGGCAGCGCCGGGCAGCACGATGCCGGACTTGGTGGTTTCTTCCAATTCTACATTCTTGATGACAACACGGTCACCCAAAGGCTTTACGTTCATGATGGTTCCTCCTTGATAATGGTGCAGGGGTGTTTAGCACTCAAAAGTGTGGAGTGCTAAAACGCTTCCTTGCATAGTATATTACATTCCGCGCAATTTCACAACAGCTAATTTCGAAAAAATCCCTTTTTTTATGAAAATAATGGGGCAGAAAGGTGTCTTTGCCCATTTTTCTATCATTTTCATTGTATTTTGGTATACATTAAACGGCGCAAAATAATCTTTTCCCTTCCTGCCGGAATGTGCTATAATAGAAAAAACAAAAGAAAACGCAAAGGGAGGGGACCGGTGTATGAAAAAATCCATGGCGGAGAGGCTGCTTGCCTGGTATGACGTGCATGGTCGCACCCTGCCCTTCCGGGGCACCAAAGACCCCTACCGCATCTGGATCAGCGAAATTATGCTGCAGCAAACCCGCACCGAAACGGTGGGCGTATATTTCATGAATTTTCTGGCCCGTTTCCCGGACGTGTTTGCCCTGGCTGCCGCGCCGGAGGAAGACGTGCTGAAAATGTGGGAAGGGCTGGGCTACTATTCCCGGGCCCGGAATATGCACAAAGCGGCCCGGATGGCCGTTTCGGAATGGAACGGCGTGTTCCCTGCCGATTACGAAAAGCTGCTTTCCCTGCCGGGGGTGGGGGAATACACCGCCGCCGCCATTGCCTCCATCGCCTTTGACCTGCCCTGCCCCGCCATGGACGGAAACCTGACCCGGGTGCTTTCCCGTTTCCACGGTGTGCGGGAGGACGTGGGCATTCCCTCCGTCAAGCGCCGTCTTTTCGCCCTTGCCAGGGAGGATATGCCCCCTTTCCGCTGCGGGGATTTCAACCAGGCGCTGATGGACCTGGGCGCGTCCCACTGCTGCCCCGGCACTCCGGATTGTGAAAAATGCCCCCTGCAGGGCCAGTGCGATGCCTGCCGGGAAAACGATGCCGATCTGCTTCCCGTAAAAGCCGTCAAAAAGCCCCCCACGGAAGTGGAAATGGCGGTGCTGCTGATCACCTGGGGCAACGAGATCCTCATGCTCAAGCGGCAGGAAACGCTGCTGAAAAACATGTGGGTCTATCCCCTTGCGGAAGACGTGCAGGGGGAACAGGCGGTCAAAGAAGCCGTAAGAAATATGGGCATGGTGCCCCTGAAAGCCAAAAAGATGGGCCCGGCCCGGCATGTGTTTTCCCACCGCATCTGGCAGATGCAGATCTGGCATTGCCCGGTGGAAAAGCCCGCCTTCCATGAAAAAGACAGCCTCTGGTGCACCCTTTCCCTCATGGAAAAGCTGCCCATCCCCACCGCCGTAAAAGCCGCCCGGCTGCATGCCCAAAGCATCCTGGCCCGGAACGTGCTGTTCCACAAAGCGGCGGACAGCCCAAACTTCCCCTGGGAAGGCCTGTCCCGGGCTTACTGGGAAAGCTGGCAGAATGCCCAGCGCCCCGATGCCTCCCCCGCCTTTCTGGAGGAGCATTCCCGGCCTTACATGGAAATGCTTTTGCGGGGCTATGCCTCCATGGGCAAGGATGTATATTGCCTGAGCCTGGGCCGGGAAATTGCCGGCATGATGGTGCTGGATGCTTTGGAGAACGAGCTGTGCGCCCTGTACGTCCGGCCCAATCTGCAAAAAATGGGCATCGGCACCCGGGCCGTGCAGTTTGCCATCCGGCAGCTGGACAAAAAACGGGATATGCGGGTCACCGCCCTGGATCACGCCCCCCACGCCATCCGCATGTACAAAAAAGCCGGCTTCACCAACGAAACAGGCCACCGCCTGCTGAACAAAAACGAACAAGTATGGGAAACCTGCCTGGTGCGCCCGGGCGACGAAAACAAGGAGGATATGCATCATGGAACTGATGGGACAGAAAATTGATTTTCTCGGCGACAGCATCACCGAGGGCCACGGCGTAAGCTGCATGGAAAACCGCTTTAGCGACCTGCTTTCTTCCGAATACGGCATCCTGACGGTGAACCACGGCATCAGCGGCACCCGCATCGCCCGGCAGAAAACCCCGTCCTTCTGGCCGGACCATGATAAGGACTTCATCTCCCGCGTGCCGGACCTGGATGCCGACTCCGACGTGATCGTGGTCTTTGGCGGCACCAATGACTGGGGCCACGGCGACGCCCCCCTTGGCACCATGCAGGACCGCACCCCCTTCACCTTCTTCGGCGCCCTGCACACCCTCTATACTTCCCTCATCACCCGCTTCCCCGAAGCGCTCATCGTGGTCATCACCCCCCTGCACCGGCTGAACGAAGAAGAACCGGTGAACGAAAACGGCCACCGCCGGGACGGCACCCTGAAAGATTATGTGAACGCCATCCGTCAGGTGGCGGAATACTATTCCCTGCCGGTGCTGGATGCGTACAAAGAAAGCGGCCTGCAGCCCGCCGTGCCCGTCATTCAGGAAAAATATGTGCCCGACGGCCTTCATCCCAACGACGCCGGCCATCAGATTCTCAAAAACCTGATCTACACTTTCCTCAAAAACCGCTGATTGGAAAAATGATTGCGCATCCCGGCGGTTTATGGTATAATAAATTTGTGTCGACATTCAACGGAATGAAGACGTTTTTGCACTTGACCAACCATTGCCATACTGGAGGAAAATCATGTACAAACTGCTGATCGTAACCGATCGGGAAGACATCCGGCAGATGTTCCAGACGCAGATCGACTGGATGAAGCTCAGTTGCCGTGCGCCCAAGGTGGTGGAAACGGCGGAAGAAGCCATTCAGCTGCTGAATACCAGCGCTGTGGATGCGGTGGGCATGCACCTGCCCAAGTCCAAAGCGGCGGAGCTGATGCGCTTTTTGAATTACGGCCGGCCCAGCCTGCCCCTGTTTGAAGTGTATTCCTCCCTGGCTAAGCAGATGACGGTGCTGAAAGATACCCGCGTGCTGCTGGATAAACTGCATCAGGATTTTTCCGACGACGTGTACGACGAAGAAACCATGCTCTCCATCCAGCGGGATGAACTGATCAACGGCATGCTCTCCGGCGAATACACCGATTGGGAGCGGCTGGAAAGCATGCTCAAGCTTACCCGTCTGCGGGTGAACCCGGAAGGCACCTGCGTGCTGTACGAAATTGATATGCCCCAGGGTGATGTGTTTTCCGATCATCACTACCACGCCCAGCGCCGGCTGGAAAGAGCCCTGCGCAACAATTTCTTCGGCCGCTATGTGGAAGGTATCTTCTACGCCCTCTCTGTGCTCACCCCCCGGCATATCCGCCTGGTGTGCATCCCCATGATGAACGAAGGCCCCGAATCCCCCGAAAGCTTTGCCGCCCGTGCGGACGAGCATGTGCAGGATTCCATCGCCCGCATCAAGGAATACCTGGACCTGGATATGGAAGTCACCAGCTCCGCCTGGCTGGAAGGCCTGCGGGAACTGATAGAAACCGAAAAGTAATCCCCACTCAATCTTAAGGAGGAATCATCATGGGTATCCTGGATATTTTCAAAAGTCAATTGATCGACGTGATCGAATGGACCGACTCTTCTGCCAACACCATGGTGCACCGCTATGACAACAACGGCAAGGAAATCATGATGGGCGCCCAGCTGACCGTTCGGGAAAGCCAGGTGGCCGTGATGGTGAACGAAGGCCAGATCGCCGATGTTTTTGCCCCCGGCCGTTATGAGCTGAGCACCCAGAACATGCCCATCATGACCGCCCTGCAAAGCTGGAAGTTCGGCTTCAACAGCCCCTTCAAGGCGGAAGTGTATTTCATCAACACCAAGCAGTTCCTGGATCGCAAGTGGGGCACTTCCAACCCCGTTATGATGCGCGACGCCGAATTCGGCATGGTGCGCCTGCGCGCCCACGGCATCTATTCCTTCCGCGTGGCCGATCCCGTGGCTTTCCTTAAGGAAGTCTTCGGCACCAGCGCTTTCATGACCGTGGAAGGCGTGGAAGGCCAGGTGAAGCGCACGCTGGTTTCCGGCCTGTCCGACGCCATCGCCCAGAGCAAAATTCCTGCCCTGGATCTGGCCGCCAATTATGACGAGCTCAGCCAGTACGCCCTGCAGATGCTCGCCCCCCGCATCGAAAACCTGGGCCTGAAGCTGGAAAGCTTCGTCATCGAAAACATCTCCCTGCCCCAGGAAGTGGAACAGGCTATGGACCGCCGCACCTCCATGGGCGTGGTGGGCGACCTGAACAAGTACACCCAGTTCCAGGCTGCCGAAGCCCTGCGGGATGCTGCCAACAATCAGGGCGGCGCCGCCGGTATGGGCGCTGGCATGGGCGCTGGCATGATGATGGCTCAGGCCATGCAGGCCGCCGGCCAGATGAACGGCCAGGCTGCCCCCGCCGCCGTCTCCGGCGAAACCAAGTTCTGCCCCGAATGCGGCCAGAAAATCCCCCGCACTGCCAAGTTCTGCCCCGAATGCGGCCAGAAACAGTAACCAAACACCTTCCAGCGCTGCACTCCCCGTGCAGCGCTTTTCTTATCCGCCAAAGGCATCGCCCTGCTGCTTGGCCTTCTCCCCATGGCACACGCTGAAGAAGGCGAGTACAACGAAAAAGATATGGCTGCCTATGCCGCCTGTGTGAATTCCCTGGCGGTGGAATACGGCGTACCCACCATCCTGTGGGATTGCAGCGTTCACGTCAACCGCAAGGAACTGCGGGTGAACTATCCCTCCTATGTGGATGCCATCATGGGATGCTATCCTGATCATGCGGCCGGCAATGGCGGCGACAACGCCGTATTTGAGGAAGAAACCGCCCTTGCGGCAGCTGCCAACTTCGGCCCCGGCTGGAATCTGGGCAACACGCTGGACTCCACCAGCTACAACCTGAACGACGCCAACGCCGGTAAGGTGGGCTGGATCGTCCAGTGGGGAAAGAAGGATGCCCAGGGCAATCTTCTGCCGGAAGCCTGGGAAACGGCCTGGGGCCAGCCCCACCTTTATGGCGCTGCGCCAGAAGGCCTTTGACATGGAATACACCGTGCAGGTCACCAGCCTCGCCGGCAGCGAAGGCGGCGTGACCGTCTACGGCACAGAGAGCGAACATTACGACCTGTTTCTCCGCCGGACGGAAACGGGCTGCCAGGCCGTGCTGAAGATGAACATCGGCGGCATTCGCCACGAGCAGGCCGTGCTTCCCCTTGACGGAAACACAGAAAAATTGGTCATCCGCTCCACCAGCATCGAGTACCGCTTCTTTGTCCGTGCAAACGGCGAAGAGCATTTCCTGGGCACAGGACAAAGCAAATTCCTCTCCAACGAGGTATCCACCACCTTCACCGGCGTCATGCTGGGCCTGTTTGCCCAGGGCAAGGGCGAAACCCGCTTTGATAATCTCCACATTCACTACACCTTCTGATGCATGCAACGGCAACAAGTAAAAGAAAAATAGGGCACTGCCCCAACAAGCAAATACGACTTTGCGGCCACAAAGGCAGAGCTTCCAGGCGCTGATGGCTAAAGAAGCGGTAAAGGCTCCGGTGCCCTTTGTGCACGCGCAGTCAACCCTGTGATCCGCATTCCGGCGGATTGTATTTGCACTGTTTTTCCTTCTGTGACCCATTGACAAATGAAAACGCCGGGAATAAAATACTCTCAATTTCATATCACCCCAAAGACGATGACGAAGTCGGCCGGAGCGGATGTTTTCAGAGAGCTGATGGTTGGTGCGAATCAGCAACGGAAGTTTCAAGTGCCTATCCCTTCTGAGTTGAAACCTCGAAATGAAAAAAGTAAAGGTTTACGTGAGGC
The DNA here is from genome assembly GCA_045589355.1 of Clostridia bacterium. Taxonomy (GTDB): domain Bacteria; phylum Bacillota; class Clostridia; order Christensenellales; family Aristaeellaceae; genus RUG563. Next base: position 6,811 of record JAZNOW010000071.1, read on the forward strand.
TGCGTGAATGCACAGGGTTTGTTGGAACCCGTTGAGTGGCAGCAATGGCTGCAATTTGAGTGGTACCGCGGATGTGTTTACACCCGTCTCAAAGCAAAAAGCTTTGGGACGGTTTTTTTATTACAAGGAGGTAAGAATGTATGAACCAGTCCAGCCAGCATGTACAGGAAGTTGCTCTTCGTATCCAGGAAATGCGTCAGATTATGGGCTATTCCGTTTCGGAAATGGCAAGCCGCACCGAAGTGGACGAAGAGACCTATCTGGCGTATGAAAGCGGCGCCGTCGATCTTCCTTTTTCCTTTATTCACAAAAGTGCGCTGGCCTTCGGCATGGAACTGACCGACCTTTTGGAAGGCTACAGCGCCCATCTGTCCAATTATGCAGTGACCCGTAAAAACAAGGGCATCACCACTGCCAGGGAAGATGGCATCACCATTCAGAATCTGGCCCCCATGTTCCGCGGAAAGCTGGCGGAGCCCTACTGGGTGACCTATGAATACAAGCCTGAATTGCAGAACCAGCCCATCCACACCGTCACCCACTCCGGCCAGGAGTTCGACCTGGTGGTCAGCGGCTCTCTGATGGTTCGCGTGGGTGAAAAAACGGAAGTGCTGAACGAAGGCGACAGCATCATCTACAATTCCAGTTCTCCTCATGGCATGATCGCCGTGGGTGGTAAGGACTGTACCTTCCTGGCCATGGTGCTTTCCGGTGAAGAGGTGCCGGAGCAGGAAGTGCGCAAGACGCTGGTTCCCGGCCGCAGGCAGCAGCCCCTGTTCGTGGAGCAGTTTGTGAATTGCGCGGAAGACGAAAACGGTGCCCTGGAAACCATCACCTTCAAAAATGAAGACAAGTTCAATTTCGCCTTCGATATCGTGGATGCCGTTGCCGATAAATATCCCGATAAGCTGGCCATGCTGCATCTGGACGTGAACCAGAAGGAACGTCGCTTCACTTTCAAGGATATGAAGCGCCTTTCCGCCCAGGCCGTCAACTATTTCCGTTCCCTGGGCATCCAGCGGGGTGACCGCGTGCTGGTGATCCTCAAGCGCCACTGGCAGTTCTGGCCGGTGATGCTGGCGCTGCATAAGCTGGGTGCCATCTCCATCCCTGCCACCAACCAGCTGGTAGCCCACGATCTGGAATACCGCTTCAATGCCGCCGGTGTCAGCGCCATCCTGTGCACCGCAGACGGTGATGTGGCCCGCCAGGTGGATCTGGCATTGGAAAAATCCCCCACCCTGAAGCACCGCATCCTCGTCAACGGCGAGCGGGAAGGCTGGCACAGCTTCGATCAAGAAAGCCAGCTCTTCTCTCATCGGTATGACCGCCCTGCCGATGCCCCCTGCGGCGAAGACCCCATGCTGATGCTCTTCACCTCCGGCACCACCGGCTATCCCAAAATCGCCACCCACAATTACAAGTATGCCCTGGGTCACTTCATCACCGCCAAGTACTGGCATTGTGTCCAGCGCGACGGCCTGCACCTGACCATTTCCGATACCGGCTGGGGCAAGGCACTGTGGGGCAAGTTCTATGGACAGTGGATGTGCGAAGGCGGCGTGTTCACTTACGACTTTGACCGCTTTGACGCCGCCCAGATCCTGCCCATGTTTGCCAAGTACCGCATCACCACCTTCTGTGCGCCGCCCACCATGCTGCGCATGCTGTGCAAGCAGGATATCAGTAAGTACGACCTTTCCTCCATCAAGCACATGACCACCGCCGGTGAAGCGCTGAACCCGGAAGTGTACCGCTTGTTTGAAGAAAAGACCGGCCTGCAGATCATGGAAGGCTTCGGCCAGACCGAAACCACCCTGTCCATCGCCAATCTGGTGGGCCGTGACCACAAGGTGGGCTGCATGGGCCGTCCCACGCCCTTGTATGACGTATGCCTGATGGATCCGGACGGCAACCCTGTGGCCCCCGGTGAAAACGGCGAAATCTGCATCCGTGTGGGTGACAAAGCCCCCTGCGGCTTGTTCATGGGCTACTACAAAGGCAGCGAGCTGGATGTGGAAAAAACCGCCGAAGTGCTGCATGACGGCTGGTACCACACCGGCGATGTGGCCTGGCAGGATGAAAACGGTTTCCTGACCTATGTTTCCCGTGTGGACGACGTGATCAAGTCCTCCGGTTACCGCATCGGCCCGTTCGAAATCGAATCGGTCATCATGGAGCTTCCCTATGTCATGGAATGCGGTGTTTCCGCTGCGCCGGACGAGGTGCGCGGCCAGGTGGTCAAGGCCAGCGTGGTGCTGACCCCGGGCACCGAACCCTCCGAGGAACTTAAGAAGAAAATCCAGAACTACGTCAAGGAACACACCGCGCCTTACAAGTATCCCAGAATCGTTGTTTTCCGCGATGAGCTGCCCAAGACCATCTCCGGCAAGATCCAGCGGAATAAGCTGTAAAAGAAATGCAAAGGATAGGAGAGGCTTTTCAACAACAGAAAAATGCAGAAAAGCCTCTCATCCTTCAAGCCGCAGAACCTGATGATGTTATTCCGGAGGGTAACCATGTATTTTGATGATATCCGGGTTGGAACAACACTGAACATTGCTCCTGCCCTCATTGAAAAAGAAAAGATGATGGCCTTTGCCCGGGAATATGACAATATTCCCATCCATACAGATGAGGACTATGCAAAAACCACGCCCTTCGGTCAGCTGATCGCCCCGGGGGTGATGTCCTTTATGTGTGTATGGGCCAAGTATCTGGAAGTGGAATTATTCGGGAAGGATCTGCTTGCCGGAAAATCCACAAAAATCCAGTGGCTCAAGCCTGTCTATGCCAATGATGTGCTGACGGGAACGGCCACCATTACAAAGACCCAGAAACGAAATACCCGGAATGGTCTGGTGGAGATATCCATTGTTGCCTGCAATCAGCATGGCGATGTGGTTCTGACCAATGTGACCGAAGCCGTTGTCAAATGCCGCCCGGCAGAGTGAGCATCCCTCTGCCAAAACCCCGGATAAGCTCATGAAGCGAGGTGTACCCTATGCGGAAATCCTATGTTACCTCCATGCCCAACCATATCGGTGCCTTTTTGAAGGCCAGCGAATGCTTTTCTGCCCTGGGGGTGAATATCACCCGTGTCAGCTACAATAAGGCGGTGGATTCCCACACCCTGTTCATTGATGCGGAAGGGACGGAAGAACAGCTGCAAAAAGCGGATGCGGAGCTGGAAAAGATCGGCTATCTGAGCAGCAACGCCGCCCGGACCAGCGTGGTGCTGGTGGAATTCTGCCTGCCGGATGTACCAGGCAGTGTGACGGGTGTGCTCCGGCTCATCAACGACTTTGGCATGAACATCTCCTACATCAGCTCCCAGGAAAACGGCACCGATTATCAGTATTTCAAAATGGGCCTGTATGTGGATGAACCGGAGCAGATCGCCGCATTTCTTGGCGAAGCGGAGAAAATCTGCAAGGTGCGGGTGATCGACTACAACCGGTCCGAGAAGATTTACGACAACAGCATTTTCTACAACACCTATGTCACCAGCCTTGCCCAGACCATGGAGCTCAGCGATGATGTGCGTCAGCAGCTTCTGGTGCATGTGAACCTTGCCATGCAAACGCTGGACGAGCACGGCCTGTCCCCCTACCGCACCTTTGACAGCATCAGCAAATTCGCCGAATTGCTGGGAGAATCCCGGGGCGAGGCCTTCGTGCCCAGAATCAGCACCCACAAGGTGACCGATGAAACCGAAATCATCCTCGTTGAGCCGCCCTGCGGCAGCAATACCATCATCATCCGAAGCAGACAGCAGGTATTGTTCATCGACAGCGGCTACGCCTGCTATCATAGGGAAATGCACCGGGTATTCCGCAAGCTCCTGTCTGATTTCGACCGGATGCGAAAAACCATTCTGGTTACCCATGCGGATGTGGATCACTGCGGGCTGCTGCCCCAGTTTGATGAAATCATCTGCAGCCAAAAAACCGCCTGGTGTCTCCAAAGAGAATACAATGGGCAGGACGGTTACCGGGAGCAAAATCCGCTGCACAAGCCCTATATCAATATCTGCAAAATTCTCACTTCTTACCGAGCAGTCGATCCGGAAAAACTGACTGTCCCGTGGAAAGAAACCGGCGATCTGCGCGCTCCGCTGACACCCATCGGTTCTTTCGATTTTGAAGAGATGCATTTTGAAGTGTACGAGGGCAAAGGCGGCCATCTGCCCGGTGAGATCGTGCTGATCGACTACGAGCATCATCTGGCCTTTACCGGCGACATTTATGTGAACACCCACGGCCTCACCCCGGAACAGGCCGCCTATAATCAATATGCGCCTATCCTGATGACATCCGTAGATACCGACCCCAAGCTGTGTGCAGAAGAGAGGAAGGCGATCATTCAGCGATTGGGTGTGGGACAGTGGCAGCTCTTTGGTGCCCATGGATTCAAAAAAGAACATGCTGTGAGCGCATGATCAATAAATCTTCGGCTGAAGCATACAGCGCACAAAGCAATACAGGTTGCTGTAGACACCGCTTCAAAACAGGAAGACAAAAGCTCTGAAATAACTTGATCACAGGTTGTTGCCAAACTCCTGTACGTCAAGATAAGTTGCGCGTTATCGCGTACTGGGTGCAGGGGCGATGCCCCTGCCGAGGAGTCCTCTGCTTCGTGGTTCTGTAAGCTGCACGCGGACACAACTTCTTCTAATAAATTGCGCGTTATCGCGCACAGGGTCCAGGGGCAATGCCCCTGGTTACAGGGTTTTTACGAAAGCGATGGCGTCATCGAAGGTGCCCTGAGGA
>JAZNOW010000072.1:0-10020 GCA_045589355.1 Clostridia bacterium
TGGGGCGTGGGCACTTCGGTGGGCTCCAGGGTGGGGGCCAGCGTGGGCTGAGCGGTGGCCGCGGGGGCCCAGGTGGGAATGACGGGCACGTCGGTGGCCGCGACTTGTGCCGGGATGGGGGTGGAAATGAGGACGCCGGCAGCGGCAGGTTCATTGGAAGACAGGCTGGCCAGGAAGGGGTTTTCCGCCGGAGCCTGGGTGGCTGCGGGCGCCTGGGTCATCACCGGGGCCTGGGTCATCACCGGGGCCTGGGTGGGCGTCTGGGTGGGGGCAGGCGTGGGGGCCATGACCCGCAGGGACACCATCTTGTCGGATACCGTCCAGTTTTCGCCGTCCTGGCAGGCAACATACACGGTGCCTTCATAAACATCCTGGAACACCACATTGGCTTCCCAGATTTTGTTGGTTTCTTCGGTGCCGTTGATCAGGGCAATATCGGCATCCAGCACCTGGCCGTCCGCCGTTTCCAGGCGCAGGCCCTGGGCGGACTGGTTGGTGGTGATGTGGAAAAGGGTGCGGCTGCCCACGGAGGCCGTGCTGCTTTGAGCCTGGAAGGAGAGCACCTGGGGCGCTTCCCGGGGGGATACGCCGATCACCTGGTTCACAAGGCCGGTGATCTTTTCCTTTACGGGCTGCAGCGGGCCGGCATTGGGCACGAAATAAAGGGCAACGCCCAGCGCCAGTATGATCAGCACCACGGCCAGCAGCACCCGGGGCCAGATGCGGATTTCTTCGTATTCTTCGTCCCCGTCGTCAAAATCCTCCTCATAACGGGCGGGAGATGGACGGGGCTGCCCGGCAGGCTGGGCCGGATAATCCTCGGTGTACCGGGGGGCCGGGGTCACCTGAGGCTGGCTTTCATACACCTGGGTCTGCCCGGCAGCGGGATAAGAAGGCTGGGCGGCCTCTTGCTGCACGTCGGTTTTCTGGTATTTTTCGCTCCGGCGATGGCGGGGCGTGGCAGAAGGCGCCGTTTGCAGGTCCTCAAGTTCGGGTACATAAGGGGTTTGCCACTGGGCAGGCTGCTGCTTGACGGCCTGCTTGGTGGTGGTATCGGAAGTTTCGTTGTATTGATCGCGATAATCAGTCAAAGAAGTTGCCCTCCTTGTTTTCATTGGACAAATTTGCCCACTACACAGTATAGCAGAAAAACCTTTTGCAAACAAGCCCCCGAAGGGAGCGCAAAAGCAATGTTACAAAGATGAACCTGTTTCTTTTTGGCTTGGGATGTGATAGAATAAGGCGAATATGCCGCAAAACAAAGGAGGCGGAAAAGATGCACCGTTTTTTTGCCCGGAAACTGGGGGAAAAGGAAGCCATCCTCAGCCGGGAGGAAAGCCAGCATGCCCTGCGGGTATTGCGTATGGAAAAGGGTGATCCCTGCCAGGCCATCCTGGACGGCAGCATTTTTGCCGCTGAAATCCTGGACACCCAGGAGCAGGTGACCCTGCTGCTGGGGGAGGAGCTGCCTTCCCCGGAGGCTTCCGTGCGCATCACCTTGTATCAGGGCCTGCCCAAGGGCGATAAAATGGAATACATCCTGCAAAAATGCACGGAACTGGGGGTGCACCGGTTTGTGCCGGTCAGCTTCAGTCGGTGCGTGGTGAAATGGGAAAAGAAGGATAACGAAAAAAAACTGCCCCGCTTTCAGCGCATTGTGATGGAAGCGGCCAAGCAATCGGGCCGGGCGGTGATCCCCCAGGTGGAAGCGCCCATTTCCCTGAACGAATTGTGCAGCCGTATTGCCGGCCATGAAAAAGCCTTCATCCCCTGGGAAGAGGAGCGCGGCCAGGGCATCCGGGCCAAATGGCAGGGGGAAAGGGACGTGGCCATCATCATCGGGCCGGAAGGCGGCATGGATGAAAAAGAAGTGGAAAAAATGGCCGCGGCCGGGGCGGTGCCCGTTACTTTGGGCCCCCGCATTCTGCGCACCGAAACGGCCGGCCTTGTGGCCGGGGCATCCCTGCTGACCATCAGCGGGGACATGGAATAAGAAACAGAGGACGTTTTATGCCGACAGTAGCATTTCATACCCTGGGCTGCAAAGTGAACCAGTACGACGCCCAGGCCATGCTGGAATTGTTTGAACAGGCGGGGTATACCGCCTGCGCCTTTCACGAAAAGGCGGACGTGTATGTGATCATGACCTGCACCGTCACCGGCACCGGCGACAAAAAAAGCCTGCAGGCGGTGCGCCGTGCCCAGCGGCTGAACCCGGAAGGGAACATCATCATTGCCGGGTGTCTGGCCCAGCGGGATGGGGAAAAACTGCTGGAAACCACGGCGGCCCGGCTGGTGATCGGCAATCAGGGACGGAAAAACGTGGTGGAATTATTGGAAGATGCCATCCGCAGCGGCCAGCGCATTGCCTGCGTGTCCGACGTGCTGCGCATCCCCTTTGAGCCGCTGGAGATCTCCGCCCATGAAGGGCACACAAGGGCGGTATTGAAAATTCAGGAGGGGTGCGACCGGTATTGCACCTACTGTATCATCCCCTATGTGCGGGGCGGCATCCGTTCCCGGCAGCCGGAGGATATTGCAAAGGAAGCACAGCGGCTGGCCCGGGCCGGTTTTTCGGAGTTGGTATTGACGGGCATCCACCTGACCAGCTATGGCCGGGACCTGGAAAGCAAAACCCTCATTGACGGCATCCGCGCCTGCATGCAGCCGGGCATTGAGCGCATCCGGCTGGGCTCTTTGGAGCCGGTGATCGTGACGGAGGACTTTGTGCGGCAGCTGAAGGAAACGCCGGTATGCCCCCAGTTCCACCTGGCGCTGCAATCGGGCTGTGACAATGTGCTGCAGAAAATGCGCCGGCGCTATACCACGCAGGAGTTCCGCAAGGCCTGTGCCCTTTTGCGCGGTGCTTTCCCCGGCTGCGCCATCACCACCGACGTGATCTGCGGCTTCCCCCAGGAAACGGAAGAGGAATTTCTGGAAACCTGTGCCTTCTGCAAAGAGATCGGCTTTGCCCGCATGCATGTGTTCCCCTACAGCGCCCGCACCGGCACCAAAGCGGCCCAGATGAGCGGCCAGGTGCTCAGGAGTGTGCGGGAAGAAAGGGCGCGCCGGCTGATCGCCATCGGCAATGACCTGAGCCGGACGTACCGGGAAAACATGGTGGGGCAACAGGTGCAGGTGCTGTGCGAAGAGGTGCAGGAAGGTTTTTGCACCGGGTATACCGATACCTACATCCCCTGCCGGTTTGCAGGCGGCGAGCCGGGGGAAATGTACCGGATCTGCGTGACCGGGCTTACCGATGACGGAGTGGAGGGGAAAATGGAATAAAACCATGCCCCGTGCAGAAAACCAAACAGACGAAGAAAACAAAAAGGGCGCCGGAGAAGCTTGGCTTCTCCGGCGCTTTGTGATCGTGCCGAGTGTTTTCAGTCAATGCTGTCGATGCGGCGGGAAAGGCTGAGGGTATAGGGGGAAAAATGCTTTTCCCAAAAGCCGATGGCGGTGGGGTTCATGGTTTCGTAATCCACGCCAAGCAAGGCAATGCCCTCCCGGTGCAGGGTGGAAAGCACATGCTGCAGCAGCATGGCGCTGGTGCCCGTGCCCCGGAAGGGGGGCAGGCAGTGGGCACCGCAGATGTTCAGCATGGAAGGGTGGCCGGTGACGAAGTTTTCGCCGTCCTCGCCCACTTCTATGTAGGCTACGGGGGTCCCGTTATGCAGGGCGGCAAACAGGCGCACGGGCCGATCCTGCACATGATCCAGCCAGTATTGCATGATTTTTTCGCTGCCTGCAAGGAAGCAGGGGCTTTTTTGCAGGTGCTGATAGGTGCCTGCACGAAGATGCCGCACCGCTTTGCCGCTGCCCGGTGGCAGTTCCGTGCAGGTGATGCCGGGCACATCGGGGACGTTCAGGGGCGTGGTGGGGCGGATGGCGTCGGCGCAGCGCTTGCCAAAGCCGTAGCCGAACAGGGCTTCCCGGCCGGGAATATCCTGCCGCCACAGGGCCACGGCATGGTAGGCCGCCCCCGCCTTTTCCCACGTTTGGGCGGCGGCCTGGTACAGCCTTTGCCAGGTGCGCAGGGGGTCGCTTCCGGAAGCGGCGTGGGCTTCCACCGGGGAAAATACCCCGGGCCAACGGGTGCCGAACATATGGGGGAAGGGCTCCCAGGCGCAAAGGTAGCCCACCATCTCTTCCCCTTCAAAGGCGGCCATGCCCAGGCCGTTTGCCAGCTTTTCCAGGGAAGGGAATGCAGGGGAGGGGGGCAGGCAGGGCACCTGGCTGCACTGCTGCTGGTATTGTTTTTTCAAAAGCAAAGAGGCCGCTGCCGCGTGGCAGGGCAAAAAAGGGGTGATGTGCATGAAAATTCCTCCAATTTTTATTCGGAGGATGTTATTTTACGTGTTTCCTCCGAAAACACGATGTGTGATGCATACGCCGCATGGCGATCGCCTCCTTTCCGGTTCGTTGGGGGTATTGTAGCACAAATTGCCCGGCATGACAACAAAAGGCAGCCTTTTCAGGCTGCCGGAAAAGATCAGCGGAGGATGATGCTGGTTTGCCCGTCCAGCGTGACGGTGGTGCCTTCCAGTGTGCCCCGGCCGGCGCCGATGACGGCGCTGACGGTGGTGAAAGGAAGCGGGGTGGCGGTGGAAAGGTCCAGGGTGAGGGTGCGGCTGGTGGTGTTATGGAGCACCAGGCAGGAGGAGCCTTCCCAGGTGCTGATGAAGCCGCCCAGCCGGGTGTTTTCAAGAACAAGGGCCTTGTATTCCCCCCGGGCAATTTCCGGGTTGGCTTTCCGGGCCATGATGAGCTGCTTATAGTGGGTGAGCAGGCTGGTGGCCGTGCCGGCCAGTTCTTTCACAGTGTAGGGGGATTCCTTGGCGTAGGTGGTTTCCCGGGGGTTGAGCACGGTGTCCCCGTCCCCCCAGAGCATGCGCATGCGGCGGTTGGCGTCGGAGGAGGCGCCGCCCCGGCTGCCCCGCAGGCCGATCTCTTCGCCGTAATAGATGAAGGGAGAGCCGGGGGAGAGCAGGTACAGGCTGGCAGCCATGTTCATGCGGCCGCTGGCCATGGTAAGGTAGCCGGCGGAACGGTCCATATCATGGTTGGAAATGAAAAGAGTGGGCAGGGCGTAGGCGGACCGGGCGGACACATGCTGCTGATAATCTTCCACAAAGGCGGTGAACCGGTTCACGTCGCCGCCCTTTGCGGTTTCGGCAATGAGGCCGGATACCTGGCTGGCGGAAAAATGGAAGCAGCTGGTGGAGGGCAGGTAGCGGTCGATCACGCCGTCCCCGTCCCACACTTCGGCCACGGTGTACAAATCGGGCTTGATGGCGCGCAGCTGACCGATGTACCATTCCCAGAAGGCGGCGGATTTTTCGTGATCGCCGAAGTAGATGTATTTGGCGGCGTCAAAGCGGAAGCCGTCCACCCCCATATCCAGGTAGAACCGGGCCACGTCCAGGAAGGTTTGCCGCACGAAGGGATTATCGAAATCGGGCTCGGGCATCTGGTCGGAGAAGTTGGACTCGTACAGCAGCTTCTGGCCGAATACCTTGCTGAACACCCGGCCGGCGGGGGGCTGTTCCCCTTCGTTGAGCCAGACGTAGAAATTGTAGTAATCGTTGTTTTCGTTCTGCATCATGTGGGCGTTGCAGAAGTTTTTGAACCACCGGTTTTCGATGCCGGTATGGTTGATGGGCAGGTCCAGAATGATTTTCACATCCCGTTCATGGCACAGAAGGATCAATTCCTGCAGATCTTCCATGGTGCCGAACTGGGGGTCGATGCGGTAAAAATCCGTCACGTCATATTTGTGGTAGGAAGGGGAGAGGAAAATGGGGGTGAGCCAGATGCCCTCCACCCCAAGGCTGAGGCCGGACTGGGGATCCCCGTCGTTCAAGTAATCCATGCGGTTGATGATGCCCCTCAGATCCCCGATGCCGTCCCCGTTGGAATCGGAAAAAGAACCTACGAAAATTTCGTAGAACACCCGGTTGTTGTCCGGCACGGTGCCGTCCCCGGAAAACAGGATATCATCCACGATGCATTCGCCGCTTTCCGCCTTGGGGTATTGCTTGATGTACAGGTCAAAATCATCCAGCGCCAGGCAGGAAGTGCACAGCAAAAACAGCACAAGAGAAAGGCAAAAAACACGTTTCAGCATACAAACGCCTTCTTTCATTTGTTTCCATGATGGTACTATCCCATAAATCCGTTTGCTTGTCAAGGCGGAAAAAACATGATATAATCCGGGCAAAGGAAGGGAACAGACCGTGAAAAAACTGTATTCAATGGAAGAAGCGGGCAAATGGCAGAAAAAGGCCTGCCTGTACGGAGGACTGCTTGTTTTTGTGGCAGCGGCGGCGCTTTTGGCGTGCATTTATCTGTGCACCCTGGCAGACGGAAGGAACACGGAAAAACTGCTGATTCCGGTGATGATCATCTCCACGCTGGCCGGCTGGGCCGTGATGCTGGGGCATGCGTATCTTCGCCGCCCGGCCATGGCCCGGGCGCAGCACATGAAGGGCGTGCTTGCCGGGGAAGAAGAAATGTTTGAAGGCGTTTTGCAGCGCACCGGGGAAACCTTTTCCATTCCCGGGAGCGTGACGGTGAAGAAGATGGCGCTTGTCAACGGGGAGGAAAGGGTGCTGCTCCATGCGGACAGCGTTCTTGCCCGGCAGCTGCCAAAGGACGGTACCAGAGTGCGCCTTTTGGCAGTGCGCAAATACATCACCGGGTATGAGGTGCTGGCATGAAAAAGACAAAGACGTTTTTCAACCTTGTGCCCATGATGCTTTTGTGGCTGGTGCTCAGCGTGATCGGCTGGGGGTTTGTGTTTACCCGCATTACCACTTATGCTCCGGAAGAAAAAATGGCCCTGTATGTGGACGGGGAGGTGCCGGGGCAGAAGGCGCTGGCCCAGCTATTGGACGAAGAAAAGGCGGAAGGTATCCGCATGGTGGACGTGCGGCCGTTCAGCTATGCCATGTTCGGCGGGGATGAACTGCGCAATGCCGACCTGTTCATTCTGCCTGTGCAGAATGCCGGGCAGTACCTGGAATGTTTTGCCCCCTGGCCGGATGCAATGGAGCAGGAAGGCGAATTTTATTCCTTTGAGGGCGTTGCATACGGCAGGAAGGTGTACGATGCCGCAACCGGAGAAGGCGTGGCAAAAGCGTACATTGCCTACGAAAACCATCTGTATGCGCCCCAGGATTATTACCTGTTTTTCGGCAATCAGTCCCGCCATCTTCAGGACGGGCTGGCGGTGCGGTATGCGCAGCGGCTGATGAACGCAGAATGAAGGAGGAAGGAAAAATGAAAGGGTTGTGTCTGGTATGCTGTCTGGTGATGCTGTTGATGACGGCGGGATATGCGGTTGCGGAAGAAAGCAGCCTGTATGTGAAAAGGATCGAAAACCTGCCGGAGGATTTCATTTTCGGCATGGACGCATCCTGCGTGATCGCCCTGGAAGAAGCCGGGGTGAAGTATTACGATTTTGACGGGAACGAAGAAGACGTGTTCAAGGTGCTGGCGGACAATGGGGTGAACTACATCCGCGTGCGCATCTGGAACGATCCCTACGACGGCGTGGGCAATGGCTTTGGCGGCGGCAACTGCGATATTGACAAAGCGGTGCGTATCGGCGAGCGGGCCACGAAATACGGCATGAAGCTGCTGGTGAATTTCCATTACTCCGATTTCTGGGCGGACCCCGGAAAGCAAATGGTACCCAGGGCCTGGAAGGGTATGGACATTGAACAGAAAACCGAAGCCGTGTACCAGTACACCAAGGACTGCCTGACCCGGCTGAAGGATGCCGGGGTGGACGTGGGCATGGTGCAGGTGGGCAACGAAACCAACCAGTTCATGTGCGGCGAAAAAACCTGGTTCAACATCCAGTACCTGATGCAGGCCGGCTCCCGGGCCACCCGGGAAGTGTACCCCGAAGCGCTGGTGGCGCTGCATTTTGCCAACCCCGAAAAGCTGGGCAGCTATGAAAACTATGCCAAGAAGATGGATTATTATCAGGTGGATTACGACGTGTTCGCTTCCTCTTATTATCCCTACTGGCACGGCACGCTGGATAATCTTTCGGAAACCTTGTCCGGCATTGCCACCACCTACGGCAAAAAGGTGATGGTGATGGAAACCAGCTATGCCTACACCGGCGAGGATACCGATTTTAACGGCAACACCATCTCGGACGGCGGCGCCATTGTGAAAAGCTATCCCTTCACCGTGCAGGGCCAGGCCAACAACATCTGGGATATTACCGACACCCTGGTGAACAAAACGGAAAACGCCATCGGCGTTGTGTACTGGGAAGGCACCTGGATCTCCACCGGCGGCAACAGCTGGGAAGAGAACCATGAAATGTGGGAAAAGTACGGCACCGGCTGGGCGTCCAGCTTTGCCACCGTCTATGACCCTGCCGATGCCGGCCGGTATTACGGCGGCAATGCGGTGGATAACCAGGCCATGTTTGACCGGTGGGGCAAGCCGCTGGAATCCCTGAAAGTGTTCCGTTTCATGCGCACCGGCAACGAAATTGAAAAGAAAGCGGATGCGCTGGAGGATGTGAACATCATCTGCGACCTGAACGCGCCTCTGGTGCTGCCCGAAACGGTGAACGCCGTGATGACGGATAATTCCAGGGAGGCCATCCCCGTTGTGTGGAACCTGACCCCCCAGCAAGATGAAGAAATGCATACCGGCGGGGTGAACCAGTACGTGATCGACGGTCAGGCCGGGGGTATGGAAGCCCGGTGCTATGTATCCATGGTGGAATACAATTACCTGCAGGATTACAGCTTTGAAGAAGGTTCCGCCGCCTGGCAGTATACCGACCTTGGCAAGGCGGACGAACTGTACATCGAAGACAAAAAGACCGATTCCCTGACCGGCACCAAGCACATGCATTTCTGGTCCGCTGCCAGAAACAGCGTGGAATTCACCCTGGAACAGAAACCGCAGAACCTGCCGGAGGGCAAGTACAAGTTTACCATTTCCATCATGGGCGGCGACGCCGGGGCGACGGATATCTACGCCTATGTGAAGGTGAACGGCGAAGTGGTGCAGAAAGCGCCCATGAAGATCACCTCCTACGGCAACTGGGATACGGCCGCGACCGAAGCATTTGAGCACACGGCGGGAGAACATGTGACGGTTGGCATATACGTCAAGTGCCAGGGCGCGGGCAATGGAGCCTGGGGAAAGATCGACGACGCGCTGCTCAATTCTGTGAAATAATATGGATTGGAAAAGAATCCCGGGTGAAAAAACACCCGGGATTTTGGTGTTTTATGTGCGAAATGCGTCAAATCTGGACAAAATATATTGACAAAAGTACAAAAGAAATATACAATATAAAAACAACGCTGGTTACGGTGTTATTTTTATGTGTTCAAAGGCGCAAGCCTTCGAATAAAAGCTTTGAACCGTTTTGTTCAAAGAATAATTTAGAAAGGATGTTCATCGTATGAAAAAGTTCCTTGCCGTCCTTCTGTCTGCGATCATGGTTCTGTCCATGGCCGTTACCGCCAACGCTTCCAGCCTGGCCGGTACCTATGACATCACCGTCTGGGTTGCCGCTGAAATCGTTGACCTGACCAAGCAGCAGATCGATAACTACAACAAGACCAACGAGCATGGTATCGTGTTCAACGCTACCGTTGAAGCCGTTTCCGAAGCTGATGCCGGCACCAACATGGTGACCGACGTTGAAGCCGGCGGCGACCTGTACTGCTTCGCGCAGGACCAGTTCGCTCGTCTGGTGCAGGCTGGCGCTCTGGCCAAGCTGGGCGTTAATGCCGGCAAGACCGTTGCTGAAGCCAACGCTGCTGGCGTTGTTGCCGCTGCTACCTCCGGCGACACCCTGTATGCCTACCCCATGACCGCTGACAACGGCTACTTCATGTACTATGACAAGAGCGTTGTTGCCGAAGATCACATCGACTCCATGGAAGCCATCATCGCTGACTGCGAGGCCGCCCAGAAGTACTTTGCCTTCGAAATGAACACCTCCGCCTGGTACAACGCTTCCTTCTTCTT
>JAZNOW010000073.1:0-68941 GCA_045589355.1 Clostridia bacterium
GCATGTTTCTGGTGATCAATACATCCAGCGTGCAGCTGTTCCCCTCCACGGTGGTGGCGCTGCGGGCTGCCATGGGCGCTGCCAATCCCGGGGCGGTGGTACTGCCGGGGCTTTTGTCCACCGCTCTTTCCACGCTGTGCGGGGTGCTGCTTTGCAAGGGGATGGAGAAAAAAACATGATTCTGTGCTGCTTTGTGCTGCTTTGTCTGGCTGTGGGGGCATGGAAGAGGGTGCCGGTCTATGATCGGTTTGCGGAAGGGGCAAAGGAAGGGCTGCATACGGCGGTGCAGATTATGCCGGGGCTGATGGTGATGCTCAGCTGCATCCGGGCCATGGAGGCCAGCGGGCTGATGGCGGCATTTTGCCGCTTCATGCAGCCGGTGACGGAAATGATGGGCATTCCGTCGGAATTGCTGCCTTTCATGCTGCTGCGGCCCCTGTCCGGCTCCGGTGCCCTGGCCATGCTGAAGCAGCTGATGGAAACCCACGGCCCGGACAGCCGTGTTTCCCTGCTGGCTGGCGTGATGATGGGCTCCAGCGAAACGGTGTTTTATACTGTCAGTGTGTATTTTGCCGCTGCCGGGGTGAAGAAAACCAGGCACATTCTGCCCTGCGCGCTGCTTTCCTGCCTGGCAGGGTATGCTGGTGCTTTTTGGTTTTGTCCATAGAAAAAAAGTGAAGCAAAAAAACAGTCCTTTCGTTGACAAAGCGGTGTTTCCTTGTTATTCTGTTTGTATGCTTTTTCAAAGGAGGCATGTGCCATGAGCCGCACCGTCGTTCCCGCAGGGTATCAGTCCACCCTGTCTCTGTATGAAACCCAGGAAGCCATTGCCCTGATCAAGAAAATTTTTCAGGGGAATCTTTCCCACGCGCTGCATTTGAAGCGTGTGACCGCCCCTTTGTTTGTGGATGGCGCATCCGGCCTCAATGACAACCTGAGCGGTGTGGAAAGGCCTGTTTCTTTTGACATGCTGGAAACCGGGGAAGAGGCCCAGGTGGTGCATTCTCTGGCCAAATGGAAGCGGCTGGCCCTGGCCCGGTATGGCTTTGCGGTGGGGGAAGGCATTTATACCGATATGAACGCCATCCGCCGGGATGAAACGCTGGATAACCTGCATTCCGTGTATGTGGACCAGTGGGACTGGGAAAAGGTGATCGCACCGGAAGACCGCACCCTGGATACCCTGAAGGATGCCATGCAGCGCATTGTCACCGCCATCTGTGTCACGCTGGATCTGCTCAAATGGCAGTATCCCCAGGTGAAGACGGAATTGAAGCGGGAGATCACTTTTGTCACCTCCCAGGAGCTGGAAGACCTCTATCCCGACAAGACCGGCAAAGAACGGGAAAACCTGTTTGTGAAGGAACACAAAACCGTGGGTATTCTGCAGATTGGCGGCAAGCTGAAATCCGGCAAGCCCCACGACGGCCGCGCCCCGGACTATGACGACTGGGAAATGAACGGCGATATTATGTTCTGGGATGACGTGCTGCAGTGCGCCATGGAAATTTCCTCCATGGGTGTGCGCGTGTCCCCCGAATCTCTGGACCGTCAGCTGACCCTGTCCGGCCATGATGAGCGCCGGGAACTGCCTTTCCACAAGGCGCTGCTGAACGGCGAACTGCCTGCCTGCATCGGCGGCGGTATCGGCCAGAGCCGGGTGGGCATGCTGCTGCTGGGCAAGGCCCACATCGGTGAAGTACAGTCCTCCTACTGGGACAGGGACACCAAGGAAACCTGCGAAAAAGCCGGCATTGTATTGCTGTAATATATCGAAAAAGCTGCTTCAAAAGGGCAGCTTTTTTTCAAAATACAATGCTGCAACGAAAGGTTTACAGATAGTTGCTGGCGGCAACCGATCAACGGGGGTATACTGAAGGCAGAAAGGAGAGAAGCCAGATGGATACATTTGTTTTTTCCGGCACCGGTTTTTTTGTACAGCTGCTGAATATTATTGTACTGGCTGCGTTGATTGGCGCATTTGTTTTGCTGGTTTTGGCTCTTCTCAAATACCTCAGAAGGAAGGAAATAAACAGCCAGCGGATGTGCATACAAAAATCGCTGGGAGAAAATATCCGGGAAAAGCGTGTGCAGCTGAAAATGACCCAGGAATTTGTGGCAGAGCGCATCGGTGTCAGCAGGCAGGCGGTTTCCAAATGGGAAAGCGGAAAAAGCGACCCCAGCATGGCAAACCTGATGGCGCTGGCAGGGTTGTTCGAAATTGAGACGGAGGAACTGCTGAAAGGGAAAGCAATGGAAGCGGAGGGATGATGCGGCAGGAGACGGCATAGCACACTGCGGCGGGAGCCTTCTCGTTCCCTGTACCCCTGGTTTTTTCTTAAAAATGCGCATTGACTGACCAACTGCATTTTTGAGAGATACCAAATTATGGATAATGAAAAACCGCTTGAGAAAAGGCGGTTTTTTCTTTTTGAAATATAGCAAAAAATGCTTAACAAAACAGGACAAATATGGTATACTTAACGTGGTATACCATGATGAAGAAATATGCGAAAACAGGAGGCAACAGTGCATGGATACTTATAAGCTGCTGATCACCGGCGGTATTCCTCTGGAAGGGGAAACCTATGTTTCCGGGGGCAAAAATACGGCGGTGGCAGTGATTCCTGCGGCTTTGCTGTCTGACGAAATATGCGTGCTGGAAAACTTGCCCGATATCGAGGACGTGCGGGTGCTGGTGGATATTCTGGGGTCTTTGGGTGCCGTGGTGGAATACGACGGCAAGGCCCGCCGCATGACCATCGATCCCCGTCCCGTGAACAGCTATCAGGTGCCCTACCGGCAAAGCCAGCGCATGCGCGCCAGCTATTATCTGCTGGGTGCGCTGCTGGGCCGCTGCGGCCAGGCGGAGGTGGGTTATCCCGGTGGCTGTGCCATCGGCAACCGTCCCTTTGACCGGCATATCAAAGCCTTCCGTACCCTGGGCGCCGAAGTGGAAGAAAAAGGTGCCGTGATCTATGCCAAGGGCCGGATGATGGGCGCCGGTGTCTTTTTTGACGCCATCACCGTGGGCGGTACCATCAATGCCATGCTGGCTGCGGCCAAGGCAGAGGGCAACACCACCATCTATAATGCGGCCAAGGAGCCCCATATTGTGGACCTGGCCAACTTCCTCAACTCCATGGGCGCTTCCGTCAAGGGCGCCGGCACCGATACCATCCGCATCAAGGGCGTGAAGCACCTGCACGGCAGCGTGTATTCCGTCATCCCCGACCAGATCGAAACGGGCACCCTGATGATCGCCGCTGCCGCCACAAGGGGCGACGTGGTGATCCGCGGCTGCATTCCCACTCACATGGAAGCGCTGACGGCCAAGCTGCTGGAAATGGGTGTGCAGGTGAGCGAAATGGACGATGCCATCCGGGTGCGCACGGTGCGGCCCCATCGCGCCGTGAACATCAAAACCCAGGAATACCCCGGTTTCCCCACCGACCTGCAGCAGCCCATGAGCGCCATGCTCACCCGGGCTAACGGCGACAGCGTGGTGATCGAAACCATTTTCGAAAACCGGCTGAAGCACCTGATCGAAATGCAGCGCATGGGCGCCAAGGTGCGCATTCTGGACCAGACCGCCATCATCGAAGGCGTGCCGGAACTGTACGGCGCGCCTGTCACCGCTACCGACCTGCGTGCCGGTGCTGCGCTGGTGGTGGCCGGGTTGATGGCCAAGGGCGTAACGGAAATTTACGAGCCCGCCTTCATTGCCCGTGGCTATGAGCACATTGAAGACAAGCTGCAGGCGCTGGGCGCCAAGATCCACCGGGAAGACCTGTAAACAAACAACGAGCCTGAAGGAGGCACGCTGTCGTGAATGCGTATGAAGTTCTGGGCCTGAAAGAAGGGGCGGATAAGCAGGAGGTGCACCGGGCATACCGGGCACTGGTGAAAACCTGCCACCCCGACCTGTTTGAGGATCCCGAACAGCGGAAGGTGGCCCAGCAGAAGCTGCTGGAGCTGAACCAGGCCTATGAGATCGTCTACAAAAAGGCGGGGGAGGTGCCGGGTGCGCCCAGCTACCGCACCGTGCCTTTGGACCAGGCGCTGGATATTGCCGACAGGCTGCAGCAGCAGGGACGGTATGAAACGGCGCTTTTGCAGCTGGGCCGTGCGGAATTCAAGGACGACCGGTGGTTCTTTGTGGAAGGGAAAATCATGCTGGGCATGAAGCAGTACGGCACCGCCCATCAGGCCTTTCGGGAGGCGATCCGCCTGAACCCCGATAACCGGCAGTACCGGGAATATGCCCTGGAAGCGGCGCTGCTGATCAAAAAACACCAGAAGCTGCCCTACCGTGTGGCGGACTGGGCGGAAAGAACCTTCCGCTTCGGCAAGAAAAATCAGCTCTGAAAAGGAGAACAACATGAACCTGCCCAATAAACTGACCATTCTGCGTATCTGCATGATTCCTTTGTGCCTGCTGGCCTGGGCGCTGGGGGTGCACTGGCTGGCGGCGGCTATTTTTGCACTGGCTGCCTTCACCGATTTTCTGGATGGTTATCTTGCAAGGAAAAACAACATCGTCACCACCTTCGGTAAGTTTGCCGATCCTGTGGCGGACAAAATTCTGGTATTGACGGCTATGATCTTTCTCTGTGCCGACGGCCTTTTGCCCCACTGGGCGGTGGCCATTGTGGCGGCCAGGGAACTGATGGTGGACGGCCTGCGCATGGTGGCCTCCCAGAAAGGCGTGGTGATCGCCGCCGGCTGGCCGGGGAAGATAAAAACCAACCTGCAGATCTTCTGCATCCTGTGCGCCATGATCATCGGCAAGCACATCGTAACGGATATTTTCATGTATGCCATGGCTCTGATGACCCTCATCAGCGGCGTGGAATATTTCAAAAACAGCTGGAAGCTGCTGAAAGATAATTAATACGACACAGATAAAGGGAGGAAAAAAAGATGGCCAAGAAAGCAAGCGAAAAAAAAGATATGAAAAACCTGGACGCCACCCTGCAGGAAAAGCAGCGGGCGCTGGAAATGACCCTCTCTTCCATCGAAAAGGAATTCGGTAAGGGTACCGTGATGAAGCTGGGCGAAAAGACCGCCATGCAGGTGGATACCGTGCCCACCGGCTGCCTGGACCTGGATATGGCGCTGGGCGTGGGGGGCATTCCCCGGGGGCGCATTATTGAAGTGTTCGGCCCGGAATCTTCCGGTAAAACCACGGTGGCCCTGCATGTGGTGGCTTCCGTGCAGAAAATGGGCGGCGCCGCTGCCTTTATTGACGCCGAACATGCGCTGGATCCTGCCTATGCCAAGAACCTGGGTGTGAACATTGACGAACTGTATGTGAGCCAGCCCAACTGCGGCGAAGACGCCCTGGAAATTGCAGAAGCGCTGCTGCGCTCCGGCGCCATTGACATTGTGGTCATCGACTCTGTGGCCGCACTGGTGCCCCGTGCCGAAATCGACGGCGAAATGGGCGACAGCTTTGTGGGTGTGCAGGCCCGTCTGATGAGCCAGGCCATGCGTAAACTGACCGGCGTGGTGGCCAAGACCAACGCCATCGCCCTGTTCATCAACCAGATCCGTGAAAAAGTGGGCGTGATGTACGGCAACCCCGAAACCACCCCCGGCGGCCGTGCCCTGAAGTTCTACGCTTCCGTGCGTCTGGACGTGCGCCGCGGCGAACAGCTGAAAAACGGCAGCGAAGTGGTGGGCAACCGCACCAAGGTGAAGGTGGTCAAGAACAAGGTGGCCCCGCCCTTCCGTTCCTGCGAATTTGACCTGATCTACGGCCAGGGCATTTCCAGGGAAGGCAGCCTGCTGGACCTGGCGGTGGAAAAGGATATCGTTCAGAAGAGCGGCGCCTGGTTCTCCTACAACGACCAGCGCATCGGCCAGGGCCGGGATAACACCCGCCAGTTCCTGAAGGATCATCCCGAAATTGCGGACGAAATCGAAGCCGCCCTGCGGACGGTGATGAACCCCTCCGCCGTGCCCGCCGTGGATGCCGATAACATTCCCGAAATGAACCTGGACGCCGATGACGAATGATGAAGCATGAGCATGATCACGGCCAGGGCGGCTGTGCCCTGTGCCGGATTGAACTGAAAAACGTGGGGGTGACGGCAGGGGGCGACACGCTCCTTTCCGGCATCAATTTCCACATCCACTGCGGCCAGCTGACGGCGCTGGTGGGCCCCAACGGCGCCGGCAAAACCACCCTGCTCCGTGCGCTTTTGCAGCAGGTGCCCCACGAAGGGCAGATCCGCCATGTGGATGCCCACGGGCACGATTTTGCGGCTCCCCGCATCGGCTATGTGCCCCAGCAGCTGTCCTTTGACAGGGAAATGCCCCTGACGGTGGAAGATCTGATGGCGGCGGCCATTTCCAAAAAGCCGGTGTGGCTGGGCATTGGCAAAAAAACAAAGGAAACGGTGCACAGGGCGCTGAAAGAAACCAACGCCGAAAGCCTTGCCAACAAGCGGCTGGGCACATTGTCCGGCGGCGAAATGCAGCGGGTGCTGCTGGCCATGGCGCTGATGCCCCTGCCGGATTTGCTGGTGCTGGATGAACCGGTGTCCGGTATGGACCAGAACGGCCTTTCCCTCTTTTTGCAGACGGTGGACCATCTGCGCAACACCCACCACATGGCCATCCTGATGGTGAGCCACGATTGGCAGCTGGTGCAGCAGTACGCCGATTATGTGGTGCTGGTGAACCGGGAAGTGCTGTGTGCAGGAACGCCGAAAGAAGTGTTCATGTCCCAGGCGTTCAAAGATACGTTTCAGATATTGCCTGTTATGGAGGAAGAGAAATGAGTGAAAGAATGTGCGCGGCTGACCGGGCGGAAAGCCTGTTTAGGGCCGGGTATAACTGCGGCCAGGCGCTGGTGGGCGCCTTTGCGGAAGAAATGAAGATGCCCATGGAAGACGCCATGCGCATTTCTGCCGGCCTTGGCGGCGGCTTGTGCCGCATGCGGGAAGCTTGCGGTGCGGTGAGCGGCGCCATTGTGGTGCTGGGCTACATTCTGGGCAATGATGACCCGGAGGATTATGCCAACAAGGGCTATGTGTACGCCCTGGGCCAGCAGATGTGCTTCCGCTTCCAGGATCAGTTCAAAACGCTGAACTGCGGCAAACTGCTGGGCCTGCCGGAGGGCTCCGTGGGCAGCATGCCCACCCCCCGTACCCCGGATTTTTATGAAACGCGGCCCTGCCTGAAATACATCCGGGCCATGGCGGAAATTCTGGAAGATACGTTGAAAAATAACTGACGGAGGAAAGAAACACAAGTGGATGCATTGTACCGTGTGATGGACGCCGTGCTGCCGTTTGAGTGCTTTGGCATGTCCTTCATGAAAAATGCATTGCTGGCAATGCTGCTGCTCACCCCCCTGCTGGCCCTTTTTGGTACCATGGCGGTGAACCGGCGCATGGCCTTCTTTTCCGACGCGCTGGGCCACAGCGCCCTGGCTGGCGTGGGCATCGGGATGCTGCTGGGGGTGCAGAACGAACTGATCAGCATGATCGTGTTCGGCATCATCTGGGCTGTGCTGATCAGCCGCATCAACCGCACCGGCGGCGAATCCGCCGATACCATCATCAGCGTGTTTTCTTCCACCGGCATTGCGGTGGGGCTGCTGATTTTGTCCCACAACGGCAGCTTTTCCCGGTATTCTTCCCTGCTTGCCGGGGACGTGCTGGCCATTGCGCCGGGGGACCTGGTGTGGCTGGCGGCAGCTTTGCCGGTGGGTGTGCTTTTGTGGGCGCTTTTGTACAACAAGCTGCTGATGACCGCCGTGAACCCGGCCCTGGCTCAAAGCCGGGGCGTGGGCACCAAATGGGTGGAATACGCCTTTGTTTCGCTGGTGGCGGTGGCGGTGATGCTGTCCATCCGGTGGGTGGGCGTGCTTCTGATCAACGCGCTTTTGATTTTGCCGGCAGCGGCCGCCCGGAACATTGCCCGCACTTCCCGCCAACATGCGCTGCTCAGCGTGCTGCTGGGGCTTTTTTGCGGCGTGGGCGGGCTGGTGGCAGCCTATTACCTGGATACCGGCGTGGGTGCGGCGGTGGTGCTGTGCGCTGCTGTTTGCTATGCCGTTACGCTGCCCATGAAGAAGCTGGTGCGTTAATTTTGTGCAGAACGGAAGGGTTCTGCATTTTCATTATGGCCAAATGTGTATGAGGAGGATACAGGCATGATCGAAGATTTTGACGGCTTGAGAGAGGTTGTCCACTTTGAAAAGGATCTGCTGCTGCGCATTTACCGCAATTGTGAAGCGGAGGATTATCCCCGTCATTGGCATACGGATTTTGAATTGATCATGCCCCTGAAAAACGGGTACACGGTGCTGATTGACAACCGGGAATTTGCCCTGGCGGAAGGGGATCTTCTGCTCATTCCGCCGGGAGTGATTCATTCCCTGAAAGCGCCGGACAGCGGCGAAAGGCTGATCGTGCAGGTGAGCTGCGCCCTGGCCAACCAGATGCACGGCTTTTATGACGATCTGCGGCATTTTTACCCCTGCCTGCATGTACGGAAGGTAACGTCCATGCTGGAGGATGTGTGCGGCCAGCTGCAGCAGACTGTGCTGGAAATGTATGACGAATACATGATGCGCGGGCCTCTGTTTAATTATTATATTGCCGCCCGCTGCACCCAGATGTTCATTTTGCTGGCCCGCAACCGCAAGGCGTTCATCACCCACGAAAGCGACCGCCGTTATGCCAAATCGGTGGATGGCTTTTTGCGGGTGTGCGACTATATCCACAACCATTGCCACGAAAAGCTGGATGTGGAAATGCTTTCCGCCGTGGCCGGCTATTCCAAATCCCATTTCGTGCGTATGTTCAAGGAATTTGCCGATGTTTCCTGTGTGGACTACATCCAGCAGCAGCGCGTGGCCCTGGCCAAGCAATTGCTGATGGACCCGGAAAACAGCATCATGGATATCGTGACCCGCTCCGGTTTCGGCTCCGTGGCTTCCTTCAACCGGGTGTTCAAGCAGCTGACGGGCACCACCCCCACCCAGTACCGCAAAACCCTGCGGCAGAATAACCGTAATATCTGATAGGATTTAGGCGGGAATCGGTTGGCAATGAAAGTGGCCTATCTGCTATAATTCTAGTATCACACAAAAGGATTATGAAGGAGTATGGCAATGCTGTTGAATGCTGAAAAATGCTGGCTGCCTTTTTTGAGCGATTGCTGCCCGGAAACTTTTTCTCCTGTGGAAGAAGCCAGGGCTGAACTGGCTTTGATGGGCATCAAAGCCCGCCTGCAGGTGGAAGAAGCCATGCAGGATGCCTTCCGCATTGAAAAAGATGGGGAAGGGTATGTGATCTCTGGCGGCGAAAAGGGCGTATTGTACGGCGCCTACCGGCTGCTGGAAAAGCTGTACCTGGGCCAATGCCCCTGCTGCGGGGAAACAAAGCCCGCCTACGGGCTGCGCATGCTGAACCACTGGGACAACATGAACGGCCAGATCGAGCGCGGCTATGCCGGCAATTCTTTCTTTTTCAAGGACAATGCTTTCTGCTGGGACGAACAGCGCATCCGCTTCTATGGCCGTATGCTGGCCAGCTGCGGCATCAATGCCATCAGCATGAACAATGTGAATGTGCATTACCCGGCGGACAGGCTGTGCACGAAAGAGTTGCTGCCCGAAGTGAAAAAGATTGCCGATATTTTCCGGGCATACGGCGTGCGGCTGATCATCAGTGTGGATTATGCGCTGCCGGTGACGCTGGGCCTGGATACGGCGGACCCGCTGGATGAAAGGGTACAGGCCTTCTGGAAAAAGCAGGTGGACCTGATCTACTCCTATGTGCCGGACCTGTGCGGCTTCCTGGTGAAGGCGGACAGCGAATTCCGCCCCGGCCCCTATATGTACAAGCGCAACCATGCCGAAGGGGCCAACCTGCTGGCCCGGGCCCTGAAGCCCCATGACGGCGTGCTCATCTGGCGGTGCTTTGTGTACAACTGCCGGCAGGACTGGCGGGACCATTCCATCGACCGGCCCAAGGCTGCCTATGAAAACTATGCCCATCTGGACGGGCAGTTTGACGAAAACGTTATTTTGCAGGTGAAGAACGGCCCCTACGATTTCCAGGTGCGGGAGCCCGTATCCCCCCTGCTGTACGCCATGCCGAAAACCTGCAAGTCGGTTGAGTTCCAGCTGGCGCAGGAATACACCGGCCAGCAGATCGACCTTTACTACATGGCCCCTGTGTGGCATGAAGTGATGGACCAGCTGCCGGCGCTGCCCCCCCATATCGCTGCGGTGACCAACCTGGGCAACGACGAAAACTGGACGGGCCACACCCTGGCCCAGGCCAACCTCTATGCCTACGGCCGCATGGCCTGGCAGGGCCGCGCTTTTGACGGCAAGGCTGTTTTGCAGGACTGGATCGGCCTCACCTTCGGCCCGGATTTTGCCGAAAAGGAACGGCTGGAAACGATGATGCTTTCCTCCCGCGGCACTTACGAAAAGTATACCGCCAACCTGGGTCTTGGCTGGATGGTGACCCCTCATTCCCATTACGGCCCCGATGCGGAAGGCTATGAATACGATTTCTGGGGCACTTATCACCGGGCCAACTGCCGCTTTGTGGGCATTGACCGCACCGACAAAGGCACCGGCTACATTCAGCAATACCCCCGGGAATGGGCGGAAATGTATAACAACCCGGCCACCTGCCCGGAAAAAATGCTGCTGTTTTTCCACCGCATGCCCTATGATTATGTGATGCAGGATGGCAGGACCATGCTGCAGCGGCTCTATGACGATCACTTCGAAGGGCTGGTGGAAGCGGAAAAACTGCTGGAGGACTGGCAGGCTATGGAACACGCCCTGCCCGAGAAGGATTACCTCCATGGGCTGGACCGTTTCCAGCGCCAGGTAAAGAATGCCCGGAACTGGTGCGACCGGATGAACACCTATTTCTACCGCTTCACCTTGATCCCCGATGCCAAGGGCAGAAGGATTTACGATTGAGATAAAGGAGAGAATCACCATGATGGATCATCAGAAAGCACGTGCGCTGGCTACTGAGCTGGTAGCGAAAATGACCCTGGAAGAAAAGGCTTGTCAGCTGCGCTATGACGCCCCCGCCATCGAACGGCTGGGTATTCCCGCCTACAACTGGTGGAACGAAGGCCTCCACGGCGTGGCCCGCGCCGGCACTGCCACCGTGTTTCCCCAGGCCATTGGTATGGCTGCCATGTTTGACGATGAAGGCCTGAACGAGATTGCCAGGATCATCGCCCACGAAGGCCGCGCCAAGCACAATGCCAACTCCACCCACGGCGACCGGGACATCTATAAGGGCCTGACCTATTGGTCCCCCAACATCAACATTTTCCGTGACCCCCGCTGGGGCCGCGGCCATGAAACCTATGGTGAAGATCCCTACCTCACCAGCCGTCTGGGCGTGGCTTTCGTCAAGGGCCTGCAGGGGGACGGCGAATACATGAAGATCGCTGCCTGCGCCAAGCACTATGCCGTGCACTCCGGCCCCGAAGCCATCCGCCACGAATTTGACGCCATTGCCAACGAAAAGGATATGCGGGAAACCTACCTGCCCGCTTTTGAAGCGCTGGTGAAGGAAGCGGACGTGGAATCCGTCATGGGTGCCTACAACCGCACCAACGGCGAACCCTGCTGCGGCAGCAAAACCCTGCTCATGGACATCCTGCGGGATGAATGGGGCTTTGAAGGCCATGTGGTGAGCGACTGCTGGGCCGTGCGCGATTTCCACACCCGTCATATGGTCACCGATACCGCGCCCGAATCCGCCGCCCTGGCCCTGAAGAACGGCTGCGACGTGAACTGCGGCAACACCTACCTGCACATGATGGAAGCCTATCAGGAAGGCCTGGTAACCGAAGAGGATATCACCAAGGCCTGCATCAGCCTCTTTGCCACCCGCTATCGCCTGGGCATGATGGACGAAAACTGCGAGTTCAACAAGATCAGCCTGCTGGAAAACGATACAGATGCGCATGATGCCGTGGCCCTGAAGGCGGCCCTGCGCAGCATGACCCTGCTCAAGAACGACGGCGTTCTGCCCATCGATAACACCGACAAGGAAAAGGTGATCCTGGTCATGGGCCCCAACGCCAACAGTCAGCTGGCCCTGGAAGGCAACTACAACGGCACTTCCTCCCGCTATGTCACCTTCCTGGAAGGTATCCGTGAAGCCTGCAAGGGCAAGGCACGGGTGATCTATGCCCCCGGCTCCCAGATGTTCAAGGACAACGAAAGCAACCTGTCCCAGTACAAGGATGACCGCCTGGCCGAAGCTGTGGCTGCCGCTGAACTGGCGGACGTGGTCATTGCCTGCATGGGCCTGGACGCCACCATGGAAGGCGAAGAAGGCGATACCGGCAACCAGTACTTCTCCGGCGACAAGAACGACCTGGAACTGCCTGCCGCTCAGAAGCGCGTGCTGGATGCCGTCATCAAGACTGGTACCCCCGTGGTTACCGTGGTGGCTGCCGGCAGCAACCTGCGCGTGGAAGAAGGCAATGCTGTGGTGTGGGCATGGTATCCCGGCCAGGCCGGCGGCACCGCCCTTGCCAAGCTTTTGTTCGGTGAAGAATGCTTCTCCGCCCGTCTGCCCCTTACCTTCTACCACAACGTGGAAGACCTGCCCGAATTCACCGACTATAACATGAAAAACCGCACCTACCGCTACTACGAAGGCAAGGCCCTCTATCCCTTCGGTTTCGGCCTTTCTTACACCGATTTTGTGTACGAAAACGCTGCTTACGCCGATGGCAAAGTGACCGTCACCATCAAGAACACCGGCAAGATGGACGCTGAAGAAGTGGCCCAGGTGTACGTGAAGAACGACAGCAAGGATGCGCCCCTGCATCCCGCCCTGTGCGGCTTCAAGCGCGTGTTCGTGAAGGCAGGCGAAAGCGTGAAGGTGGAAATCACCCTGTCCGCCCTTACTTTCACCGTGGTCAACGACGAAGGCAAGCGCCTGCCCTGCGAAAAGGCTACCCTGTACGTGGGCGGCTATCAGCCCGACGCTGTTTCCGCTGAACTCACCGGCAAAAAGAGCCTGGAAATCAACCTGTAATCAACAGAAAATTGCAAGCCGCGGTCTTCCTGGCCGCGGCTTTTCTTTGGGGGAGACCATGGAGGGGCGTTGCCCCCTCCACCCCCAGCAGGGACATTGTCCCTGCACCCAGAGGTGGAATTGTAATATGTATCCGTCAAACAATTTTCCGGCGGTACAGCATAACACGCACACACATTTTCGCAAGAGAAAGATTGCATTTTTGCGAATTGGGTGTGGCACTGCCGCCCACGGGCTGGGCGGTGTTCCACCGCCTGCCGGATGCTTAGGCATCCGGGGAAAACGAAAAAAAAGAAGCGGTGAGAGAATAAATTCTCTCAGCCGCTCTTTTTTTCGTTTTCATGGCGCCCGTGGCTGAAACCGCTTGGTTTTTTCAAGCAACATGCGAAAACAACCATTTTCGATACATCCTGTTTAGTCGCAGGAAGGGTGCAGGGCGGATCGCCCTGCCGAGGGGTACAGGGGGCGCGTAGCCCCCTGCTTCGTGGTTCTGTAAGCAGCACGCGGACACAACTTCTTCTAATCAATTTTGTTTTATCGCGCACTGGGTCAAGGGCCGATGGCCCTTGTGGGGCCAGGGGCAATGCCCCTGGTGCCGTGGTACGGGGGCTGCATAAGCCCCTGCCCGGTCACCGTTTCCGTTCAAAATGGTCGCAGGTGTATTGATAGCCGTCCCAGGCCCGGGTGCCGGTATCGGTGTGGGTGTATTGGAAGCCAAGGCTTTTGCACAGGTTGGCGGAAGGCGTGTTTTCCCGGAAGCAGCTGTAGAGGAAGGTGTGGCCGTCCAGCTTGTCAAAAGCCAGAGAAACCAATGCTTCCAGCATTTCCTTACCGTAGCCCTTGCGCTGATGAGCCCGGGTGATGCACAGGCCAAGTTCATCGAACACACCGGGGGCTACTTCCCGGATGCCGCCAAAGCCGATGGGCACGTCCGTTTCCTTGAGGCAGACAAAATAGGTAAAATGGAGGGATTGCAGGGAAATGGTGCGTTCCATACGCCGGAGCGCTTCCTCCCGGGTGAGGGTGGGCTGCCACAGCATGTTTTGAGCCACTTCGGTATCGCTCCACACGTTGTGCCAGATGGCGTCCAGATCGCTTTTCCGGGCTTTTCGCAGCACAAGACGTTCCGTTTCCAGCCGGCTGAATTTTTCCAGATTGTTCATATGCGCCAGCACGTTCAGGATGTTCTCTTCCCGGGGGATGATGATATCCGGATCCACCTCCGGATGGACGGATGCATAGGAAAGCAGCATGTCCATCAGGTTGTCCTTGGAGAGCATATAGTCCTGCACGATGGTTTGCGCATCGGCCCCCAGCTTTTTCAAAAGCAGGGCGGATACCACGCCGGTGCGGTCCTTGCCAGCGGTGCAGAAATACAGAACGCCCTGTGGTGCGGCCAGGATAACGTCCAGGATTCTGGCCATCCGTCCGTCCACCATATTCCGGTAGGTTTCGTGCAGGTGCGCCCGGGAACGGGGCGTATTGCCGCCTCCGGTGACGGGCAGGTGATGGTAACGGAAGGCAGGGTGAAGGGACAAGGGGCAGGGGCGGAGCAGCGTCTCCTCGGTAGAGCGCAGGTCCACCAGGGTGGTGATGCCATTTTCCAGCAGCCAGCATACTTCATCGCTGGTCAGGTTGAGCGGCGCATCGCTGCGCACAAAACGGCGATCGCCGACGGGCAGAAAGCGGGTGTTGAGGGTGGAGCGGAGCAGGGAAGACATGCCATCACCGTCCTTTGAAAAAAATTGGGCTTATTGTACCATGGATGGAGTGAAAAGTAAAGCAAAAGAAAAAGGACGGCGAAAAGCCGTCCTTTGTTTGCGGGATTACTTGAGCCGTTCGGGATAGGTTTTCACATCCGCTTCGGACACCCACTGTTCCAGCATGGAGTTGAACACCTTGTCCTGGGCTTCGGCCAGCATTTCGTCATGCAGGGCCTGGCGGGTGGCTTCGTCCTGGTTGGCACCGGCGGGCACGTCGGCGCTGTAGAGGATGATGTGGCAGCCGTAATCGGAGTAGGTGGGTTCGCTCACGTCGCCCACGTTTTCCAGGCCCATGGCAGCAACGGTGAACACATCCACAAAGCTGGCATAGCCGTCGCACACGGCGTAGCCGTCCTGGGGCATGCCGGTATCTTCATTGTACTGAGCAACCAGGGCATCGAAATCGGCGCCTTCAGCGGTGGCCAGGGCGTACACTTCGTCCACCTTGGGCTGGATATTGGCCATGGCAGCCTGACGGGCGGCGTCCAGCTCAGCCTGGGCAGCGTCCATGGCAGCCTGGGCTTCGGTGGTATCGGTGCCTTCGTTGGTGGCGCGGCCCACGTTGGCAGCGGCCTGGGTGAGGGCATCACGCTTCTGGTTGAGGATGGTGGTGTCTTCTTCGGTGAACATCACCAGCACATGCTTCACCATGCGGTAGCCTTCGGGGGCATAGTACACCGTGCCGAACTGCTGGTTCACATAATCGCCAAAGAGGGAGGGCGTTTCGTCGAACTGGGCTTTCTGTTCTTCCGCCTTTTTGGTCAGGGCGGCATCCACGTCGGCAGCATCAATTTCGATGTCCTTGATGCATTCCGCTTCCAGCTTGGCCAGCATCATGCTGTTGGCAGCGCCCTGCTGATAAATTTCCAGCGTGGCGCCGTTTTCCTTGGCCAGTTCCACGGCGGCCTTGGTGGCTTCTTCGCCTTCCAGGTCGGGGAAGTAGGTGGCGGCAGCCCGGCTGATGACGGAATCATACTGTTCCTGGGCCGCCTGCTGGATCTGGGCGTTTTCTTCTTCGGTGAACTGGTCCATGCCCATTTCCTTGGCCTTCTGCTGGGAAACGGCGGCGGTGATGAAGGAATTGATCAGGGCATTGGCCACCTGGGTCCGGTCGGTGGGCAGGCCGGGGTTGAAGCCGTGAAAGGACTGGTAGAAGGAATTGACCTGCTGGTTGTAGGCAATCTGGGAATCGATATCGGCGTTCAATTCGCCTTTGGTGAGCACCTGGCCGTTCACGTCCACGATCACGGCGTCATCGCCGGCAGAGCAGCCGGCCAGCAGGAGCACCACGGCCAGCAACAGGGCAAGTACGCTGATTTTTTTCATGGTTCATTTCTCCTTGTCATTGATTAGTTGGGCTTTTTCTTTTGTTCCAGTTTTTTGTAGGAGCCGTCTTCCTGTTGCATGTACACATTATCCAGCGTCAGCCGCAGGTTTTCCTTGAATTCGTCAATGTACTGACGGCGCAGGGCTTCGTGCTCCTTTACTTCAGCTTCCGTCAGGCCCACGGTTTTCTTTTTCCGGGCCAGCTCGTTGATGCGGTCTACTTGCGCTTTTTCCATGGAATCAGGCTTCCTCCTTTACGAAGACGCAATCCCACATAGACCAGTGCGGCTACCAGAACTGCGAACAGGGTGTAAATCAGGTAAATATCCATTTCAAGGGTCATATCGGGGCGGTAGATGGTCAATTCCAGCAGCACGCCCAGCACAACGGCACCAAGCAGACATCCGGACAGGATGTACATAAAACGCTTATCCTTCTTTGCCCGGACGGCGGCCATAATGACCCCGGCTACCAGCATGGGAATGGCCATGATCTGCTGCAGATGGACAAAGGACAGCGTCAGGTGCTTATCCTGCCGCAGGCTTTCCAGGATTGCCTGGCTGCCGCCAAACAGCAACAGGAACAGGATGAACGTATCGCCGGGCTTTGCGTTTTTATGCAGCAGCAAATCCAGCAACAGCACTACCAGGATCAGGGCGGCGGCAATGGCTTCCAGTTTGTACACCGGCAGATAATTGGCGTAATCCCCTTCCTGCAGAAGAAATGCAGGCAGATGGGCGGAGAAAGGATGGGTCAGGGGCCGGCTGATGCCGAAGTCTTCCACGTGCATTTCACCCAGCCGGGCAAAAAACACAAAGCCAAGTGCGGCCACGCTGAAAGCATCCGCATAATCCAGCGGATTTTGCTTCATCAGCCTTGCGGCGATCACCGCGCCTGCAAAACTGCCCACCAGGGCGCCGAACATGCTGTGGCCGCCGCCGGTGAACACCTGAGGCAGCATTTTGCCAAAGAAGGGCACGTCCACGTTGAAGCTGAACAGGGCAAAGAAAATTTTGCTGCAGATGGCGCCAAGGAAAACACCCAACAAAAACGTGACCGGCACGGCGCCCTTGAGCATCTTTTTGGCCAGGCCCATTGCACAAAGCAGCAAAAGCATGGCCAGGGCACCGATGGCGGCAAACATGCCCCAGGCGTACACATCCGTGCCCAGAACGGAAATAAATCCCGCTTCTTCCCACATGTACATGGATTATTCCTCCGTGATGGCGCTGGCGAAATAGATGATATCGCTGACGGCGCGTTCGCTGCCGGCCAGGTCGTTATAATATTCGCCGTTGTAGTACATGGCAGCGGTGCCGCCGCCGTCCAGGTTATAGGCTTCTTCGCAGCCCAGCAGGAACATGAAATCGGCCAGTTCCTGATGGGTAACGCCCACGCTTTCACCGCGGCCTTCCGCCACAACCATCACATAGCTGAGGGGACCCATCTGGCCGATGGCGCTGCGGGGTTCCCGGCCGTTGGGGTTATAGCCGTAATCGGTATCCACTTCCAGCAGGTTGCCTTTTTGCACCAGCGCCGGGCCGAAGGTGAAGGCGTGCAGGATGCGGCCTTCCACGCCTTCCGCGGTGATGTTTTCCTGCAGGGATTCGTTCAGCTTGGCCTTCTTGCCCACGGTGATGCCCTGGGACTTGACGAAGGTGTGGAAATCGCCGTATTCGTCGATGATGAGGATATCCTTGGTTTTATTGGTCTTGGGCACTTTGCTGTTGACGGGCTGGAACATGCGGAATTCGAAGCAGCGCTTCACCTGATCATCGGCAAAATAGTCGCCGTTGAGGGCTACCACAGCGTTGCTCTTTTCCGCCATGGCCTTTACCTTGGCGGTTTTGGTGGAGGTGTAGATGCCTTTTTTGTTAAAATCCCCGGCCAGGGTGATGCGCAGCTGGGAGGGGTCCTTGATATCCACCCAGGCAATGCGCCAGATAACGCCGTCTTCCTCCCGGGTTTCCATTTCCACGGTGATGGAAGGGTCGCTGTAGCCGCTTTCGGTGAAGCCTTCCGCCTTGGGGGCGGGAGCGGCGGAAAAATCGTAAGGCAGGGCATAAGCGGCTTCTTGGGTATCTTCGGCATAGGCAGAGGGCACCAGGAAGCGCAGCAGGCCTTCTTCTTCCCCTTCCAGCATGTCGGTGGCTTCCCACTGGGCTTCACCCAGCATGGTGGGGGAGGAAAGGACAAAGGGCATGGAAAGGATCATCACGGCGCACAGCACCATCAATACAATGCGGACAGGCAGTTTCATAGGCAGTCTCCTTTTTTACACTTTTTCGGCCGGGAATACCCAGGCCTTCTGAATGCGGTAGTTGACGATGTACATGGCCACGTCGATCACCACTTTCAGAAGGAGGTGCAGGAAAGCGGTGTTCACATAATGGTCCAGCCAGCCGAACAGCAGCGTGGTGATGACCAGAGAGCAGGCGGCCAGGATGATGTAGCGCTTGACGGAGCCCTTGCTGCTTTTGGCCTGGAAGGCGAAGTTTTTGTTCAGCAGATAATTCACCGGGGCGCTGAACAGACGGGCAATGGGGGCGGCGATGAGGGCCTTCACGCTGAAGGGGATGCCAAGGAACACAATATCCGGCTGGTCCTTGAAAATCCAGAACATGAGCAGGGACAAAATCAGGTAATCCAGCAGGAAGGAAATGATGCTGGCGGCGCTGTAGCGCAGGAAGGAGCCCAGCAGCAGCTTGTAAATGCGCCAGCTGTCCCGGATGGGGTGGAAATGGCTGGATTTGTTATCGTCCAGGTACACCGTTTCAATGCCGATGGCAGTCATGACAATTTTCTGGTTGGCGCAGAAGATGAGCTGGTTCATTTCATATTCGAACCGGTCGCCTTTCACCTTCAGCATGGCGGGGATCAGCTCCCGGCCAAAGGCGCGAAGGCCCGTCTGGGTGTCCGGCAGCCACTGGCCGTACAGCAGCCGGAACACCACGGAGGTGATGCGGTTGCCAATGCGGGACTTGGGGGGCACCTGCTTGCTCTTGAGGGAAAAATCCCGGCTGCCCAGCAGCAGCTCCTTTTTATCAGAAAGGGCGGCGGTGAGCTTCAGGGTGTCGGGCACGGTGTGCTGGCCGTCGGCGTCGGCGGTGATGACGCCCTGGATCTGCGTTTTTTCCCAAAGGAACTCAAACCCCGTGCGCAGGGCCTGGCCCTTGCCGTGGTTCACGTCATGGTGCAGCACGTGGCAGCCATCCATCTGGGACAGACGTTCGAAAATGGGCTGATATTCGGGGGCGCTTCCGTCGTCCACCACCAGGATCAGGCCGTAATCCGCTTTCAGCAGTTCTTCCACATACTGGGGCAGCCTTTCATCCGGGGACAGGGAAGGGATCAATACACAGCAATCCTGGGGTCTCATCGATAAAAACCTTCTTTCGTGAGGATTATTCCATCATTTTTGTATCCAGATAATCCTGGGTGAGGGGGGTAAGGTCCTGCCCGGCCCAGGCATTCAGGGCATTTTCAAAATCCTGCCGGCTGGCAAGGGCAAAGGCATGGGTTTGGACGTAATGGTTCAAAAAGGCGTCCACGCCGCCGGGAAGGAAAGTATCCAGCGCAATCAGCAGCGCCGCACCGCGGCCGTACACAATGGCGCGGTAATCGGTGAGGGAAGAAAAATAGCTGATGGGGCTGGCGGGGGTAAGGCCGCCGGGGATGCGCTCCTGCATGGGGCTGTCCACCCGGTAATAGCGCAGGTTTTCATAGGCGGCCCGGCCGTAGTTTTTTTCCGCATAGCGCAGCAGCGCATATTCGGCCAGGGCTTCGTCCTGCCAGGGGTTGTTCACCGGGTCGCTGCCCGCCATGGCGTAAAACCACTGGTGCGCCCCTTCGTGGGCAATGAACAATTCCAGCGTATCCCACTGGTCGGGGGCGAAATAGCGCTGGTTCACCACCGCCATGGCGGTATATTCCATGGCGCCGGGGGCGAAGGGGGCGCTGCATACGGTGAAGGTGGGGAAGGGATAGGGGCCGTACAGGGATTGGTACGTGGAAAGGGCTTTCCGGGCATACTGTACCGCCTGGGCAGCGCTTTTTCCTTCTTTGGCATAGGCCAGGATGCGCACGCCGTCCATACCGGCGGCGGCCGCTTCCCAGTCTTTGCCCACCACCAGGCCCAGATCCCGGATGCCCAGGCCGCTGCCCGTCCAGACGCCTTCCTTTTCCTCAACAAGGGGCAGGGAACAGGCGGGGGTGTAGCCTTTCGGGAGGTGCAGGGAAAGGGTGTAGTTGGCACACTCGGTATAGAAAGGGTCGCCCACGGGGGAATAGGCGTCCTGCCGCCAGGCGCCGTTTTCAAACACGGAAAGCACGGGCAGGGCCTGGCCCAGCAGGTAGGTGCCCTCAGCATAGCCGGTGCGGTGGGCGCAGTTTGGCAGCTGCACCACACAACGGATCCGCAGCGTGCCGGCCTGGCCCGGGCTGATGTCCGGCACCGAAACGGAAAGCACGGTGCCTGCATCGTCCAGAAAACGATGGGGCATCATTTCGCCGTTCCATTGCACGTCATGCAGCGCCACATACCCTTCCGAAAAGCCGTTGGGGTAGCAGGCATCGAACAGTTCGTCGGACGCGGCAGGGCTGGTTTCCCGGGTGGCGTAGGCATTGGCCCACAGCCGCAGCTGAACGTCGGACAGGGGCTGGCCGGTGCGGTTGGTGAAGGAAATTTCCTCCGTGACGGACAGGGTGTGGTCCTGATCGTTCAGCTTCAGGGTAAGCCGGTAAGCCTGCATTTTTTCCGCAGCCTGCAAAAGAGCGGCCGGCGCCTTATACCCCGGCTGCCGGGGCACAAGCAAAACGCACAACAGGGCAAGTGCGCACAATAGGCATACCATCAACATTATACAACGTTTTTTGCGCATTTGCTACCCCCTCCTTTGCCGTGCAGGTAAATTCTCCTTCATTATAACACATGAAAAGCAGATTTCCTTCCCGGCCAGCAGAAAATATGAAAAAATTTACGCTTCATTCATTTTCTTTTGTCATTGAAGAATGCAAAAAATAGGGTATAATGGAGAAGAAAGACAGCCGTTGGAGAAGTGATATGAAGCATTTTTTTGTCCGTGACCGGAATTTCTATAAAGCCATGGTGCGCCTGTCCCTGCCGGCGGCGTTTCAGTCGCTGCTTTCCATGCTGGTGCTGATGGCGGATAACGTGATGGTATCCCGTTTTGACCCCAGCGCCCTGGCCCCGGTATCCCAGGCCAATTCGGTGTCCACGTTTTTGCTGGCGGCCCTCAACGGGCTGGGCAGCGGTGCGGTGGTGCTGGTGGCCCAGTATTGGGGGAAGAAAAACATTTCCGCCATCAAGCGGGTGTTTTCGGTGGTGTGCACGCTGGGCGTGGTGCTGCCGGTGCTGTTCATAGCCGTTGTGCAGCTTTTCCCCCATTGGGTGGTTTCCCTGGTGCTGGACCCTGCCCTTTCCCACCTGACGCCGGTGGCGGTTTCCTACCTGCGCATTGCGGTGCTGGCCTTTTTGCCCTTTGGGCTCACCAGCGCGCTGGTGGGTGGGCTGAAAGGCGTGGAAGTGGTGAAGGTGACGCTGTATGCGGCGGTGATCAGCCTGCTTTCCAATGTGTGCCTGAATGCGCTGCTGATTTTCGGCCTGGGCCCCATTCCTGCCCTTGGGGTGAAAGGGGCGGCCATTGCCACGGTGCTGGCCCGGGTGATTGAGTTTTGCGTGGTGTGGGTGTACTGCTTTCATAAGCAGAAGGTGCTGGAAATCCGGCCCCGGGATCTATTCCGCCACGAAACATGGGCCTGGAAGGATTACCTGCGCTTTGGCAGCCCCGTCAGCCTTACCGACGCCCAGTGGGCGCTGGTGGGGATGATGAAGATGGCCATCATCGGCCACCTGGGGGCCACCATGATGAGCGCCATGAACATGACCGATACCATGATGAACCTGGGCACCATGTTCACCTTTGCCCTGGCCGGCGGCGCCTGCGTGATGGTGGGCAAGGCGGTGGGCGAGCAGGATATGGAAAAAGTGCGCGCCTATTCCCGTACCATCCAGTGCATGTTTGCGGTGATCGGCGTGGGGATGGCCCTCATTGTGATTGCCATGCGGCATGTGTTCATCGGGCTGTACGGCCAGCCAGAGGATGTGGAAAGTCTGGCCGGGCTGATGATTTTCATCGGCGCCATTACCATGATGGGCACCAGCTACCATGCCTCCTGCTTCACCGGCATCAACCGGGGAGCGGGGGATAACCGGTTTGTGATGCTGGTGGACCTGATCTGCGGATGGCTGGTGGTGCTGCCGCTGACGTACCTGGCGGCGTTTGTGTTCCGCTGGCCGCTGCCCATTGTATTCCTGTGTACCCGCATTGACCAGTGCTTCAAATGGATCATTGCCTTTATCAGGCTCAGGGGGAACAAATGGATCAAAAAAGTAACCCGGTAAACTGTTCGATTGACGGCATTGCCTTTCAGCTGAAGCTGCCGGAGGATTTTTCCTGGCTGAAAAAATACGGCAGGGTGTTTCAGGTGATGGACCAGCAGATGAGCGGCAACCTGTGCTTTGGGGTGGAAGGCCCCTATGGCAAATTGTTTGTGAAATATGCCGGCGCCCATCCCGTAAACTATTCGGGCGATCCGCTGGAAGCGGCCCTGCAATTGAAGCATGCCATGCCCCTTTATGAAAAGCGCCACCCGGCGCTGGTGGAACTATTGGCCCACGGGCCGGTGGGGAATGGGTATGCGGCGGTGTTTGCCTGGCAGGACGGCATGGCCATGCGGGGCACGCAGGGGGAAAGGTATGGCAAGTATGTGCGCCAGTTGGAACTGCACCAAAGCCTTGCCATGCTGGACGGTGTGTTTGATCTGCACCAGAAGCTGGCGGAGGACGGCTACATTGCCGTGGATTTTTACGACGGCAATTTGCTGGTGGATTTATTGGAGGGCACCATGCGGGTGTGCGATGTGGACCTGTACCGCAAAAAGCCTGCCTATAACGATAAGGGACGCATGGCCGGCTCCTCCCGGTTCATGAGCCCGGAGGAATTTGAAGAGGGTGCGCCGCTGACCGAAAGCACCACCGTGTTTAACCTGGGGGCGCTGGCTTTTGAAGTGTTCGGCGATAACATGAACCGGACGAAGAAAGCCTGGCAGGGGCCGGAACCGCTGTTTGACGTGGCGGCCCGGGCCACCGAACCCAATCCTTTCCGCCGCTATGCCACCGTGCGGGCTTTCCTTTCGGCCTGGCGGGATGGGGTGAAAATGCTGCACCTGGAAGAAAAATAGGGGCCCTGTAAACATAAAAGAAGGCACCGGAGAAGAGAAATTCTCCGGTGCTGTTTTTTAGTTGGCAACAAAGGTGCCGGACGCATCGCCGATATGCAGGGTGTAGCTTTGGCCGATGAGGAGTTGGGGGGAAGAGAGAATGATCACGCTGTAATCCAGGGCCGGCGCGTGGGTGAGCAGGGTTTCGCCGGCTGCATTTTGCAGGGTGAAGGCGGTGCCGGCAGGCGCGGAGCCCACCTGCAGGGCAATTTTGCCCTGGCTGCCGCCGGAAAAGGTCTGGGCCATGCCCATGGCGCCGGTGCCGATGAAGGTGCCGCCGTTTATTTCCGCTGTGGTATCATAATCCAACGTGGCGGTATCGCCCTTTGTGGGGCCGCAGACGGTCACCTGGCCGCCGTCCATCCGGAAGGAACCGTTGGCGTCGATGCCGTCGCCGCCGGCGGTGACGGAAAGGGTGCCGCCGGTAATGAGAATGCTGCCGTTGCCCGCGCTCATGCCAGGCCTGCCGCCTCTGCCGCCGCCCCAGCCGCCGAACCTGTCCATGCCGCCATAGCCGCTCTCATCGGTGCCGCCGGCAGCGTTCAGCCCGTCATCGTCGGCCGTCAGGGTGATGCTGCCGCCGCCAATGCGGATGTGCAGCCCTTCCAGCCCTTCGTAGCTTTTTTCGATGCGGATATCGCCGCCGTCAATGATCAGGGTGTCGTCGGCGTGTACGCCGTCGTCTCCGGAAAGGAGGGTGAACGTGCCGCCGGTAAGCTGCAGGGAGGCGTTGGTATGCAGGGCATCATCGGCGCTGTCCACGGAAAAGATGCCGCCGCAAAGCAGCAGGTTGCCGCCGGCCTTCAGGCCCTTGGTGCTGGTGGATGCAGCCGTATCTTCCGCTGGGGTTTCTCTGCCCCATTGGGCAAAGCCGTTATCCGGCCTGCTGCCCCTCTCTCCCCGGCCGCCCATGCCGCCGGGCCCTCCGCCAAAGCCGCCAAAGCCGCCTCTGCCGCCGCCCATCATGCTGCCTGCATGGCTTTCGCCCATTTCGCTGCCGCCGCCGCAAAGCAGGGTGAACCGGCCGTCCCGGATTTCCATTTGCCCGGAGGCGCTGATGCCGTCCTGGGCGGCAGTGATATCAAACTGGCCGCCGGAAAGGAACACAAAGCCAAGGGCTGCATCTTCCTCGTGCTCGGCGTGAAGGCCGTCCTTGCCGGCGGTGATGCGGAAGGTGCCGCCGCTGATGCACAGGCTGTCCTTGGCGGCAAAGCCGTGAGACGCGGCATTTACCGTGTAGGTGCCGCCGGTAACGGTGAGTTCATCCTTGGAAACCACGCCGTGGCCGCCGGGGGAGGAAAGGGTGAGGCTGCCTTCGCCGTTGAGGGTGATATCGTCTTTGGAAAAGAGGGCGGCGTCCACGTTGTTATCGTCGTATTGGATGAAGGTTTCGCCGCCGGAAAGGGAGTTTTCCGTATCCGGGGAAAGGGTGAGGAACACTTTGTCCGCCTGTTTCACATAGAGGGCGGCGTGGGTATTGCAGTGGACGTTTGCGCCGTTTAGCACCAGCTGCACCTTTGCATCCTTGGGTGCGTCCACCACGATCTGCCCGTTTTCGATGGCGCCGGACAGGATGTATACGCCTTCTTCGGTGATGGTGACGGTTTCATTCTGCAAAGGAAGGGAAATCGCATCCCCCTCGTCCCAGGAAAAATCCACATCCCGGTCGGAAAAAAGATCGGTTTCCTTGAGAGGCGTGATGGAAACTTCCTCCGCAAGGGTAGGGGAAACACAGCCGGTCAGCAAAGCACAAAGCAGCAGACAGGCAAACAGCCTTTTGATTTTCATTTTTTACAGGGCCTCCTTCAAGAGGATTACAGTTCGTTGGCAGCGGTTTCCTGGTGGGAAATGCTGATTTCCAGATTGCCGTTGCGGCAGCGCAGGTCGTCAATGAACTGCTTTTCGCTGGCGTCCGGCTTCATGGTCACGTTATAGGTAAGGCGGAAGAGGCTGCCCATGTTGGTGGTTTTGACACGAACAAGGTCATGCTCCCGGGTGTATTTTTCGAACAGATCGGCGAAGATGCCGGTGTAATCCAGGTCTTCGGGGATGGTCACGTTCAGGGTTTTGTAGAGCAGGTTCCGCTTTGTGCCGCCAAAGCGGAACTGATTGCAAAGCAGGAACACAAGGCCCAGCACCAGCGTGAACAGCACCGCAAAAGCCAGGTACCCCATGCCGCAGATGAGCCCGGCGCCCATGGCCAGGAACAGCATGGTAATTTCCTTGGCGGTGCCGGGAACGGAGCGGAAACGCACCAGGCTGAACGCACCGGCCACCGCCACGCCGGCGCCCACATTGCCGTTTACCATCATGATCACGGCGCACACCACGGCGGGCAGCAGCAAAAGCGTGACCACAAAGGAGCGGGTGTAGCGGCTGCGGTACATGTGGCACAGGGAAAGCAGCAGCCCGCACACCAGGGCCACCCCCAGGCACAGCAGGAATTCCCCTACGGGGATCACCTTGATGGCGGCGGTATCGAACAAACCTTTGAACAGAGTATCAGGCATGGAAGCGTTCCTCCTTTATTTCGGGGAATATCATTTGTGTATAGGCGGTGCCGTATTTGGAAAAGGACGTGCGGTATATGTTGGCTTCGTTCAGTGCGTGGGCCATCCACAGGGGCATGGCACCGGCGCATTTGAGCTCCATCAGGGTCATGCCTTCCGGCAGCAGGGGCGTGCCCACGGAATGATCGCTGTCCAGGGTCAGGTCCGTCTGCCGGGCGCGTATTTTGGTATCGAAGGTGACCCGGAAGGAAGAGCCTTCCTTATCGTAATAGGCCAGCCGGTGGTAGGAAAGGTAAACGGTGGGGTGCAGGCCGGGGTAGAAATTGCGGAAGTAGGTAATCTCCCGGGCGATCTGGCTGTCCTCCGGTGCATCCCCGCCGGAAAGCCATTCCTGCACCTTTTCTTCCTTCATTTGCAGGCGCCGTTTGTACACCACCCGTTTGTATTTCTTTTTCAATTCCACATACACCGGCACGCCCTCTTTGGCCCGGTGGTAGGAGCGGATGCGCAGTTTTTCCTTGTACACCGGTTTTTGAATGGAATGGCGGATGAGCCGGTAATCGTCGGTATCGTAGTAGAGGTTGCGGATGATGGAATCGCCGTATTCGTCCAGCTGCATGTGGGGCTCCATTGCCTGCAATACATGCTGCAATTGCGCATCATTCAGCAGGTATTTCAGCTCGTACCGCTTGAACACTGCCTGATAGGCCATGGCGCCGCCTCCTCTCTTTTGAATACAGGCTTATTGTATCACGGAAAATGCGGTTTCTCAAGGACAAACGGTAAACGATTTGTGAACGAAAGTGTACAGAAAAGATTTTTCTTCCGAAATGAAATATTTTCCCATTGTTATGCGTCTACATACATGGAAGGAGGTGCACAAAAGAAATGGAGATGCGACAGGGCCCGGCCATCTGCCATGATGCTTTCGTTCAGCTGGTGGAAACCCACCAGCCCATGCTGATCAAAATGTGCTATGTGTATTTGCGGGATGCGGAGCAGGCCCGTGATGCCGTGCAGGAAACCTTTCTGAAAGCGTATCGTGCGCTCCCCTCCTTCCGCCGGGAATGCAGCGAAAAGAACTGGCTTATCCGCATTGCCATCAACACCTGCAAAAGCATGCAGCGCACCCCCTGGTACCGTTTTGTGGACAAGCGCATTACCCCGGACGAACTTCCGCTTGCTCAGGAAATTGCCACCGATGAAACGGACCTGATGTGTGAGATCATGCAGCTTTCGCCCAAATTGCGGGAGGCGGTTTTGCTTTACTACTGGCAGGAAATGGGCGTTCAGCAAATTGCGGAACTGTTGGAAATATCCCAAAGCAGCGTGTCCAACCGCCTCAGGCGGGCCCGGGCACAGCTGAAAAAACAACTGGAAAGGGGGCAATATGATGACGGAACAGCAGGAAAAACGGATTCTGAAAAACACCTTTGACATGACCCTTTCCGGCCTGCAGACGGATCCTTATCTGGCGCAGAAGATCATCCGGGAACAAACGAAGGGAGAAGAGAAAGTGAAAAAGAAGATTTCTTTTGCATTTGTGCTGGTCAATTTGCTGGTGCTTTGTGCCGTGACAGCCTTTGCCGTATCCATCGGCACCGAAACCCCGGACAAGCAGGTGCTGCAGCCGGCGGTCACCCTGTCCCCTGTGAATACGAAGGGGAAAGAAGCCTATGATATCCTTCCGCTTTCCGAGGCTTGTGAAATTGCCCGGGAGGCGCTGCGGAAAAACTACGGCGTAACGGACACGGAACTGGAGCAGCTGATGCTGTACCCCTACAGTGCTGTGGGCTACTATGACGTTAGCAACTGGACCATGGTGTTCTATTCCAACCCCAACCGGGTGTCTGACCAGAGCCAGGATACCTACGCCGGCCCCCTGGGGGAATACCGGGTGGTGATCAATGGGAAAACGGGCAGTGTGGAAAGCTGCGAATGGTACACCGTGGATTTCTGGAAGAACGCCCAGCGCATCTGGGATGCAGGGAACTATGAGGAAGTGTACCGCCGCTATTTCATGGCGGATTTCCGTTACCTGCCCGAAGAAACCCAGGCCCATTTTGAGCAGCTGCTGGTGGAAAAAGGGTATGCCATGGTGGCCGAATCGGACCGGCATTTGCAGCTGGATGCCTTTGGCAGCAAAATACTCCTGTGCGACCCGGCCCTGGCTCTGCCCGATGAGGATCCGCAGGTACAGGCAGCGTGGGAAGCCGTGGAAAAGCGGTTTGGCCTGGACGTTTCCGTCCTGAAAAACTACAGCTACATTGCCACCCGTGCCCCCTGGGAAAGCGATACGGACGATATTGTGATTGCCTACAACCTGCCTTCTGCGGTGGAAAAGCAATCCACCGGTGGGATGGA
Source organism: Clostridia bacterium (assembly GCA_045589355.1). Classification (GTDB taxonomy): domain Bacteria; phylum Bacillota; class Clostridia; order Christensenellales; family Aristaeellaceae; genus RUG563. The sequence continues at coordinate 28,324 of JAZNOW010000073.1, forward strand.
CCCCTGCGCCTATCTGCTCTATGCCAAGGTACAGCGGGCCGGCATGTTCCTGTTCAGTTTTGAAAAGGACACCACCCACATCGTCAACCGCATCAAACGGGACTGGGAAATGCCTGCGTCCGAGTATGCGGTGGAAACCAATACCGGCCTGCTTTTGAACCGGTACCTGAAATGGAACGGCAAGGAGCTTCTTCAGTTCCACGAAAGCTATTGCCAATTGGAAGAAATGCTGGACGAAATGGATGCGGCCCATGCCACGCCCCATGAAAAGCTTAGGGCCGCCTATGCCTACATGGTGCAGCTGGGCTCCGGCAACGAAACCTATTACCGGGAAACCAATATTGCGTATCCTGACGGGAATTCTTCCGGGTTTGTGCCGGGGGAAGAATGGACGCTGGCCTCCTCCGCTTCCGGGGAAAACTATGTGACCCTGAAGAAAGGCCATTACGGCGCGCCGGTGCAGGCATTGCAGAGGGAACTGAGAAACCAGGGCTTCTATGCCGGTGTGGCAGACGGCTATTTCGGGGAAGATACCGAAACGGCGGTCAAGGCCTTCCAGCGCAAGCACAGCCTGGTGGAGGACGGCATTGCCGGCCTTTCTGTCCAGCGTCTCCTTTATGAAAACGCAGGAAAAGAATGATTCAAAAAAAGCAGGGGCTGAAGCAGCCTCTGCTTTTTGCTTTGGATGAATGATCAGGTGCGGCGGACGATCTTGCCGGGGGCTTTGAAGATATGGTCTTCCGGCACGGTGCCCCGCACGCAGGAAAGGGGGTACACGCTGGCGCGGCGGCCCAGCATGGTGCCGGGGTTCAGCACGCTGTTGCAGCCCACTTCCACATAATCCCCCAGCATGGCGCCGAACTTTTTCCGGCCCGTTTCCATCTTTTCTTCGCCGTCACGGACGGTGACCAGGGTTTTGTCACTTTTGACGTTTGAGGTAATGGAGCCGGCGCCCATGTGGCTTTTGTAACCCAGAATGGAGTCGCCCACGTAATTGTAATGGGGCACCTGCACGTTATCGGAAATGATGCAGTTTTTCAGCTCCGTGGAATTGCCGATGACGCAGTTGTCGCCGATCAGGGCGCTGCCGCGGATGAAAGCGCCGGGGCGCACTTCGGTTTTGTGGCCGATGATGCAGGGGCCGGCAATGTAGTTATTGGGAAAGATCACCGCATCCCTGGCGATCCACACGTTTTCGGAAGGATGGTCGTATTCATCGGGGGAGAGGGTTTGGCCCAGCTCCACAATGAAATTTTTGATGCCGTCCAGCGCTTCCCAGGGGTACACGGTTTTTTCCAGTAGGGGCGCGGCTTTGGTATGGGAAAGATCAAACAGATCAACGGTTTTCAGCATAAGGATATACCTCCTGAAATTTTGGAAATGATGTTGCGACACCGGCGTATAGAAGGAATAAGGAATTTTGCTTCATCCGGGGCAGTTTTCTTTGGGAGGGTGCGGGAGGGGCTTTCTTTTTCAAAAGAAAGCCCCTCCCGCATAAACCCTATTTATTTCACTAAATTCTCTGCTTTCAGGGCGTTGACGATATGATCCACGCACTTGTCGCACAGTTCCTGCCGGCTGCATTCGGCCATGACGCGGATGACGGGCTCGGTGCCGCTCTTGCGAAGGAGAATGCGGCCGTCGCCATTGAGCATTTCTTCCGCTTCCCGCTTGGCCTGCTGCACCTTTTCGTTGTTCAGGGCCTGTTCTTTATCAATGACCCGCACGTTTTTGAGCACCTGGGGGTAGAACACCAAAGGCTCCACCAGCTTGGACAGGGGCTGCTTCTGCTCCAGCATGGCCTGCATCACCTTGATGGCGGTGAGCATGCCGTCGCCGGTGGTGGCGTACTTGGAGAAGATGATGTGGCCGCTGTTTTCGCCGCCCAGCACATGGCCGCCGTTGCGCATGGCTTCGTACACAAAGCGGTCGCCCACCTGGGTCTGCATCAGGTCGATATCCAGCTTTTCCAGGGCTTTGCCCAGGCCGAAATTGCTCATCACGGTGCCCACGATGGTGTTGGTGAGCAGCTTATCCCGCTTTTTCAGGTAAGCGCCGTACAGGTACATGATGGCGTCGCCGTCCACCAGGTTGCCGTTTTCGTCCACGGCCAGGCAGCGGTCCGCGTCGCCGTCAAAGGCAAAGCCGATATCCAGCCCCTTTTCCTTGACGAACTTTTGCAGCACGTCAATGTGGGTGGAGCCGGCATTCACGTTCACGTTGGTGCCGTTGGGCTCGTTATTGATGACGAACGTCTGGGCGCCCAGGGCATCGAACACGGATTTGGCGATCATCCAGGTGCTGCCGTTGGCGCAGTCCAGGCCCACCTTGATGCCCTTATAGCTCTGGGTGGCCAGGGAGATAAGGTAGCCGATGTAGCGGTTGCGGCCGGAGGCATAGTCCACCGTTTTGCCGATCTTGTCGCCGGTGGCATAGGGCACTTCGGGGATCAGCCCGTCGATGTACTGTTCCACCATGTCGGTCACGTCGTCGCTCATCTTTTCGCCCTTGCCGTTGATCAGCTTGATGCCGTTATCCTGGTAGGGGTTATGGCTGGCGGTGATCATGATGCCGCAGTCGAATTCGTCAATGCGGGTGATGTAGGCAACGGAGGGGGTGGTGGTGACGTGGAGCAGGTACACATCGGCGCCGCTGGCCATGAGACCTGCGGCCAGCGCGTATTCAAACATGTAGCTGGACAGGCGGGTATCCTTGCCGATGACCACCTTGGCCTTGTGGCCCCGGCCGTAATAATAGCCCACATAGCGGCCTACTTTAAAGGCATGGTCCACCGTCAGGTTGATATTGGCTTCGCCGCGGAAGCCGTCAGTTTCAAAATACTTACCCATATACTTTCCTCCGAAACGGAAGCGGTAAAGCTTCAAAATTCTATGCAGATTATAGCATATTCCGTTTCATAAAACAATATGCATCCATGAAGAAACGCCTCCTGCCCCGGATTTGGCAGAAGGCGTGGCCTTTTTTACAGCAGGGAAGCGGCGTCCTTATCCACCAGGAAAATGGCATTGGGATGGCCCCGCAGGATGGAGGCCTGCACCTGAGGATCCATATTGCCCTTCACGGCATCCCGGACAGCCTGTGCCTTGGCTTTGCCGGTGGCAATCAGCACCACACATTTGGCGTTCATGATGCCGCCAATGCCAAGGCTGATGGCTTGGGTGGGCACTTCTTCCCGGGAGTTGAAGAAGCGCTGGTTGGCGTCGATGGTGCTGTCGGTGAGCTTGACAATCTGGGTGCCGTACACGAAGTGCTTGTTGGGCTCGTTGAAGGCGATATGGCCATTGTTACCGATGCCCAGCAGCTGCAGGTCAATACCGCCGGCTTTTTCGATGGCAGCGTCGTAGCGCTTGCATTCCGCCTGCAGGTCGGGGGCGTTGCCGTTGGGCACATGGTGTTCCTTCATGTTGATGAAGTCGAACAGGTTTTTGTTCATGAAATCATGGTAGGAGCAGATATGGTCTTCCGGAATGCCGCAGTATTCGTCCAGGTTATAGCTGATGCACTGGGAAAAATCCAGAGCACCGGCCTTATGCCAGTCGATCAGCTGCTGGTAGCAGCCCAGGGGAGAAGAACCGGTGGCCAGGCCCAGCACGCTGTCCGGCTTTTTGGTCACCTGAGCGGCAATCAGCATGGCGCAGGCTACGCCCACCTGCTGGGCATTATCATAAATACGTACTTGCATGGTATATTCCTCACTTTCATATTGAACCTTCGTTCCTGACCATTATAGCATGGCCGAAACCGGGAATACAAGGAAAACGTTGCAAAAATGTGACGGAAACGATCATTCGTTTGCAATCTTTGCAAGAAAACAGCAAGAATTATGCAAGAATGATGTCACCGGCCACTTTCCGCAGCTTTTTCAGCGTGTCGGCGGGGATCAGGCTGTCGGTGATGAGCAGGTCGGCGTCCTTCAGGTCGCAGATGCGTACCAGCGCCGTGCGGCCGATTTTCTGGTGGTCCGCCACGATGACGGTGCGCTTGGCAGTGCGCAGCATCATGCGCTTCACGCCCATTTCCTCAAAATTGGAGGAGCACACATTGCCCATCAGGTCAATGCCGTCCACGCCGATGAAGGCAATATCTGCATGGGTGGAGCGGATAAAATCTTCCGCCACGGCGCCGATCAGTTCGTGATAGCCGCTGCGCCGCATGCCCCCCGTGACCATCACCTTGCAGCTGGGTTTCATCTCCAGCTGTGCCGCGGTGAACAAATCGTTGGTGATGATGGTGATCCGCTCCAGCTGGCTCAGGGCTTTGGCAATGGAAAAGGCGGTGGTGCCCGCGTCGATGAACACCGTGTCGCCGTTTTTCACCAGCTTGGCGGCTTCCAGCGCAATGCGCTCTTTCTCCTGCTGCTGTTGGGTGATCCGCTCCTGATAGCGGCTTTCGTAGGCGGTGCTCTTTTCGGCCCGCATGGCACCGCCGTGGGTGCGGATGATGGCGCCCTGCCGGGAAAGCTCATCCAGGTCTCGCCGGGCCGTGGCTTCCGATATGCCGAAATATTCCGCCAGCTCCTGCAGGTGCACCCGCCGGCTCAGGTTGATGTATTCCAGCATACGGCGCTGCCGTTCCACCGGTGCATAGCTGTTCTCGCTCACATCCTTCCCTCCAAACGATCAAAGTAATCACAAAAACCTGCAATTACTTTATCATAGTATGCGCGTTTTGTAAAGAATGATGCAAGTTTTTCGGAATATGCGTGAAAAAACAAAAGTTTTTTTAGAATGCTGTTGTTCGTAAAAAAGAAGCAGTGTCCGCTTGCAGCTTGGGGAACGACGGGGCAGGGGGCTCCTCGCCCCCTGTACCCTCACGCCAGGGGCATTGCCCCTGGACCCTTCCTGCGATGCAGAAGATTGCTTTTCCAAACTTCTTTCCGCATGTTCCTTGGGGAAACGAAACGAGAACCCACGGGCGCAATGAAAACGAAAAAAAGAGCGGATGAGAGAATTTATTCTCTCACCGCTTCTTTTTTACCGTTTTCCCCGGATGCCCAAGCATCCGGTTGGCGGTGTAGCACCGCCCAGCCCGTGGGGCGGGTGGCAGTACCACTTCCAATTCGCAATGCAATAATCGTCGCTTGCAATCGGGTTTCTGCGTGGCGGCAGTGCCGCAGCCAATTCGCAAAGAAACGATCTTCCTCTGCGAAAGAGTGTGTGCGTGTTACGCGTTTTCACCGGGAATCTGTTTGTTTGATGCAAATTGCAATTTCCGGAAATGGGTCCAGGGGCAATGCCCCTGGTGGGGTGTGGGGCAACGCCCCATGAATCCCCGTTTACTTTCGTTTCATGAACAGTATCTTCCCGGGGCAGGGGGAATCGGGGTTGCCGGTGGGGCCCCAGGCGCAGCCGCCCTTGCAGTGCAGGCAGGTGCCGGTATCCCGGCCGGCCAGGGCATCGCTGGCGAAATTGTAATTTACCAGATGGCCGCGGCCCACGTCGATGCCGTCAATACCGGTCAACGCCAGCACCCCCCGGGCCATTTCGCCGTCGGTGATCATGTCCACGCTGAACACAGGGGTATCCGGCAGCATTTCCTTGATTTTCATGGCGGCATAGAAGGAGGGCCGATAGGGGAAAGAGGCAGGGCAGGCAGACACGTCGCTGTCGATGCCGTAGGAGATATCCAGGAAATCCACATACGGGGCCAGGGCCCTGGCATGGCGCAGGCCGTCCTCCATGGTGGGCTCAAAAGCCGCCAGGCGGATGCCGACGCAAAAATCCTTACCGCAGGCAATGCGGATGGATTCCAGAATTTCTTTGACAAAAAGGGTTCTGTCTTCGCCGTATTCGTCGGTACGGTGGTTGACTTTGCTGCTCAAAAACTGGCTGAGCAGATAGCCGTGGCAGCCGTGCAATTCCACCCCGTCCAGCCCGGCCGCCTTGCACCGCAGGGCTGCCTTGACGAAGGCATTGCGGATGTACACAATGCGGTCCAGCGTCATTTCCTTGCCGGGGGTATGGTGGGGGTGGGTGGGAACATAATCGCTGGGGCAGTCGGCCACATCGTCAATGCCGTTGATGCCGGCGTGATGGATCTGGGCCAGCAAGGGCGTGCCGTTTTCGTGGCACACTTCCGCCAGGCGCTTCCAGCCTTCGATCTGCTCATCTTCCCACAGCCCCAGCTGAGTTTCGTGCAGCCTGCCCCGCTTGGTGACGCACACGGCTTCGGAAAAAATGACGCCGGCGCCGCCCTGGGCCAGGGCGCGGTAGTGGGCGATGTTGCGGGGGGTGACCATGCCGGTATCGTCCGTCCAGTCAAAGCACACCATGGCGGGCACGGCAATGCGGTTTTTGACGGTGACGGGCCCCATTGTAAAGCTGTCGGACAGCTGTTTCATACAATGCACTCCTTACAGCAGAATGATCTCCGCTTCGTTGACGGCCTTTTCGATGAGGGCTTCCTGATCCAGCTTTTCTTCGCCTTCCAGAATCTTGGCCATTTTGGGCTTGGTGGCAGGATGCTTGGGGGTGAAGACGGTGCAGCAGTCTTCATAAGGCAGGGAGGAGGTTTCGTAGGTGCCGATTTTCTTGGCGTAATCGATGATATCGGCCTTGTCGAAGCCGATCAGGGGACGGAAGACGGGCATGTTCACCACTTCATTGGTGGTCTGCAGCGCTTCCATGGTCTGGCTGGCCACCTGGCCGATGGATTCGCCGGTGATGAGGGCCAGGGCGCCTTCCTTTTCGGCGATTTTTTCCGCAATGCGCATCATATAGCGGCGCATGATGAGGGTGGTGTAATCTTCGGGGCATTTTTCGTGGATCTCCATCTGGATTTCGGTGAAGGGCACCACGTAGGTTTTCATGCCGCAGCAGTACTGGCTGAGGATGCGGCCCAGATCCAGCACCTTTTCCTTGGCCTGTTCGCTGGTATAGGGGAAGGAATGGTAGTGAACGGAGATCAGCTGCACGCCGCGCTTGGCGATCATGTAGCCGGCCACGGGGCTGTCGATGCCGCCGGAAAGCAGCAGCGCTGCCTTGCCGCCGGTGCCAACGGGCATGCCGCCAACGGCCATGTATACCTGGCAATAGAGGTAGGCCTTGTCCCGGATTTCCACGGAGAGGATATGCTCCGGCTTATGCACGTCCACGGACAGGTGGTCTTCATTCCGCTCCAGCACATATTCGCCGATCTTGCGGTTGATCATGGGAGAATCCATGAAATAGCGCTTGTCGGAGCGGCGGGCTTCCACCTTGAAGGTGCCGTTGACGGAGCGCATCATTTTTTCCGCTTCCACACAAATGGCGTCAAAATCGTCCTTTTCCATTTCGATGGCGGGGCACACGGAGTGCACGCCGAACACCTTCCGCACCCGTTCCATGCAGGCGTCGGCATCCGTCATGTCGCTGACGAAAATGCGGGCGTCATGCAGCCACACATTGGCCTTGAATTCCCGGGTAGCTTCCTTGACGCGCTTTACCAGCGCCTTCATGAAATAGGGGCGGTTGAGCCCTTTGAGATAGATTTCGCCGTAGCGGACCATCAGCAACTGTCGCATGTTTTTTCCCTCTCTTTATCTTCTCTGGAACCGGCTGAGCAAGGCATACTGGCTCTTGATCGCGTCCAGAACAATGTTCATTTCATCCACGGTGTTTTCGGGGCAGAAGGAGAAACGCAGGGCGCTTTCCGCCAGCGGCTGATCCACATGCATGGCTTTGAGCACTGCGCTTACCTTTTGCTTGTGGGAGGAGCAGGCGCTGCCGATGCCCACGTAGATTTTTTTTCCTTCCAGGGCATGGAGCATGGTTTCGCTCCGGACCGGGGGCAGGGAAATGTTCAGAATGTGGGGGGCAGCCTGGGGGCCGTCCGGCGCCGGGCCGTTTACCCGGGCGGTGGGGATCAATTGCCGGATGCCTTCGTACAGGTGCATTTTTACCTCCTGCATGGCATGCGCTTTGGGGAAAGCATCCATGGCAGCGGAAAGCCCGGCGATGCCCACGGTGTTTTCGGTGCCGGAGCGGATGGCATTTTCCTGGCCGCCGCCCACCTGCCTTGCATGCACCTGCATGCCCGGCCCCATCACCAGCGCGCCCACACCCTTGGGGGCATGGATCTTATGGCCGGAAAGGGCATAGCTGTCCGCATGGCAGGCTTTCATATCAAAGGGCACCCGAAGATACCCCTGCACCCCGTCCACATGAAAATGGGCCTGGGGACAGCGGCGCATTATCATTTCGCCAATCTGCTGCAGTGGCTGAATGGCGCCGGTTTCGTTATTCACCTGCATGATGCAGAGGAGGGCCACGCTTTCGTCCAGCATGTCTTCCAGGGCGGCAAGGTCCACCAGCCCTTCCCTGGTGTAGGGAATGGGGAGCGCTTCGGCCCCTTCCATGGCCTGACAGGCTTCCTTTACGGCGGGATGCTCCCCGGCGGAATAGAGGACGCGCTTGTCCCGGCATTTCTTCTGCTGGCCCAGGATGGCCAGGTTATCCGCCTCGGTACCGCCGGAGAGGAACACCACACGGCTTCCCTGAGGAGCATGCACGGAGCGCAGGATTTTTTCCCGGCACTCCTTCATCATTTTCTCCGGGCCCATGGCGGCAGCGTACAAAGCGGAAGGATTGTAAAAATCCTCCCGCATGGCTTTTGTCATGGCTTCCACCGCCCCATCGCAGGGACGGGTGGTGGCGCTGTTATCAAGGTAAATGCTCATATCAGTTATTCTGCCAGACACCCTGGGGGATGTACTTTTTGATCAGGCCCACCATTTCCTCGCTGGGCTCGATGATGATGATGCGCTTTTGCTGTTCCTTCTGGAAGTAGAAGTAGAAAAGCTGGGCGTCCCGGTTGAGGAACCAGTTGGTGCGCTTGATGCCGGGCATGTTGATGTAGCGGTTGAAAGAGCCGCTGGCCACCATGCCGCAGGCTTCCACATTGCGCACGTTCATGGTGCCCAGGCTCTTGCGCTTTTTGTTGTTGAACACCTTGGCAAAGTCCATCTGGCCGTTGGTGAAGGTGTATTCGTATTCGGTGCGGATTTTGTCCTTGTTGAGGAAAGTGAGCAGGGCAATGCCGCAGGCCGCCAGGCCGATGACCAGGTTGACGATGATATCAAGGGTGCCGAAGCCGCCCATCATGATGGCGTTGATCACGCTGTTGATGACGGAAAAGCCGTAGATGGCCAGCAGCACCCATACCACATTGGCCATGAGATACAAAATGGTGTCAAAGCCCGTCCGCCGGCTGGTTACGCTTTCTTCCCGAAAATTATCCATCATTTGAAATTTGCCTCCTTAAGCCATGAATATTACAACGGTCAGCCCCACCAGCACGCCGCCCAGCACTTCCAGGGGCGTATGGCCCACCAGTTCCTTCAGGCGATCTTCGGTAATGGGCTTGCCTTCAATGAGCACTTCCCGGATCAGTTGGTTCAGCACGGCGCCCTGCTTGCCCGTTTCTGCCCGGACCCCCAGCGCATCGTAGATCACGATGGCCATCAGCATGAACGAAACGGCAAACACTGCCGATGAAAAGCCTTCCTGCAGCCCGCACATCAGCGCCATGGAAAACACGAACGCAGAGTGGGAGGAGGGCATGCCGCCCATGCCGAAGCAGCGCCGCCAATCAAATTTCTTATCCATCCACCATGTAATGAGCACCTTGATCACCTGGGCCACCGCCCAGGAAAGCAAGCTGGCCATCACAATGCGGTTTTGAAAAAATGCCTGTATTTGTTCCACGTTTGCTGTTCCTCCGGTTTATTGTACACGATGCAGCGTGTCTTCTGCAAGGGCTTGCAGAAATTCTGCCTTTTTTCCCAGAGGATCAAGGGCACGGACCGCCTGTTCGATGCACAGGGCGGCGTCCTTCCTTGCCTGCTCCACACCCACGCAGGCAGGCCAGGTGATTTTGCCTTCTTCCACGTCTTTACCCAGGGTTTTGCCCATCAGGGCGGCATCCCCTTCCAGGTCCAGCAGATCGTCCACAATCTGGAAGGCAAGGCCCAGGTTGCGGCCGTAGGTTTCCCCGGCAAGCAACTGGGTATCGTCGGCCCCGGCCAGGCGGAACCCGGCCGTGACGGGCGCTGTGAGAAGGGCGGCCGTTTTGCCAAGATGGATCTGCTGCACGGTGTCTCTATCCGGCTGCGTGCCCTCCAGGGTGATATCCAGCGTCTGCCCCGCCAGCATGCCCGATACACCGGCGGCCCTTGCCATGATGCCAAGGGCGGAGAAGGCGCGGGGAGCAGTCTGGGCTGCCATCACTTCAAACGCGTGGCTCAAAAGCCCGTCTCCGGCCAGAATGGCCATCCCTTCGCCAAAGACTATGTGGTTGGTGGGCTTACCCCGGCGCAGGGTATCGTTATCCATGCTGGGCAGGTCGTCATGAATGAGGGAGTAGGCGTGGATCATTTCCACGGCACAGGCGAAGGGCAGGGCGTCCTGCACTATGCCGCCGGCTGCTTCACAGGCCGCCAGCACCAGTACCCCCCGCAGCCGTTTGCCGCCGGAAAGCAGGCTGTAGCGCATGGCGTCCCGCAGCTTTTCCGGGGCGCCTGCAAAGGGCAGTGCTTCCAGGGCCTGCTCCACCATTTGCTTGTATTGAGCATATTGCTGGTTGAAATTCACGGCGCATCCTCCATGGGTACAAGATTTCCGCCGGACAACTCCAGCATTCGCTTTTCCGCATCGGTAAGGGCGGAAGACAATTCCCGGGACAATTGCATGCCTGCCTCGTAGGCCTTCAGGGATTCTTCCAGAGGCAGGTTGCCCCCTTCCATTTTCTCCACCAGCGCTTCCAGCGCCAGCAGCTTATCTTCAAAGGTGAGTTGTTTCTTGGCCAAAGGGATCCTCCTTCCGGATTTCGTCCACATGCACGGAAATTCTGCCGTCCTGCAGCACGAGGGTCATGTTTGGTTGCGCCTTTTCCACATGGGTGACGGGCTTTCCGTTTGCCAGCACAAAGGCATAGCCCCTTTGCAGGGCCTGACGGGGCCCCAGCGCATTCAGCTTTTCGTGCAGCCGCTGCACGTCCGCTTTTTTCAGGGACAGGAGCCTTTCCATCAGCATTTGCAGCCGGGCGGTGTATAATTCTGCCTGACCCCGGGCCTTTTTCAGCCGGAGGGCCGGGTGTTCCCGGTTCAGGCGGTTCTCCAGGGAAGTAAGCCATGCCTTTTGCCGCAGCAGGCTGTTCTGCCCGGCCCGCAGCAGGGCTGCTTTATATTTTTCGATGGCCTGTACCACCGCCCGGTATTCCGGCACACATTTTTCGGCGGCCTCGGTGGGGGTGGCGGCGCGTTCATCGGCGGCCAGGTCGCTGAGGGTCACGTCCACTTCATGGCCCACGGCGGATACGACGGGGATGGGGCAGGCGGCAATGGCCCGCACCACGATCTCTTCGTTGAAGGCCCACAAGTCCTCCATGCTGCCGCCGCCGCGGCCCACAATGATCACGTCCACGCCGGGCACCCGGGCCATTTCCTCAATGCCTGCGGCAATATCCGGGGCTGCGTTTTCCCCCTGCACCAGGCAGGGCCGCAGCACCAGCTGCATGCCGGGGTAGCGCCGCCTTGTGACGGTGGCAATGTCGTGGATCACGGCGCCGGAGCGGCTGGTGACCACCCCGATCATCCGGGGCAGCAGGGGCAGGGGCTTTTTGCGGCTTACGTCAAACAGCCCTTCTTTCATCAGCCGGGCTTTCATGGCCTCGTATTTCAGGTACAATTCGCCCATGCCGTCCAGGGACATGGTATCGGCGTAAAACTGGTAGCTGCCGCTGGCGGTGTACAGGCCCACGGCGCCGGTTAGCTGCACCTTCATGCCGTTTTCCACGGGGAAGGTGATGTGCATGTTTTTTTGCCGGAAGCAGACGCACTGAATGCGGCTCTGCTCATCCTTGAGGATAAAATACCAGTGGCCGGAGGCGTACTTTTTCAGGTCGCTGATCTCGCCACGCAGGGATAAAAACCGCAGGGCAGGATCTCCGGCCAGTGACCGGCTCACATATTCATTCAGTTGTGTGACGGTCAGTGTCCAGGCCATAAAATTACTTCACTTTCTTTTCCGCAGCTTCCACGGTGTTTGCCATCAGCATGCAGATGGTCATCTTGCCCACGCCGCCGGGCACGGGGGTGATGTAGGAGGCTTTCTCAGCCACGGCGTCAAAATCCACGTCGCCGCAGAGCTTGCCCTCCACCCGGTTGATGCCCACGTCCACCACGGCAGCGCCTTCCTTCACCATATCGGCGGTAACGAACCGGGGCCGGCCCACGGCAGCCACCAGCACGTCGGCGTTGCGGGTATGCTCCGCCAGATTCTTTGTGCGGGAATGGCAGATGGTGACGGTGCAGTTGGCATCCAGCAGCAGCATGGCAATGGGCTTACCCACGATGTTGCTGCGGCCGATGACCACGGCGTTCTTGCCGGAAAGTTCCACGCCGGCTTTTTCCAGCATGTACATGATGCCCTTGGGGGTGCAGGCCACGACGCCGTCCTGGCCGGTGAACAATTTGCCGGCGTTTTCAATGTGGAAGCCGTCCACGTCCTTTTCGGGCAGGATCTTTGCCAGGGCGGCGGCTTCATCCAGATGTCTGGGCAGGGGCAGCTGCACCAGGATGCCGTTGAAGCGGTCGTCCCGGTTCAGCTCGTCAATGATTTTTTCCAGCGTTTCCTGATCCGTTTCGGCGGGCAGGCGCAGGGTTTCGGACGTCATGCCCAGCTGTTCGCAGGCCAGGCCCTTGTTGCGTACGTACACCTGGCTGGCAGGATCATCCCCCACCAGGATGACGGCCAGGCCGGGGGTGACGCCCTTTGCTTTCAGCGCGTCCACGCGAATTTTCAGTTCTTCCATCACGGCGGCAGCCATGATTTTTCCGTCCAGAAGTTGAGCCATTTTCTTCAGCCTCCCTGTAATTTTTCCAGGCCGATGAGCGATACGCCCACGGCGTTATCGCCGGAGTATTCCGGCTTACCAAAGTGCAGGTTCAGGTGCAGGCGGCGCTTTTCGTTCCTCTCCTGCAGCAAAGTGCGCAGCAGGTGGGAGGAAATAACGCCCCCTGCCAGCAGAATGTTCCGGGTGCCGCACTGATCGGCAGCGGCGCACAATAACCTCAGCACCGTGCGGCAAAGGACGGAATATACCTCCGCCGCAATATCGTTTTTCTCCTTGCCTTCCTGCACCATGCGAAGCAATTGGGCTTCTGCGCCGGAAAGATGGCACCGGAGCGTTTTTTCGTCCATACTGACGGGCACTGCCGCCTTGGCATTTCCCAGCACTGCCAGCTTTTCCAGGTGCGGCCCGCTGGGGAAGGGAAGCCCCAGGGCCACGCCCACCCGGTCCACCAATTGGCCTGCATGCAGGTCCATGCTGGTGCCAAGGGGCGTCAATGCATCCCCGTCCATCAGCAGCACGTCGGTGGTGCCGCCGGACAGGTGCAGCGCCAGGAATTTGCTTTCTTCCAGCCCACTGTCCACCCTGGCGGCCCGGATATGGCCCCGCTGATGGGTGGTGGTGAAGAAGGGCACGTGATGGGCGGCGGCAATGGAGCGGCCCACCATTTCGCCCACAGAAAAAACGGGCATGTAAGAATCCTTCCCGTCCCGGGGGGAAATGGATGCGCAGACGCAGGAAAGGGGTTCCCGGGCTTCCTTCATCACGTTTTCCACCTGACAGGCAAGTTGTCTTACATGCGCAAACACGGCCTCGCTTTGGCGAAGGCCGCGTTCACCCGTTTTGACGGGCAGCAACCGCCGGCTTTGCCATATCTCCCTACCAGAGGAGCAAAGCGCGGCGGACGTGGTATAGTTGCTGGTATCCAGCCCCAGAGAAAGCATCAGGCCTTTTCTCCCTGCTGGTTGCGTGCTTCCAGTACTGCGGAAAGCACACCGTTTACAAACTTGCCGGCACCGGGCGTATTGAAGCGCTGGGCCAGGGTGACTGCTTCGTTGATGACCACGGCATCGGGAGTGGTGCGGTCATAGCACATTTCCCAGATGGCCACGCGGAGCACAGCCTTATCCACCTTGGCGATACGGTTCAGTGCCCAGCCCTTGAGGTTCTTTTCGATCAGGTCATCGATTTCGAATTCGTGTTCCGTCACGCCCTCAAGCAGCTGGTCGATAAAGGCCATGTCGCCTTCTTCCGGGGTGAAGGCGATGAGCCCCTGAAGGGTGTCCTCACCGCCGTCGCCGCCCAGCATATTTTCAAACACCATCTGCACGGCAGCAGCACGTGCTGATTTACGAGACATGGGTCATTTCCCCCATAAAATTATTCTTCGGTAGCTTCTTCCGCCACTTCAGCGATCTCTTCTTTGATCTCTTCCACGGCTTGCGCGATTTCTTCTTTGGCGTCCACGATGCCTTCCTGCACGTCTTCCACCACGTCTTCCGCCTTTTCTTCGGCTTCCTTGGCTTCCTGGATGGCCTTGGAGACGCGGGCGTCCTTCATTTTGTACACCTTGTCCTTCACGGGGGCAACCTTATCGGCAGCCTTCTTGAAGGTGGCCTTCTTATCGGAAACACCGCCGATGAACAGGGCCACAACCAGCAGGGCCACGATCAGCAGGGTCTTCCAGAAGCCGATGGACAGGAACAGGATGCCCATGATCAGGGCGATCACGCAGCAGAAGATGGCGCATTCGGGGGTGCCGATTTTGAAGATCTTTTGCATCATGGTTTCAAATTTGGACTGCTTGTTTTCACTCATTGGTTTCTTCCTCCTGTGCCTGTTGGGCAATTTCTGTGGTTTCTTCGGGAACGACAATCTCTTCCTGAACGGATTCTTCTTCGGTAACCGTTTCTTCCGTTACGGTTTCCGCTTCGGGGGCGGGAGCCGCTTCGGGGGCAACGGGCATGGTGGCAGGCTCCGCATCGCGCTTGAACAGGCGCTGATGGATGGGCTGCTTTTTATCCTTCGCCTGGGCAGGGGTTTCCTGTTCGGCGGCAGGTTCGGCATTGACCAGGTAGGGGGAATTGTTGGCGACTTCCTTGGCGGTTTCCACAGCCACCTTGACTTCCTTCACTTCGATGCCGGAGGAGGCCAGCAGGTACTGCTTGATCTGCTTTTGCAGGGAGGAAACGGCCAGGGGGATGATCACGTTATTGGCCAGGGAGATATTCAGGCCCACGGTGATGCCGCCGCGGCTGTTGTTGATGCGCATGGAGGAAAGCTGCACTTCTTCGTGCATATCCACGCACTTTTGCACCAGGTTCTTGATGGCCACCACGGCAATGCGCAGTTCGCCGTTTTCCGTCTGCTGGACCACGAAATCCTTGCGGCGGAAGGTGAACTTGTGGGGGATGGAGAACAGGTACAGGCCAAACAGGGCACACAGGACGGCCACGCCGAAATAAATGTACTTGGCCAGCTTGATGTCCAGAATTTCGTTCAACTTGTAGGGGAAGAAGGGCAGCAGGGGCAGGGCCACGCCCAGACCCAGTGCGATCACCAGCACAGCGCCCACGATGATGATGATGCGATGCCAGAAACGAAACTTTTTCATTTTTTACACCTCTTGCATTTGTTCTCAGCAGCGCTTACGGCCGGGAGCCTTTTTCTTGGTCTTGGGGGCTTCCTGAGCGGTTTCTTCGGCAGCGGGGGCTTCTTCGCCGTCCAGCTGAGCCTGCTCCGCCAGCACTTCTTCGCTGAAAGCTTCCTCTTCGTTCAGCTGGGCTTCTTCTGCTTCGGGTGCAGCCGTTTCTTCCTGCACAGGAATTTCTTCGGCCTTGGGCTCTTCCACCTTGACCTCTTCCTTCTTGGCAGCTTCGGTGAGCAGGGGGTTCTTGGCGGCTTCAATGCCGGTCATGGCAGCCTTCTTTTCTTTTTCAAAGCTGACGCCCTGCACATGCACGTCGACCCTTACCACATGCAGGCCGGTGAGGCTTTCCAGGGCCTTGCGCACGTTTTCCTGCACTTCATGGGCCACCTTCTGGATGGGCTGGCCGTATTCCACCACGATGTACAGATCCACCGCGGCTTCCTGAGAACCCACTTCCACCTTTACGCCCTTGGTGATGGTACGGTTGCGGCCCAGGATCTCGCTGAAGCCGCCGCTGACGCACATGCCGGCAATGCCGTCGATTTCATTGGCGGCAACGCCTGCGATGGTGGCGATCACTTCGTTTGCGTAGGAAATGGTACCGCCGTTTTGCAAATCCACATCCACCTTGACGGGCAGATTTTCTTTCTTCTGAGCCATATTACGCACCTCCTCAGAGATATACACCAGTATAGCAGATTTTTTCTTCTTTGGCAACACTTGCGGCCTTTGTGCCACAAGCGTGCCGTAAAGTTTTTTGCGAAAAAAATCAGGGAAAAATCAGGGGGTCAGCCGGTTGGGGCCGCGGAAGAGGAACATGACTTCCTTGATCGGAATGCCAAGGAGCAGCATGGTGAGACGGTCCACGCCCAGGCCGAAGCCGCCGTGGGGCGGGCAGCCGTAGCGGAAGAAATCCATGTAGAATTTCACGTCTTCGCCCAGGCCCTTTTCGTCGGCCTGCGCACGCAGCTGTTCGTAGCGGTGTTCACGCTGGGCGCCGGTGGTGATTTCGGTGCCGCGCCAGATCAGGTCATAGCCCAGGGGCATGCCGTTTTCGTCGCGCATATGGTAGAAAGCGCGCTTCTGGGGGCCGTAGTCGGTGACGAAGAGGAATTCGTGGCCGAACTTATCCATGCTCAGCTTGGCGCAAAGGTGTTCCGCTTCGGTGGTCAGGTCGTTCTTTTCTTCTTCGGGGCAGGTATAGCCGTAGCGTTCTTCCAGCTCCCTGTACACATCCGCCAGCTTCATTTCGGGGAAGGGCAGGGTGGGCACCACGGTTTCCATGCCGAACAGTTCCTTGATCTTGTCGCCGTACTTATCGTTCACGGCCTTCAGGGCGGCCTGCAAAAGCTCCGCTTCCATGGCCATCACGTCCCGGAAGGAGGAAATATAGCTCATTTCCAGGTCGAAGCCGGTGAATTCGGTGGCGTGCTTGTTGGTGAAGCTCTTTTCGGCGCGGAACACGGGGCCTACTTCGAAAATGCGGTCAAAGCCGGCAGCCATGGCCATTTGCTTGTAGAACTGGGGGCTCTGGGAGAGGTAGCCCTTGCGGTCGAAATACTTGAGCTCAAACACATCGGAGCCGGATTCGCTGGCAGCGCCGATGAGCTTGGGGGTGTGGATTTCCATGAAGCCTTCGTTCAGCAGGTAGTTGCGCATGGCGGCCACCATTTCGGTCTGGGCCTTGAAGATGAGGGTGTTGCGGTCGGAACGCAGGTCCACCCAGCGGTAGTCCAGGCGGCTGTCGATGGCGGCGTCCTTGGAGATGGGCAGGGGTTCGGCGATGGAGAGGATTTCCATCTGTTCGGGCAGCATTTCAATGCCGCCCATCTTCACATAGCTGTTTTCCACCACGGGGCCGATGCAGGTGACCACGGATTCCACGGTCAGCTGGTCCACCACGGCGGCAATTTCGGGATACTTTTCCTTTTCCACGGTGACCTGGATGCGGCCGGTATGGTCCCGGATGACCAGGAAGGCCATGGTGCGCTTGTTGCGCAGGTTTTCCACATAACCCTGAATCTTGTTCACTTCGCCGGGGATCACTTTGGCAATCAGATTTCTGTTCATATAGGTATGCTCCTTTTCTTTCGGAATTGCTTATTTCAGCAAAGCGGCGGTTTCTTCCGCTGCGGTTTCAAGGGAAAATTCCACTTCTTCCCGGGTCTGCATGTTGCGCACTTTCACCGTGCCCCGGGCGTATTCGTCGCCGCCCATGATGGCCACATACCTGGCGTTCACCTTATCGGCAAACTTGAACTGGGCCTTGAGGGAACGGCCGCACACGTCGCAGTCGGCCTTTACGCCGGCCTTGCGCAGGGCCTGGGTGAAGGTGAAGGCAGGCACGGCCATATCGGCGCCCAGGTTGGCCACATAGACGTCGGTGATGCCGGGGTTTTCGGGCAGCAGGCCCTGGGTGGTCAGCTCAATGAGGATGCGTTCGATGCCGATGCCAAAGCCGGCAGCAGGGGTGGCGGGGCCGCCCAGCTCTTCCACCAGCTTATCGTACCGGCCGCCGCCGCAAAGGGCCAGGCCTTCCCGGCCGGACTGCATGATGATTTCAAACACCGTCTTGGTGTAATAATCCAGGCCGCGCACAATGCGGGGATCCAGCGCGAAGGGGATGTTTGCCGCGGTCAGAAGCGTCTGCAGCTTTTCGAAGTGGCTGCCGCAGTCATCGCACAGGCAGTCCAGAATGGAGGGCGCGTCTTTCACGATGGCCTTGCACTTTTCTTCCTTGCAGTCCAGGATGCGCAGAGGGTTCTTGGCAAAGCGTTCCTGGCAGGTGGGGCACATATCGGACAGCCTTTCGCCCAGGTATTCCTTCAGCTTCTGGTGGTACCGGGGCCGGCATTCGGGGCAGCCGATGGAATTGATGTGCACGGACAGGTTCTTCAGCCCCAGCCCGCCCAGCAATTCAAACAGGGCGCAGATCAGTTCTGCTTCCACGGTGGGTTCCTTGCCGCCAAAGCATTCCATGCCGAACTGGTGGTGTTCGCGAAGACGGCCGGCCTGGGGCTTTTCATAGCGGAAAATGGGGGCGGCCAGGTAATACATTTTGCAGGGCAGCGCTTCGTTATACAGTTTGCCTTCAATGAAGGCGCGCACGGCGCCGGCAGTGCCTTCGGGCTTGAGGGTGATGGAGCGTTCGCCCTTGTCCAGGAAGGTGTACATTTCCTTGGTGACGATGTCGCTGGTGTCGCCCACGCCGCGCTGGAAGAGCTCGGTGTGTTCAAAGACGGGGGTGCGCACTTCCCGGTAACCCCAGCGGGCGGCCAGGGAACGCATTTTTGCTTCTACATATTGCCACTGATATGCGTCCTGGGGCAGCATATCTTTTGTGCCTTTGGGTGCCTGTGTGAGCATAAGTTGTAAACCCTCCTGATAAAAAAATACGCCCATGCCCTATGCATGGGACGAAGTTCACTTCGCGGTGCCACCCAGCTTGAAAGGCAATGCCTTTCCGCTTTCTTTTCCGTAACGCTGAAATGCGCCTGCTCTCGCAGGAGGCTCCGGGGTGTCCCATCCGTGCGGCGATGCGCTGCTTTCAGCCGGGGCGGCGCTCTCTTTGATCGCAACTGACCGGATTTCTTCCCATCATTGCCGGTGTTTTCTTATTATAAAAGGAAAAAACCAAGATGTCAACAAAATTCAGAATTCAGAATGAAGAATTCAGAATTGGGGTTTGTTGGTGATGAAAGGCTGTATCTTTCATACAGTTTCCCGGTGAAGCTTGGGGGACGATGCGGGGTTTCACCCCTGCACCCCACCAGGGGCATTGCCCCTGGACCCTTTTTCCGGAAACAGCAATTCGTATCACACAAACAGTTTCCCGGTGGAACAGAGCATCACGCAGACACACATTCGCAGAGGAAGATTGTATTTTTGCGAATTGGCTGCGGCACTGCCGCACCACGGGCTGGGCGGCGGAACGCCGCCAACCGGATGCTGTGCATCCGGGGAAAACATGAAAAAAGATCGGAGGGAAAGCAAGCTTTCCCGGCCGACTTTTTTCAATGTTTTCATAGTGCCCGTGTGCTTTCGTTTCGCTTTTCCAAGCAACATGCGGAAAGAAGTTTGGAAAAACAGTTGTCTGCATCGCAGGAAGGGTGCAGGGCCGATGGCCCTGCTGCGGGGTACAGGGGCTGCATAAGCCCCTGCCCCGTCATTTCCTGGAAAGCAAAAGAAAAGAGAGGGGCGAACCCCTCTCTGTGATTGTAAACCAGCAATTCTGAATTCTTAATTCTTCATTCTGAATTATTTCATGATTTCCTGGGCAGCAGCGGTGAGCTGAGCGTTCAGGGCATCGGTGGCTTCCTGGGTATCCGCCTTGGTGGCCACGTAGAGCTTGATCTTGGGCTCGGTGCCGCTGGGACGGATGCACAGCCAGTTGTTGTTTTCCAGTTCGAAGTAGAGCACGTTGGACTTGGGATAATCCAGCTTTTCTTCCTTGCCGTCGGCAATGCGGATGGAGCGGCCGAAGTCCCGGATGCCGGTGACCTTCAGGCCGGCCAGTTCAGCGGGAGGATTGTTGCGCAGGTTATCCATGATGCCCTTCATCTTTTCCACGCCGTCCTTACCGGGAAGCACCACAGAATGGCCGGTTTCCTTGTAGTAGCCGTACTTGCGGTACAGCTTCTGCAGGGCGTCGTAGAGGGTTTCGCCGCGGTCCATGCAGGCGCAGGTGGTTTCGCACAAAAGCAGGGAGGCGTTGACGCCGTCCTTGTCGCGCACCTGGGTGCCGGAGAGGTAGCCGAAGCTTTCTTCGAAGCCGAAGACGAAGGTATGGTCGCCCTTTTCTTCGAACTGCTGGATCTTTTCGCCGATGAACTTGAAGCCGGTGAGCACGTCAAAGATCGGGATGCCGTAATCGTCGCAGATGGCCTTGGCCAGGTTTGTGGACACAACGGACTTCACGGCAGCGGCGTTTGCGGGCAGGGTGCCGTTGGCTTTGCGGCTTTCCAGGATGTGGCTGAGCATCAGGCAGGCGATCTGGTTGCCGGTGAGGGTACGCCAGATGCCGTCCTTGTCTTTCACGGCGCAGCCCAGGCGGTCGCAGTCAGGGTCGGTGCCGAAGACGGTGGTGGCGCCCACTTCTTCTGCCAGCGGGATGGCCATTTTGAAGGCGGCGGGGTCTTCAGGGTTGGGCGCGGTGACGGTGGGGAAGCGGCCGTCGGGGGCTTCCTGTTCCTTGACCACAGTGACCATGGTGATGCCCAGTTCCTTAAGCAGGCGGCGCACCGGCACGTTGCCGGAGCCGTGCAGGGGGGTGTAGACGATGTTCAGGTCCGCGCCCCGCTTTTCCAGCAGTTCCGGACGCAGGGACAGGGTTTTCACCATTTCGATGTAATCATCGTCCACTTCCTTGTTGCCGATGATCTGCAAAAGGCCCTTGGCCTTGGCTTCTTCTTCCGCCATGGGCACGCATTCTTCGTACTGAAGGGCGTTGATGCTGGCGATGATTTCATCTGCCACGTCGGGGCCGATCTGCGCGCCGTCTTCGCCGTACACCTTGTAGCCGTTGTACTGGGGCGGGTTATGGCTGGCGGTGATGATGACACCGGCAGCAGTGCCCAGATGGCGCACGGAATAGGAAAGGATGGGCACAGGGCGCAGGGATTCAAACAGGTAGGCCTTGATGCCGGCAGCGGCCAGGGTGAGGGCGGTTTCCTTGGCGAACACGTCGCTCTTGATGCGGCTGTCGTAGGCCACCACAACGCCCTTGTTTTCGGTGCCGTGGGCCTTGATGTAGCGGGCCAGGCCCATCGTGGCGCGGCGCACGTTGTATACGTTCATGCGGTTGGTGCCCATGCCCAATACACCGCGCAGGCCGCCGGTGCCGAAGGCCAGGCTGGTATAAAAGCGATCTTCAATTTCTTTTTCGTCGTTTTCGATGGATTTCAGTTCAGCAATGGTTTCTTCATCCGCAGCAAAGCGGGTAAGCCAGCTTTTGTATTCTTCCATATAGCCCATAGGAAAAAACCTCCCTTAACAATATGTACCTTGCAGATACCTGTATTATACGTTATTTTTTGCCTGTTCGCAAGTGGTGTTTGCCCATTTCAGGCCCACAAAAATGTAGGCGGCGACACAGAGAATGTATACAATGTAGAGCAAAAGGTCGCTGATGCCGGAGCGGTCCAGCATAAATTCCAGCCCGATGATGCAGCCGGCCAGCAGCACGGTGGCAGCCAGCAGGGGGATGCGGCGCTTTTTGGATGCCAGCGCCATGGCGGCGGGGAAGAAAATGAGCATGGCATACAGCATTTCCGCATGCACAAAGCCCCACACCATGTGGCCGTCCCGGCGCAGGCTTTCCAGGGGCACCATCAGGCAGCCAAAGAGGAAAGCGGCGTAAAGGAACAGGCGGTTTTTTGGCAGTTTGCCTTTGCTGTGCCGGTTTGCCAGCACAAGCAAAAGAATGCCGAGCATGATCACCGTCAGCAGGGCGGTATCCAGCCGGCCCTGATCGTTCACCGGAACGGAAAGCAGGGGAAGAGCCAGTTCAGGCCCCCAGCCGGCCCGGGCGTGGGAATTGGCTGCGGCAACGGCCATGGGAAAGGCCAGCCACAGGAGGGCGCCCCGGTTCAATACGTCCAGGGGCTTTTCTCTGGCGATTTTTGCCCCCAGCACACCGGCCAGGGTGATGCCGGCAAGCGCGCCCATCATCGACAGGCCCCCTTCCCATACGTTCAGCATGGCCAGGGGGGACTGAATGTCCCGGAGGTAGAAGGCGATATCCGTCAGGCAATACACAAGCCGGGAAAAGAAAAGCCCCAGGGGCACCGCAAGAATGAGGAACCACAGCAGGCCTTTGCTTTCCTTCTGATGCCTGATGCAATACACAAGAAAAAGGAGCAGCAAAAGGCCCAGCGCTGCGGCCAGGAACCGGCTGAAGGCGCTGGTCCGGAAGGCGAAAGAGGCGGGGGCGGTTTCTGTTTCCGCAGGGGCGGCAGGGGCACTGCCCAGCAGCAGGGCCATCAGCTCCGCTTCGGCGCCGGTGGCCGTTTCCGCTTCCATTTTGGCCTTCTGTTCATAATATTCCGTCTTTTTTTCCGGCAGCATGGAGCCGTGGGTGCACAAAAACAGCACCGCCACGACGGCCAGGACAGCCATCAGCCCGGCCAGAATGGGAAGAACATGTTTCTTCATTTGCAGGAACCTCCTTTGGCATGAAAAAAGACGGTGTGCCGGTTTGCAACACACCGTCTGGAAGGGTTATTGCCAGGTTTCTTCCGGCACGGCGCTGACCACATAGATGATATCGCTCTGCTCCCGTTCGGAATCGGTATAGTTGGAGTCGTAGTAGCGGCCGTTGAAGGTCATCACGCAGGAATTGCCGCCGTCCAGGCAGTAGGCTTCCTTCACGCCCAGGTCCTTCATGAACAGGGCCATCTGGTCGGTGGTGACGCCGATGCTTTCGTCGTTGCGGCCCTGGGCTTCCACAAACACATATTCCAGCGGGCCCACCTGGGCGATGACCATGCGGGGGGCGCGGACGGTGCTGTCAAAGCGGGTGCGGTAGGTTTCGGGCATGGGCATGATCTCGCCGTTTTTGATGAGGGTGGGGCCGAAGGTGAAGGCGTTGATGATCTGATGGCCTTCCTTGAGGAAAGCCAGAATTTCATCGGCCTTGGTGCCCACGAAGTTATGCAGGTCGCCGTTTTCGTCAATGACCAGGGCATCCTTTTCTTCGTTCAGTTCATACCGGAAGGGGATGCCCTGACGGTAGATCAGGCCGTCTTTGCGCTGCACGTAGAAATCCCCGTTGATGGCCACCACGGCGTTCTGCCGGCGGGCCATGCGGCTGGGCCTGTCCGCCACCACCTCGTTGGGCTTGCCGGCGGTATGGGTGCGCAGCTGGGTGGGGCTTTTCACCTTGATCCAGGCGATGGAGTAGCGCACCCGGTCAATATCCCGGGTTTCCATGCGCACGGAAAGGCTTTCGTCCTCGTAGGTTTCTTTGGTGTAGCAATCGGGGTTGGCCCTGGGACCGGCGGAAAAATCCACCGGCAGGTGGTACACGTTTTCTTCCGCAAAGCAGCCCGCCGGCATCAGCAGGGCGGCCAGCAGCAGAAGGATCATCCATTTTTTCATGGTTATTCTCCAGTTGATATTAGTAGGCGCCGCCGCCGTTTTCCACGGGGTTCAAAGGGGAAGCGGTAAGGATGCCCTTGGCCAGGCGTTCCTTGGCTTCTTCCATGATTTTTACCGTGGCGGATACGCCGCAGCGCACAGCGCCGGCATTGCGGCAGGCAAGCACCATATCCAGCGTGCGGATGCCGCCGGAGGCCTTCACCCGCACCTTATCGGAAACGGCGGCGCGCATCAATTGCACATCCGCCACCGTGGCGCCGGCAGAACCGTAGCCGGTGGAGGTTTTCACAAAATCGGCACCGGCCGCTTCGCTCAGGCGGCAGGCAATTTTTTTCTGTTCGTCGGAAAGGTAGCAGGTTTCCAGAATCACTTTCAGGATGGCGTCGCGGCTATGGGCCATTTCCGCCAGTTTCTGAATTTCTTCCTGCACATAGCTTTCTTCGCCGTGGAGCATTTTGCCGATGTTGAGCACCATGTCCAGTTCCCGGCAGCCGTCATCCAGCGCTTTTTCTGCTTCGAAGCACTTGACGCTCATGTGATGGGCGCCGTGGGGGAAGCCGATCACCGTGCAGGGCAGCACGCTGCTGCCGGAAAGACGGCGGACAACCAGGGGCATATCCCCGGGCCGGGCGCAGACGGTGGCAGTATTGTATTCCAGGGCAATATCGCAGCCTTTGATGATGTCATTTTCCGTCAGGAAGGGCTGAAGGGTGGAATGATCCAGCGTTTTGGCGATGTCAAAAAGCGTGATGGACATGGGGCATCCTCCTTCTTATTTGCCTTTGCAGTATTTGGCAACATAGGCGGCGGCGGATTCGTATTCCGCCTGGGTGAGCCGCAGCGCCATGGGGGCGCAGCGGGGGGTGTGGTACAAAAGGATCATGGCCTGGTGGGGCTTGTATTGCACCTGCTGCACGTCCTGCCACAGCATATGCCTTTCCTGGGACAGGTGCATCATCTGGCCGGCCTGGTTGGGCATATTGCGGGAAGGATCGGCCGACTGGAGGCGGGCCCAGCTTTTGCGCCGGTCCGGGTCATGCCAGGTTTGCAGGTGAGCGCCCCGGGGATCCAGCACATAAAAGAGGGTCTCCCTGCCCTGAAAATACAGGAACAAAAAGGCGATCAACAGCCCCAGCGGCAGGATGGAAAAAATCAGCGCAGGCAGATTGCCGCTCAGCGCCCGGGATGCGCCGGAGGAGCCCATCAGCAGCGCGTCCAGCCCGATGAGCACCAGGAACGTGAGGGCCACCATGCCGCACAGCGTGAGCAGGATGCCCTTCCATGCACGCCCGTCCGTCAGGGGCAGGAAGGAGGCTGTCCACACATTGCGCTGGGCGGCTGCCGAGGCCCGCTTGCCGCAGGCCTGGCAGGTATCGCCGGGCGATTCCGTTTTGCAGTGTTTACAATAGGAATAAATCATTTCACAATCAGGCTTTCGCCGGTCATTTCGGCAGGAATTTCAAGGCCCATGCTGTCCAGCATGGTGGGGGCGATATCGGCCAGGCGGCCGCCTTCACGCAGCTTTTTGCCGATGAGGGCGTTGTCGCAGGCGATGAAGGGCACGGGGTTGGTGGTGTGGGCGGTGAAAATTTCGCCGGTGACGGGGTCCACCATCTGGTCGGCATTGCCGTGGTCGGCGGTGACGAAGGCACGGCCGCCCTTTTCCAGAATGCGGTTGACCAGCTTGCCCACGTCCTTGTCCACTTCCTTCACGGCGGCAACGGCAGCGTCCATCACGCCGGTGTGGCCCACCATGTCGCAGTTGGCGAAGTTGAGGATCATCACGTCATACTTGCCGCTGTCGATCAGCTCCAGCGCTTTTTCCGTCACTTCGGGGGCGCTCATTTCGGGCTTCATATCGAAGGTGGCGATCTTGGGGCTGTCGATGAGGAAACGGTCTTCCCCTTCATTGGGGGCTTCCACGCCGCCGTTGAAGAAGAAGGTCACGTGGGCGTACTTCTGGGTTTCGGCGATGTGGGCCTGGGTCAGGTTCAGCTTGGCCAGGTACTGGCCCAGGGTGTTGTCCATGGAGGCGGGGGGATTGACTACCTTCAGGCCCGTGAAGGTTGCGTCATACTGGGTCATGGATACGAACTGCACGGGGATGAAGCCCTTCTTGCGTTGGAAGCCGTTGAAATCGGGCATGATGAAGGTGCGGGTCAGCTGACGGGCACGGTCGGGGCGGAAGTTGAAGAAGATGACGGAGTCGTTTTCGTTGACGGTGGCAATGGCCTTGCCGTCTTCCACGATGACGGTGGGCAGCATGAATTCGTCGGTCTTTTCATTGGCATAGCTGTTCAGCACAGCCTGCACGGGGCAGGTTTCTTCCACGCCTTCGCCCAGTACGATGGCATTGTAGCCCTTTTCCACCCGTTCCCAGATGTTGTCGCGGTCCATGCCCCAGAAACGGCCCTGAATGGAGGCAACACGGCCCACGCCGATTTCGTCCAGCTTTTCCACCAGCTGCTTCATGTATTCGGCAGCGGAGGTGGGGGGCACGTCACGGCCGTCCAGCAGGCAGTGGATGAACACGTTCTTCACGCCCCGCTTCTTGGCCATTTCCACCAGCGCATACAGGTGGGTGTTGTGGCTGTGCACGCCGCCGTCGGAAAGCAGGCCCATCAGGTGCAGGTTGCCGCCGTTTTCCTTCACGGCGTCCATGGCCCAGATGAGGGGTTCCTTTTCAAAGAAGGTGCCGTCCTGGATGTCCTTGGTGATGCGGGTGAGTTCCTGATACACAATGCGGCCGGCGCCGATGTTCAGATGGCCCACTTCGCTGTTGCCCATCTGGCCGTCCGGCAGGCCCACGTCCATGCCGCTGGCGCCCAGCTGGCAGGTGGGGAACTTGGCCGTCAGTTTATCCAATTCGGGGGTGCCGGCAGTGTAGATGGCGTTGCCTTCGGTGGCGGGGTTGATGCCGAAACCGTCCATGATAATGAGAGCCGTCATTTTCTTGTCCATAGCGTTTTATCTCCTAACCGGCGTTATAAACGCCCATATTCACACAGCCTATATTATAATGGAATAAAGGGTTTCTTGCAAGGGTCTGCGGCAAATTTCGGGGCGCTGGGAGACGATGCGGGGTTTCACCCCTTTACCCCACCAGGGGCATTGCCCCTGGACCCAGTAGCGGATGTTGCTTGGCGTATCGAACAAACATTTTCCCGCTGTTATCATGAGAAAAAAGGCTCCCTTGTGGAAAGGAAGCTGGCCCGTAGGGCCTGAGGGATTGCCGTTTCCTCCATCAACATGCGGAAACAACCCTGTTAGATAAAATTGTCTTTCGCACTCTGGGTCCAGGGCCGATGGCCCTGGTGCGGGGTACAGGGGACGAGCAGTCCCCTGATTTGTCCTTTGCAGCAAAATTTCCGGCACGAATGGGAAAAAGTGCGGGAAAGGGGGCAGAAAAATGAGAAAAAAAGCTTGCAATTTCGGGAACAGTCCTGTATAATACATTCTTGGCACATCCTTGCATCCTGCAAAGGACAGGATGCCATACGTCCATGAGGAGGTGAAAAGAATGAACAAGTATGAAGTGGTGTACATCATCGATCCCGCCGTGGAAGAAGAAGCCCGCAAGGAACTGATCGCCAAGTTCAACGCCCTGATCACCGATAACGGTGGCAGCGTTGACAAGGTGGAAGAATGGGGCAAGCGTCGCCTGGCCTATGCCATCGATTATAAGACCGAAGGCTATTATGTGCTGGTGAACTTCCAGGCTGAATCCGAGCTGCCCAAGGAGCTCGAACGTAACCTTCAGATTTCCGACAGCATCATTCGCTACCAGGTGATCCGGCTGCTGGAGAAAAAGGCTAGCGTGAAGCCGCGCCCCGTGCGCACTGCCCCCGCTGCCCCCGCTGCTGAAGCCGCGGTGGAAACCCCTGCCGCTGAATAATCGGGAGGAAAGCGTATGAACAAGGTATTCCTGATCGGCAATCTCACCCGCGACCCCGAAATGCGTACCACGCAGTCGGGCGTGTCCGTATGTTCCTTCACCATCGCTGTGAACCGCCGCCGCGCCAACAACGCGGAAGCCGGCCAGCCTGAAGCGGATTTCTTCCGCATCAGCGCATGGCGTCAACTGGGCGATATCTGCAGCCGCTACCTGGCCAAGGGTCGCAAGGTAGCTGTGGTGGGCACTGTGACTGCCAATGCCTATGTGGGCAATGACGGCCAGGCCCGTGCCAGCCTGGAAGTAACGGCGGACGACGTGGAATTCCTCACTCCCCGCGGTGAAGCTGGCGAAGCGCCTGCTTACACCCCTGCCCCTGCACCCCGGGCCAACCAGGGCTTCGGTGCTGCGCCCCAGGGCGGCGGCTTTGTGCAGGTGGATGAAGAAGAATTGCCTTTCTAATTCCGAACGGAAATCTCTAAGAAGGAGGAAACGAAAATGTCTGAAGATCGTGGCGAAAAGCGTCCGCGTCCCCGTGGAAAGCGTCCGCGCCGGAAGGTGTGCGATTTCTGCGTGAACAAGATCGAATATATCGACTATAAGGATGTCAACCGTCTTCGTCGTTCCATCAACGAACGCGGCAAGATCCTGCCCCGCCGTATGACCGGCAATTGCGCCAAGCATCAGCGTCAGCTGAGCGAAGCCATCAAGCGCGCCCGTGCCATCGCGCTGCTGCCCTACACGGTGGACTAAGCAAAGTCAACTGCAGCTCAGAGCAATCTGGGCTGTTTTTTTGTTTCGCCGAATCAGATTCTGCCAAATTGACATTCATTTTGTGGAATGGTACAATGAATTGAAAATGCTTGAAAGGAAAGGGTGCAGCCATGCTGAAGTTTTCTTTGATGAAAGGACCGTATTTGCTGGACGCCGAAGGGAAAAAGCATTTTTTACAGCTCTGGTTTCTGTCGCTGATGGGCGGTGCGGCAGCGGTGCTTGCTGCTTTGGTCAGAGATCTGTGGGCTCCGATGGGCTGGCTGGCTTATTTACTGGCAGTTGTCTTTTTGTTTGTGTTTTATGTAGGGCTGAATGCCGTTATATATTTGATAAATAAAGTCCGGTTGTACAAATGGATGTTTGATGAATGACTATTTTTCACTTAGGGACATAGTCCGGAGAAATCCGGGCTGTTTTTTTATGGAAAAATTGATCGAAAGGGCGGCTTCATTCGTCTTATAGGGTGAAGAATGCATTTTTCCAAGGAAAGGAACAAACCAATGACGGAACAGGAATTTGACAGCCGGGTGCGGCAGATGGAGGGGAAAATGTACCGCATGGCCCGTTGCATGCTGCGCAGCGACTCCGACTGCGGCGATGCCCTGCAAAATGCGGTGTTTGCCGCGTGGCGGAAATTGCCTTCCCTTCGGGAGGAAGCACAGTTTGAAGCGTGGCTGATGCGGATCCTTTTGAACGCCTGCCGGGATGTTCAAAGGGGGTATCTGCGCCGCAAAGGGGAATTGCCCATGGAGGAAGCGCTGCATGCTGCTTCTGCACCGCCCCGGGATGTGGACTTGCAAATTGCTTTGCAAACATTGCCGGAAAAATTCCGCCTGCCCATCCTGCTCCATCATATGAACGGCCTTTCCGTGCCGGTGATTGCCCGGGTGCTGCGGTTGCCTCAGAGTACGGTGAAAGGCCGCATCCGGGAAGGACTGAAAAAGCTGCGCAGGCTGCTGGAGGAGGAAAAAGGATGAACGATATCCATTTTGAGAACGCATTTCCTTCGGTTCCGGCTGTGGTGCATTTGCAGTTGGAAAAAGCATTGGAGGAAAAGAACATGAACCTGAACAAAGCAAAACGGCCTGTGGCTGTATTGATACTGGTGTTGGTATTGCTGCTGGGATTGATGGGCATTGCTTATGCAGCCACTCGGGGTGGTATTTTGGATTTTGCCAAAGAACATGGGGAAATGGCAGAGCCTGCTTATCTGATAGACGACCTGGAGAAAAGTGCATACAGCCTGAAAGATCCGCGCTTCCGGTATGACCGTACAAGAGGGTATGTGTGGGCAACGAGCGATTCGAAATTGGTGAAGGTCGAGCTGGAGGAACTTTTGTTTGAAAAAGGGTGGCTTTATGCTGCAATGACGGTAACTCCCTGCCAGCCTAAAACCATGGTGATCGGAACAGACCTGGAAATAAAAGATGCAGAAACAGGAAAGGTTCAATTGCATCTGCTTGGCGGTCTGACCGATATCACAGAACCCGGAAGCATGAAAGCGTATGTGGCGGAAGGAGAGGAAACGGGCCTTTTATCTGTGTACGAATATGCGCGGCAGAAGGGGTTTGAACAGGTGATCCGGGTGGCTGTATCCCGGGAAATGAAATATGCAGATTATGAGCTGATGGAAGATGGTTCCATGCGTATGATTGTGCAGATGAAAACGGTGTCGCAGGAGAAAGCGGAATTTACGGAACACATCAGAATGGTGAACCTGTTATTGACTGCCGTGCAGTATGATGAGAAAGGCCGGATGCCGGAGGAATATGAAAAGCACGAAATGGTGGAGGTGCAGTTTGTCGGGCCGGAATATGTGGATCATCGCATCAAAGCAAGTATTTCCGAAGATAGCCATTACCTGAAGGGATTTCGGATTACGATGGATCAGGTGATTATGGTTCCGGTAAGTGAAACAGAAATGAGCATCATCCTTCGAATCAGGGAAGATAGGTACGGACAGGATTTGCGCAACATGAAGGGGCCTGTTGCGATGATATTGAGCGAAACAGGAGAAGTGTTGTACGAATATGCCCTGGAATGGGAGAAGATAGACCGGGATGCCCTGCTCTATTATGAAGAGGGTGTTCAGTTTCGGATAACGATGCCCCGGGAGGGATTGTCAGACGACAGGATCACCATTCGGCTGCATAATGCACAAAACCGGAAAATTGTCTATGATAACTACACCTATACGCTGAAATGAAAAAGCGGTTGTCAGCCCGGAGAGATCCGGGCTTTTTGTTTGGAAATTTGTTGCAAATCGGACGGCAATGTGGCAATGCTTGCCCGGAAAATGGGAAACTGGTATAATAAGGCTGCAAGCAGAAGCAATACCATTTTTTCGATAAAGGGGCAAAGAGCATGAACAAAAAGAAACTGATTTTGATCGCCGATGACGAGATCGGCATTCATGAATCGCTGCGGGTGTACCTGACGAGGGAGGATTACGAAGTGTATTCCGTGTTCCGGGGGGATGACGTGATGGAAGCGTTCAACCGGATGCGGCCGGACCTGGTGATATTGGACATCATGATGCCGGGCAGAAGCGGCACCCAGGTGTGCGCCGATATCCGGGCAAAATCCATGGTGCCCATCATTATGCTGACGGCCAAGGGGGAAGAGGTGGACAAGCTGCTGGGCTTTGCCCTGGGGGCGGATGACTATATGGTGAAGCCCTTCTCCCCCCGGGAAGTGGTGAGCCGTATTCAGGTGATCTTCCGCAGGCTGAACCAGATGCAGTCGGAGCCGGAAAAGAACCTGCTCACCATCGGCAATACCGAAATCGACCTGAAATGCTACGAAGTGACGGTGGAGGGGGAAAAGATGCTTTTGTCCCCCAAGGAAGTGGAGATTCTGCACCTGATGGCCAGCCATCCCCGGCAGGTATTTACCCGGGAACAGCTGCTGGACAACATCTGGGGCTTTGATTTCAACGGCGACAGCCGGGTGGTGGATACCAGCATCAAGCGTATCCGCAAGAAGTTGCCGGAGAAGACGGACGTATTGCTCAAATCCGTGTACGGCGTAGGGTATAAGGTGGAGGTGCGGGAGGATGCCTAAATGGTCGTCCTATCTGACAAGGTTTATTTTGCTTTTGATCATCTGCATCCTGGTGATCGGCGTGTTTTCCTACGGCATGAGCGCCTATTTCTTTTCCCAGGCCACACGGGATGCAGAATTTTTCCTGCTGAAAAGCAACATCCAGAATGCATCGGGGCTGCTGAGGGGCTATACCCGGGGGGAAATGAACCGGGAGGAACTGAAAGAAATGCTCAACCCCCGGCTGAACCCGGACGGCGTGTTTTACCTGATGATGGATAACGCAGGGCAGGTGATCGCCTACAGTGAGGAAGCGGTGCCCTACATGGCCCAGGCTTCTTCCCGCACGCTGCAAAACGCCATTGTGGACGCCGACGGCACGCTGCTTCATAGCGGTGTCAACGGCAAAACGGCCATGGTGGTGGGCAGCCGGACGGAGGACGGCTACATCTTTGCCGGCCGCACCACCCGGGTGAACAGCGGTACGGAGGTGTCCTTCCGGATGCGGCTGATGCTGTCCATGATCTGCCTGCTGTGCCTGATTCTGCTGCTGAGCACCTTCTTTGCCCGGAAGGTATCCCGGCCTGCCCGCATGATCACCGAAACGGCCAGCCGGCTGATTGAAGGGGATGCGGTGGAGGTGCCGGAGGATATGCCGGGCCAGGAAATGCGGGAAATTGCCCGGGCGTTCAACCACATGAGCGCCACCATTGCCCGCACCATCCGGGAACTGAAACTGGAAAAGGAAAACATGAACCTGGTGCTGGAGGGCCTGCAGGAAGGCGTGGTGGCCGTGGACGGAGACGGCGCGTTCCTTCACATCAATGCGGCGGCACGGGAACTGATGGGGGAAGATACCCCTGCGTTTGCTGCGCTGATGGAGGCAATGCAGGGGGATGCCACCCAAGGGCATATCCAGAACGGGGGGCAGGTGCTGGCCTATGCCATCAACCAGCTGCCCCTGGACGCAGAAGAAGATTCCCGGGGCAAGGTGGCCCTGATCCGCGATGTGACAAGGGAAGAAAGGCTGGAGCGAACAAGACGGGATTATGTGGCCAACATTTCCCACGAGCTGCGCACCCCCCTTACCTCCATCCGGGGCCTGGCGGAAGGGCTGCGGGACGGCATGGTGACAGAGGAAGAGGACCGGCAGCGCTATTACCACATCATCGTCAACGAATCCACCAGGCTGTCCAGGCTGGTGAACGATTTGCTGGAGCTTTCCTCCCTGCAATCCAACCCCTCTGCCTTTGAAATGGAAAAAGTGGAGCCCGGGGAACTGGTGCGGGAGATGCACGACAGGAATCTGAGCCTGTTTGAACAGGCGGGCATCCGTTTCCTGTGCCGGTTGCCTCAGGAGGAGCTGCCCGTTATTTCCAGCAACGAGGACAGGCTGTCCCAGGTGCTGACCATTTTCCTGGATAATGCAAGGAAGTTTACCCGGGAAGGAGGCACGGTCACCCTGGGGGCCGGGAAGGAAGAAAAAGGGGTTTGCTTCTTTGTGCAGGATACCGGCATCGGCATGGACGAAGAAACAAGGAAGCTGGCCTTTGAACGTTTCCACCAGGCGGAAGCGGGCAGGAGCGCAAAGGGCAGCGGCCTTGGGCTTTCCATTGCCAGGGAGATCCTGAAAAAGATGGGAGTGGAAATCCAGCTGGAAAGCGCCCTGGGAAAGGGCAGTACCTTCCGTTTCCTGATCCCTTTTGACGGGGAAGGGAAGGACTGAATTTTTTCCTGTTTCCATTTCCGGCCGAATATGCTATACTACCTGTATTCCCGAATGCAGAAAGGAATGGAGAAACACAGATGTTTGGCAAAATGATGAATAACTACTATTACGGCAAAAGCGGCAAGGGCGATTTCAAAAAGGACGATCTGCCCAACAACCGCTGGCAGCTGTTCTGGGATATGCTGCGTACCCGCCTGGCCGGCCTGTGCCGGCTGAACCTGACGGTGTTTGCGGCCTGGCTGCCCCTGATCATCCTGATCGGCTACAATGTGCTCAGCCTGATCAACTGGATGGGCATTGTAAATACCTACAGCGAATACCTGGTGACCGGCGATCTGGGCGAATACCTGACGGCGGAAGCGGTGACGGCGCTGGAGCAGCTGATGGCCGGCCGCGAGCCTGCCCAGTTCCTGGCGGACCTGATCATGGAAGCCATTCCCAGCATGTGCCTGTGGTGCATCCCCTGCATCCTGATCACCGGCCCCGTGCAGGCCGGCCTTGCTTATGTGGCCCGCAACTGGGCCCGGGACGAGCATGCCTTTGCCTGGAGCGATTTTAAAGACGCCGTAAAGGCCAACTGGAAGCAGGGCCTGGTCATTTCCGCAATCACCTCCATCATTCCCCTGATCGTGTACACCAGCTACACCTACTACGGCCAGATGGCGGAAACCCAGGGCGCCTTCTTCCTGATTCCCCAGATGCTGGTGATCGTCATGTCCATCGTGTGGCTGCTGAGCCTGGTGTTCATGTATCCCATCATTGTCAGCTACGAAATCAAAACCCTGGGCCTGATCAAAAACGGCATTGTGCTGGCCATTGCCCGCCTGCCCCAGACCATCGGCATGCGGCTTTTGACCCTGGTGCCCGGCCTGATCTGCCTGGCCATTTTCTGGTTCACCTTCTCCGAACTGGCCCTGCTGGCCCTGGTTGCCTATTATGTGCTCATCGGCTTTGCGCTGACCCGCTTCATCTACGCCAGCTACACCAACGGCGTGTTTGACAAGTACATCAATTCCCGCATGGAAGGCGTGCAGGTGAACCGCGGCCTGGCCACGGACGAAGACGACGAAGACGACGAAGAAGAAACGGATACCCTCTCCGAATAAGCGGAGCCTTTCCCGGAAAAAATGCATACAGCGGCCACCGTGCCGCAATTAACGGGCGGCCTGGCAGAAGTGACGGGTCGCCCCTGATGTATGCAGGAGGGTGCCATGAAACCATTGTCCCCAAACGAACGGATGAAATACGAAGTGGCCCGGGAACTGGGGCTGACGGACAAGCTGAAACAGGTGGGCTGGGCAGGCCTGAGCACCGCGGAAAGCGGACGCATCGGCGGGTTGTGCGGCGCACGGAAGAAAAAGCAGCGAAAGGATACGTGAAAAAATGTACCAGTCTTTTGCACAGGTGTATGATGCACTGATGGACCAGGTGGATTACGGCGCCTGGGCCCGGCATTATGATCAATTGATGCAGCTGTGCGGCGTGAAAAAAGGCGCCCGGTGCGTGGAGTGTGCCTGCGGCACCGGCAGCATCACCATCCCCCTGCGGAAGATGGGCTATCAGATGACGGGGGTGGATCTTTCGGAGGAAATGATCGCCGGCGCTATGGAAAAGGCACGGAAGGAAGGGGTGATGATCCCCTTCATCCGGCAGGATATGTGCAGCCTTTCCCTGCCCCGGAAAACGGAGTGCATCCTGGCCACCTGCGATGGGGTGAACTACCTGACCGCGCCGGAAAAGGTGAAGCAGTTTTTCGCTTCGGCCTATGCCATGCTGAAAAACGGCGGCGCCCTGATTTTTGATATTTCTTCGGCGTTCAAGCTGAAAAATACCCTGGGCAACCACACCCTCACCTGCGATGAAGAGGATTTTGCCTACATCTGGCATAACCGCTTTGACGAAGAAAAGGCGCTGGTGGAAATGGAGCTTACCATCTTCCGCAAGCGGCCGGACGGGGCCTTTGACCGGCTGGAGGAATGCCAGGTGCAGCGGGCCCACAAGCAGGAGGAAATGGTGGCCTGGCTGCAGGAAGCGGGCTTTGAAAACGTGCAGGTCTTCGGCAATCTGCGCATTGCATCCCCCGATACGGAGGATGAACGGCTGCATATCTGCGCCGTGAAAAAATGAAGCCCTTGCGGAAAAGGGAAAAATAAGGCATAATAAGCCTTAACAGCAAAAGAAGGGGCGGAGAAGGCATGTATCAGGCGCTTTACCGGGTGTGGCGGCCCAAGAAATTTTCCGATATGGTGGGGCAGGAGCACATCGTGCGCACCCTGTGCAATCAGGTGAGCACGGGGCGTATTGGCCATGCCTATCTGTTCTGCGGCAGCCGCGGTACCGGCAAAACCAGTGCCGCCAAGATCATGAGCCGGGCCATCAACTGCGAAAACCCGCAAAACGGCGATCCCTGCGGTCAGTGCAATTCCTGCCGCATGATCGAAAGTGATACTTCTTTTGACGTGTATGAAATGGACGCTGCCAGCAACAGCCGGGTGGAAGAGATCCGCGAGCTGCTGGAAAAGGTGGATTATCCGCCCCAGTTTGGCAAATACAAAGTATACATCATCGACGAAGTGCATATGCTGTCCAATTCGGCCTTCAATGCGCTTTTGAAAACGCTGGAGGAGCCGCCGGAATACATGGTGTTCATTCTGGCCACCACCGAACCGCAAAAATTGCCCTCCACCATCCTTTCCCGCTGCCAGCGCTACGATTTCGGGCGCTTTACCGAAAGCCAGATCGCCGGGCATTTGCAGAAAGTGGCCCGGGAAACCGGCGTGGATGCGGAGGAAGATGCCCTGGCCCTCATTGCCCGTGCGGCGGAAGGCGGCATGCGCGACGCCCTGTCCATTTTGGACATGTGCCTTGGCGGCGGGGAAAAGGTGACCGAGGAAAGCGTGCGCAGCGTACTGGGCGCGGCTGACCGGGCGTTCCTTTTCCAGTTTTGCGATGCGCTCAGCGAAAAGGAAGGCGGCGAGGCGCTGCGGCTGATTGATAAAGTGATGCTGGACGGCCGGGACGTGCAGGTGCTGCTCAAGGACCTTTCCGCCCACCTGCGGCTTTTGATGGCGGCAAGGCTCTGCGGCGCCGATGAAAAGATTCCCGGCCTTGGCGGCGCCTATGGCAAACGCTATGCCGCCCAGGCACAGAAGTTTTCCCAGGAAAGGCTTTTGCGGGCGCTGGATCTTTGCACTAAAGCAGAAGCGGATACCCGCTGGGCGGCCTCTGCCCGGAGCGTGCTGGAGGTGTTCGCCCTGCGTGTGTGCGAACAGCCGGAGGAAAGGGATTACGAGGCGCTGCTGGAACGCATCAGCGAACTGGAAATGAAGCTGGCGGAGCTGGAAAAGCGGGGCGTGGCTGCCCCGGCGCCTATGGGCAATGATTTTGAAGTGAAAGTGCCCCGGCGCACCGAACGCCCTGCTGCTCAGCCCATTGTGGAAACGCCGGTGCCCGAAGGCAGCAAGCCCCCCAAGGATGTGTGGAACGAAGCACTCAAATACCTGAAAAAGAATGCGCCCATGGTGTTCGCGCCCCTGAACCAGGGCAAGTACGGCGGCTATCAGGACGGTGTGTATCGTGCCATTTTTCCCAAGGAAGCGGAATTGTTTGTGTCCATGCTGGCAGTGGAAGAACGGCGCAGGCTGGTAGAAGATGCACTGAACCGCTGCGGCGGCGTGAATGCACGGTTTGAGCCTTTGTCCTCTCAGCCGGCAGAAGACCCCCAGCGCCAGAAAAAAGCGGACGAGAATGTGGACGCGCTCATTGATATGTTCGGCCGGGATAAAATTCAGGTGGACGAATAACCAGGGGCATTGCCCCTGGACCCGGTAGCGGAAGTAGTTGACATACAGCACAAGCAATTTCCCGCTGTTTCTTGGGGGAACCATGCGGGGTTTCACCCCTGCACCCCACAAGGGGCATTGCCCCTTGACCCCTTTGCGGAAGTAGTGGACTTGTCGAACAGGCAATCTCCCGCTGAAGCGTGGGGAGACGATGCGGGGTTTCACCCCTGCACCCCACAAGGGGCATCGCCCCTTGACCCCTTTGCGGAAGTAGTGGTCTTGTATACCAAACTATATCCCGCTGTTTTTTGTAACATGCAGAGACCCCCATGGGGGAAAAAGATAGAAACATTGCGAATTGGCTGCGGCACTGCCGCCACGGGCCGGCGGTGTTCCACCGCCAACCGGATGCCCTGGCATCCGGGGAAAACAATAGAAAAAGGCCGGCAGGAAAGTTCACTTTCCTCCGGCTTTTTCTTTGTTTTCATTGTGCCCGTGGCTGACCCCCCATCGTTTCCTCAAGCATCATGCGGAAACAACAAATTTTAGTAAACCACGTTTTATCGCATACCGGGTGCAGGGGCAATGCCCCTGCCGCGGGGCACGGGGGCGAGAAGCCCCCGAAACACCTCCTCAAGCCGTACGCGGAAGCAACATGGGCAATCTGCTGCCGGCAATTTCGTGCAATGGGTGCAGGAGTCCTGTCGGGAAAAGAAAAGCCGCCCGGGCGGGCGGCGAGAAAGGAGAAACAGAGAAGATCAATTGTGGCAGACCATCACGGCCCGGTAAGGCCGGGTGGCGTTGGCGGGGGTGATGGAGAAATTGTAGCTGGGGCCGGTGGCGCCGGGGATGTTTTCCCAGCCGTCGCCGTTATCCGTTTGCCACTGGATGGAGTAGGAGCCGTTGCCCTCCACGCCGGAAACGTTAGCCCAGAGCATGGCGATATCACCGTAGTACAGTTCGCCATCGTTGGTCAGTTCAATATTGATGCGTGCGTTCTGGAAAGGATCCACCGGGGCAGGGGCTTCGGCGGGGGTTTCTTCCGGCACCACCACTTCCACGGGGGCAGTGGTCTGCTCCACCTGTTCCTGCTGCTGGGCAGCGGTCACGGTGCCTTCCTCATCGGAGGCCTGCAGCTGATGATCCCAGGAAAAATATACCGCACCCACAATCAAGGCCACAGCCACAAGGGCGGTGCACAGACGCTTGATCTGCAGTTTCATAGAATGCAAACTTCCTTTCTGTATTGCAGCCATGGGCTGCCGCCGAAAAACAAACACGGAACAGATGCACGCTTTCCATTGAAAACGGTTACATCTATGGTTACTTCTCAAACATTATTATATACTGGTTTTTGCAATTTGTAAATGCCAATTGATGGACATTTTCTTTCATTTTTATGAATTTCTTCAAAAAAGGGGCTTTTCTTTCAGGCTTTTTCCCTCTATAATGGAAAGCAGAGAGAGAAAAGAGCGCCCCGGACGGCGGGCGGATGTAATTCTTCTTCGGGAGGATAAGGCATTGAAAAAAGGTGTGGAAAAGATCAAAACCATCCAGCTGATCCTGTTTATCATCATAACGGGGCTGGGTGTATATCTGGTGTTCAGCAACGAGGAATTGTATCAGTTGATTGGCAGCAACCCGGCCGTGAAAGCGTTGAGCGGCCTGTTATGGCTGATTGCCACGCTGTCCTTTGTGTTCATTTTGTGGGATTTTGCGTCTTTTTCCAACCTGAAAAAGGATTACAGCGAGCTGGACTTTGCCGTGCATAACGATCCCGTTGCCGGCATTGCCAACCGGTTCAGCTGCGACGCCATGATCGAAAAATACCTGGACAAGCCCCTGCCCGATACCGTGGGCTGCATCATGACGGACCTGACCAACATCCGCTCCATCAACGACCGGCACGGTTACCTGGCCGGCAACGAGGCCATCCAGGCCTTTTCCAACATCCTGCACAATGCATCCCTGGGGCTGTGCTTTGTAGGCCGCAACGGCGGGAACAAGTTTATGGCGCTGTTTGAGGATTGCACACCGGAAAAAATGGACGCCTACCTGCAGCAGGTGGAAGAAAAAGTGGCGGCCTATAATGCCGGGCATCCTTCCCGCATGCTGCAGTTCCTTTCCGGGCAGGCCTTCCGGGAAGGAGAAAGCATCCGCACCATCAACCAGCTCATTGCCCTGTCGGACCGGCGCTTGCAGGAAAAAGCCCGGCAGGAAAAGCAGTAAAGGAGCCGTGCCATGCCCAGCCTTGACCTACAATATGTAACCGAGCTGGTCCATCATGCCAAAGATGGGGACGCCAACGCCTTTGCGGAGCTTTTTGCCGCCACCTATCCCCAGCAGTATCAGTTTTGCTGCAGCTTTCTGAAGGATGATTATCTGGCCCGGCAAGCCTTGCAGGAAACCTATATTCAGGCGCTGAACACCCTGTCCCGCCTGAACGACAATGCGCTGTTTATCAACTGGCTCACCCGGATCAATTTCCGGGAGTGCCTGAAAATCAAGCAGAAAAAGGATCCGTCCATGGCCCGGGATATGGAAAACACGCCGGTTGTGGTATCCGGCCGGCGGGCCACCATCCGCCAGCTGATGAACCTGCCCTTTACCGAGGGCCAGGTGCTGCTGCTGAAAGGCTATTGCGGCATGCGCACAAGGCAGATTGCCGCCCTGACCGAAATGACGCCCCGCCAGGTGCGGGAATATATGTCCACCGGCATCCGGCGCCTGCCCCGGCAGGGAATGGAAGGGGGCGGGGAAGCATGAAAAACAAGCCTTCCGTATTGCCCCAGGATACGGCGGAGCAGATGCTGCAAAACATCTTCCGCGCCTGCAACCGCCCGGCCAATACCGTGCCGCTGAAAACCCTGTCCGCTTACAGCAATTACCGCAAGGAACGCTTTGCCATGCAGCGCACCGCCATTGTGGTGATGCTGGTGATGTTCACGCTGCTGCCGTTTCTGTTTGTCACCGCCCAGCTGCACGTGACACAGGCGGAAGGGAAGCCGGACGAAAACCCGGTGTACCACATCCGCTTCTCCGCCGGTGTGCCGGTGCGCCATGTGAGCGCTGCCATTGACGGCGTTACCCAGCCCATCTACGAAAACGATCAGGGCGGCTACAGCCTCAAGCCGGCGGCCAATGGCGAGATGGTGGTGGAAGCGACGTTCTTTAACATGCAAAAAACCAGCGCCACCCTGCAGGTGACCGATGCGGACTGGGAATTGCCAAGGCTGCTGGATACCCGCCGCAGCGGGGATCATGTGCTTATGTTCTTTGCGGATGATCATTCCGGCATCCGGGCCGACGGGATCGCTGTGACCGATGCGGCCGGCGGCGAAATGCCTTTCAGCTATGATACCGCGTCCAATTGCCTCAGCTTGCCCCACACCGGCACGGCTTGCTACATTCAAGTGCCCGATGAAAGGGGCAATGTGCTGCAGCTGGTATTGCAGCCGTAATTTCCGCGTGCGGCTTGAAGGAACGACGAAGCAGGGGGCTCCGCGGCAGGGGCATCGCCCCTGCACCCAGTACGCGATAACGCGCAACTTATCCATAAAACCTGTATCCGCGTGCAGCTTGAAGGAACGACGAAGCAGGGGGCTCCGCGCCCCCTGTACCCCTCGGCAGGGCGATCCGCCCTGCACCCACCAGGGGCATTGCCCCTGGACCCAGTACGCGATATTGCATGATTTATCATAAGAAGTTGTGTCCGCGTGCTACTCGGGAAACAAACGCGGTTTCAGCCACGGGCACAATGAAAACATTGAAAAAAGTCGGTTGGGAAAGGAAGTGCCACACTC
>JAZNOW010000074.1:0-74220 GCA_045589355.1 Clostridia bacterium
ACGAATATCATCAGGATCATTCACTGGAGGAACTTGCAGACCTGCTGGAAGTGATCCGCGCTGTGATCGCCGCCCGCGGAAGCACCTATGAGCAGGTCGAAGCCCTCCGCCTTGAAAAGGCCGAGAAACGCGGCGGATTTGAAAAGCGCATCCTGCTCATTGAAGCGGAAGACTAAACCCCTTTTTCAAGTGTGAACAAACTGGAACTCTTTTTCAAACTTTCCGTGTCTTCCATTGCATTGCAGTCCCAAACAGGGTATAATGCAACATGAGATTTTGTCGTCTCGCCGGATCAAAAAGAACAGCTCCCACGGAGCTTTCAGAAAGAAGGTCATTCCTATGGCAAATCCTGTTTTTACCATTACCATGAAAGACGGCGGCGTGATGCAGGGCGAACTGTATCCCGAAATCGCTCCCCAGAGCGTCGGCAACTTTATTTCTCTGGCCAACAGCGGCTTCTATGACGGTCTCATCTTCCACCGCTGCATCCCCGGCTTCATGATCCAGGGCGGCTGCCCCAAGGGCATCGGCATCGGCGGCCCCGGCTATTCCATCAAGGGCGAATTTGCCCAGAACGGCGTCGATAACCCCCTCAAGCACACCTACGGCGTGTTGTCCATGGCCCGTTCCATGATGCCCAATTCCGCCGGCAGCCAGTTCTTCATCATGACCAGCAACTCCCCCCACCTGGACGGCGCTTATGCCGCTTTCGGCAAGGTGCTCACCGGCATGGAATATGCCGACCAGATCGTATCCGTCCAGCGGGATTTCCGGGATAAGCCGCTGGAAGACCAGCGCATTGCCTCCATCCGTGTGGATACCAAAGGCAAGTGCTATCCCTTCGATCAGTTATGAGCCCGGTAAATAAGGGCACCGCCTATTCCCTGCGCATTGCAGGAAGAGACTATACCATCACCAGCACCGACCAGCCGGAGCATGTGCGCCGTGCCGCCGTCTATGCGGACAGACGCATCACCGAAACTGCTTCCGGCGGTTTTGTGAACCGGGAAAATGCAGCCGTCATTGCCGCCTTGTACATCGCGGATGAATTGCTCACCGCGCAGGATGACAACACCAGGCTCCGGCGGGAACTGATGCAGGCCCGGCAGGAATTACAGCAATTAAGGAATGAAAAAAACATTTGAGCTTCTTGCCCCGGCGGGCAGCATGGATGCGCTGAAAGCAGCGTATGCAAACGGTGCGGACGCGGTCTATCTTGGCGCGGCCGCCTTTGGTGCGCGTGCAAGTGCCGGTTTTGACCGGGAAACGTTGACATCCGCCATGCACCTTGCTCACCTCCACGGCAAAAAGATCTATGTTACCGTCAATATCCTGGTCACCGATGCGGAGCTTGACGAAGTGCGCCACACCCTTTCCTTCCTTGCCGATATCGGGGCGGACGGCGTCATTTTGCAGGACCTGGGGCTGATGAAAATCTGTCGGGAAGAATTCCCTTCCCTGCCCGTTCATGCCAGCACGCAGATGGCGCTGCACAACGCAGCCGGTGCAGAGTTTGCAAAAAATCTCGGGGCCAAACGCATTGTTCTGGCCCGGGAGTGCACCCTTTCCGATATGCGCAGGGCTGCCGATACCGGGCTGGAGGTGGAAGCCTTCTG
The DNA here is from genome assembly GCA_045589355.1 of Clostridia bacterium. Classification (GTDB taxonomy): domain Bacteria; phylum Bacillota; class Clostridia; order Christensenellales; family Aristaeellaceae; genus RUG563. The sequence goes on from JAZNOW010000074.1 coordinate 1,617, forward strand.
CCACGGCGCCATGTGCGTTTCCGTCAGCGGCCAGTGCCTGTTTTCTTCCATGATCGGTGGCCGCAGCGGCAACCGCGGCCGGTGCGCCCAGCCCTGCCGGCTGAACTATACCTACCAGGGCAAGGAAGGCGCCTGGCTTTCCCCCCGGGACCTGTGCGCCCGGGATCACCTCCTGGATATGTGCCGGGCGGGCGTACATTCCTTCAAAATCGAAGGCCGGCTGAAGCGGCCGGAATATGTGGCGGAAGTCACTTCCGTTTACCGAAAAGCGCTGGACCAGGTGCTTTCCGGTCATTTTGAAGTGGCAACCGAAGAAGAAAACCTGCGCCTGAAGCAGATTTTTTCCCGCGGCGGCTTCACCAAAGGGTATATCGGCGGCGCGGAAGATGCCGACATCCTTTACGAAAAGCGGGTCACGCCGGAAGGGCTGCCCCTTGGTACGGTGAAAAGCATCTACAAAAAGGGCGGCGTGCTGCTTGGCGATGTGGCCCTGCAAAGAAAGCTGCACAACGGCGACGGGGTGGAAATTGCAGGCCAGTCCCTGCGTTATTCTGGCCCCGATGTGCCGGAAAAGAAAACGGCCACGCTGCGCCTTCGGGATGCAGTAAAGCCCGGCGATGAAGTGCGGCTTACGGAAGACGAAAGCCAGCTTGCCCGGGCACGGGCCACCTATGAAGGCGCGGCTTTTGACGCCGCTTTGCCCATTCCCTTTGACGCTTATTTGTTCGCCCATGCCGGCGAGCCTGCCTATGCCACCTTTTCCGACGGGCTGAACACTGTTTCCGTCACGGCAGAAACCTGCCGGCCCAGCGAAAATAAGCCCCTGACGGAAGACGCCGTGCGCCGCTCCTTTGAAAAATGCGGCGGCACGCCTTTTGTGCTGCGGGATTTGACCGTGGAAACGCAAAACGCCTTTTTCCCCGTTTCTTTGCTGAATGCCCTCCGACGGGACGGGCTGGAATTGCTCGCTGCAGAGCGTATTGCGAATCACGAAACGGAAAAGAGCGAACAGGCATCGTTTGCCTCCGTGGCATCTGCCGCCCCCGCTCCCCGGCTGATCGCATCCACCGATGATTTTTCCCAAATCCATACTTTCCTTAAGAACGGTGCGGACGAAGTGCTTTTTACGCCCCGGGATTACCGGGCCGATGCACTGCTTCCGCTTTTGCGGCATTTCCCGGGAAATGCAAGGCTTGCCCTGCCCGTGCAATGCAATGACAACACCCTTTCTTTCCTGCACAAAGCAGCAAACGAATACCACATTCCCGTTTCCCTTTCCAGCCCCGGCCAGATGGGCCTGAAATGGGAAAATGCCGTATGCGGCGAAGGCATTCCGGTGATGAACGGGCAGGCCGTCCGCCTGCTGGCACATCTTGGCTTTGGCTCCGTTACCCTTTCCCGGGAAATGAAGGGCACCGCCCTTTCCGGCCTGCCAGAGAATACAGCCGAATGCATTCTGCCCGTATGGGGCCGCACCCGGCTGATGGTGCTCAACCACTGCCCCATGCGCACGGTAAAGGGCATGCAGAAAAACCGTCACCTTTGCACCCTGTGCGACGAAAACAAGGGCGCCCGCGGCACTTCCCTCACCGACCGGATGGGAGCCGCTTATCCGCTTTTGCCCATCCGTTTGCCGGAAAAATGCCTGGTGCAGCTGTATGCTCCCCTGCCGCTGAACCTGTCCGAAAAGCTTGAAAACCACAAAAACGTCTCCTGGCTTTTGTCTTTTACCACCGAAGAAACGGAAGAAAGGCTGCACATCCTGCGTCATTTTGCAGCCCTCCGGAAGGGCCTCCCTTCCTCTTTTCTCCCGGAAAAAAGCACATTGGGCCGCTATACGGACGGCGTTTTGTGAACATATTTTGAACCCTGTAAACAGTTTTTGAATTCTGTTTCCCTTTGCTTGATTGAACACACGAAAAAACCGTATAATCCCCTTGGAAGGAGCCAAAGAAAATGAACGAACGCGCCCTTCGTGTTTTGGAATTTACAAAAATCCGGGAAATGCTGGCCGCCTTTGCCCTGTCCGATGCAGGGAAGGAAGCCTGCCTTTCCCTTGTTCCCCTGCAGGAAATTGCCGATGTGAACCGGGCTTTGGACGAAACGGAAGAAGCGGTGGTGTGCCTCACTTATCTGGGCGGCCATCCCCTTTCTTCCTTTGACGATGTATCGGAATACATTTCCCTGGCCCAGAAGGGGGCCACCCTGTCCCCCAAGGCGCTGCTGACGGTGGCCCAATCCCTGCGTGCCGCACGCACCGCCCGGGCCAGCCTGGTAACGGAAAAGGAAAACACTCCCCTGCTCACCTCCATGGCCTCCCGGCTGCAGCCCCTTCGCAACCTGGAAACGGATATTTCCGAATCCATCCTTTCCGAAGAAGAAATTTCCGACCATGCCAGCCCGGCCCTGGCCGATATCCGCCGGCACATCCGCGCCGCCAACAGCCGCATCCGGGAAAAGCTGAACGCCATGGCCCACGGCGCCGGCTATTCAAAATACCTGATGGAATCCATCGTCACCGTCCGCAACGGCCGCTTTGTGCTGCCCGTCAAGGCAGAACACCGCGCCAATGTGCCCGGCCTTGTGCACGACCAGTCCGCCACCGGCGCCACCCTCTTTATCGAGCCCATGGCCGTGGTGGAAATGGGCAACGACCTGAAAGAATGGCACGGCAAAGAACGGGAAGAAATTGAACGCATCCTGGCAGCCCTGTCCGGGCAGGTGGGCGAAAACGGCGGGCTGATCCTGGGCAATCAGGACATCCTTGTCCATTTGGATTTTGCGTTTGCCAAAGGCATGCTCAGCCGCGATCTTTCCTGCGTGCGCCCCAAGATGAACGATCAGGGAAAAATCAACCTGGTCCGGGTGCGCCATCCCCTCATCGACCGGGAGAAGGTAGTGCCCTGCTCGTTGTGGCTGGGGGACGATTTCACCACCCTCATCATCACCGGCCCCAATACCGGCGGTAAAACCGTCACCCTCAAAACCCTGGGGCTGATGACCCTCATGGCCCAGAGCGGCCTGCATGTGCCCGGCCAGCTGGGCACGGAGCTTTCCACCTTCGAACAGGTGTATGCCGATATCGGCGACGAACAGTCCATCGAGCAAAGCCTGTCCACCTTCTCTTCCCACATGACCAATATCGTTTCCATCATGGAAAACGTTACCCCCCGGGATCTGGTGCTCTTTGACGAACTGGGCGCCGGCACCGACCCCACCGAAGGCGCCGCCCTGGCCCAGGTGATCCTGAACGCATTGCTCAAAATCAACGTTCGTTCCATAGCCACCACCCACTACAGCGAGCTGAAGGCCTATGCCCTGTCCACCAGAGGGGTGGAAAATGCCAGCGTGGAGTTTGACGTATCCACCCTCCGGCCCACCTACCGCCTGTCCATCGGTGTGCCCGGCAAATCCAACGCCTTTGAAATCAGCCGCCGGCTGGGCCTACCCGAATACCTGATCGACGAAGCCAAGGAATTGCTCTCCCACGATACCATCCGCTTTGAAGACGTGATCGCCAATGCGGAATACCACCGTCAGGTGGCGGAAAAAGAGCGTGAGCTGGCCGAACAGGCCCGGCAGGAAACGGTGCAGCTGCGCAATGAAGCGGAAAAGCTGTACCGGGATATGGAAGAGAGAAAAGATGCTTCCACCCGTAAAGCCAAGGAAGAAGCACGGCGCATCCTGGAAAAAGCCAAGCGGGACGCGGATATGATCATCTACGACCTCAAGCGCCTCAAGAAAAACGCCAACGTGCCGGACCACGAAGTGAACGCCCTGCGCAAGAAGATGGAATCCTCCATCGACGAAATGTCTGAAGGGCTGAAGGTGAACACCGCCTCCCTTGCCGAACCGCCCAAGGAACTGAAAAAAGGCGATACGGTGGAAATCATGACGCTGAACACCAAGGGCACCGTGCTGGAATTGCCCGACAGCAAGGGCGAAGTGCTTTTGCAGGCCGGCATCATGAAAACCAAAGTGCACATCAGCCAGTTGCGCCTTGTGAAAGAAAAAGAAAAGAAAAAGCCCGTCACCTCCGTCAAGGCCCGCACCGGCGCCATGGACCGCACCGTGCTCATGCAGTGCGACGTGCGCGGCATGGCCCTTGATGAAGCCATGATGGCCGTGGACAAGTATTTTGACGAAGCGGTCCTGGCCCGGCTCAACGAAGTGACCGTGGTGCACGGCAAAGGCACCGGCATACTGCGGGACGGCCTGCAGCGCTATTTCAAAACCCACGGCCACGTAAAAAGCTTCCGCCGGGGCCTGTACGGCGAAGGGGAAGACGGCGTGACCATCGTCACCCTGAAATAAGGAGGAAAAAACATGTCCGAAAAGCAGAAGATCCTGGTTGTGGATGATGACCCCAACATTGCCCGGCTGGTAAGCCTGTACCTGGAAAAAGAAGGCTATCAGGTGCTGGTGGAAACACGGGGCGATACCGCCGTATCCGCTTTTCGGAAGGATCCCCCTTCCCTGATGCTGTTGGATATTATGCTGCCCGGCATGGATGGCTGGCAGGTGTGCCGCACCATCCGGCAGTTTTCCAACATCCCCATCATCATGCTCTCTGCCAAGGACGAAACCTTTGACAAAGTGCTGGGGCTGGAGCTGGGCGCCGACGACTACGTTACCAAGCCCTTTGAAGGCAAGGAACTGGTGGCCCGGGTGAAGGCAGTCCTTCGCCGCACCAGCCAGAGCGATGCCCAAACGGATACCGTCTCCTTCCCCGGCCTGTCCATCAGCCTGGAAAAATACGAAGTGCACTTTCAGGGCAAGCTGATCGAAATGCCCCCCAAGGAGCTGGAAGTGCTCCATTTCCTGGCCTCCCACAAAAACCGGGTGTTTACCCGGGAACAGCTTCTGGAGCAGGTGTGGGGCTTTGAGTTTTTCGGCGACAGCCGCACCGTGGACGTGCATATCAAACGCCTGCGCGAAAAGCTGCAGGATACGGAAAGCCTGGGCTGGCAGATCCGCACGGTATGGGGCGTAGGCTATAAGTTTGAGGTGAAGTAAATGCGCAGGGGAAGCATGTTTTCCCGGCTGCTGATCGGGTTTCTGGCCATCATTTTTCTATGCGTGGGCGTATTGTTCAGCCTGTCCTATTTCCATTTGCGCTCCGTCCGCATTGAAAGCCGCATGCAGGCCTTGAAAACCCAGGCCCGGGAAATGGCATATCTTGCCACCCAGTTGTCTCCTTCCACCCTGCCCCGGCCCCTCAGCCAGCCCACTGCCACCGAAAAGCTGATGAAATGGAAGGCAGACAGGGTATACCAGCAATACAACGCCTACATCATCGTCTATGACCATAACGGCAACCAGCGCACCTACTATAACGAAAAAACCCTGCAGGACGCCAGCATGCAATACCTGCCCAGCCAGGAGCAATACGCCGATTACCTGTCCCAGGTGATCCAGGGGCAGGAAATTGTGGTGCAGACGGACAGCGCCGCCGGCCCCCTTTTCACCGTCATTGTGCCTCAGATGCAAACCAGCTGGATCAACAACCGGCAGACGGTCACCGGCCTTGTGCTCATCCAGACGGCCGCCCAGACAGTGCACGCTTCCTACCGGGATCTGGTGTGGCAGGTGGCCGTAGCCGCCATTGCCATCTCCATTGCCGCCGTGTTGGCCGCTTTCCTCTTTTCCAAACGCATGACCCGCCCCCTTATCGTCATGGAAGAAGCCGCCAACCGCATGGCTGCCGGCGATTTTACTGCCCGGGTGCCGGAGGAAGGCACAAGGGAAATGCTCTCCCTTTCCGCTTCCTTCAACCAAATGGCGGAAAAAATGTACCGCCAGGAGCAAAGCCGGCGGGATTTCGTGGCCAATGTATCCCACGAGCTGCGCTCCCCCATCACGTCCATTCAGGGCTTTGCCCAGGGCATTCTGGACGGCACCGTGCCCCCGGAAGAACAGCACAAATCCCTTTCCATCATCACCGATGAAACCCACAGGCTGTCCAAGCTGATCGCATCGCTGCTCAGCCTTTCCCGCATGGAAAGCGAGGAAACCAGCCTGCATTTTACCGATTTTGATGTAAACGAGAGGCTGCGCCGGGTGATCATTGCCCGCATGAACCAGCTGGAGGAAAAGGAACTGGAAATTGAAACCCATTTCGAAAGCGACGCCTGTTTCGTTTCCGCCGATGCCGATCAGGTGCATCAGGTGCTGGTCAACCTTCTGGATAACGCCATCAAGTTTACTCCCCCAAAAGGGCTGATCACCCTGTCCACCCGCACCGAAGGGCAAACGGTGTTTCTGACGGTGAAGGACAACGGCCAGGGCGTGCTGCCCGAAGATGCTCCCCACATTTTCGACCGCTTCTATAAAGCCGACAAGGCCCATACCACCGGCAAGGGCACCGGCCTTGGCCTGGCCATCTGCCAACGGATTATGGAGAAGCACGGCCAGCACATCCGCCTGCTGCCCACAGAAAAGGGCGCGGCATTTGAAATTACACTGAGTAAAAGCAAAGCAGGAGGAAAACATGCAGATACAGGCACGGGCCAAGATCAACTGGGCGCTGGAGATAACGGGCCAAAGAAATGACGGCTATCACCTGCTGGACGGCGTGATGCAGCCCCTTTCCCTGTGCGACACCCTGCACATTGCCCCTGCGGACGGCCTGTCCCTTTCCGTTGAAGGCGCCGCCCTTTCCGCCGGGAATGATAACCTGGTGCTGAAAGCGGCACAGGCCCTTCAGCCGTTTGCCGGCACGCAAAAAGGCGCCGCCATCACGCTGGAAAAGCGCATCCCCATGGGGGCCGGCCTTGGAGGCGGCAGTGCCGATGCCGCCGCTGCGCTGAAGGGGCTGAACGCCTTCTGGAATTTGCACCTGCCCATGGAAACGCTGCTGGAAATCGGCGTAACTTTGGGGGCCGACGTGCCTTTTTGCCTGGTGGATGCGCCCATGCGCGCCCAGGGAATCGGCGAAATCCTCACCCCCGTTCCCTGCCGGCGCACCTTTCCCCTTGTGCTCATCCAGCCCTGCGAGGGCCTGTCCACCAAGGAAATTTTCACCGCCTATCATGCCCAGAATCCCCGGGGCGGCAGCGTGGAAAACGTGATGAAAGCACTGGCGGAAGGCAATCTTGCCCAAATGGAAGAGAACGCCGTGAACATGCTGGAAACGGTGTCGATCACACAAAAGCCTGCCATCGGAGAAGCAAAAGAAGCCCTGTATGCATCCGGTGCCGCCTTTGCCCGGATGACCGGCTCCGGCTCGGTGGTGTTCGGCGCTTTTGAAACTTTGGAAAAAGCCCGGGCTGCCCGGCAGGCCCTGTCCGGCCGATATGCCACCTGCATCCTGACAGAAACCGCCCTGTAAAAAAAGAAGGGAAAGCCAGCGGGAACGATGGAAAGGAAGGAGTTATCCTTCCCATTACACCAAAGAAATGCCGAAACAGCAAACCCTCCAAGGCTTGCTATTTCTTGTACTGCTGTGATAGAATGAAAACAATAAACTTGAATAGGTCAAAGAGACAGAATACAATAATATGATGGAGGAACCATGTTAAAAGATTACGAGATAGATAAACCTGTCCTTGAAACTGACAGGCTTATCATTAGAACTCTTAACGAAGCAGATGTACCAGATTTGAAAGAATGGTTGGGGAGAGATGAAATATATACCTATTGGGGACGAAAAGCCAGCAAGGGTGAAAAAAACCCAGAATTGATGTTCATTGACCCCCGTCCTTGGGTGAAAAGGAAGCCCTCACCAGATTTTGACTGGGGCATTGTTTTGAAAGAAACAAATACTGTTATTGGAATGATTGCAGTTTTTAATATACAGAATTCAAGGATGGGTGATATTGCGTATCGTATTCATCCTGAATATTGGAATATGGGAATTACTACAGAAGCACTAAAGGAAGTGGTACGCTTCATATTTGAAAATACAGAAATAGAGCGGCTGAATGGGAGTGCTGATGTCAGGAATATCGCTTCAAATAAGGTCCTTGAGCGGTGTGGTTTCATAAAAGAGGGGACAATCCGACAAGGCAAAATGGTTTCGGTCTATTGTGACTATAACATTTACGGTATGCTTAGAGAAGATTATGCAAAGATAGACTAAACGAGTTCATCATCAAATTCCAATTTGTCGAGCAGACGAAAAACTCATTCTCCCACCATTTGAGGAGTGCGCAATTATACGCACCGTTCCGGTGCATTGCGTTTCCGCAGTTCGCAGGCCAAACAAACAAGTCTGCCAATCTATAAGCAAACGAGCATCCGAGTGCCGGATGCTCGTTTTTTTCGTTGGGGGATAAATTCATCCTTAAGAACTCTCCCACCAGACGCTTTCCCTTTTTTCTTGCTTATTTTGCTTTATTCTTCCGCTTCCACCAGCCCGCGGAACACGGCAATTTCATACACGCCCTGGGCCATGCCTTCCGCCAGCCACTGCTGGTATTGGGGCTGGGAGAGCAGGTGCTCGTCCTGCACATTGCTCATAAACCCAAGCTCGATCAAAAAGCAGGTCATCTTGGCCCAGTTGTTGCCCACAAATCCGTCGCCCATATGCACATAACCGGTGGTGGTATCCAGTTTGTACCCCACCGCCGTCTTGGTGGCGTCCAGCATCAGCTGGCCCATGTGTTTATAGTCTTCCTTGCTGGCCACCGCCTTGGCATAATCGCTGTTGAGGGGCGTATAAATGGAAATGCCGCGTTTGTTTACGTCGGCCCTGGTATCGGCATGCAGCCGCAGCATGATGAACGCGCCGCCGTCTTCGGCGATCTGGCAGCGTTCCAGATTGGTGTGGAATACGTCCTGGGTCTCCCGGGTCATCACCACGGTAGCCCCCTGGCTGATCAGCTCATTCCGCAGCTTTTCGGCAATTTCCAGCACCACAATGCTTTCCTTGCGCATGGTCACCTTGCCCTGGGCCATGCCGCTGGTGCCGGAGGTATACCCCTCCAGGCCGGGGCCGATGGGCTCCCGTACCATTTTGCCGTTTTCCTGATGGCCGGGGTCAATGCACACCACCACGCCGGAAAGCCGGCCTTCCCGGGGTGCAGGCGCCGGGCCCATCTGATAGGCCTTGCGCACGGTATCTTCTTTCTTCACGGCTTCCTTCACCGTGCAGATCTTTACCGTGGTCAGGGTGCGGGCATAAGTCAGCGGCAATGCCACCTGGCCTGTATACACGCCGTTTTCATCCGGAAACACATACATTTCGCCGCTTTCCTGCTTGTTGCGGAACTGCAGCAGCATAAAATCGGTGCCGGGGGCTTCAAAGGAATAGCCAAAGCCTTCCACCGTTTCCGTCAGCACCAGGTTTTCCACCTTGCCGTTGGATTTTCCCTCCGGCACGGCGTACCCGGCACTCTTTTCCAGTTTCACCGTGGCGGAACCCAGGGTGTTTGTTTTCAGGTTCTTTACCGTCACCTTCACATTGCCGCCCTTGCCGGACCAGGGAAGCGGAATCTCCCCTTCAAAGTTGCCGTTTTCACCGTATACCACCATTTTGCCGCCGGCATCGGGGGCGGTGAATTCAACGATGGCAAACTGTGCATCCTCCAACGTGAAGGCGTAGTCCACCTTTCCTTCCCCGGCGGTCACCTCCACCTTCGTGGCGGCAAAAGCCCCCACCGCCGGCAGCATAAGCATCAGTGCAGTCAGCACTGCAAAAAGTTTCTTGCACATTCCTGTCACACCTTTAACGTGAAATTACACAAAGTATACCACATTGCCCCTCTTTTCGCAATTGCACAAGAAGCGCAAATATGCTACAATTTCCTTACATCCATTGGCGAAAGGACGCTTTCATGAGCAATCACCATCATCATAAAAAAGCAAAAAAGCCGGGAAGGCTGGGCAAATGGCTGGCCCTTTTGCCGGCAGGCTGTGCCCTGCTGTATCCGCTGTATCTGGCCCGGCAGCTGGATCTTGTGGAAACAAGCTATTCAAACGCCGCGCTGCCCCGGGCGTTTCACGGGCTGAAAATTGCCTATGTGTCCGATATCCACTGGGGCACCTTCTTTTCGGACCGGCGGCTGGAAGCGCTGATCAGCCGGGTCAATGCCCTGGAAGCGGATTTCGTTTTTCTGGGCGGCGATTATGCGGAGGATGCCGACGGCGCCCTGCGGTTCTGGCAGAAAAAGCCTTCCTTTCAGGCAAAAATCGCCACCCTGGCCGTCTTTGGCAATCACGACCGTACCCTGCCCGAAAGCCACCTGCCCCGCATTCAGCGGGCCATGAAGCAATCCGGCGTCATACCGCTGGTCAACGATGTGTGGCTGTTCGAAAAAGAGGGCAGCACCCTTTCGGTTTCCGGCATCGACGATTTTTACAACGGCCACCCGGATCTGGGCAAAGTGGCCCGTCAATCCTGCAAAGCCGATTTTTCCATCTTCCTGCCCCACACCCCGGACGTACTGCCACAGGTATATGCCATGGGCCGGCCCTTTTTCCACCTGGCCCTGTGCGGCCACACCCACGGCGGGCAGGTATCCCTGTTTGGCTGGGCGCCCATTTCCTCCAGCGACCTGGGCAGCCGTTACCTTTCCGGCTGGTACCATGAAAACGGCGCCGATATCCTGGTATCCAACGGCGTGGGCGCATCCGATTTGCCGGTAAGGCTGGGCGCCCGGCCGCAGATTCACCTGATCACCCTGCAATGTCAATAAAAAAATACGCATAACAGAAAGGAGCAATCCCCATGCCCGGACAGGTACTTTTTTCTTCCATGGCTTATGCCCGTTACGAACAGGGGCAAACCCTTCCCGCCAAATTTGAACGGATGCTGAAAAAATCCGGTCTGGCGGAAAAAGTGAAGGGCAAGAAAGTAGCCATCAAAATGCACATCGGTGACGGCGTCACCTACTCCACCATCCCGCCGGTGTTTGTGCGCTCGCTGGTGAAGTTTGTTCAGGACAGCGGCGCCGAATGCTTCATTACCGACCATTACGTCTACCACCGCCATCCCGAACGCCGGGGCTACACCGCCGATAACCTGGGCTGCCCCGTGCTGGACGACTGCGGCTATTTCGGCAAATATTACTACACCAAGGAAGTGGATTTCAAGTCCTTCCGCCATGTGGACGTGGCCGGCCTGATCCACGACGCCGATTTCCTCATCGACTTTTCCCACGTCAAGGGCCATGGTGCCTGCGGCTACGGCGGTGCCTGCAAAAACATCTCCATGGGCTGCGTGACCGACCGTACCCGCCACGAGATCCACGGGCTGGAAGGCGGCCTGCTCTGGGACGAAAGCAAGTGCATCCACTGCAACAAGTGCATTGAAGCCTGCAACCACCACGCCAATCGCTTCGACAAAGACGGCAAATACAAAGTGAATTACCACGACTGCACCATGTGCCAGCACTGCGCCAAGGTGTGCCCCGTAAAGGCCGTCACCCTGGACAGCCACGACTATGCCGATTTCCAGCAGGGCATGGCCCTTTGCACCAAAACGGTGCTGGATCTGTTCGGCCCGGAAAATGTATACTTCATCAACATGCTCATTTCCATCACCGCCCTGTGCGATTGCTGGGGGCTCACCACCCCTTCCCTGGTGCCGGATATCGGCGTCATGGCCAGCGATGACATTGTGGCCATCGAGCGCGCCAGCCTGGACATGATTAAATATGAAGACCTTATTCCTCAGGGTGTCCCCAAGGGACACAAGATGGGTGAAGAAGGCCACCTGTTCCAGCGGCTCCACGGCAAGGACCCCTACCTGCAGATCAAAATGCTGGAGGATATGGGCCTGGGTACCCAGAACTATACCATCGAAGAAGTAAAATAATCCGTTCGTGAAAGGGGAACCATGCAGGGCTTCGCCCCTGCCCACTAGGGTCATTGACCCTGGACCCAATTGCGGAAGTGGTTGTCCGGAAGACCAAACACCTTCCCGCTGTTGCAACCGGCACGCAGAAACTTCTTGGAAAAAGACGTTTGCAATATTGCGAATTGGCAGCGGCACCGCCGCACACACGTGCTGGGCGGCGGAACGCCGCCTGCCGGATGCCCTGGCATCCGGGGAAAACGATAAAAGAAGCGGTGAGAGAATTTTTTCTCTCCACCGCTCTTTTTTCGTTTTCATAGCGCCCGTGGGCTCATGATTCCATCCCTCAAGTTTCACGCGGAAACAGTTTGTTTATATACACAACTACTTCGCGGATTGGGTCCAGGGCCAATGGCCCTGGCGTGGGGGTACAGGGGGACGAGCAGTCCCCCTGCCTAGCCCATTCATCCTCATTCAAACAACTGGGCTTCTTTTTCCAGCTGCTTCTTTTTTCCCTGCAGCTTTTTCAACCCCAGCCCCAGCAGCACAGAAACCCCGATGGATGCGCAGCCGGCGATCAGATTCAAAGTGGAAGGAAAACCGATGCCGATGCACAGGTTGTAAAGACCAATGCCGATATTGAGAATCAAGAACGGCACCAGCAGGGTGATGATACTGCGCAAATGCCTGATGCGGGAAGCGTGATCCCCGTGCAGTTCAAAGGGGCCGTCCGCCGTTTTCTTGCGGAAATACACCCATTTCATAATTCTGCCCACCATCTCCGCCCCGGTATCCTCCACAAAGCGGATATAGTCCTTTCCTTCTTCGGAAGTGGGCCATTCCTCCAGCATTTCCAGCCGCACGGTATATGCACCGGGTTCACAATCCTCAAATTCATACGTCCCCAGGCGATAGCCAACCAGCACCTTACCCTTTTGTGCCATTTCGTTCAGCCAGGCTTCCTCTTCGTCAAACTGCCAGGCCCACAGCCATTTTCTCACTTTCGTCCTCATTGCGCATCCTCCAATACCCTTTTCCCGTTCTCTGCCAGTTCGCAAAGCCGGGCATATTCGTCCTGCAATATTTTCTTACCGCTTTCGGTGATCCTGTATTCCTTCTTCCGGCTGTCCCCCGCTTCATCCACCGAAACAATCCATCCTTTTTCCAGCATGCTGCTGATGGCGCCGTACAGGGTGCCTGCCGCCAGGTGCAACCGCCCTCCGGACAGTTTTTCCACGTTCTGCATGATGCCGTAGCCGTGCATGGGCTTCAGCAGCGAAAGCAGAATGTAGTACACCGCTTCCGTCAAGGGAAAATTCGCTCCCATTCCGTTTCTCCTTTCGTCGGCCGATATATCGTGTGCCGATATATGTATTATATCGGCTTCCGATACATCTGTCAACCCCCTTTCCGGAAAATATTTGTCTCTTTCCGCACAGCAAAAGAATGACAATTTTTCTCCTTCTTCTGTCACTTTCTGCCGTTTGGAGGATTTGGGAAAAAAATCGCAACATTTTATCTTGACGCTATTTTTGGCCTTGCTATAATATAGGAGATTTTTATCATGCGGAGGTATGCGTTGTGGATACCATTAAGCGCATCTGGGGCCTGATGAAGCCCTACAAAAAGCATCTCTTTGGCGGCCTGCTGCTTCAGACGGTGGTTATCATCGCCATGCTGGTCAAGCCCTACATCACCAAGTTCATCGTGGACGACGTGATCACAAACGGCCTGTACGAGAAGCTGATCCCCTTCTGCATCATGCTGGTAGGGCTCACCCTGCTCACCGGCGTGTGCAATTTCTGCCGCAGCGTGCTCTATGAGCGCATGAGCCAGTCGGCCATGTGGGATTTGCGTACCGGCCTGTATGCCCATCTGCAGGAAATGCCCTACGAATTTTATGACAAGCACCGTGTAGGCGAAATCATGAGCCGCATGACCGGCGATATCGACGGCGTGCGTCACCTGATGGCCTTTGGCGTCATTCATGTGTATGAACAGGCCCTGCGTTTTGTGGGCGCCTTCATTTTCATGATGACCATGTCCTGGCAGATCACCCTGCTGGTGCTCATCCTCACCCCCTTTATTGCCCTGATGGCCTGGGTGTTCAACAAAAAGGTGCGTCCCCTGTTCCGGGAAGTGCGGGAACAGAACGCCACCCTCAACACCATCACCCAGGAAAACCTGGCCGGCATGCACGTGGTGAAGGCCTATGCCCAGGAACCTTATGAAGAAGAACGCTTCAATAAGGAAAACCAGAAGCTGGCGGATATGCACCTGAAGGTCAGCTGGCTGTGGTCCTCCTTCGTGCCCTTCATGGACGTGCTGGCATCCCTGTGCACCCCCATCGCGCTGCTGGGCGGCCTGCTGCTCACCATCAACGGTTCTTTGGAAATCGGCACCATGGTGGGCGTCACCGGCTACATCTGGATGCTGGTGGACCCCATGCGTCAGCTGCCCAACATCATCAACATGGTCACCAACGCCGTCACTTCCGCCGAAAAGCTGTTCTATTATGTGGATCTCGGCGCCTCCATCAAGGAACCGGAAAACGCCAAATCCCCGGTCGAATTCAAGGGCCATGTGGTGTTTGACCATGTGAATTTCTCCTACGGCCATCAGACGGTGTTGAAGGACATCTGCCTGGAAGCAAAGCCCGGCGAAACGGTGGCCATCATGGGCGCCACGGGCTCGGGCAAATCCACCCTGGTCACGCTGCTCGGCCGGTTTTACGACATTCAGTCCGGCTCCATCAAAATTGACGGTATCGACGTGCGCGAACATTCCATCAAGCCCCTGCGCCGCCACATCGGCTATGTGATGCAGGAAACCTTCCTCTTCTCCGATACCATTGCCGATAACATCCGCTACGGCGACCCCACCGGCGATATGGAACGGGTGAAGCGCAGCGCCAAGGTGGCCCAGGCCACCGAGTTCATCGATCATATGCCCCAGGGGTATGATACCGTGGTGGGCGAACGCGGCCTTGGCCTTTCCGGCGGCCAGAAACAGCGCACCGCCATTGCCCGTGCCGTGATGATCGACCCCTCCATCCTCATTCTGGACGATTCCACTTCCGCCGTGGACATGGAAACGGAATACCAGATCCAGCAAGAATTGAAGGAAGTGCTCAAGGACCGCACCACCTTCATCATCGCCCACCGCATTTCCTCCGTCAAGAATGCCGACCAGATCATCGTGCTGGATAACGGCGAAATTGCGGAACGGGGCAACCATAAAACCCTTATGGAAAAGGGCGGCATTTACTACCAGATGGTGATGGACCAGATGTCCAGCGCCGTGAAGGTTGAAAAGGAGGTGCAGTAAAATGGCCCGTGTCATTCGCCAGCTGGACGATGAAGCATTGGAAAAACCGTTTAATAAAGAACAGTTTGTCCGTTTGCTGCGCTACATGAAGCCCTATAAAAAGCAGGTTGGCTTTTCGCTGGTGCTGATGGTGGTCGCCATGGCCTGCGGCCTGGCCAACCCCTACCTGATGAGCCGTGCCATCGGCGAGCTGCAGGTAAAGGCCACCCAGAACATGCCCTGGATCCTGGGCGGCATGGTGCTGCTTGCCATCATCGGCGCCATCTGCACCCGCTACCGTATCCGCTGGATGGACTCTGCCGGCCGCAAAGCCCTGGCAACGTTGCGTGAAGATTTGTTCCACCACATTCAGGGCATGAGCTTTTCCTTCTTCGATACCCGCTCCGCCGGCAAACTGCTGGTGCGCGTCATCAACGACGTCAACTCCCTGAACGACCTGTTCACCAACGGTATCGTGAACGTGCTCATCGACTGCATGACCATCGTGCTGCTGCTGATCATCATGCTGGTGGTGAACTGGAAGCTGACGCTGATCGGCATGTGCATCCTGCCGTTATTGATCTTCATCCTGTTCAAAGTAAAGCGGATCATGCGCCTTCGCTGGCAGCGGGTGCGTGTGAAAAACTCCACCATGAACGGCTACCTCCACGAATCCCTCACCGGCATGCGGGTCACGGAAGCCTTCGTCCGTGAAGACGAAAACGACGATACCTTCCGCTCCGTCAACAGCGATATCCGCTCCTACTGGATGAAGGCCGTCACCATCAACAACCTCTTCTGGCCCATGCTGGATTTGACCGGCAACATCGGCACGGTGCTGGTGTACATTTTCGGCGTGGAGTTCATCAAGGCAGACCCTGCTTTCCTGGCAGACCTGCTGCTGCTCATCTGGTACCTGGGCCGCTTCTGGCAGCCCCTCAACACCCTGTCCAACTTCTACAACAGCCTGCTTTCCGCCACCGCCTCCATGGAACGCATTTTCGAAATCATGGATACCGAATCGGACATTCAGGATAAGGAAGACGCCAAGCCCCTGCCCCCCATCGAAGGCCGGGTCACCTTTGAAAACGTCACCTTCTCCTACGACCGGGAAAAGACGGTGCTCAAGGACGTTTCCTTCGATATTGCCCCCGGCAATACCATCGCCCTGGTGGGCCCCACCGGCGCCGGCAAAACCACCATCGTCAACCTGCTTTCCCGCTTCTATGACCCCACCGAAGGCAGCGTGAAGATCGACGGCCACGACCTGCGGGATCTGCAGCTCACCTCCATGCGCAAGCAGATGTCCGTCATGATGCAGGATACCTTCATTTTCTCCGGCACCATCATGGAAAACATCCGCTACGGCCGTCTGGACGCCACCGATGAAGAAGTGATCGAAGCGGCCAAAACCGTCAGCGCCCACGATTTCATCATGAACATGCCCAAGGGCTACCAGACGGAAGTGAACGAACGGGGTTCTTCCCTGTCTCAGGGCCAGCGCCAGCTGATTTCCTTCGCCCGGGCACTGCTCAACGACCCCAAGATCCTCATCCTGGACGAAGCCACCTCTTCCATCGACACCCGCACCGAAATGCTGATTCAGAAGGCGCTGGACGCCCTTCTGAAGAACCGCACCTCCTTCGTCATTGCCCACCGCCTGTCCACCATCCGCAATGCGGATTGCATCTTTGTAGTGCAGGACGGCAAGATCGCCGAAAGGGGCAACCACGAAGAGCTCATCAAGCTGCCCGGCGGCCATTACCGTGGCCTGTGCGAAGCCCAGTACCGCTTCATGACGGCAGACGAATAAACATTTCCGGCAGGATGCACGCCTTCTTGTGTGCATCCTGTTTTTTTCTTGCCAAACAGGGGCTTTTCGTGTATGATAGACGGAGTGAATCATTTCCCAGGAAAGGAAGCCTTCACCATGAAGCTGAACAAAATTGTATTTTTTCTTTTGACGTCCCTCCTGTTTGCGGCAGTTGCCGTTTCGGTATCGGCTCAGGAAGCCCTGCCCATGGATAACTATACCTTCGGTGCCGCCCCCAAGGATGAAAACTACCTCTCCGCTGATGAATATCAGGACAGCTCCATCTCCGTCAAAATGTATACGGATGTCTATGCCGATACCACCTACAATTACGCCCATGTAAAAATCAGCCACCCCTCCCAGCTGCGCACGGCTCCTGCCGGGCTGATCGAAACACCCAAGGCCACCTTCCGCTCCTCCACCACTTCCCGCGGCCGTCTGGTGGCCCGGGCCGTGAATGCGGTGGTCGCCATCAACGGCGATTACCACACCAAGGCCGACAAGTGCCAGGTGGTGCTGCGGATGAGCCAGCAGGTGCGCAACAACGCCGACGGCAGCATGGACCTGCTCGTCATCGATAAAGAAGGCAACCTGTCCGCCCTGCCCCTGTGCACCAAGGACCAGTATGCCGCCTATTACGAAGAAAATAAAGAGAACCTGTACCAGGTGTTCTGCTTCGGCCCCCTGCTGTGCCAGGACGGCGTCAGCGTGATCGCCCCTGATTACGAAAACCGCTCCCTGGGCGCCCAGAACAGCACCCAGCGCTCCGCCATCTGCCAGATCGGCCCGCTGGAATACCTGCTGGTCACCTGTGAAGGCCCCCAGAGCAAAGGCTCCAAGGGCATGACGCTGCCGGAATTTGCCGCCCTGTGTGAAATGCTGGGCAAAAAGCATAACGAAGAAAGCGGCTGCTCCATCGCCTTCAACCTGGATGGCGGCAACAGCTCCACCCTGGTGTTCAAGGGGATGAACAACAAAAAGCAGTTCGCCTACGTCAAGTACAACTGTCCCGATATCGAACGCTTCCTCAGCGACATCATTTACTTCTCCACCCTGGAAAAATAAAAAGGAGTGCCTTGCATGGAAGAATCCTTCTCCCTGTTTGAAAACACATACGCCCTCCTTGCCCTGTTTTTTACGCTGGTCAGCTTTGTGCTGGCCATCGTTTTTTCCAAAGGCAAGGCAAAAAAGGTGGCCGTTGCGGTATACGGCCTGCTGGCCGGCGTGCTGGGCCTGTTTGTGGGCCGGCTTGTTTACTGCGCGGTGCAGTTTGAATTTATGTTCTATGACGAGATCGGCAGTTATGCCGGCCTGGCCCCCTTCTTCCAGTGGGGTAACGGCCGGCTGAACATGGGTGGTATTCTGCTTGGCCTTTTGCTGGCAGCGCCCCTTGCCGCCCGGATCACCAAAGAAAAATGCAGTACGCTGCTGGACACCGCCGCCTTTCCCGGCCTTTTCCTATACGCCGCCCTGCGGTTCATTGAACCCCTTTCCGGCCAAGGCTATGGCGAATGGGTGGAAAACGAAGCCCTTTGGTTCCAGCCCCTTTGCATCACCAACGAGTGGGGCGACTGGATGCTGTCCGTGTGCTTCATCGAAGGGCTGCTGACGCTGATTCTGGCCATCGTGCTGTTCCTTTTCCGCAGCCGCGCCAAATGCCCGGGCACCCTGGCCCGCTATGCCCTGTTCCTTTTCTGCGCGGTGCAGGTATTGCCCCATTGCCTCCGGTGCGACGACGTGCTGTTTGTGTTCATCTTTGCCAGAGTAAACCATATCGTCTGGGCCTGCATCCTTTTCTTCACCCACCTTTCCACCCTCATCAAGGGCAAAAAACGGGGCCTTGCTTCCAAAACAATCTGGCTGGAAAGCCTGTTGATGCTCCTGGGTGAAGTGGTCTGCATCGCCACCATCTTCGCCCTGGATAAAACCAACCTGCCCGATTTGCTTGTCTACTTCGTCATGGCGGCCACGCTGGGCCTGATGGCGTTCCTTGCCTGCCGCCGCATTCATAAGGAGGATATGGTATGCTCCGCAGAATAACCGCTCTTTCCCTGCTTTTGTGCCTTCTTTGCGGCAGCGCCCTTGCCCAGGTGCACACCCTGCCTGACGGCCGGAACGTGATCCTTGCCGTGGGCGGCAGCTTTGCCTACACCCGGGATACCACCGGCTTCATCCGCTGCTGGGGGGATAACCAGTTCGGCCAGCTGGGCAAAGGTAACCTGAAGCAAACCTACAAAGTGTCCGATTTCAAAACAAAAAATGAAGAGATCGACCTGTCCCTGCTCACCGACGTGGTCACCGCTTCCGATTACAGCTTCCTCTGGCTGTCCGACGGCAGCGTGTACGGCGTGGGCAATAACAGCTACCTGCCCCTTACCCTGAAAGAAGGCAGCTACACCACCCATAAGAAAGCCAGCCTGCCCGAAAAGCCTGCCGCCTTTGCCACCGGCTTTGGCCATGTGCTGATGCTGACGGAAGATGGCCGTGTGTACGCCTGGGGCCGCAACAGCAACGGCCAGGTGGGCAACGGCAAGCGCAAGAACGTGCAGCAGCCCTACCTGCTTCCCCTGGAAAACATTGTACAGATCGCAGGCGGCGGCAAGTTCTCCCTGGCCCTGGCGGCCGACGGCACGCTGTATGGCTGGGGCAATAACGAAAACCACGAAATTTCCCCGGAAAACACCGCTTATTTTGCCGAACCCATCGTCATTGACTATGGCGATATCAGCATTGCTTCCATCGACGCCTGCGGCCACAGCGTGGTGCTGCTGGACACGGAAGGTACTTTGTGGACCTGGGGTCGGAACGATTTCCACCAGCTGGGCTATGATACCAATCTGAAAACCACCTCCGCCCCCCAGGCCGTTCCCCTGCCCCTGCCGGTGAAATATGTGGCCGCCTATTCCTCCCAGACCTACGCCATTTTGGAAGACGGCTCCCTCTGGAGCTGGGGCAACAACAGCTACGGCCAGCTGGGCCAGGGCTTCCGTTCCTCTTCCACCGAAGGCGTGCTGCCGGCCCAGGTGTGGGATAAGGACGTGGTGCTGGTGCAGGGCGGCAGCCTTTTCTGCCTGGCCATGCTTGAAGACGGCACCGTGCTTTCCGCCGGCATCAGCAAGTTCGGCCAGCAGGGCGAAGGCACCGGAGAAAGCAAATACACCCTTTCCCCCAACGGCATGGATCTGATCCTTGACTGATTAAACAAGCTTATAACGTATAATGTTACAGAACCCATCCACCAGCGTAGCTGGTGGTTGTCACCATGCGGGCATAGCCCTCTGTTCCTCGCAATGCGTCAAACGCATAATTACGATCTGCCAATTGCGCAAGATTATTTCCGGCTGCCCGTAAACGGGCTGGTGGACGGCATTCGCAGCTGTTCCCCCAGCTCGTCTTCTTTTAGCTGGTTCTTCACATATTCTTCTATTCGTTTTTCATTTTTCCCTACTGTATCTACATAGTAACCGCGACACCAGAATTCTCTGTTCCGATATTTGTACTTCAATTCCCCATATTCTTCGTACAGCATCGTACTACTTTTTCCTTTCAAGTATCCCATGAAGTGTGATACTGAAATCTTTGGCGGTATTTCTACATACAGATGAATATGGTTCGGGCATGCTTCTGCTTGTATTATCTTTACTTCTTTTCTTTCACATAATTGCCTCAGAATTTTTCCTATCCCTTGCCTTTTTTCTTTATAAAACACTCGTCTCCTATACTTCGGCGCAAATACTATGTGATATTTGCAATTCCATTTCGTGTGTGATAAACTGTTCATGTCATTCATTCCCATAATGAATGTCCCTCCCTGTTAGTTTTGTGCAGTTGGCAGACCGCACTTTATTCTAACAGGGTTTTTTATTCATCGCCATAGGCTTTCCGGAACCACTGGCCTAGCCAGTGGTTTTCTTTATACAATCAGCGCATGTTGCATATATGCAACATGCGCTGTTCTTCGCTATATCAAATAAACTCAAATATTCATTTGATAATCACCACGGAAAATAGCTTCCTGTATTCGTTTATTTCTTGAAGCGACAAATTGCAATTCACAATCAATCCAAGTCAAATAATCTGAAACTGTTTGAGGTAATGGGTTCTTTGTAAAGTCGCCATCTCCAATCCAAAAATTCACCGAACAATAGTCATCCGATACACAATCCTGTAAATAGAAAAAATCAACATATCCCTTAAAATCAACAAACAAATCAAAAAATGCTTCATCTTTGTTCAAAGTATCATATATTGGGCTTTTTTCACCATTATAATATTTTCTTATACATTCCAACGTAAGATCCCAACGATCTCGTATTTTATGGTTGCACCCCCGTGACTGATTGATCCCTCCAGGTCTCTTTGGAAAGATAATCATGCCACCTATTGTATAAGAGCATCTAATGTAGTTTTCCATGAATTTTCTATAGTCTGGTACTACATTCTTTACTTTCTCAATCATATTCTTGTAACGTTCATACCGGAAACTTGCTGTAATAGAATCGCTTCCAAAACGAAAATTACGCCACGATAAATAATTGGCAACAGTATCTGTCTTTAAATCTAAAAACTCTCCGTTTGGTAAAGGTTTGCTCCACAAAAGTTTATGATATTGACGAAGCACCTTACTTGAAGAGTCCGGATCACTTCCTCCTGACCCAAGTCCATTATTATTTCCCCAGAAATTATTCCAGTAGTTCGGAGTATCCGTTGTGAAATCAAAATTTACATCAATATCCAATACATTCATATCATTCACCTTCTCAAAGCAATTTCATTGTGCCCGTGGTGCTGTTTCTTTTCGTCTCCACACCTTTCATGCGGAAGCACCCCTGTCAGATAAAATTGTGTGTCGCACTCTGGGTCCAGGGCCGATGGCCCTGGTGCGGGGTACAGGGGCTGCATAGGCCCCTGCCTCGCAATGGGGGGTGCAGAAAGCGCAGTGCCCCTTCAATCACCCTTGCTTACAGCTGCACCGGCACAGGGCGATCTATCGTCATGCCCTTTTCGGTCACAAGGCAATCATACGCCCAAATCTCAACGCCCGCCTGCTTTGCCTGCCGCAGCGCTTCTCCAAAGGCCGGGTGCATGGTGTCATTCGGCGAAAAGCTGTGTATGCCCTTCATCTGGATCACGAAAAGGGCGGCCGCTTTGTTCCCTTCTTCCACGCATCTGATCAGCGTGTTGAGATGCTTGATACCCCTTTCCGTAGGCGCATCGGGAAACAGGGCATGGCCCTCCTTTTCCAGCGTGACCCCCTTCACTTCCACAAACCATGTTTCATTATCCGTTTCCACGCAGAAATCCAGCCTGCTTTCCCCGTGGGTCACTTCGCCTTTCACCTGCTTTGCCCCCGGGATCAGATGCCACAGCGCTTCCCCGGCTGCATGGTTGGGGGCCTGGCTGTCCATATTGATATAGGTATCCCCTTTCCAGACGGCCACCAGATCATACTTTGTTTTCCTTGCTGGGTTATCCGATACGCTGAGGGTCACTTTGGCGCCGGGCACCAACAGTTCCCGGCACCGGCCTGTATTTTTCACATGGCACACTTCTTCCTTCCCATCCACCAGCACATGGGCGATGAACCGGTTGGGCCGGGACTGAAAAATGCCATCCTTCACTTCTTTATACAATTGCACCCACATTCACCTCCCCGCTATCTTACCATCATTTTCTCTCCGATACAAGGGAAAGCTTGTCACAACACCCTATTTGTGGTATGATGAAACATGGTGTATACAATATGTTTGAAACCATCGAAAGGAAGGAAACACACATGTATGATGTTGCCATCATCGGCTGCGGCGTGATCGGCGCTGCTGCCGCCTTCGAATTATCCAAATACAAGCTGAACATTGCCGTTCTGGAAAAAGAAAACGACGTGGCCATGGGCGCCTCCCGTGCCAACAGCGCCATCATCCACGCCGGTTACGACCCCGAACCCGGTACCATGATGGCCCGGCTCAACGTGCAGGGCTGTGCCATGGCGGAACAGCTGTGCAAAGACCTGTCCGTTCCTTATGAAAAGATCGGCTCTTTGGTGCTGGCCTTTTCCGAAAGCGAAATGGAAACGGTGAACATGCTGTATGACCGGGGTGTAAAAAACGGCGTGCCGGATATGCGTATCCTTTCCAAAGAAGAAGTGCTTCAGATGGAACCGGAAGTAAGCCACGAAGTGACGGGCGCTTTGTATGCCCCCTCCGCCGGCATTGTGGGCCCCTGGGAATACACCATTGCTTTTGCCGAAGTGGCGGTGCAAAACGGCGTGGAAATGAAGCTGCGCACCCGGGTGGAAAATATCGAATGGGCCGGGGATCATTATGTGATCCATACCAATAAAGGCAATGTGGAAGCAAAATACATCGTCAACGCCGCCGGCGTAAACAGCGGCCGCATCCACGAAATGGTGGCGGAAAAAACCTTTGAAATCCGGCCCAACCGGGGCGAATACTATGTGATGGACAAGTGTGAAGTAACCAGGGCAAAGCACACCCTCTTCCAGTGCCCCAACGAAAACGGCAAAGGCGTATTGGTTTCCCCCACCGTGGGCGGCAACCTGATCGTGGGCCCCAATGCGGAAGGTGTATCCGGCGAAAACGATACCCACAACACCTTTTCCGGCATGGCTTTTGTGCAGAAGATGGCGGCCAAAAGCGTGCCCACCATCAATTACCGCAATTCCATCCGCAATTTTGCCGGTGTACGCGCCAACCTGAACAAGGACGAATTCCAGATCGGCGTGGCGGCAAAGCAGTTCATTGATCTGGCGGGCATCAAATCCCCCGGCCTTTCTTCCGCTCCGGCCATTGCGCTGGAATGTGTGCAGCTGCTGCAAGGCGAAGGGCTGATGATGGAAAAGAAAGAAAACCCCGTCACCACCCGCAAGCATATCCACTTCCGCAAGCTTTCCGCGGAAGAAAAGCAGAAGGTGATCGCCGAAAACCCGCTGTACGGCCGGGTGATCTGCCGGTGCGAAACCATCACCGAAGGAGAAATTGTGGACGCCATCCATTCTCCCATCCCTCCCTGCTCCATTGACGGTATCAAGCGCCGTGCCGGCAGCGGCCTGGGCCGGTGCCAGGGCGGCTTCTGCGGTCCCCGGGTGCTGGATATTCTGGCCCGGGAGCTGAAGGTAAGCCCCCTGGATATCCTGCAGGATAAGGACGGCAGCTTCATTCTGATGAACGAAACGAAAAAGGAGGTGTAACGCCATGCTGTATGATCTGATCGTAGTGGGCGGCGGCCCGGCCGGCCTGGCGGCTGCAAACAGCGCTTATGAAAAAGGCCTGCGCAACATCCTCATTGTGGAACGCGACAAGGAACTGGGCGGCATTCTCAACCAGTGCATCCACAACGGCTTTGGCCTGCACCGCTTCAAGGAAGAACTGACCGGCCCGGAATATGCCCACCGGTTCATTGAAATGCTGAAGGATACCTCCGTGCAGGTGATGTGCGATACCATGGTGCTCACCGTCACCGAAAATAAGGAAGTACACGTCATCAACACCGAAAAGGGCTATCAGGTGCTTCAGGCAAAGGCCGTCATCCTGTCCATGGGCTGCCGGGAACGCACCCGGGGCGCCATTGCCATTCCCGGTGCCCGTCCCGCCGGTGTGTTCACCGCCGGCAGCGCCCAGCGGTACCTGAACATGGAAGGGTACATGGTGGGCAAGCGGGTGGTGATCCTGGGCAGCGGCGACATCGGCCTTATCATGGCCCGGCGCATGACACTGGAAGGGGCCAAAGTGCTGGCCTGCGTGGAAGTAATGCCCTATTCCGGCGGCCTGATGCGCAATATCGTCCAGTGCCTGCAGGATTACGATATTCCCCTCTATCTTTCCCACACCGTCACCGATATTCAGCAAAAGGATGGACGCTTGTCCCATGTGACGGTGTCCAAAGTGGACGATAACCGCAACCCCATCCCCGGCACTGAAATGGAATTCGACTGCGACACGCTGCTGCTTTCCGTGGGCCTGATCCCGGAAAACGAATTGACCAAAGGCGCCGGCATCCGCATGGATGGGCGCACCAACGGCGCCGTTGTCTTTGAAAACATGGAAACCTCCATCCCCGGCGTGTTTGCCTGCGGCAATGTGGTGCATGTGCATGACCTGGTGGACTATGTGTCCCAGGAAAGCGAAAAAGCCGGCGCCGCCGCGGCGGATTTTGTGCTGAACCCCAGGGAAGATTCTCCTGCCATCCAGCTGAAAAACGGAAACGGCGTCAGCTACACCGTGCCCCAGCAGGTGCGCGTTCCCCGCATTGAAAAAAGCCTGGAAGTATTCTTCCGGGTGCGCCAGGTATTTGGCGAAAGCGTGATCGAAGTGAAGGACGGGGAAAACCTTGTCTGTTCCTTCAAGCGCGAGTATATGACCCCCGGCGAAATGCAGCAGATCAAGCTGCCCCGGGTCCTTCTGGACAAGGCAACGGGCGATACCCTTGAAATCAGCGTGAAGGAGGCATAAGGCCATGAAAGAGTTGGTTTGCATTGTATGCCCCAAGGGCTGCAGGCTGCGCGTGGACGAAGAAAACGGTTATCTGGTTTCCGGCAACAGCTGCATCCGCGGCGCCGAATACGGCAAAAACGAAATTCTCAACCCCACCCGGGTACTCACTTCCACCGTAAAAATGGAAGGCGGCCTCTATCGCCGCTGCCCCGTGAAAACAAACAAGGCCATCCCCAAGGGAAAACTGTTTGACGTAATGGGCGCCCTGAACGAAGTTACCCTTTCCTCCCCGGTCACTGTGGGCCAGGTGGTTCTGGAAAATGTATGCGGCACCGGCGCCGATGTGATTGCCACCAAAGCCCTGTAAGGAGCATTTCATGGAAATGAAAGATACCTTCCGCAGCAAAAAGCTGTACCTGTTGGACATGGACGGCACACTGTACCTGGATGAAAACGTATTCCCCCATTGCCTGGATTTTCTGAACGCCATCCGGGCACGGGGCGGCCGTTACCTGTTCCTCACCAACAATTCCTCCAAATCCGTTTCCAGGTATGTGGAAAAAATGGAACGGCTGCACCTGCCTGCGGTAAAAGAAGATTTCTTCACCTCCACCGACGCCGCCTGTGCTTACCTGCGGCAAAAGGGCGGCTACAAAAAAATCTACGCCCTGGGCACCGTTTCCTTCAAGGAACAGCTGCAGACAGCCGGCTTCCCCATCACGGATCAATTGGAAGCAGATATCGACTGCCTGCTGATGGGCTATGATACCGAGCTTACCTACCGTAAGCTGGAGGATGCCTGCATTTTGCTGGGCCGGGGGGTGGATTACCTGGCCACCAACCCGGACTGGGTGTGCCCCACCGCCTACGGCTCCGCGCCGGACTGCGGCTCCTTTGCCCAGATGATCGAACATGCCACCGGCAGGCTGCCCTATTTCATCGGCAAGCCCCGGCCTGCCATTGCGGAGCTGGCCATGGAAAAGATGGGCTGCAGCAAGGAAGAAACAGTGCTCATTGGCGACAGGCTCTATACCGATATTGCCTGCGGCGTCAACGCCGGCATCACCACCTGCCTGGTGCTCAGCGGCGAAGCCACCCTGAAGGACCTGGAAGAAAGCAACGTGAAGCCCACCTTCGTCTGCCGGGACATTGCAGAAATTTACGGCTACATCAAGGAATGAGGTGTTTTTTCCATGAACCGGCCCCTTCTTTTTTCCCATCCCAACAAAGCGCACCTGATCGCCCACCGGGGTCTTTCCGGCCTTGAAACGGAAAACACCGCCGCCGCGTTTGTGGCCGCCGGCCAGCACCCCTACTTCGGTATCGAAACCGACGTGCACAAAACCCGGGACGGCCGGTTCATCATCATCCACGACGATGATACCCTCCGTGTTTCCGGGGAAAGCCACATCGTGGAAGAAACGGATTTTGACCGTCTTCGTGCCCTGTGCCTGAAGGATAAAGCAACCGGCATCGTCCGGCGCGATCTGGTCCTGCCCACGCTTTCGGAATACATCCGCATCCTCAAGCACTATCAAAAGCACGCGGTGCTGGAAATCAAAAACCCCATGGAAAGGGCGGATATCGAAAACATCATCCGCATCATCCGGGAAGAAGAATATCTGCCCTGCACCACCTTTATCTCCTTTGACTTTCAGAACATGCTGCACATCCGTTCCCTCCTGCCTCATCAATCCGCTCAATTTCTCATGGAACAGTGGGAGGACAACCTGCCCGAAAAACTGGCAGAGCACCGGCTTGACCTGGACATTTATTTCAAACGCCTCACGAAAGAGCGGGTGGAAAAGCTGCACGAAAAGGGCACTAAAGTGAATGTGTGGACGGTGGACAGCCCGGAAGACGCCGCTTTTCTTTGCGAACTTGGCGTGGATCAGATCACCAGCAATATCCTTTTGTAATTTCGGCAAATTTCCCTTGACAGGCCGGCGAAAATGGCGTTATAATACATCCATCTTTCAGAATGACGGAAGACATGTTTTCCGGCCTGTCTTTTTCAGAGAGTGTGCGGTTGGTGCAAGCACATAAAAGAACCCGGAAAAAACCACTTCCCGACTGAGGATCGCCGGACGCTCGTTATGCGTCATAAGCGGCCTGATCATCAGGCAACAAGGGTGGAACCGCGGGCGAAAATGCAATTCACGCTCGTCCCTTCATGAAAATGAATGGGGCGGGCGTTTTTCTATGCTCCCCCAGAAAATGAACGGAGGAAAACCCCATGATCATCACTCTCAAAAACGGAGCCCGGGAATTTGAAAACGGCATGAACGCCCTGGATATCGCAGGGCAGCTGAGCCAGGATCTTAAAAAGCAGGCCCTCTGCGCCCGTGTAAACGGCGAAATCTGGGAACTGGTCAAGCCCATCCACCAGGACTGCACCCTGGAAATCCTCACCTTCGAAGATGACGACGCCAAGAAGGTGCTGCGCCACACCGCTTCCCACGTGCTGGCCCAGGCCGTGAAAAAGCTGCGTCCCGACGCCAAGCTGGCCATCGGTCCCGCCATCGATAACGGCTTCTATTACGATTTTGACGTAGAAGAGCCCTTCACCCCCGATTTCCTTGCCGCTGTGGAAAAGGAAATGAAGAACATCATCAAAAAGAACGACCGTCTGGAACGCTTTGAACTGCCCCGGAATGAAGCCATTGCTTTCATGGAAGAAAAGGGCGAACCCTATAAGGTAGAACTGATCCGGGACCTGCCCGAAGACGCCGTCATCTCTTTCTATAAGCAGGGCGACTTTGTGGACCTGTGCGCCGGCCCCCATCTGCCCTCCACCGGCAAAGTGAAGGCCTATAAGCTCACCTCCATCGCCGGCGCTTACTGGCGCGGCAGCGAAAAGAATAAGATGCTCCAGCGCATCTACGGCACCGCTTTCTTTGCCAAGGAAGACCTGGACACCTACCTCAAGGCCCAGGAAGAAGCCCTGAAGCGGGACCATAACAAGCTGGGCCGCGAACTGGAATACTTCACCACCGTGGACGAGATCGGCCAGGGCCTGCCCATCCTGCTTCCCAAGGGCAGCCGCGTTATTCAGCTGCTTCAGCGCTGGGTGGAAGATACGGAACAGAAAAAGGGCTACCTTCTCACCAAAACACCCCTCATGGCCAAGCGCGAGCTGTACAAAATCTCCGGCCACTGGGATCATTACCTGGACGGCATGTTCATCCTGGGCGATCCCTATGACGAAGAAAAGGAATGCTTCGCCCTCCGCCCCATGACCTGCCCCTTCCAGTACCAGGTGTACCTGAACCGTCAGCGCTCCTACCGCGATCTGCCCATGCGTCTTGGCGAAACCTCTACCCTCTTCCGCAATGAAGATTCCGGCGAAATGCACGGCCTTATCCGTGTGCGCCAGTTCACCATTTCCGAAGGCCATCTGGTGCTGCGCCCCGATCAATTGGAAGAAGAATTCAAGGGCTGCCTGGAACTGGCCAAGTATATGCTGAGCACCGTGGGCATGCTGGAAAACTGCACCTTCCGCTTCTCCCAGTGGGATCCGGAAAACCCCAAGGGCAAGTATGAAGGCACCAAGGAACAGTGGGAAGAAGCTCAGGCCGTGATGGGCAAGATCCTGGACAATCTGGGCGTCAATTACTCCATCGGCATTGACGAAGCCGCTTTCTACGGCCCCAAGCTGGACATCCAGTACAAGAACGTTTTCGGCAAGGAAGACACCATCGTCACCATCCAGATCGACATGCTGCTGGCTGAAAAGTTCGGCATGGAATATGTGGACGCCGACGGCCAGAAGAAGCGCCCCTACATCATCCACCGCACTTCCCTCGGCTGCTACGAACGCACCCTGGCCTACCTCATCGAACGGTACGCCGGTGCCTTCCCCCTGTGGCTGGCCCCCGAACAGGTGCGCGTGCTGACCATCACCGACCGGGCCGACGAAGCTGCCCTGAAGGTGCAGGCCGCCCTGCAGGAAAAGGGCATGCGCGCGGAAGTGGACCTGCGCAACGAAAAAATCGGCTTCAAGGTCCGCGAAGCCGTCACCCAGAAGATCCCCTACATGCTGGTGCTGGGTGACAAGGAAGTGGAAGAAGGCACCGTGAACGTGCGTACCCGCAAGGGCGAAGTGATCGGTACCATGAAGCTGGAAGAAGCCATTGCCCTCTTCCAGGAAGAAATCGACACCAAGGCCATCAAGTAATTGTTCCTGCCGGGGAGGTACTTTTGAAAAGGAAGGTACCTCCCCTTTCCCCTTCCGGATGCCGGAATGCATGGGCGTTTTCAGCCGCAGGAGGCAGAAAAGCCCTTATTGATTCATTGTGGAGAAACTATGAAAAAGCTTTTTTGTTTGCTGCTGGCGGTATGCCTGGTTTTGCCCGGCGCTGCCGCCGTGGCGGAAGAGGTGCATGTGGTCGCCTCCTTTTACCCCGTTTACATCTTCGCCGGGAACCTGCTTCAGGATATCCCCGGCGTATCCCTTTCCTGCATGACCGCCCCTTCCACCGGCTGCCTGCATGATTACCAGCTGGTCACCAGGGATATGCGGCTGCTTTCCAATGCCGATGCGCTGATCATCGGCGGCGCCGGCATGGAAGCATTCCTGCCGGACGTGCTCCATCAGCTGCCAGATTTACCGGTTGTGGATTGCTCGGAAGGCATTGAGCTGATCTGCGCCCACGAAGAACACCATCACGACCACGGCCATGGCCATGAGCACGAAGCGGAAGAAGAATACAACGCCCACATCTGGCTGGCCCCCGGAAATGCCATTCAGATGGTGAGAAACATGGAAAAACGGCTGATCGAACTGATGCCGGAGCATGCGGAACAGATTGCCGAAAACGCATCGGCTTACGTTGCCCGTCTGGAAGAATTGAATGCTTATCTTTCCGACAGCCTCATGGCCGCCTCTTCCCGGAAAATCGTCACCTTCCACGATGCCTTCCCCTACTTCGCCAAAGCCTATGGGCTGGAAATTGTGGCGGTGGTTTCGCTGGAACCGGAAGAGCCCCTGTCCCCCAGGATGCTGACGGAAGTGGTGCACATCGTACAGGAAGCAGGCAACCCGCCCCTCTTTGCGGAGCCCCAGTACAAGAACGCCGCTTTGGAAGCCATCAGCCGGGAAACCGGCGCGCCCGTGTACCTGCTGGATCCCATGGTCACCGGCGACGGCAGCCTTACTGCTTATGAAGACGTGATGGTCAGGAACCTGCATACCCTGCTGGAAGCTTTGGAAAAATAACGCGCTTTTTCGTCCTCTTTGCAAAAGATGCAAGGAGGGCGTTTTTTTCTTTGTTTTTCTTGCAGGAGAAACAGGCTTTGCGTCGTATTCTTAAAAGACGCGCTTTTTTGGCCGTTAAGGAGGTTTTCCATGCTCAACGAAGAAATGCTGCTTCGTCTGGCCGGGGCCGATGCCCTGCAGCAAGGCCGCACGTTGTTCAGCCGCATGCTGGTGCGGGAAGTGAAAAAAGGAAAAGAAGAATCCGCTTACCTTGTCTCTGACGAAGGCAGGCTTTTGAACGTACGCGTTTCCGCCTCTTCTGCCCGCTGCGACTGCGGCAAAGCCTTCTGCGCCCATTGCGTGGCGGCAGCCCTGATGGCCCAGGAAAGCGGCGCCATGACGGAAATGGACCGTATCCGCCGGGAGCAGGCCATTCCCGCCCTGTTTGACGCCGTTGCCCAGATGCTGCCCGAAAGCGGCAATATCCGCATGCTGCCGGTGTTGTTTTTGTCCCGGGAAGGGCTGCGCCTGGGCCTGAAAATCGGGGAAGAGCGGCTGTATGTGGTGCGCCATATCCCCCATTTCCTGCAGTGCCGGGAAAAAGGGGAAGCCATGCCCCTGGGCAAAGGCTTTGAGTACCGGCCGGAATGGATGCATTTTGACGAGCGGCAAACCCGCATCATCGATATCCTCACCGAAGTGTGCGAATCGGCGGCCGGCAAGTCCCTTTCCGGCACCGACGCCCGGGTGCTGCTTCTTTCCGCCCGCAGCGGCAAGCGCGTGCTGGAGGCATTGCGCTCCATGCCCTTCATGCTGCATATCGGCAACGAGCAGTACGCCATTCACCGCATTGAAAACAAAAATGTTCCCCTCAATTTCCACGTTTCCGGCACCCCCCAGCGTCTGCAAATCATGGCGGAAATGCCGGAAGTGTTCTATTTCCTTTCCAGGGACGCCTCCTTCGTCTTTGCAAACGGCGAAGTGATTGCCGTGCCCCGGGAACAACAGCAGCTGCTGCTCACTTTGCAGCGCTTTTCCTGCGGCAGTGAAGCCGCCTTTACCTTTGGCCAGCAGGATACCGGCCGGGTGATGCGGGAACTGATGCCCTTCCTTCTTCGCAGCGGCACCGTCTCCATCGATCCCGGGCTGGAAAGCCGCTTTCTCCATCTGGAACCCACCACCAAAGTGTATCTGGACAAATCCGGCAGCGATGTGACGGCCCAGGTATCGTTCTGCTACGGGCCATATGAAATTGACCCCTTCATTCCCGAGACCGCCGAGACGGACGCCCTGCTTTTACGGGATGCCGTGAAGGAAAAGCAGGTGCTGGATACCCTGGCCCATTTTGGCTTCCGGGTGCGGCGCGGGCAGGTGTACCTTTCCGGTGCGGAAGCCATCTTCGATTTTGTCACCGAGGGCGCCGGGAAGCTGACCGAAATGGCCGAAGTGTTTTTCAGTAAGGATTTCCGCCGCATGACCCCCAAAAAGCCCATGCTTCGCGGAACCGTCAAGGCCAGGGGCAACCGGCTGGTGCTGGAAATGATGGACGGCGATACCCCCATTGACGAGCTTTTGCCCCTGATGGAAGCGCTGCGCAAAAAGCGCCGCTATTTCCGCTTCAAGGAAGGTACCTTCCTGGACCTGACCGATACCGAAAGCTGGCAGCCGCTGGCTGAAATCGTAGCGGAAGCCACCCCGGAAAATGATACGGAGGGCATGCAGAATTACTGGGCCTCCTGCCTGGGCGCCCTGATCCGGGAAAACAATCTGGACATCACCATGGACGAGCAGACCAAGAAAACGGCTGCCCTTTCCTACAAAGCCACGCCCTGCCCCATTGATTGCCTGCGGCCGTACCAGCTGCGGGGATATGAATGGCTGCTTTCTTTGCATGCCCTTGGCATGGGCGGCATTCTGGCCGATGACATGGGCCTTGGCAAAACGGTGCAGATGCTTTCCGCCCTGCTTTCCTGCGTGGAAACGGAGGAAGAACACCTGCCTTCCCTCATTGTGGCCCCCACTTCCCTCACCTACAACTGGCTGAACGAATGTGCACGCTTTGCACCGCAGATGAAGGTGCTGCTGCTTTCCGGCAGCCAGGCCGCCCGGGCGGAGCAAATCGAAACGCTGAAGGGAGAGCGTGCGCCCGATCTTGTGATCACCTCCTATCCGCTCATCCGCCGGGATATTCATCTGATGAAGGATATTCCTTTCCGCTTTGCGGTATTGGATGAAGCCCAGCAGATCAAAAACGTGCAAAGCGTGGGCGCCCATGCCGTAAAGCAACTCACCGCCCGCACCCGCATTGCCCTTACCGGTACACCCATGGAAAACCACGCCGGCGAATTGTGGTCCATTTTCGATTTCGTATTGCCCGGCTACCTGCCCAAATATACCGACTTTCTGCGCCGCTACAGCGAAGGCGACCATGCGGACGACCTGCGCCGGCGTATCCGTCCCTTCCTGATGCGAAGGGTGAAGGCGGACGTGCTGCAGGATTTGCCGGAAAAAATGGAAACGGTGCTGATGGCGCAAATGAGCCTGGAACAGCAGCGGGTGTATCAGGCATCCCTTCTGCAAAAGCGGGAGCGTGTCCACGATATCCTGCAAAACCGGGGCATTACCAGAGGACGGGCCGAAGTGCTTTCCGCCATTACGGAATTGCGGCAGATCTGCTGCCATCCCGCCCTTTGCCTGCCCGATTATCAGGGCGTTTCGGGCAAGATGGAGCTTCTGATGGATATTCTGCCCCCTGCCCTGTATTCCGGCAAGCGGGCGCTGATTTTTTCCCAGTTCACGTCCATGCTGCGGCTGATTGAAAAACGGCTGCAGGCCGAAAACATTCCCGCTTTGTATCTGGACGGCGAAACGCCGGCTCAGGAGCGTGTAAAGCTCACCCAGCAGTTCAACGAAGGAAAAGTGGGTGTGTTCCTCATTTCCCTGAAAGCCGGCGGCACCGGCCTGAACCTGACCGGCGCGGACCTGGTGATCCACTACGATCCCTGGTGGAACCCCACCACCGAAGAACAGGCCACCTCTCGTGCCCACCGCATCGGCCAGACCAGAAAGGTGGAAGTGATCCGGCTGGTGATGCATCATTCCATCGAAGAGCAGGTTCTTTCCATGAGCGACCGTAAGCGCCGCCTCTTCGATAAGCTGATCACCCCCGGCGAAGAAATGCCCACCCGCCTGTCGGATAAGGATATACTTTCTTTGTTTGACGGTGACTGAATTTCATAGTATAATGAAATGAATAACCTGCAAGAAACAGAAAGCGGTGAACGCATTTGAAATATCAGAACCTCAATCCAAAGAAAAACGAGCAGACCACCCGCCGCATCCTTTTCGCCGCCATTGTGCTGGTGGTGGTGCTGACGGTGGCGCTGCTGATCGGTGCAATGGGCTCCAACCGGCATGTATCCGCCACCCGGCTCAGGTGCACCTCCGCCCAGAGCGTTACTCCCTTTGGGGACCGGCTGCTGTACTATGACGGCAGCACCCTTTTCTGCCTGGATCCTTCGGGCAGCGAAAAGTGGAGCTACACCCTGGGCAGCAACGCGTCCTTCACCTGCAACGAAAACACCGTGGTGGCCTGGAGCGGCAGCCTGCTGCACATCCTGGATAAGAACGGCCACCCCACCTACAACGAAAACCTGTCCAACACCATCCAGTTTGCCAAGCCCGGCAGCCGCTATGTGGCCATCGTGCTGGGCACGGACGTGGGGCCTGAGCTGGAAATCAAAGACCTGTGGGGCACCCATATCGATGGTGAAACCAACGCCTACACCGATATGATCATCCTGGACCTGGGCTTTTTCGACAACGGCGAATACCTGTGGACCACCTCCCTGGACGTGTACGGCACCGTAGCCAACACCGTGCTGCACACCTACCGCGTGAACATGACCAATTCCGGCGAAATCTCCCTGGGCGAAAACCTGGCCTATGACGTGGTGTTTGCCGGGGATAAGCTGAACGTGATCACCACCCGTCAGCTGCGGAAATTCGATTATCGCGGTACGGAAGATACTTCCTCCACCATTCTGGTGTATGGCTGGCAGCTGGAGGATCATCAGGTATCGGGCAACGACGCCATGCTGCTGTTCTCCCTTTCCGGTTCCGGCAGCACCGTGGGCCTCAACCAGCTGCGCCTTCTGTACGGCAAAACGGATAAGCGCTTCACCATGCCTTCTTCCTGCGTGGGCGCTGCCCTTTTCAACAAAAAGGTGTACGCCTTCTCTGCCGACACCATCTACCGTGCCAACCTGAATTCCCAGCGGTTTGAAGCCATTGCCCTGCCCGGCGCACTGGACGGCCAGAAGGTGGTGGGCTACCTGGGCATGACCACCAACGGCGCCGCCCTTTTGTCCACAGCCGATAACAGCGTATACGCTGTCACCCTGCCCTGATGGAAGCGGGGCTGTATCTGCACATTCCCTTCTGCAAAAGCAAATGCGCCTATTGCGATTTTGCTTCCTATGCAGGGGCGGAAGAAAAAATGGGCGCATACACCGCTGCCCTGGAAAAAGAAATTGCCGCACGCGCCGCCCAATACCCGTCCGTTGTCATCAGCACCCTCTTTATCGGCGGCGGCACCCCTTCCCTTTTTCCCGCTGAAGAGATGGACAAAGTGCTCCGCTGCGTGCACCGGCATTTCACTTTTGCCGAAAACGCCGAATGTACCTGCGAATGCAACCCCGGCACCGTAACGGAAGCCTTTCTGGCCGTGCTGAAAAAGCATGGCATCAACCGGCTTTCCTTCGGCGCCCAGGCCAGCCAGCCCCATCTTTTGAAATTGCTGGGCCGTATCCACCTTTGGGAGGATGTGGAGCAATCGGTGGCGCTGGCAAAGCGCATGGGCTTTCACAACCTGAACCTGGACCTGATGCTGGGCCTGCCCACCCAGACGGAACAGGACGTGCTCTGCACCCTGCAAAAAGCCCTTGTCCTGCCCGTCACCCACCTTTCCTGCTACGGGCTGATCGTGGAAGAGGGCACAAAGATGCACCGCCAGGTAACGGAAGGCCTTTGGCAGCTGCCGGATGAAGAAACGGAGCGCCGCCAATATGAAGCCTGCCGGCAAACCCTGTTCCGCCACGGCTTTCTCCAGTACGAGATCAGCAATTTTGCCCTGCCGGGCTATCCCTGCCGCCACAACCTGGATTGCTGGCAGCGCAAGGAATACATCGGCATCGGCTGTGCCGCCTGCGGCTTTATGGGCAATGTGCGCTGGCAAAATCCCGCCTCCCTCTCCGCCTACCTTTCCGGCGACCCGCCACAGCAGGACATCCTCTCACCGGAAGATGCCATGTTTGAAAGCATGATGCTGGGGCTGCGCACCATGGAAGGCGTATCGGAAGATGCATTTTTCCGTATGCACGGCAAAAGCCTTTCCTCCGTTTTCGGCGAAAAGCTGAAAAAGCCCCTGCGGGAAGGGCTGGTGCAATGGGAAGGCGGCCGCGTATATCTCACCGAAACCGGGCTCAGCCTGCAAAACAGAATTTTAGTGGAATTATTGTAATTTTCAGGAACAAAACGGCACTGCCATTCGTCATATATACGAAAGCACTTGTTAAACATGGAGGGAATCACCATGAAAAAAATGTTCAAAACCTGCTGCCTGCTTCTTTTGTGCCTGGCGCTTGTGCTGGCCGCCGTGCCCGCGTTCGCTGCCACCTACGGCGAGTTTGCCGTGGTGACCGGCTCTTCCACGCTGAACCTGCGTCAGGGCCCCAGCACGGAATATGACCGGCTTTATACCGCCAAGCGCGGGGACTGGGTCATGATCCTGGGCGAAAGCGGCAACTGGTACCAGGTGATGGTGATGGCCAACGGCAAGGTGGGCTATATGAGCAAAAATTACCTCACCACCAACAACGCCCCCACCGCCAGCACCCCTGTTACCGGCGTGGTTTCCAACCCCAAAGCCACCCAGTACCTGAACCTGCGCCAGTACCCCAGCGTCAGCGCGCCTGTGCTGGGCATCTATTATAACGGCGCCACGTTCAACGTGCTCTCCAGCGTGGATAACTGGTACCAGGTCAGCATCTATGGCCAGACCGGCTATTTCATGAAAAACTATGTGCGCGTGAACGGCGGCACCACCGCCAAAACCGCGGTCATCAGCGCGCCCAACAGCGGCAAGAGCAACCTGCGCAGCGCCCCCAGCATGACCGATTCCACCATCCTCTCCCAGCACTCCAACGGCACCCAGGTGCAGGTACTGCTGGAAGGCAACCAGTTCTGGCGTGTCAGCATCAACGGAAACGTGGGTTATATGGATAAGAGCCTGTTGAAGTATACCGCTTCTTCTGTCACTTCTCCCTCCACCCCCGTTGCACCCCCTGCCCCAAAGCCTGCTACCCAGGGCTACGCCTACGTCAGCAACCCCATCGCCACCCAGGTATTGAACCTGCGGGAACAGGCTTCCACCACCTCCAAAGTGGTGGCCCAGTATAAAAACGGCGTACGTTTCCACGTGATCAGCCCCGGCGAAGTGTGGACCAAGGTGTATGGCAGCGCAACCGGCAACACCGGCTATATGATGACCAAATACCTTTCCCTGCAGGGAACCGATTCCACCATCAAAACCATCCGGAACGGCAACACCTATGTCAACTTCCGTTCTGCCCCCAATACCACCGGCAGTACCATCTATAACCGGCTTTACTCCGGCACCCAGGTCACCGTGCTCACCCCCGGCGACCAGTGGACGCAGATCCGTTATAACGGCCAGACCGGCTACGTTATGACCCAGTTCCTCAAATAACTCAAAATAAAACCGGGTTGCATCCGTTGCAGCCCGGTCTTTTTTATTTGCTGTTTTTTTCTTCCATCTCCAGCAGGAACTTTTTCTTCTCCGTTCCCCATCCGTATCCGCCCATGCCCGTTGCCGCCACCACCCGATGGCAGGGCACAAGGATGTTGAGCCTGTTTTGGTGATTGGCGCCGCCTGCTGCCCGGGCCGCTTTTCTGTTACCCATCCTTTCCGCTTCCTGGCCGTAGGTGATGGTTTCGCCATAGGGAATGCCCTGCAGCACCCGCCATGCAGCCAGCTGAAAGGGCGTACCCTGCATGCGCAGGGGCAAATCAAATGCTTTCCTTTCCCCGGCAAAATACTCCTGCAGCTGTTTTTGAGCCTCCTGGAGCAGTTTATCTTCCGTTGGCATCAATTCCTCATCGGTAAACAAAACCTGCTCAATGGCCCCGTTTTGGGCTTCTATGCGTATAGGGCCCAACGGCGATGCAATGATTGTGTACATACTTCCTCCAAGCTGGGCATATACGCCCTTCTTTCCGGTTGATTATACTGCATTCCGGCATCGAAAGCAAAGAAAAAACCCGTTGTCATGACAACAACGGGTTTCGATATTTGCTTATTTCTTTTCGCCGCGACGCAGGAAGGCGGGCACGCCCAGGTCGTCCCGGGTGCTGGCCGTAGGCTGCTGGGGAGCCTGGTAGGCCGGCATAGCAGGCTGCTGAGCTTCCTGCTGAACAGGCTGCTGCATGGGCTGCTGGGGCTGGAAGGGCTGGGGATTGAAGGGCTGAGGCTGGAAAGGCTGCGGCTGGAAGCCCATGGGAGCCTGATAGGCAGGCGCAGGGGCAGCCGTCATGGGCCGGGCACCGGCAGAGAAGTAAGCCGCATCGCCTTCATAATTGGCGGGGGCAGGCGCATCAAAGCCCTGTTCGCCGTTCACATCCGCCCGGGGACGGTTTTCGTAGGGGTTATAGGTGGGCACGGCAGCGCCATAGGGCGTGGCAGCACGGTTCTTTTTCTTATCCTTGCTGGGGAAAGGATTCTTTTCAAAGCCGGTGGCGATAACGGTGATGCGCACTTCGTCTTCCAGGCTTTCGTCGATGCCGGCGCCGAAGATGATGTTGGCTTCGCTGTCAGCGGATTCCATCACCAGGTTGGCGGCTTCGTTGATGTCCATGATGCTCATGTCCTTACCGCCGGTCACGTTGATCAGCACAGCGCGGGCGCCGTCGATCTTGGTTTCCAGCAGGGGGCTGGCAATGGCGTTCTTGGCAGCATCCAGCAGGCGGGTTTCGCCCTTGCCCACGCCGATGCCCATATGAGCCATCCCGCCGGATTCCATGATGGTCTTCACGTCGGCAAAGTCCAGGTTGATCATAGCGGGCAGAGCGATCAGGTCGGAAATGCCCTGAATGCCCTGACGCAGCACGTCGTCCGCAATGCGGAAGGCTTCCACCATGGTGGTGCCCTTGCTTACCACCTGCAGCAGGCGGTCGTTGGGGATCACAACCAGGGTGTCCACGTTCTGCTTCAGTTCGTTGATGCCGATTTCGGCATTCTTCATACGCTGCTTGCCTTCGAAAGCGAAGGGCTTGGTGACCACAGCGATGGTGAGGCAGTTGTTTTCCCGGGCAATTTCGGCCACCACGGGAGCAGCGCCGGTGCCGGTGCCGCCGCCCATACCGGCGGTAACAAACACCAGGTCAGCGCCCTTGAGGGCCTGCGCAATTTCTTCCCGGCTTTCTTCGGCTGCCTTACGGCCGGTATCCGGCACAGCACCGGCGCCCAGGCCCTTGGTCAGCTTTTCGCCGATCTGGATTTTCAGGTCAGCGTGGGAAAGCGCCAGCGCCTGACGGTCGGTATTGACGGAAATAAACTGAACGCCCTTCAGACCGGCTTCCACCATGCGATTGACGGCGTTGTTGCCGCCGCCGCCGCAGCCGACCACTTTGATCGAGGCAAAGGACGGTTGATCCACTTGTACTTCAAAAGGCATGTCCAAATCCCCCTAAATTCTAAAAATTCTGTGTAAGGTTTATTTGATCGACGGTCAACCGCCGAAAAGGTTCTTGAAAAATGCGCTCATGCCGCTGGCCGCAGGGGCATTGGCAGAGGTATCGATGATCAAATCCAGCAGGCCCAGCGCACTGGAATAAGCGGGGCTGGACAGCTTCACCGCACGACGGGGCAAATCCCGCACAGGCTTGTTCAGCTTGCCGGCCAGGAAATCCTTGCCGCCGCGGTTGATGGACAGGGCGCCGCCGGTGAGGTACACGGGGCTCCAGTTGCCAAGGCGCACGCCGGACAGCTTCAAAGCTTCCTGCACTTCGTCGCAGATTTCTTCCACACGGGGTTCCAGCACCTGCTCCACTTCTTCTTTGGTGAACGTTTTGGCATTGCCTTCCCGGTCCACCGCATCAAAGCTTTCCTGACCGGCAGCCAGGCCGAAAATGTAGGCCCGCTTGATTTTTTCCGCTTCGGTCAGGTTCACTTCCAGGCCGTATGCCAGGTCCGCCGCCATCAGGCCGCCGCCCATGGGCAGGGTCTTGAGGAAGGTAATGGCATCCCCTTCCACCACCATCACTTCGGTGGTGAGGTAACCCATATCCACCAATACGGCGCTGCGGTCCCTTTCTTCATCGGGGATGAACAGCATGGCCTGGCCGGTAGGCGTGGAATAGCAGCCGCTCACGGCGATGCCCATGCTGCGGAAACGTTCCGTCACGTCGTCCAGGAAGAAACGGTCCGCCACGATGAAGGAGATCATACCGCGCAGTTCATAGCCGCGCACGCCGGCAGGTTCCAGCGTTTTTTTGCCATCGTCCACAATGAACCAGGCGGGGCTGCGATGAATGATAGCGCCCTGAATATCGCCCAGGTTTTCGGTGGCACGTTGGAAAAGCTCGTTGATATCCTTTTCCGTCACATGAGGGTCTGCCCCCTGCAAATCCACCTTGGCTTCCACCGTGTACACCCGGGAGAAAGCACCGGGCACACCCACATTGATTTCACGAATGCGGGTATGGCTCTGTTCTTCCGCCTTCTGCACAGCGTCAGAAATTGCCTGGTTCAGCTGGTCCGGCGCATTCCACTGGCCTTCCAAAAAGCCGTCATAGGTGGCAATGCCGGCGCCGATAATATCGCAGCGCTGCCGTCCGCTGGTTTCAGCCACCAGCGCAACGATCTTGCTGGTGCCAAAGTCCATTGCAGCAACCGTTGTTTTCATCATCTATCATCCCCTGTTCATCAGGCTTCTTTGCATATTTGCACATACAGCCAGAAAGCCGAAAGCATAGAAATATCTATTCGGTCACTTTATTGTAACTGTTTTGTGATAATTTGGCAAGTCAAAATCCGAAAAAACCAAGGTTTTTCTCAAATATTTTTTATTTTTTCGGCCATTTTGGTGTTTTTTTTACAGTTCGCTGGGGGTAAAGGTGGCCACGGCAGGAATGGAAGCTTCAATCACGCCGTTTTCATAGCGCATTTGCACCAGTTTTGCTTCCACCGCACGCACCGTGCCGATCTTGGCCCGCAAATCTTCTGTGTTGCCAAGGTGCACGGTATAGCCCTTTCTAGTCATCATATATAGGCTATCCGGGTCCGACACTTTTAATTCGGATACGCCATGCAGCCAATCCTGGTCGATCAGCTCCTGCACCAGCAGGTGATAGGCATTCAATTGCTCTTCGCTTCCGGCCACAACGCACTTGCCCACCGTCACATCCCTGACCTGCAGCCCCGTTACCACCGGCAGGCTATCGTTCATGCTGGCAGGCAGCCTTTCCAGCACCATGCCGTTTTCATCCAGCAGGTACGTCACCCCCAGCACATGCACATTGGCCCGGGCCATGCGCTCATGCACATACAAGGTGACCGTGCCCGGCAAAAACTTTTCCACTTTGCTGCATACCAGGTAGCGGTTTTGCTCCATGGTTTCCCGCACCCGTTTTTCGCTCACGGAAAAATAGCTCATGCCTTCTTCCAGCCCGCCTGCCGCAATCACTTCCTGCTTTCTGGCGTCGGACATGATGGTGTTGCTCACCACCACAATGTTGCGGATGCGGAACAGGCCGCCAAACAGCACAACCGCCGCCAGAAACAAAACACCAAGGCAAATAAAGGCTGCCTTCACACCCGGTTTCAGCTTTCTTCTGACAGGAGCCGGCGGCGGCGTTTCCTCCGGGTTCCAGGGCATAAATTCCTGGGGCATCTGCTGGGACATACTTTCCCTCCGTTTATTCAAGAGCCACCCGTTCCATCCGGGCGCCCAGAAGATTCATGGTATTTTCCAGGGCCGCATAACCCCGGTCGATCAGGTGTACATTTTCGATCAGGGTATCCCCCTGGGCCGCAAGACCGGCCAGCACCAGCGCGGCGCCGCCCCGCAAATCCCGGGCCCGCACACGCCTGCCATACATTTTTTCCACGCCCTGCACCAGGGCCATCCTGCCGTTGACGCGGATGCGCGCACCCATGCGGTTCAGGTCGCTCACATGGCCGAACCGGCTTTCAAACACATTTTCCACAATCACGCAGGTACCCTCCGCCACACAGCTGACGGCCATCATCTGGGCCTGCATATCGGTGGGAAAACCGGGGTGGGGCTGGGTCTGCATTTCGGAAAAGGCGGAAAGCCTGCCGGGGGCGACCAGGCGCAATGTATCATCTTTATCATACATCCTGCAGCCCATTTCTGCAAGCTTTGCGGTCATCGGGATCATATCCAGCGGCCGCACGTTGCTCAGTTCAATTTCTCCGCCGGTGATGGCCGCGGCACAAAGCAGCGTGCCCGCCACAATCCTGTCCGGCATGGGGGTAAAGGCCGCGCCATGCAGCTTTTTCACACCCTGAATTTCAATCAGCTGGGTGCCGGCGCCGCGCACACGGCCGCCCATTTCGTTGATAAACTGCTGCAAGTCTTCAATTTCCGGTTCCCTTGCGGCATTGTGGATGTAGGTCACCCCATCCAGCAGAACAGCCGCCATCATCACGTTCTCCGTGGCGCCCACGCTGGGGTAATCCAGGTACACGTCCCCGGCATGCATCGAGCGGCCGTCGCAATAGAGAATGCCGTCGTCGTCCGTAATTTTTACCCCCAGCGCCCGCAAGCCCTTCAGGTGCAGGTCGATGGGCCGGATGCCGATCTCGCATCCGCCGGGATAGGAAACGGTGGCCCTGCGAAGCCGGCCCAGAATGGGGCCCAGCAAAAAGATGGAAGAGCGGATTTCCTTGGAAATCTCGTCCGGCATTTCCCAGTTATGTAACGCGCTGCTTTCAATGGAAAGGCTGCTTCCCTGCCAGGCGCACCGGCAGCCCAGCATTTTCAGCATCCCGGCCATGGCATCCACATCCCGGAGCTTTGGGCAATCCCGGATCAACACCTGCTCCTGGGTCAGGATGGCCGCCGCCAGAATGGGCAGCACCGCATTCTTGGCCCCGTCCACCCGAACCTTACCCTGTATACATTCGCCGCCATGCACCACAAATCCTTCCATACTGCGTTTCACCTTCCTTCTTCTCCCAAACTATGTGGGGAAGAAAAAAAGGTGCATCACAGGGCATGGCTGGTTTCCGCCCGGCTCACATTCAGCACAATGCCCACTGCCGCCATGGTGATGGAAAGGGAGGTGCCTCCGGCGCTGAAAAACGGCAGCGGCAGCCCCGTTGTGGGCAAAATGCCCACCACCACGCCCATATTGATGAACGCCTGCACGCTGATCTGTGCCACAATGCCCGCCGCAAGCAGGCAGCCGAACCGGTCCTCGCACCGAAGGGCAATGCGCATGCCGGAATACAGAAAAGCGGCGAAAATGAAAATCACCGTCAGGCATCCCAGCAGGCCGAAGTCCTCCCCCACAATGGCGAAAATGAAATCGCTTTCCGGATACGGCAGGTAGGCAAATTTCTGCCTTCCCTGGCCAAGGCCCATGCCAAACAGGCCGCCGGAGCCAAAGGCAATCAGCGATTGGGACAACTGATACCCTTCATCGCTCATCTTTGCAAAAGGATCCAGAAAAGAAAGCAGCCTTTCCCGCCGGTATTCGGCGCTCCATGCATAATAAAAGCCCACCACAGCCCCCATCACGCCCAGCGCCCCCATGTGCTTCCATCGGGCCCCGGCCAACATCACCATCAGGATGCTCACAATGATGATGGTGCCCGCCGTGGAAAGGTTGGGCTGCTCCAGAATCAAAAGAAACATCACCGCCGGCACCGCCAGCACCGGCAGAATGCCCCGAAAAAAGGAGCGTATCTTTCTTTCCCTTCTTTCCAGCATGGTGGCCATCATAAGCACGTTGGCATACTTGGCCAGCTCGCCGGGCTGAAAGGTGAAGCCCCCTACCCCCAGCCACCTGCGGGACCCGTTCACGCTTCTGCCGATGCCGGGAATGGCCACCAGGATAAGCAGCACCATACTGCCGATCACGGCAGACAATACCACTTCCTTCTTTCGCCAGAAGGTGTAGGGTATGCGGCAGGTGAACCCCATGGCCGCCGCCCCCACCGCCACGCCAAAGAGCTGCTTTTTCACTTCGGAAAGCGCGTCCCCTCCCGCCGCTCCCTGATAATAGGTGGCGCTGAAAAGGGTCACCAGCCCCACCATCAGCAGAATGCACATGATGGTAAGAAAGGTTTTGTCCACAGGTTTTGTTTTTTTCCGCATGGGCTGCAGCACATTTTTCCCGCCTTTCCAAAGAAATGATTGGCTTTTGTGCTGCGAAAAAACAGGCCGCCCGCTTTCCGGCAGCCTGTTTGCTTTTGTTCATCTGTTTACAGCTGATTTACCAGCTGCTTGAAAATGCGTCCCCGCTGTTCAAAATCTTCAAACATATCAAAGGAAGCACAGGAGGGCGAAAACAGCACGTTGCTGCCCGGCTCCGCCATGTCATGGCACTTTTGTACCGCTTCCTTCAGTGTTTTGGCATGGGTGATGTTTTCGTATCCCGCAGCCTGCAGCGCTTTTTCGATCTGCCCTGCCGTTTCGCC
Organism: Clostridia bacterium; assembly: GCA_045589355.1. GTDB lineage: Bacteria > Bacillota > Clostridia > Christensenellales > Aristaeellaceae > RUG563. The sequence goes on from JAZNOW010000074.1 coordinate 45,867, forward strand.
GATCAGTACACAATGGCAGATCAGCGGAGTTCTGGCAATTTCTTCTGCCAAAGGTGCAAAGGATACATGCTTGTCATACCCGCCCAGGATCATCACCGTAGGCGCCTGCATGCTCTGCACGGCCTTGATGGTGGAATCGGTGTTGGTGCCCTTGGAGTCGTTGATGTAGCGCACACCGTCCAATTCCCGGGTGAATTCAATGCGGTGTTCCACCCCGGCAAAGGTGCGCAATGCATGGCGGATCACCGCCCCGGGCACCCCGCGGCTCATAGCGATCGCCGTAGCTGCCAGCGCATTTTCCAGGTTGTGCGGGCCGGGAATTTTCACTTCATCCGCCCGGCAAATCACCTTTTCTTCGCCGTCAAGGCGGAAAACGATCTGCCCATCCCGCACAAAGGCGCCTTCCGGCACTTCATGCAGACGGCTGAAGTACAGTACACGGCTTGCCAGTTCGTCCGCCATTTCCTTGCAGGCATCGTCCTCGTAATTGAGCACCGCCCAATCCTGCCCGGCCTGCGCATCAAAGATATGCTTTTTCAGCCCGGTATAGACATCCATGGTACCGTGGCGGTTCAGATGGTCTTCCGTCACATTCAATACGGCAGCGGAAAGAGGGTGAAAGTTCCTCGTGGTTTCCAGCTGGAAGGAGGATACCTCCGTGACCACCATGTCTTCCTTTTTGGCCAGCATGGCCGCAGCCGACAAAGGATAGCCGATATTTCCGGCCACATAGCACACCTTGCCCGCTTCCTTGAAGATGGCGCCCAGCAGGGAAACGGTGGTGGTTTTGCCGTTGGTGCCGGTTACGGCCACCATATCACAGGGCAAAAAGCCGGCTGCCATTTCCATTTCACCCAGCACCTGAATGCGCAGCATTTCTGCCTTCTTCACAATGGGTGCATCAATGGGCACGCCGGGGCTGATCACCAGCACGTCCTGGTTTTCCAGGGCATCCAGCCCGTTTTCCCCCAGCCTGAACTGCAGCCCCAGTTCCCGGAGCACATCCAGCTTATCGCCGAAGGTGTCTTCTGCCTTGCTGTCGTTGACCGTTACCACAGCACCGGCCCGGTGCAAAAGCTGCGCCGCCGCAATGCCGCTTCTGGCCATGCCCACAATCAGCACACGCTTGCCCATCCATTCATTCTCCCGGGCTCCTTCCGCAGCAAAATGGCGGTGCTTCACACCAAAGTAAACAGGTTCACGCATACTGAATCATCTCTCTTTCCAATGTGAGTTTGTTTTGATTAGTAGAAGCGGTTCACGCTCCATACGCCGATCAGGCTCAGCACCAGCGTCACCGCGGCATACATCATAACGATCTGGTTTTCGTTCATGCCGCACAGTTCAAAATGGTGATGAATGGGGGCCATTTTGAAAATGCGCTTGCCCTGGCCGTACTTTTTCTTGGTGATTTTGAAATAACCGGTCTGCAGCATCACGGACACGCTGCTCATGATGCAGGTGAAGCAGATGGGGATCAGCAAAAATTCCAGCTTCATCAGCATGGCCACGCCCACCATCATGCCGCCGATAAACATGCTGCCGGTATCGCCCATGAAGATCTTGGCCGGATGCCGGTTGAACCGCAGGAACCCAAGGCAGCCGCCCACCAGCGCAAAGCAGCCGCAGGCGATCACCTGATACCACACACTCTGGGCATCGGACAAAAACAGGGCAATCACACCGAAGGCCGCCATGCCCACCACCGTCACGCCGGAGAGCAATCCGTCCACGCCGTCCTGCAAATTGGCGCTGTTGGTCATGAACATCACCAGCACCGTCATGATGGGAATGTAGAAAATACCCAGATCCCAGGTGGATTTGGTGAAGGGAATGATCACATCACTGCCCACAAAAAAGAAGCAGAACAGGCTGAAAAGGAGCCCTACCACCACCTGGCCCATCAATTTCTGCTTGGGTTTGAGGCCTTCGTGGTTCTTTTTCACGTCCTTGATGTAGTCATCGGCAAAGCCCACGGCCAAACTGCCCAGCGCCACAAAAAGCAGCGCCCACAGAGGGTTGTCCAGCCCAAAGGAGGCATCCTGCATGGCCGTGTACACAATCGACAGTACGACCAGCACCGCAACTGTGGCGCCGGCAATCACAATGCCGCCCATGTTGGGGGTGCCCTGCTTGGCCAGATGGGCCTGGGGGCCCAGCTCATAGATGGTCTGGCCGAACTTGAGCTTTTTCAGGTAAGGCAGAAATTTGGGCATCACCAGCAGCATGATCATCACGGCAGCAACGCAGGCCACCAAACTGTAAAGCAGCATATCCTTTTCTCCTTCAGTACAGCGGTCAATCCGCGTTCATTTCATCCAGCAGTTCCCTCACCACGATCTTTTCATCAAAGGGACGCTTCACCCCCATGATTTCCTGATAGGTTTCGTGGCCCTTGCCTGCCAGCACGATCACGTCGCCGTCCCGGCCCATTTCCAGCGCCTTGCGAATGGCTTCCCGGCGGTTTTCGATCATTTCATAGGCGCCGCTTGTCTGTTTGATGCCTTCTTCCACCTGGCGGAGGATGGCAAAGGGATCTTCGGTGCGGGGGTTATCGCTGGTCAGGATGGAGTAATCCGCCAGCCTGCCGCTGATTTCGCCCATCATGGGGCGCTTGCCGGGATCCCGGTCACCGCCGCAGCCAAACAGGGAAATCAGCCGGCCGCGGGTAAAGGTGCGCACGGTGGAAAGAATGTTTTCCAGTGCATCCGGGGAATGAGAATAGTCCAGAATCACTTTGTAGGGCGTGTTGGTTTCCAGCATTTCCACACGGCCGGGCACGTTCTTCACGCTTTCCAGGCCCATGGCGATCACGTCAGGGGTCAGGCCGATCACAAGGCCCATGGCAGCGGCAGCCAGCGCGTTGTACACGTTGAACATGCCGGTCAATTGCAGGTGCACTTCCTTTTCCCACATTTTGTGGAAACCCAGCTTGAAATTCACGCCGTTTTCGGTAATTTCGATGTCCCGGGCAAACAAATCCGCCGGGCTGGAAATGCCAAAGGTGATAAAGGGCACGGAAATGTCTTTCAGGATGCCTTCGCTGGTTTCTTCGTCGGCATTGATCACCGCATTGGTCACCCACTTGGGGGTGAAGAAGGTTTTTTTGCATTCAAAATACCGCTGCATGGTGCCGAACAGGTCCAGATGGTCCTGGCTCAGGTTGGTGTAGCAGCCGCCTTCAAAATGCACGCCTTCCAGCCGGCCCATTTCCAGCGCATGGGCGGATACTTCCATGCTCACCGCCGTAACGCCGGCAGAGCGCATCATGCGCAGGTTCTTGAAAAAGTCAATGGGTTCGGGGGTGGTAAATTCGCTTTTGATGTATTCGCTGCCGATCATGTTGCCGGTGGTGCCGATCAGGCCGGTCTTGTGGCCCGCATGCTCCAGAATGGCTTTGAGCAGGTAGCTGGTGGTGGTTTTGCCTTTGGTGCCGGTAATGCCCAGCAGCGTCATTTCCCGGTCGGGATAGCCAAAGAAGCAGGCAGCCATCAGGCTCATGGCGGCACGCACGTTCTTCACCTGCACCTGGGGCACATCCATCTCCAGAAAATGGGTTACCACCAGCGCCGCCGCACCATTTTCCACCGCCTGCGGGGCAAAGCTGTGCCCGTCAAAGCGTGCGCCGGGGATGCAGAAAAACAGCCCCTTATCCATTTTGGCGCGACTGTCCATACTCATGGATTGAATGTCACATTCGCCCCTTACTTCCACCACTTCGTTTTTTGCAGCCAATACCAGTTCATTCAGCAGCATCTTCACTCTCTCCAATCACAGGAAATTCAAAATGTACCTGCACTTGCGTTCCGCGGGGCGCATAAGTGCCCGCCCCCGGCGTTTGTTTCACGGCCAGGCCGCTGCCTGACAGCATCATTTCCAGTCCTCTGGCCCGAAGCGTACGGGACGCTTCCACCATGGAAAGGCCTTTCACGTCCGGCACGGCCACCATATCTTCCGCTTCCGGCACGTTCGTATCATACGTATACAGCATCACCTGATCCCCTGCCCGGCATACACTGCCGGCATAAGGCAGCTGAAAGGTGACTTGCTCGCCATTCCCCACCGTTTGCGCCAAAAGCATCCGCTGGGAAAGGGCTTTTTTTGCATCCTGCAAAGACATCCCGCCCACATCCGGCACCGTTACGCCCGGCGCCTGCGTGGCACCGGCCACCTGCCTGCGGATGCCCAGGTACGGCAGCACTTCCTCCAGGATCTGCCTGGCATAAGGCGCCGCCGTGATGCTGCCGTAATCCACCGGCACCTGTGCTTCATGCACCGTTACCAGCACGGCAATCCGGGGTTCGTCCATGGGGGCAAAGCCGATGAAGGAGCCGATGTGCACATCGCTCACCACCCGGCCTTCTTTGTACACCTGCGCCGTGCCCGTTTTGCCGCCGATGAGGTACCCGGCAATGGCTGCATTTTTGCCGCCGCCGTTATCCACCACGTTCAGAAGCAGGGCGCGCATGGTCTGGCTGGTTTCTTCCCGGATGGGGGTGGAAACTACCTGGGGCCATGTTTTGTCCAGCACATTGCCGTCTTTATCCAGCACGGCGTCCACAATGTAGGGCTTCATCAGCCTGCCGCCGTTCACCACACTGGAAGCGGCGGCGATCAATTGCAGCGGCGTGACCGCTACGCTCTGGCCAAAGCCGATCCGGGCCAGATCCACATTCTTCACCAGACGGCTGTTGATCAGAATGCCTGCGCTCTCCCCCGGCAGGTCAATGCCGGTGGGGCTTCCAAGGCCGAAGGAGCGCATGTATTTGTACATGGTATCGGTTCCCATGCGCAAAGCAAGGTTTACAAAGGCGGGGTTGCAGCTGTTGGCCAGGGCATCCTTCAGTGTCTGGCTGCCATGGCTGTTTTTCCAGCAGCGTATTTTGTCCCCATCCACCACAATGCTGCCGGAGCAGTGAAACCCGTCGTTCACCGTTGCCGCACCGCTGTCCAGCGCCGCCGCACAGGTGAGGATCTTGAAGGTGGAGCCGGGTTCATACACATCGGCAATGGCAGTGATGCGCATCAGGCTGTTCAGCAGCGCCACATCCTGCCTTGGGGGCTCCTCCGGATTATAATCCGGTTTCATGCAAATGGCAAGGATTTCCCCGGTGTTCACGTCCATCACAATGCACTGAACGGCCCGGGCGTTATTATCCTCCATGCATTCCCGCATGGCCTTTTCCACCACACCCTGGATCACGCTGTCAACAGTCAGCCGCAGGGTACAGCCTTCTTCCGGCGGCACATACACCGTTTCGCCGTCCGGCAAAAGCCGGGCTTTGGCGTCCACTTCGGTTTTCAGGGTGCCTTCCGTGCCCTTGAGAAGGGATTCATACCGGCTCTCCAGCCCCGATTGACCAAGGCTGTCCACATTGGTCAGCCCCAGGGTCTGGGCAAGAAAAATACCTTTGGGATAAAAGCGGCGGGTATCTTCATCAAAAGAAATTCCCCTGAGCAGTGTCTGCATTTCTTCCGTTTCCATACGCAGGGCACGGATGCTGTCCACCTGCTCCCTGGGCACCTGCCGCTTGAGCATCACCAGGGCCTGGCCGCGCTTTTTCATTTTGGCGGCCATGCTTTCCGCATCCGCCCCCAAAATGGGCGCCAGCACCTGCGCGGTTTTTTCCGGGTCATCCACCAGCTGGGGATTGGCCGAAACGATGTAGGCGGTGGTGGACTGGGCCAGCACATCGCCGTTCCGGTCCACAATAGCGCCCCTGCGGGCAGTGACCACGCCTTCCCTTGTCCATTGCTTTACGCCTCTGGACGTTAATTGTTTCCCCTGAAACAAGGTTAAGCTGCCAATGCGCACGGCCACCAAAGTAAATAGCAGCGTGAGTATTGACAGCGTGAAAGCGATCCTTTTTCGTAATCTGATGTCTGCGCGCATGTTCGGGCCCCCTTGCGGCAGACGGCTTACGCTTTACCGGCTGCCGGCGATCATCCCATGCCCGCTGCCAAAGGGGGAGGTGGCAGCCTGGCCATATGTATTGCCGTTTGCAGGGCGTGTGACAGGGGCTGTAACGGGAATGGATTCCACGCTGGCAGCCGATACCATTTTGTACTGGTTGCTGGCCAGGTAGCGAATGCGGTTGATATCCCGGGCTTCCGCCAGCTTTTCCGTCATCATTACGTTTTCCGCTTCGGTGCTTTCAATGGAAGCCTGCGTGGTGCGGTAGCTTGCCGCCAGGTTGTTGCGCTGCACACATTTGGTAAGCACCACAATGCTCAGCACCACAAACACCAGGGCCAGGAACATGCGCGCCACATTCCGGGGCAGCGTCCATTCCTTTTTGCGTTCCACTGTGCTTTCCGCCCGGTAACTGGAGCGCACCTGTTCGCTTCCCGCTTCTGCATCGGGGATGAACACATGGCTGCGCACATTCATTTCAATACCAGGCATCATTTGTACGCCGGCTGTGGCGTAGGCCATATTCTTTACCCGCTGCATACTATACGCTTCCTTTCTGCTTAATTAGAACCTCTCTGTACCTGGGCAATGAAAGCCAGGGGATCGGCAAACATCTCGTCAAAGTTCTTATCCTGTTCGTCGCTGACTGCAGCGGGCAGGATGCGGATATGGCTGGTGGCGCCGTTGATATCCACTTCCCGGATATCCTTCAGCCGCCATGCCCTGATCTTCTGGGGCAGCAGCAGGCGCCCCTGGGCGTCCGTTTCACATTCGATGAAGCTGTATTTGCTGAACTGGTCCAGGAACACCTGCATCCGTGCATCCAGCTTTACCAGCCCTTCCAGTTCTTCCCGGCGCTTTACCCATCCCTCGATGGTGTACACGGCCACCGCCTTGAAATCCGGCGTGGGGCAAACGGCGAATTTATCACCCAGTGCTTCCCTGAAACCGGCCGGAATGATCATGCGGCCCTTGCCGTCCACCCCGTGCGTATAAGAACCTACAAAGCCCAGAAAAGGCGTTTTTTCGTTGGCAGGCCGGGTGTCCGAAGTGTTTTCAGGCATCTGCAAAGCATCGCCGGACTGTACGCCCGTCGACTGCTCTTTCCTCTCATCCGCCATCAAATCACTTCCATCCGAACAAATTCTGCCACAAATTCACCACTTCTGAACACTGTGACACCATTTTAACCCACCAAATGGCGATTGTCAATCGTTCTGAGCAGACAGGCTTCCGGCTTTGGGAAACATTTTCGTCACATAACTTCATATTTTTTTCAATAACAAAAACACTTGTTCGCATAGAACGCAAAAAAGAACAGGGAACACATTTTCGCATTCCCTGTTCTTTTGTTTATTATTTACATATATTCTTTTTGTTTCTTGTGCATATTGAAACAAAATTTCTTTTCTTTTTTGTGTTCAACTTTTGGGAAATTATGAACAAAAGTTTATTTTTTTGTTTCCTTACCCCTTTTTTGTTCCCTTTCCCCACTTCATGGGCCGCCGCAGCCATTCCACCCCCATATACAGGGGTCAAAACGCCGCCTTGCCTCCATTTTCCGCCGCTGCGCCGCCATTTGGCTGTTCCGGCGTGCCACCGGGCAGCCGGTACATGCTGAACTTCAGCCCGTCGCAGGACACGCAATGATACTGCACCGTGCCATGCAGCCCCGTCACCGCCCCACGCAGGGACGCGCCGTGCAGATGGCCGTATACCGCATCATTCACCTGATATTCTTCCAGCAGCCTGGAAAGCCGCGTTTCCCCGCCGCCCTCTGCCAGGGGCGGATAATGGGTCATCACGATCAGCCTGTCTCCGCCCAGCTTTTTGGCGCTGGATAAAGAAAGCTCCATCCGGATCAGTTCCCGGCTGTAGATCTTTTCATCTTCCGCATTGCCGTTTGCCGGCAGCGTCCAGCCCCGGGTGCCGCAGATGACGGTATCCCCAAAGCGCATGGCGTCGTTCTGGATGGCGTACATGTTTTCCGGCAGTACTTCCCTCAGCCGGTTGATGCCGCACCACCAGTAATCGTGGTTGCCCCGCAGGATCACTTTCTTCCCGGGCAGCCGGCCGATCATCCTCAAATCTTCCAGAGCCGGCTCCAGCTGCATGGCCCAGCTGATATCACCGGGGATCAGCACCAGATCGTCCGGAGAAACTTTTTCCTGCCAGTCCTGTGCGATACGCGAAAAATGGCCCTCCCAATGAGCACCAAACACATCCATGGGCTTGTTATCGCCCCCGGGCAAATGCAGATCGCCTATCGCAAAAATATTCACGGTTACTCTTCTTCGTCCTCTTCTTCATCTTCCATCTCTTCTTCGCTCATGGCGTCCAGAGACAGATCGTTTTCAATTTCGCCGAATTCGCCGTCGTCATCAATTTCGGGAATGATTTCGTCCATGGAACTGACGGGATCAATATCCAGGGCAGTTTCATCCACGCGCACATCTTCATCGTGCTCGTCGCTATTGTTTGCGTTCATTTCCTTCAGGCAGAAAAGGCAGGCATCCTTGCCGGGAAGCGCAGGCGCTTCGTTGCAGATGGTGCACATTTCGATCTCTTCCCGCTGCACTTCGCCCTTCATTTCCCGTTTGCAGATTTTGCAATACCCTTCGGTATCCTGGATGTAGTTCAGTTCGCAGCGCGGACATTTGATCAATGCCATGAAAAATCCCTCCTGTAAATACTCCCATTTATTGTTATGGTAATGGCTTTCCAATTCGTTCGACATCCTGCCCGTTTTATGCTACATTCTTTTCGTAACACTTTTGTAACAAAAGGAGGACATCATGAAACACGTACGATTTGGTTTTATCACACTGGCGCTTCTGCTTTGCCTGGCGGCTCTTTCACCCGCCGCCATGGCCGAAAGCTGTTATGTGGGCTGCCCGGACTGCCACAGCAATGCCGATTGTGCATCCTGCGCTTTCTGCGTTGCCGTCACGGCCACTGCCCGGCCCAGGGAAAACCCAACGCCCTCCCCTGCCGTGCGCCCCATCCAGACGATGAAGCCTGCTGCTACACGCAAACCCGAAAGCACTGCCACCGCATCTCCCACGGCCAAACCCGCTTTCACGCCGGCTCCCTCTTTAGGCATGGGTGATTATACTACAATAACAGGAGCAAAGCAAGAGGAAATTGTACTTCAATTGCTCAATCAGGACCGCCTCCGGAACGGCCTGGCGCCCCTGCCCGTGGACCCTGCGCTTTCCCGTATTGCCCGCATCAAATCCCAGGACATGAAAGACAACCGCTATTTTGCCCACGAATCCCCCACCTACGGCCGTGCCGCCCAGATGCTGACCCACTTTGGCTACGCTTATCAGGGTGTCGGCGAAAACATTGCCCATCATGCCACAGTGGAAAAAGCAGAAGCTGCCTTTATGTCCAGCTGGGGCCACCGCATCAACATTCTGGGCAAGCAGTGGACCAAGGTAGGCATCGGCGTGGTCTATGACGATCAGGGCTTTGTCTACGTTACCCAATTGTTTGTCCGCTGAAAAGAGGGCTGTTGTGTGAATGCACAACAGCCTTTTTTTCTTACCGCCCGGGCCACACCTGATGTAAGGCTGCCCGGCTGCCGGGAAAAGCATACCTGCCCGTATTTACCGCCGGCTGCGCCGTTTCCTGGGCATTCACGGTGTCGCCCACCTGCTTTTCCAGAATGGCATCCGCTTTGCGCATGGCATCCATGAGGGCGCTTTTGCCGGCAATGCTTCTTGAACGGGCAGGCAGCAGCGCCGCTTCCTCGATCTGCATGGCCGGGGTATATGCATCACTCCAAAGGCTCATTTTCTTCCCTCCCTCCTGCTGCATCTTATGCAATGGAAGAAAAACGGTGCAAATGCGCATAAAAAGAACCCCTGTACAGCCGTACAGAGGCTCTTTCGTTTGCAGCGGTTTTATTCTTCCGCGTTTTCGGGCATTTCCGGTTCCGAAATGGCTTCTTCGATCTTTTTCAGCAGTTCTTCCCGTCCGTCCCCGTTTTCGCTGGAATAGCACAGCACCTGCCAGGGCTGCACCTGCAGTGCCCGGCAAATGGGAGCCAGATGCTTCATCCGGGCACCCCGGCTGATTTTATCCGCCTTCGTTGCCACCACAAAGAAGGGCTGGCCGGTACCGCGCAGGAACATGTTCATCTGAATATCATCCTGGGTGGGCTCATGGCGGATATCCACCAGATGCAGCGTCAGCTTCAGTTCTTCCGTTTCCCGGAAGTACTTTTCCATCATTTCGCCCCAACGCAGCTTTTCCTTTTTATCCACCTTGGCAAAGCCATAGCCGGGCAGGTCCACCAAATGGAAATTGTCGTTGAGCAAAAAGAGGTTGATCAGCCGGGTTTTGCCGGGGGTGGCGCTGGTGCGGGCCAGGGCCTTTCTGCGGCAGAGGCTGTTGATGAGGGAGGACTTGCCCACGTTGCTCTTCCCCGCCACGGCAATCTGGGGCAGGGTTACTTCCGGGGGCTGGTACACACTCATACTGGTTACAAATTCCGCTTTTTTGATTTCCATAATCGGCTCGCTTTCGTTCTTCACGGGAAGATCACTTCATCAGCGCCACTTTCAGCACATCCTCGGCGTTTTCCACCAGCAGAATGCGGAAACGGCTCAGCACATGCATGGGCACATCTTCCAGATCTTTCTTGTTTTCCTTGGGCAGCAGAATGGTTTTCACCCCGGCACGGTAGGCCGCCAGCAGCTTTTCCTTCACGCCGCCAATGGGCAGCACCCGGCCCCGCAGGGTAATTTCCCCGGTCATAGCCACGGTCTGGTCCACCGGCTTTCCGCTCAGGGCAGATACCAGGGCGCAAGTCAGCGTCACACCGGCGGAAGGGCCGTCCTTGGGCACAGCGCCTTCGGGCACATGCACATGGATGTCCTGGGTTTTGTAGAAATCCTCCGCAATGCCGTATTCCGCCGCATGGGCACGCACCCAGCTGCGGGCCGCCTGAGCGGATTCCTTCATCACGTCGCCCAACTGGCCGGTAAGTTGTACCTGGCCGGAGCCGGGCATCACGCTGCATTCCACCGCCAGCATTTCACCGCCCACTGCGGTATAGGCCAAGCCGTTCACCACGCCCACTTGAGGCTTCTTTTCCGGCATATCCCGCAAAAACTTCACGGCGCCCAGGTATTCTTCCACCACCTGGGGGGTAACGGTGATCACGTCTTTATCCGTCTGCAGCATTTCCACCGCAGCCTTGCGCACCACTTTGCCGATGGTGCGGCTGAGGGTGCGCACACCGGCTTCCCTTGTGTATCCTTCAATGATGCGCTTCATGGCGCCGTCGGTCACCTTGACGGATTTTTCCGGCAGGCCATGTTCCTTCACCTGCTTGGGCAAAAGGTGTTTTTTGGCAATATGCAGCTTTTCTTCTTCGGTGTAGCTGGGCACTTCGATGATTTCCATACGGTCCAGCAGGGGGGCGGGAATGGTGTCCTTGCTGTTGGCGGTGGTGATGAACATCACCCGGGACAGATCCACCGGCAGTTCCAGGTAATGATCCCGGAAAGCAAAGTTCTGCTCCGCGTCCAATACCTCCAGCATGGCAGAGGCAGGATCCCCCCTGAAATCGTGGCTCATTTTGTCAATTTCGTCAAAGAGGAACACCGGGTTCATGGTGCCGGCCTGCTTGAGGCTGGAAATGATCCGGCCGGGAATGGCGCCGATGTAGGTACGCCGGTGGCCCCGGATCTCCGCTTCATCCCGTACGCCGCCCAGGCTCATCTGCACAAACTTGCGGCCCACCGCCCTGGCAATGCCCCGCACAATGCTGGTTTTGCCCACACCGGGAGGGCCAACAAAGCAAAGGATGGGGCCCTTCATGGTTTTATCCCGGGTGTTGATTTCCTTCATCCGGCGAACGGCCAGGTATTCGATCACCCGCTCCTTCACCTTTTCCATGGCATAATGGTCTTCGTTCAGGATGCGGGCCGCCCGTTTCAGGTCCAGGTTATCGGCGGTTTCCTTGCCCCAGGGCAAATCCAGAATCCATTCCACATAGGTGCGGCTCACGCCGATCTCCGGGGTGCCGGGAGCCATACGGGAAAGCCGGTCCAGCTCCTTCTTCACCTTTTCCCGGGCTTCATCGTTCAAAGGCGTTTCGCTCAGCCGGCGGCGCAGATCCTCCACGTCGGTGGCTTCCTTATCGCCCAGTTCTTCCTGAATGGCCTTGATCTGCTCCCGCAGGTAATAATCCTTCTGGTTTTTGTCGATCTGCTTTTTCAACCGGCTCTGCACCTGCTTTTCGATGTGGGCCAGCTCCGTTTCCCGGGCCAGAATGCCGCAGAGGGTCTCCAGCCGGTGCATCACGTCGATTTCTTCCAGAATAGCCTGACGGTCTTCCACACGGGTCAGCACATTGGCTGCAATAATATCCGCCAGCTGGTCCGCCTTATCCACGTCCCGTACGGAACGCAGGGTTTCGCCGGATACCCGCATGGAGGTTTTTGCATATTCTTCAAACAGCTCATGGGTGGTGCGCACCAGTGCTTCCGTCTCGGCGCCGGGCAGCGCTTTCTTTTCCGTCAGCACCACTTCCGCAATCCAGCAGGGATCCTCCTCCACCACGGCATGGAGCAGCGCCCGCTGCCTGCCTTCCACCAGTACACGGATGGAATCGCCGGGCATGTTCAGCACCTGCTTCACATGGGCCACTGTGCCTACCCGGCACATATCCTCCATGCCGGGTTCTTCCACGTCCCCATCCTTCTGGGCCACCAGGAATACCATCTGGTCCTCCATCATGGCCTTTTCCAGGGCAGAAACAGACCGCTGCCGGCCCACGTCAAAATGCAGCACCATGTGGGGAAACACCATCAGCCCACGCAGGGGAATAAGCGGCAGCGTAAGCTTTTCCTTTTTCTTTGCCATAATAACTCCTGATCTTTGTTTATTCCATGCATTGCCGGAAGCGTATAACCCGGCAACATATAATTATAGCCCATTCTCCGCTAAAAAGCAACCTTTCCCCTTCAGCCGACGCCCTTGGCAGCAAGGGGCAGCACAGGCATGGGCTGCTCTTCCCCTGCCGTTTCTGCCGGGGCAGGCAGCAGCATTTTTTCCATTGCCTGCGCCACCGTATCCACCGGGATCACCTGAATGCCGGCATGGTCAAACCGTTCCATGTAGTTTGCCCGGGGCACAAACACCCGCTGCAGCCCGGCACGCCTGGCCGCATCCACCTTCCGGGATACGCCGCCCACCGGCAGCACCTGCCCCTGCACGCTCACTTCCCCCGTTACCGCAGCGCTGCCATCCACCGGCACGCCCCGGAGGACGCTCACGGCTGCTATCAGCATGGCCACCCCGGCAGAAGGTCCGTCCACCGGCATGCCCCCGGGAAAATTGATGTGGATATCCTTATCCTTCTGCCACAGGTTCATTTCCTTCAGCAGGGTGAGCACATTCCGGGCCGAGGCATGGGCTGTGGATTTGCGGCGCATCACATGGCCGGCTCCTCCCATTTCTTCTTCCTCCACAATACCGGTCACATCCACCTGGCCTGTTCCCTTTTCCACCGCCGCTTCAATTTCCATCACCATGCCCTGCTGCGCCCCCTGCACCGCCAGCCCATGCACACAGCCAATGCGGTTTTCCAAAGGTGCTGCACTTTCCGGCCGGGGGCTGTAATGGCCCGACTCGATCACCCATTCCATGTCCGTCCTGCGGATTTCTTCCCGTTTTTCCATCTGGGCCAGGCCGCCTGCCATCTGCACCATGTTGATGGCGTCCCGGCCGCAATGGGCATAGCTGCCCAGCAGCCGCGCCGTTTCCTTTTCCATGCGAAAGCCGGCCCTTCTGGCCGCTTCAAAGCCGATGCGCCCCACTTCCTCCTTTTCCAGCGGCCGGAAAAACACCTCCATGCACCGGGAGCGAAGGGCGGGTGAAATCTCCTCCGGCGATTTGGTGGTGGCGCCAATGAGCCGGAAATCCGCCGGCATGCCGTTTTTGAAAATTTCATGGATGTGCCGGGGAATATTCCGGTCTTCCCGGTTATAGTAGGCGGATTCAAAATGCACCTTCCTGTCCTCCAGCACTTTCAGCAGTTTGTTGAGCTGAATGGGATGCATCTCCCCGATCTCATCCAGGAACAATACCCCGCCGTGGGCCCGGCTCACCGCCCCCATCTTGGGCTGGGGCACCCCCTGCATTCCCATGGGCCCGGCCCCCTGATAAATAGGATCGTGCACGCTGCCGATCAAAGGATCGGCAATGGAACGCTCGTCAAAGCGCACGCAGGTAGCATCCACTTCAATAAACGGCGCATTCTTACGAAAAGGCGTGCCTTCGCTTTCCTTGGCCGCCTCCAGTACCAGCCGGGCAGCACAGGTTTTGCCCACGCCGGGCGGGCCGTAAATGATCACATGCTGAGGGTTCTTTCCGCACAGAATGGCCATCAGGGAGCGGACGCCTTCCTCCTGGCCCACAATGTCTTCAAACGTTCTGGGGCGCACATGCTCGTTGAGGGGCTCGGTTAGCTTCACTGCCTGCATGCTGCGCAGTTTTTCCATCTCCCGTCCGTCTTCCCGCTGCCGGGGAGCGGAACTTTTCTGTTGGCTGCGCAGCTGGGTATAGAAAAAAATACCCGTCACAACCGTCACTGTCAGCTGGATCAATAGCAAAATCCATCCCATTTCTTCCACCTCTTTTCCTTCTTCCATTAGCATGCGGAAAAGCAGGGATTTCATGATGGGAAAGAATGGCGAAAGAGCACATTTTTTATCTTCTTTCTTCCTTTCCTTGACAAACCAAACCCTTCCAACTTATAATAGAAAAAACGCATGTTTATCACGTTTTTTTCATCCATGATTCCCCGCAAAAATTACAATATCCATTCAGGAGGCACACAAATGAAAAAGAAGCTGCTCTTCATGTCGGTCGTTGCCCTTTTCCTTTGCCTGGCAGCCCTTCCTGCCCTGGCATACGGCATCAGCGGCACGGCAACGGGCTCTGTGGATATCCGCTATGAAAACTTGCAGTTTGCGCCGGTCACCGGCACCAGCTTTACCGAAGGCATGGTGCCCTGGTATTGCAGCGTCAAATTGTCTCCCCAGAACGATAAGGAATGGCAATCCTATTATTCCACGGACGTGGGCCGTTTCACCCAGGTGCGCGTGGTCCTTTACCGGCTCAACGGCAGCCTGTACGGCGGCACCGCATGGCAAAGCTACTGGCGCACCCTGTCCGCCAAAGGCTATGACAAGGTGCGTGAAGCTTCTTTCTCCGACGGCGGCCTGGTTCAGCTGCCTGCCGGCAACTACCGCATCAGCCTGGAAACTTTGTGGAACGGCGCAACGGGCGAAAACTACACCACCGTCTGCTCCAATGATTTTGTGGTGAACCCCAAGCCCACGCCCCTGCCCACCGCCACCCCGGCGCCCCAGTACGCCACGGTGACCCTCCTGCACCAGGCATCCGGCACCGGCCAGATCCTCTACCAGATGGATATCACCGCCATGCCCGGCAACCAGAACTTCTACCCCGCCTGGGCCCATCAGGATTATTCCCTGGTCAGCAACAGCTGCGTGCAGCTTTATGTGCAGGCCAATAACCATTACTACGTCACGTTCCTCTACGCAAAGAACAACATCACCCCCCAGCCCACCCGTGTGCCCACCCCTGTGCCCACACCCCGGCCCACGCCCAAGCCCACCCGTGTGCCCACGCCCAGGCCTGCCACCCCCGAACCCGGCCAGGCGTACGATCCTGAAAATCCCTTCCTCTACGGCATCCGGGAGTACGATTACTGCATGGCCCCGGAATACTGTGTGGATCCCGAACAGGAGCCCTGGAACTACTGCTACCTTTACTCCAAGGCCAGCGATATCAACGGCCGCAACATGGGCCGCTACGATAAGGGCCAGGTGGTGAAGGTGATCAAGTACAACGGCGGCAACCACGGCAAATGGAATTACTGCTACGTGATGACCAAGGACAACAAGCTGGGCTATATGCACGATTATGCCCTCAAGCCCATCGAGGAAAGCCAGGTGTACTACAACATGTACATCCTCAACAACGGCGTAAAATAATCAGCAAACAAAAAACCGCCCTGCATGATGCATGTCATGCAGGGCGGTTTTTTACTTCAACAACATTATCTTCCTTATTCTTCTTTTCGTTTTCTTTCACTCTGGTCCAGTTCTCTGGGTTCATCTGTAAGCCCCACCAAATAATCAGACGACAATCCATAAAATTTACACAGCGTAACCAAATCTTCTATTTTCAATTCAGCACGCCCATTTTCAATATGGCTGTAACCTTGCTGAGATTTCTGGATCACCTTCCCAACGTCCTGCTGAGATAAATCCTTATCTTCTCCTATTTCCCTCAGCCGTTTCCGATAATCCATTCATCTCACCTCATGAGCAATTTATCACACTCACAATATGAGTATTGACAATTACTCAAAGATTGAGTATAATAATGTAAAAAAATTACAAAGGTTGTGATTATATTGGGGGCCCTAAATAGGAGGCGTATTTGTTTGCATTATTGTTGCTATTGCTTGCCATAGCATTATGCACGACAGGATGCTCACCAAAGAATCAATTGGTTGGCCATTGGGCACAAGAGAATCAGGTAAATTGGCCCTACAGCATGATTTTGTACGAAAACGGCTCGGCAAGTTTCGACGGAATGTCCGGCACATGGCACGCCGACAACGGAAAACTGTATCTTCAGAATATCTTATTCTCCGAAGATTACGACTACTACATTTCGAACAACAAGTTGTATCTGAAAGGTGAATATTACGAAGGATACGACGAATATGTCAAACGATAAATATGCAATGGAGGTCTCATCATGAAAAGAACAG
The DNA here is from genome assembly GCA_045589355.1 of Clostridia bacterium. GTDB lineage: Bacteria > Bacillota > Clostridia > Christensenellales > Aristaeellaceae > RUG563. The sequence continues at coordinate 62,609 of JAZNOW010000074.1, forward strand.
TATCATTTCTGTTAGTATTGGCCATTCTCTTCAGCATGGCGGTAACACCGGGTTTAGCGGATGTTTCGTTTTATTGGGGAAACTATAGTTCACCTTATACTTACGATGCCAAATTTGGCACAAGTGGTAATAGTGATCGTGGAACTATATTCTTCGTTGATTCTGATGGTAAGGCAAATATCAAGCTTAAGCAAGAAAAAGGTGTTTCGAAATATAGTCCCTTCGCGCTGATATGGAACTCATATCCAACCGAAGAAGAATGGGGTAAATTCGAAATTGGTATCTACCATGAGGATGGATCAGGATATACTGTTCGATGGGAAGATGCATCTTTCTTTGATCGTTCTTACACCATTGATTTAAACAAAACTGGATACTACTACATCTACATTCGCCCTTATTCAAGTGATGAAATGACAGCCACATATAAGTATGATGAATTTCTCGAATGGGTAACCCCAGCAAAATGGGAGATTAATAGCAAGAAGAACTGTACTATTACCACCAGTTCACCTTTCAGCAAACCTTCCTCTTCTTCCTCCTCTTCCTCTTCTGGCCAGTCTCAATCAACCCCCAAATACGCAGATGTGCAAATTATTCATTGGTCTTCCACATCGAACGGCAAGGTTCTGTACGAAATTACCGTTAAATTACCTACAGGTTATCAAGCAATCACCCCATACTGGACAAGCAGTAATTATGAATTGACCAGCGATTACACAGTATACTATGATGTAGAATACGGTAAAACAAATGCTGTTTATTTCAATTATACAGAAGTGAGCAATAGCAGTTCGTCTTCCAACAACAACTCTAACAACAATTCCTCCAGCAACAATTCTTCCAATAACAATAGCAATGGCAACAGCTATGATCCTAATAATCCTTTCCTCTATGGTATTGAAGAATATGAATACTGCTTGGCACCTGAATACCGTGTAGATCCTGAACAGAAACCTTGGAATTACTGCTATCTGTATTCAGAGGCAAGCGATATCAACGGCAGAAACATGGGCAGATATGATAAGGGCGAAGTGGTAAAGGTTATTGAATACTACGGTGGCAATCACGGCAGGTTCAACTATTGTTATGTGATTACCCAGGATAATAAGCTTGGCTACATCCACGATTATGCCCTGAAGCCTGTTGACGAAGGATTCTGATTCTCATTATTCAAACAAAACCGCCCTGCATGATGCATGTCATGCAGGGCGTTCTTTATGCTGTTTTCAGTTTAACCTTCATACCCTCTGGGGTTTTGCTTCTGCCAGTTCCAGGCATCCCGGCACATGGCGTAAAGATCGCGCTTGGCTTCCCAGCCCAGCAGTTCCTTTGCCTTTTTCGGGTCGGCATAGCACACGCTGATATCGCCGGGGCGGCGGGGCGTTACCTGATAAGGAATGGTCAGGTCGTTGGCCTTTTCAAAGTTCTTTACAATATCCAGCACGCTGTAGGCAGTGCCGGTGCCCAGGTTGATGGCTTCGGCGCCCTTGTGGTTCACGGCATATTCGATGGCCGCCACATGGCCTTCCGCCAGGTCCATCACGTGGAGGTAATCCCGCTCACCGGTACCGTCCCGGGTGGGATAATCATCGCCGAACACCCGCAGGTAATCCAGCTTGCCGCTGGCCACCTGGCAAATATAGGGCATCAGGTTGTTGGGGATGCCGGTGGGATCTTCGCCGATGCAGCCGCTTTCGTGGGCGCCGATGGGGTTGAAATACCGCAGCAGCACAAAGGAACGGCTTTCGTCCGTCTTGGCCACGTCCATCAGGATGCGTTCGCTCATGATCTTGGTCCAGGCATAGGGGTTGGTGCCGCCGGTGGAAAGTTCTTCCCGAAGGGGCATTTCCGTGGCCAGGCCGTACACCGTGGCAGAAGAAGAGAACACCATGATGTGGCAGTCATATTCCTTCATCACCTGGCACAGCGTCATGGTGGCGATCAGGTTGTTCTGATAATAATACAGGGGCTTGGCCACCGATTCGCCAACGGCCTTCAGGCCGGCAAAGTGGATCACGGCATCGGGCTTATGGGCGGCAAACACTTCCCTTGTCCGCTGCACGTCGCAGCAATCGCCCACTTCCAGGGGGGCTTTCTTCCCCGTCAGCTTTTCCACCCGGCGCAATGCCTCGGGGCTGGCGTTGGACAGATTATCCATTACCACCACATCATAACCCTTTTCCAGCAGGCAAAGAGCGGTATGGGAACCGATATAGCCGGCGCCGCCGGCAAGCAAAACCTTCATGGCATTTCCCCTCCAAACTTCTCAATTCAGATCGTTTGTATTGTAACAAAACGGCGGTTTGATTGTCAATCATCCTTTTCTGCTTTGCGCAAAAAAGCATCCATTGCTTCAATGATTTTGTGCCTTTCATCGGTGATGGTGCACACATGGGGCGACGTTTCCAGCCACAGCATGGCTTTCTGCGTGCTGCTGACGCCCTCCAGGATCATCCCCGGGCTTTCCGGCCGCACCGTCTTATCCCCCTTCGACTGCACGCACAATACCGGCGCATGGATAAGGGAAAGATCCTTCTCCGCCTTATCCATCAATACGCTCAGGTCATGCACGGATTTGGTGGGATAGCGGGTGTAGCCGATGTGGTAGGTGGTGGGATCAAAGGGCTTTTCCTTTTCCGGCCCCCAGCCGATCATGGGCACAAAAGGCGACATGAACAGCGCCATCCGCCGGAACGGGTTAAAAATGCGGATGGGCGCCGCAATGGGCACACAGGCCGTCACGTCCATTTCCTGGGCCAGGATCAGCGACAGCACGCCGCCCATGGAAAGGCCGGCCACGCTGAAATGGCGATATTTCTTCCGCATTTCCTTGGCAGCCATCCGGGCGGACAAAAGCCAATCCTGCCAGGATACGTTTTTCATATCCTCCGGCTTCGTGCCATGGCCGGGCAAGCGGATCCCGCGCACGGAATATCCCCTCTCGGCCAGTGCTTCGCCCAGGAGCCGCATATGGGAAGGGCTGCCGGTGAACCCGTGAATGAGCAGCACCCCATGGTCACCTTTCTCCATTTCAAAAGGCTGCGCCTGGGGCAGGGCAAAATAATCGTTCATCCGCACCCTCCTCTCTTTTTCTATATTGTATTATACCACATCTTCCATTATCCCTCAACAAAAAAGCACCGCTTGGGGGGAGGGTTCTGAAGGAACAATCGATCCAATGGCGAACAAACGAGCATCCGTATTTGGATGCTCGCTTGTTTTATGTGGTTCCCAAACGCAATGCACCGGAACGGTGCGTATAATTGCGCCCTACTGTGGATCTGTGGCCGCTCGACAAATTGGAATTGGCCGAACTAGATTATAGAAGCAAATGCCCATCAGTTATTGATATTAGTTCTTCTACAATCGCTTTGTAATACTTTGCAAACCTACTATCTGTCTCTGTAATACGATTTAAATCTATCTCAAATCTAATAAGTCTATCAACAATGTGATTGGAAATAATTTTTCGGTATTCAGCACAATACTCATAACGATGGATAATCAGTTTTTCATTTCGTTCTTCGTCCAACAATCTGTTATACAAGTCATCGATTACAAGTTCTTCAATAACTTGCACTTCGTTTTCACATACAAGTTCCACATCCCATGACGTTTTATTTCGTTGAAAACCATCATCATTTAAATAATATACTGAACAATTCTTTCTTTGATACACCGATTTCAGAGCATCTGGATAGCATTCGTATATAATAGGAGTTCCTTTATCGTTAGTGTAAAGAAGAAAGTCAAAATCATCTTTTTTTACTCCAAACAGTAGAGCTGTTACCATATTCTCTATAGCATATACATACCCTTTTCCGTGTGTTGATACGCGAGGTTGTAAAGTTTTTAGTCCAGCGACTGGCGATACATGATATAGCATTTTCACACCTCGTTAAATTCAAGTTTATCGTTTTCATTTTATCACGCAGAACAAGAAACAGCAAGCCTTGGCGGGCTTGCTGTTTCGGTATTTCTTTGGGGTAAAGCGAAGGATAAGTCCTTCCTTTCCATCCCTTTTCCTGGTTGCGGTGCTTTTGCTTTTTGTCAGAAGGCGATGCCCTCTTCCTGCGTCATTTCGGTGGGCTCTTCCCATTGAAAATCTTCGGTAAAATAGTATTCGTACACGGCATCTTCATAGGCGGTCAGGGCGTTCATCACGGCCTGGATCTCATCCGGGGCGGACACAACGGCTTGAATGACCAGGCTGTTGAGCCCCTTGCCCATATCCGTCTGCAGTTCCTGATAATATTCTTCTCCAAACTGGGCGTCCAGTGCCGCTACGGGCAGCGCTTCCTTCCCTTCTGTTTTCACCTCAGGCATCTCCCTATCAAAAGGCATGCCGGTAACGGACAGGGTGCCAACGGGCGCACCGCCCTTCTTTGCAAAGGTGTGGTACAAAAGGGCAAAGCCGCCTTCCTCCTGCAATTCAAACGTCAGGCCGTACCAGCATCTTTGGCCGTCCACTTCCACCATGGCATCCACAGCAAAGCCGTTGTGCCGGGGCGTTATCGTGGCTTCCACGGCAACAGCGGTTTCCATTTGGAGCGGAGCATCCTTTTCCTGCACAAGTTCATCAAAACGCAGGCTTGCCATGATATCGCTCTCTTCCATCCACAGACGGATTTCCAGCTGTTTATCCTGCCACACGCACCGGACGGCCGCTGCATCCAGGGCACCTTCTGCGGAATAACGTTCCAGGTACATTTCCATCTCCTGCAGAATATCGGGCATGGGCGCTGCCTGGGCTTCCTCAATGGCCTGTTGCATGGCCTGTTCGTCCGTTTCCTGGCCGGACAACACCAGCGCCTCCTCCATCAGCTGAAACATTTGGGGAGAATGCTTCCTGTACACCTGCCAGAACAGTTCCACATCCAGTTCCAGCCAGCTTTTATGGGTGAACACTTTGGTGCCGAAAGCATATTCTCCTTCTTCTGTCACAACATTTTCCGGCTTCGTGTTCTCCGCCCACACCTGCATCAGATCGCCACCGACGGCACCGAACAAGGCTTCCACATCCTCCAGCCACCGGAGCATCTTTTCGTCTTCCTTCGCCTGTTCGGCCGCTTCTTCTGCCGTTTCAACAAAATAATAGCCGGGGAACAGAGAGGTTTCCTTCCTGGAGCTGCCGTCTTGCGCATCATTGATCGTGAAAGTGATCAGCGGCTTTTCCTTCAGGTTCAGGGCCATGTAGGTATTGCCCCCGCCGTACATCATTTCCACCTCTGCCGCTTCCACCAGCGTAAACAGGCTTTCGATCAGCTGCCACATGGGCTCCGCCAGGCTTTCATCCGGCAGCATTTCCATCACGTCATGCATCACGGCCTGGCGCACCTGTTCTGCATCATACTGCAACTGCACTCTCACCTGCATGTTTTCCGCCAGCGTGCCTGTGCAGCCAAACACAAGGATAACAGAAAGCAGGAAAGACCATATTTTTTTCATTTGAATTCCCCCAAAGCGTTTCTTTGGTTTTATAATACAGGGAAATGGAAAGAATTGCAATATACTTTGCCCGATCCTGTAAGATTTTACATTCACAAAAAAAGCGCCCCCTTTCAGGGGCGCCTGGATTCTGCTCAAGGCACAATTTCCGTCTCGGTTTCGCAGACGAAATCGTCATTGGTTTCCGTATCCACGGCCAGGCTCAGCAGGGCCTGAATTTCTTCGGGCGCTGCGGTAATGGTGGTGATCAGCAGGCTGCTCAGGCCGCTCTTGGCATCCTGGGCAATCTTTTCTTCCAGTTCCCGGTCGCCTTCCGCCAGTTCCATCAGGTTGACCATTTCCTTGCCTTCCACAGAGAAGGGAGCCAGCTTTTCGGTCAGGGGGCGCAGGGAAACCCGGGCCGTCATCATGGGCACTTCGTCCGACATGAAGTACAGGGTATACATGGCATCCAGGCCATTGTCCACGGGCTTGGTTTCGATCACATAGCTCATGTAAATGCCGCTGGTCACCACAGACACCATAGCGCTCATTTCTTCTTCCGTTTCGCCGGCCAGCACAGCCATATCCATCACCATGCCGAACTTGTCAGTGGAATAAGCCGCATTGATCACTTCATCGATGGTGGCGTAGTTGCCTTCGGCGAAATACAGGCTGCATTCCACCTGCTTGCCGTTGGCGGCCACGACCATGGCCAGCACAGCTTCTTCATCCGCCATTTCCAGGGTCACATACACGCAATCGTTGTTTTCATTGCCCTTGACCATATCATACACGGTAACGTATAGGGGAATAGCTTCTTCTTCAGGAATATCGTCGGAATAGATTTCCTTCATATCATCGAAGTCCATATTTTCCACCGGCAGGCCGGATTCGATGAAGAAAGTTTCCATCATGGGCACCAGCTGCACCATCCAGCCCTGCAGATGCCGGAGCAGTTCGTTGCTGTCGGCATTGATGGTGATCTTGCGGGTGTACACCACATCATCCATCTGATAGGTGCCCGTTTCTTCGGTCACATAATCTTCCGCCAGCACCAGCTGCCAGGATTCTTCCATCAGCTTCGTCACGTCTTTTTCAAACTTTTCGGAAGCCGCCATGATCTTTTCCATATCAATCTGGCTCATGGCATTGTCCATTTCCGCCTTCAGCATATCCAGCGTCTTGGCATCCACAAACAGGGCATAGCTGGGCAGCACATTGGTCACCATGGCAACGCCGCCGTCCGCCGTGCTGCCGCCTTCCAGGGTGGCAATGGGCGTATCTTTCAGGTTGACGCTCATCTGCAGGGTTTCGTTGTCATAAGCGCCGGTCAGGGTCACCTGGTTGATCAGGCCGATCACGGCTTCCATCAGTTCCGGGGGCACATCTTCCATGTCCGCGCCGCCGGCTGCCATCATGATGGCGGTGAACATATTGGGGTTCAGTTCATAAGATACTTCGGCCTTGAAGCCCTTGGAAAAGTCCATTTCCGCCAGTGCGCCGGTGCAGGACAGGGCCATCATCAAAGCCAGAATAAAAGCAGTCAGTTTCTTCATCGGATCAAACATCCTCCTTGATTTGATGGGTATAGTTTACCATAATCTGCCGTTTCGCTCAAGTCGGCTCAGCGAGCCTTATGCGGTTTTGAAACATCAAACGCGACATTTGGCTCCGCGGCTTATTCCATGACCGCCTGGAAAGGCGCCATGAGAATGTGGCTGATGAGCGCCTGCCGCTGCTGAGCCGGCATATCGGCAAAGTACATCACGTTTTCCAGTTCCTCCACCCGCTTCATTTCACGGGGAGCATCCGTCACGCAATGCAGCATCACGGCCAGGGCAGCGTTGCTTTCCATATCCATCCACAGAATATCTGCTTTCAATGTGGTGGGCGATCCGCGGCCGGCGCTGGTACAGGAATACGCCACGTCGATGGTGATGCGCTGGGCAGGCAGCGCCGTTTCTTCATCCGGCGTCAGGGTCAATACCCCCTGCTGCAGCATTTCCAGCAGGTCCGTCTGCAGGGAATAGGTTTCCTCCATCTGCTGCCAGGTCCATTCGTAATCAAAGCCGATGTGCTGTTTTTCTTCGTCCTTCATGTATTCCACGGTCACATTGCCGGCATATCCCTTTTCCGTGGTCTGGGCAGAAAAGGCAATGCTTTCCCCCTGATGTCCCTTCAGGTTCAGGTGCACGTCCCCGCTGCCCGTCATTTCCAGGCTGATCTGCTGCCACTTTTCCGTGGGCGGCAGCGGCAGGGTGATGCTGTCCAGGATCAGGCTGCCCCTGGCGTCAAACCGGCGCACCACCGTCACATCCCCCTGAAGCTCCATCTGATCCACCAGCATCCCGAAGGCGCCCTCCATCAGGGGGTTCAGGTAAATGCTGCCGCCGATGGGCCCCAGCACTTCCTCCAGCAGCTGCAGCGCCTGCGCATCCCCATAGAGCATCTGCAGCAGGGTTTTGATCTCCGCTTTCACCGCTTCCGCCGGAATGGTGCACTTCAGTTCACTGTAGAGCACGCCGTTTTCACTGCTGGTTTTGGTGCCGGCATACTGGTTCATCCAGATGCTCACCGTGGTTTCATAAGGCGCCAGGCATTCCCTGGCCCTTTCATGCCAGGCAGCGTCCGCCCCCTGAATGGCGGAAAGAATTTCCTCCACACCGGGCACACCGCTTTCGTCCGGCTCCATCAGCAGGGCCGCCACCCGGCCCAGATCCGTTTCCGTCAGGTACCAGCTTTCATCATCCGATACCGCATTGCCGCTGAGGGCCAGCAGCTTGTCGTTGTAAACAAACTGGATTTCCCCTTCTCCCCCGTCTGCCGTGGGAAAGGAAAGAAAGCCGCCGGGGTATTTCTTGGCATAGGTGTAATGGCCAAAGGAAATTTCGTGTCTGGGAAGGGCAGCCTTCAGCCGGCCAAAGGTTTCCTCATCCATCAGCCTGGTGCCGTCGCCGGATACATCAAACGTGATGGTGCCCTTCAGCCCGGATTGCTTTGCCTGGCCCCAGAAGCGGGTATCCACCGGGGTGGACGCAAGCGCACCCACCTGCACAAAGCACAGGATCAGGGCCAGCAAAATTGCCGCTGTTTTCTTCATTGTGCATCATCCTCCACAATCCATTGTTCCTCGGTATCTTCCGGAACCTCCACCCGGGGGCCGGTGTGCCAGCTGTCCGTACGCATTTCGTGGGTGAACAGCACCCGGGCATCGGGGGCCAGATCGTTCAGCAGGTATTTCAGCGCCCGCATCATCACCAGCTTTTCAAACGCAAGCGCGGCATCCGTTTCCTCTGCTGTTTTGCCGGTCAGAAAAACGGATTCCCGGCTTTCCGGCGCCGTTCGCTGGTTTGCCTTTTCCAATTTCAGCTGCAAAACGGCCCGGATGCGGGTCTTTTTCTTTTCCTTTGCGCCGATCTCCAGCCGGCCCTCTATCTTTTCTTCCTGCACCGTAAGGTCAGGCAAAAGGGTCCATATCACCTGATCTTTTCCGCCAAGCTCCACTTCGCCCGTCCATTTTTCCCCTTCCTGCACCATTTTCCCTTCGGCAGAGAAAGTGTATTTTTCATCCGCCAAGGTGCTCGTGTGGTTCAGGGTGAAGGCAAAGGTGTTTTTCTCTTCCCGTAAGGTTTCCTTGAAGGAAACGGTGGTTTTCAGGCTGTCCTTTCCGGAAAGCGCCTTGGCCGATACCGTCAGGCTGCCGCCTTTTTCCGGCGTATAGCCAAACAAAAGAGATATTTTTCGTTCACTGCCCAGCACACAGCCGTTGCCGGTCAATTGCAGGCCCATGTCCTGCCCCTGCCGGTCAAACAGGCGCTTGATGCGAACATCGCCGGTAAACTCCACCTGCATGAAAGCATCGTGCAGGGCAGCGTATCCGCCGTCCGGGAACACCCGGGGCCAGAAAAGCGCCATGCCCTGCCTCCACAGGCCGTTCATCTGCTCCGCCGTCAGGTCGTACCTTGCATAGCGGCTGGATTCGCCGGCATTTCCAAGGGCGGTGGTGCCGTTGTTCATTTTCGCTTCGGCAACCGCATCCGCCAGCGAATAAAATTCCTGCGCAAAATGGAAATAAGCAATGGGCCGGATGGCGCCTCCTGCGCCGCTTTGACCGGTGAGCACCTCCAGCGCCGTCTTTTCGCTCGCATCCGTCACATAATCCGTTGTGCCGGAAAAAATGGTGTGGTTTTCCGTTTCCCCCATCACCGTTTCCACCTGCCACATGTCCTTGCCGTCAATCTGAAGCTGGGCTTTCTCTCCGTCCGGCCAGGCCCACAGGTTCAGCCGCAGCCTGCCAAGCATCCGGTTGGCCGCCGCAATGCTTTCATCCGAAAGCGCATCGGCTTCCAGGATCTCCCCCGTCACCGTGGCTTTCAGGGGCCCTTCCAGCGCACAGGCTGGCAGGCAGCCCAGCAATAGCACCAGCATCAGTCCCAGGGCAATCATTTTCTTCATCCGCCAAGGCCATCCCTTTCTGCTAATTAACGGGCAAAAAGCCTCTTTTCATGCATATCTGTCCAAATTTATATTATACATGACTTCCTCAAAAATGAAAAGCCGTTTCCCCCCGGTATGTTGTAAAAAATTCCGCTTGCTTTTCCGGCGTGAAAAGGCCGGCGCGATTGACAACTTGCGCACATTTGTTCTATAATAATATGATTATTTTTCAGGAGGCATGCTATGCGCATTTTGGGGATCGACCCGGGCCTGGCCACCATGGGCTATGGCGTCATTGACACCGACGGCAGAAAGAATACCCTGGTGCAGGCCGGAGCCGTGATCACACCGCCGGATATGCCCATGCCGGAGCGGCTGCACAAGATTTTTGTGGACGTCAGCGGCCTTCTGTGCACCTATAACCCCGATGAAGTGGTGTTTGAAGAATTGTTCTTCGCCAAGAACGTCACCACCGCCCTGAACGTGGGCGCTGCCAGAGGCTGTGCACTGTGCGCCTGTTCGGAGTTTGGCAAGCCCATGTACGAATACACCCCCATGCAGATCAAGCAGGCTGTCACCGGCTATGGCAAGGCAGACATAAAACAGGTACTGCTGATGGTGAAAATGATCCTGAATCTGCCGGACATCATCAAGCCCGATGATGCCGCCGATGCCGTGGCCGCTGCTCTGACCCATGCCGCTTCCGGCCGGATGCGGGAACAGTTCCGCATGAAATAAGGAGGTTCTCCCATGTACGCATTTTTAAACGGCATTGTTGCCGATAAGGGCCTGAACGAACTGGTGCTGGATGTGAACGGTGTCGGCTATCTTCTGTCCGTCAGCATGACCACCCTGCAGGATACCCCGCCCGTTGGGGAAAACATGAAGGTTTATACTTACCTTTCCGTCCGGGAAGACGCCATGGAGCTCTTTGGCTTTTCCACCAAGGAAGAGAAGGCCATGTATCTGAAGCTGCTGGCCGTCAGCGGCATCGGTCCCCGGCTGGCACTGGCCATTCTGGGCAGCATGCCCCTGCGGGATCTTTCCCTGGCCATTGTCACCGGCGATGTGACTGCCCTTTCCCGTGCACCCGGTGTCGGAAAAAAGACAGCCCAGCGTATTGCCCTGGAGCTGAAGGAAAAGGTTTCTGAAGGCGATTTTGCCGATGCGCCTACCGCTCATACCGCCTTCACCCCGGTGCAGGAAGATGCCGCTACCGAAGCCCTGGCTGCCCTGCAGGCCCTGGGTTATACCGCCGCCGAGGCCGCCCGTGCCATTTCTCAGGTGCGCGGTCAGAGTGACAAGGCCAACGACCTTGTCCGTCTGGCCCTTCGCAATATGGCCGGCATGTAAGCTGTTTCACCCACTGAAATTGGAGGGATTTTTCCATGGATGACCGCCTGATGATGACCGGTATGCGGCCGGAGGATGAAGATATCGAAACCTCCCTGCGCCCTCATCATTTAAGAGAATATGTAGGCCAGGATGCTGTAAAAAACAGCCTGGGGATTTATATCAACGCTGCCCTGAAGCGCCACGATGCGCTGGACCATATCCTGCTGTACGGCCCTCCCGGTCTTGGCAAAACCACGCTTGCGGGCATTGGGGCAAGCGAAATGGGCGCGCAGCTGCGCATCACCTCGGGTCCTGCCATTGAGCGCCCCGGCGACCTTGCCTCCATCTTAACGGGGCTCAACACGGGCGATATCCTGTTTGTGGACGAGATCCACCGTCTTTCCCGC
>JAZNOW010000075.1:0-23069 GCA_045589355.1 Clostridia bacterium
CCCACCGAGTACGACCCCCGGGATGCCCGCCACCTGCGCACCATCCGCAGCGGCGTGGATAACTTGTTCAAGACCTATGTGGGCGACGACTATGTGGAGTTCTCCTTCCTCTGCGCCAAGGACACGGTGGAAAAGCTGGGAGCAGACATCAAGCTGTTCTACAACGATTACAACATGTTCTTCAACGATAAGCGTCAGGCTGCCCTTGCGCTGGTGGAATCTATCAATACCTATGCAAAGGACGAAAACGGTGAATACCGTAAACTGATCGACGGCATTGGTATGCAGGGCTACATCGGCGGCTACGGCAAGCAGCAGGGCTGCATGGACGAAAAAGACATCCCCGATATCGAAAAAGCCATCCGCATGTACGCCGCCCCCGGGCTGGAAGTGCACCTGACCGAAATGGCGGTGCGCAATTACGAAGACACCCCCGAAACCCGGGAAAGGCACGCCCGGTTCTGCGGCAAGCTGTTTAGCATGTTTGCCTCCGTCAACACCGAAACGGAAAAACTGCTCACCTGCGTGGCCGTCTGGGGCATTCAGGATCATCCCGATATCCAGGGCTACGGCTACCGCATGAACGGCCCCTACTGCGGCCTGATCGACGAGCATTTCCGGCCCAAAGCCTCCTTCGCCGCCGTCCACAGCGCCCTTGCGGAATAAAGAAACAAAAAACCCCGCTTCCATTTCCGGAAGCGGGGCATTTTTTCATTCAGGGTTCGGTGTATTCCACATGGTTGCAGTTGGTGTTGGTGCAGAAGCACTTCATCTGCTCGCCGATCCAGTTGAACCACTGGGTCATGGGGTAGGAGCATTCGGGGCACACCATGCCGTCTTCGTTCAGGCCGATCATCAAGGCCTGGCTTTCATCGCCGATGCCATGCAGGTCCATGATGGCCACGGAGCCGGTGATGCACTGCTTATCGTCCACCCTGGCCCGCAGCTTTTCGCCGTTTTCAATGCCGGCATAGAATTCGTCCAGGTACTTGCTCTTGTCAAAGCCCTTGGTGAAGGGTACCTGCGCATCGGGGTTTGCTTCCTTTGCGGCGTTGCGGACGGTGTTCATGTTGCCCACATAGGTGTAGTTGGTATCGCCGTTCAGCTTTACAAACATGTTGCCCACGGCGTCAATGCGGCCAATATCCAGGTAATATACATTATCACGAACAATGCGGTTATCCACCACAATGCCGGTCCATTCGCCAGCCTTACGCTGGCTCAGATCGCCGTAATACCATCTGTTAAGCATTTCCGCATCCAGATATTCCTGCATAATCAGATGACCGGATGCACTGGTAGAAGCTTCTCTTTTGTCAAAGTTGGTCACATCGTCCAAAGCGGCGTCGTTCACGTCGTTGAACACTTCGTCGACCGTGCCCAGCAGGTTGCCGTAGCAGTCATACACATTGCCGTCTTCGTCACCGGTCATGATCACAGAAACATTGGATACCAACTGGCCCTGCAAATCCACCTTGAACTGCGCTTTCTTCCAGTAGCCGCAGGTTTTACATTTCACACCGGCAGTGAGGCCGTGGGTGGTCGCCGTGGCAGGCGTGGCGGGAATGGTTTCAAAGTCATGGCCGAAGGCAGGCACTGCCTCGTTAGAGCCGGATACAACAACATAGCAATCCTGGCAGACTTCATAAGCTTCATGGCCATCAACAGTGCAACTGGGGGCAATCGCCTCAACGAAAGTGGGAACATGTTCCTTCAAGCCGACAAAACGTGTTTCTTCGTAACCGCACTTTTTGCAAAAACGTCCCGCTTTACCGTCACTGTCGCAATAATACCACGATTTTTCTTTGGTCACGGTATTTTGAAAATGACGTTTCCATTCCGAGAAATCATGTGCACCGAAAGAAGTTTCTTCCGTTTTCAAATCACCGCAGATAGCGCACTTCCAGGTGAGAATTTGTTTTTCGGCACAGGAAAGCGTGGTATCCGGTTCCGTCACCAGTTCATACCGGTGGCCAAAGGTGGGGCAAAAGGTTTCGGAACCTACGTTTTCAGGATGCACGATCACATAGTCTTCGCCCCGTTTGCAAACAGTGCAAAAACGCACATAGGTTCCGTCAGGACGGGTATAGAATTCGCCGTTTGCGTCCATAGCAAAGTAGTTCTGGCTGAAATCATGGGGCCGATAGCCGATGAATTCGGTTTCCACTTCGCCGCACAGCTTGCACTTGCGTTCCTGGGTACCAATGCTTTCGCAGTTTTTCATCTCCCAGGCACCCCAGCTGTGCTTCCCGGAAGGAACGGCAGTGGGTTCATATTCATAGCCGCACACGCTGCAAACATTATGTACATAATCGCTTTCCAGACAGGAAGTGGCATTGGAAGAATAAATCTTCAGACCAACAAGATGCGCTTCCATGTTTCTGGTAACCTTCCTGGTGGCCCCATCTTCCGCACCGCAATTGACGCAAGCCATTACCGTATAGTCACTCCCTACACACCGGAAGGGGGCTTTTACTTCTTTTTCTTTCCACTGGTGACCCTTGATATCGCAGCGCACAGCGGTCTGCTTCTGGCCGCAGTTGACGCATTCGCGTTCCATGTTGTTGGTATCGCCGATCACATTCCAGGCGGTATAGCTGTGGTTCAGCTTGTTGATCGTTTTCTTTTCGGTGGCGGTGCACTTCTTGCACATCCGGATCTTCAGGCCATCCGTTTCACAGGTGGCTTCCTTGGTCACTTTCCAGTTCTGGAATTCATGGCCCACCGCTTCACGCACTTTGTATTTTTCCTGCAGCGTAGCGTTGCAGGTGGTGCAAATGAGGGAGGTGTAGCCGTCCTTTGTGCAGGTATGTTCCTTCGCCACAACTTCCTTTTTGGAGTGGCCGGGGGCAGGCAGCACTTCCTTTTCCACATAGGTGCACTTCTTGCACATGCGGATACGCAGGCCGTCCGTTTCGCAGGTGGCTTCCTTGGTCGTTTTCCAGTCCTGGAAATCATGGCCGGTACGTTCGCGGATCTTATGCCTGGGCTTGATGGTTGCATTGCACACCGAGCACACAATCGTTGTGTAGCCATCTTCGGTGCAGGTGGCTTCTTTGCCCAGAATTTCCTTGGGGGTATGGTCGATCGGCATGAGGCGCTTATACCTGGGCTTGATGGTTGCATTGCATTCCGAGCACACCAGCGTGGTGTAGCCTTCTTCGGAGCAGGTAGCTTCTTTTACCGGCAGTTCCTTTTCGGTGTGACCGGGAGCAGGCAGCACTTCCTTTTCCACATAGGTGCACTTCTTGCACATGCGGATGCGCAGGCCATCCGTTTCACAGGCGGCTTCCTTGGTCGTCTTCCAGTCCTGGAAATTATGGCCGGTACGCTCGCGGATCGTATGCTTGGGCTTGATGGTTTCATTGCATTCCGAACACACAATCGTTGTGTAGCCATCTTCGGTACAGGTGGCTTCTTTGCCCAGCACTTCCTTTTCCACATGGCCGTCCACGCTGCAGTCCCAGGCCAGGGCATTGCAGGCGAACAGGCAGCACAGGGCCGTCAGCATGAGCACAAGAAGAAGCTTCTTTTTCATGGTCCATTCCCCTTTTCTTCAGCAATCAAATTGTCCCATCTGTATGGGCAATTTTTCCTAACGAAGCCCATTTTAGTCCCAGAATTACATATTGTCAATAGATTTTAGTACTTTTAGTTACATTCTTCATAAAAATAACCGTAATGTAACTATTTTTGTATCCATTTTACATTTTCTGTCCCATGGAAAAACAAAAAAACCGGCCGTCCTTCCGGGCAGCCGGGCATGCTTTCGCCGTCACAGTTTCTTTTCCATGATCACCATCATCACATTTTCGATGCCGTTGAAATAGCAGGGCACGCAGGCGGCTTCCCGCCAGCCCAGCTTCCGGTACAGTTGCCGGGCGGGCAGGTTGCGCTGGTTGGTATCCATCCGGGAAACGGTGCACAGGTGCTGCCGGGCATAGTCCTCATAAAAAGCCACAAAACGGGTGGCAATGCCCCGGCCGGCATGAAGGGGGTGCACCACCAGCGTGTGCAGCACCATCACCTGTTCATCCTCCGCCGGGTACAGAAAGGGGCAATGCCGGTATTCCGGCGCCTGAAGAGAGTTGATGACGGCGGAAGCCAGCACCTGCCCGTCCTCCTCCATCACAAACAATTCCCCCCGGTCAAAGGCGGTGCGGGCCGTCTGCGGCAGGGGGTATTTCCCCCGCTCCCAGCCGGTGGGGCCGTGGTGGATTTCTTCCTGCACAAGGATGGCGTCATAGATGCCCCACACCTTTTCCACATCCTGTGCCTGTGCCTTGCGGATCCGCATGTGCCTTCCCCCTTTCCCATATGGCTCCACGCAAAAGCCCGGCCCTTCCATAAGGATGAGCCGGGCTTTCCGTCAGGCAGATTAATACTTGCGCTTGCGAGCAGCTTCCGCCTTCTTCTTGCGCTTCACGCTGGGCTTTTCGTAGTGTTCACGCTTGCGAACTTCAGCCAGCACACCAGCACGTGCGCACTGACGCTTAAAACGCTTCAGAGCAGACTCCAAAGACTCGTTTTTGTTGACATGGACTTCAGACACTTGTTTTCCCTCCCTTCGCACATCTCGCCTGGATACGACACCGTACTTGCCGGCGTCTACGCCGATCTTAGGGCGAATGGCGACCGTGGGTTTATTATAACGCTTTCCTTTTTGTGCGTCAACAGATTTTTTGATACTTTTTTTGAATTTACATTCCGTTCCGAAAATTCGGAAATTATTCGCCCAATTACGCCATGCACTCCGTCATCTGCCTGCCGCCCAGAATGTGGATGTGCAGATGGTGCACGCTCTGGCAGGCATCGGGGCCGCAGTTGGATACCACCCGGTAGCCGCTTTCCAGCTTTTCCTGAGCAGCGATCTTGCCGATGGCAGCAAAGAGCGCCTGCTGGGCATCCCCGGGCAGCAGGGATACTTCCGTCATGTTGCTCACGTGCATTTTGGGCACCAGCAGAATGTGCACCGGCGCCTGGGGATTGATGTCCCGGAAGGCGTAGCAATGGTCGTCCTCATACACCCTGGCAGAAGGGATATCGCCCTTGATGATCTTGCAGAACAGGCAGTTGTCCATTTTTTCATTTCTCCTTTTTTATTCTTCGTCCATTTCCTTCATTTGCTTCACGGTATCGGCAAACACCTGCATGGCTTCCTGCACGGCGGTGGGCTGTGCCATATCCACCCCGGCATACTTCAGCGCCTCAATAGGAGGCACGCTGCAGCCTGCGGACAGGAACTTTTTGTAATCCTCCACCGCCGGCGCGCCCATCTTCAGGATGCGGCCTGCAATGGCCACGGCGGCGGAAAAGCCGGTGGCGTACTGGTACACATAGAAGTTGCGGTAGAAATGGGGAATGCGCATCCATTCGTTTTCGATCACCTTGTCCACCACGCATTCCGCACCGTAATACTTTTCGTTCAGGGCCAGGTACACCCGGGACAGGGCATCGCCGGTGAGGGCTTCGCCCCGCTCGTACATGGCGTGGCTTTCCTTTTCAAAGGCGGCAAACATGGTCTGCCGGAACACGGTGGTGCGGAATTCCTCCAGCAGCTGGTTGCACAGGTAAGCGGTGGCCGCCTTGTTGCCCCGGAATTTTTCCATCAGGTGGCGCATCAGCAGCACTTCGTTGCAGGTGGAAGCCACTTCCGCCACAAACAGGCTGTACCCCGCCTTCATGAAGCACTGCTTCTGGTTGCTGTAGAAGGAATGCATGGCGTGGCCCAGCTCGTGTGCCAGCGTCATGGCGCCGCCCAGGTCGTCGGTATGGTTGAGCAGCACGTAAGGATGCGCGCCGTAGCAGCCCCAGGAATAGGCGCCGCTGCGCTTGCCCTTGTTTTCGTACACGTCAATCCAGCCGCTTTTGAACGCTTCCCGCAGGGTGGCAATGTATTCTTCCCCCAAAGGCTGCAGCCCTTCGCACACCAATTCACAGGCCTCATCGTAACGCATCTTCATGTCAAAATCGCTGACGATGGGCACATACAGGTCGTACAGGTGCAATTCCTCCACGCCCAGCCGCTTTTTGCGGATCTGCATGTATTCCGCCATGGCAGGCAGGGCGTTTTCCACTTCTGTGATCAGGTTATCGTACACGCTTTCGGGAATTTCCAGCGGATACAGGCTGGCCTGCCGTGCGCTTTCGTATTTCCGGGCCCGGGCCAGGAACACATCCCCCTTCACGGAGCCGGCATAGGCGGCGGAAACCGTGTTGCGGAATTTTTCAAAAGTGCCGTTCATGGCTTCAAAGGCCGCCTTGCGCACGTCCCGGTTGCGGCTGCGCAGCAGGGGGCCGAAATTGCCGTGGGTCAATTGCACCATTTTGCCCTCTTCGTCGGGCACCTTGGGCAAGGGCAGGTCCGCATCGTTGAACTTGGAAAAAATATCATCGGCGGTATCCATCACTTCCCCCATGGCGGCAAGCAGCGCTTCCTGCTCGGCAGGCAGGATGTGGCTCTTTTCCCGCCGCAGCAGCCGCAGCATTTCGCTGAAATCGGCAAAGGAAGGATCGTTCTGCATCTCTTCCAGCGTTTCATCGGGCAAAAGCAGCAATTCGGGGTTCAAAAACGCCGTTTCGCTCTGTGCCGTGACCATCAGGCTGTCCATCCGGGCAGAAAGGGCCTGCCGCGCTTCGTCGCCGGTGTCTTCATCCCGGTGCAGCCCGGCATAGGTGTACAGCCTTTCCAGGGTTTCATACATGGCCGTGTGGCTGCGGATGGCGGCCCGGGGGTCTTCCTTCACCCGGCCCTGCCAGCCCTTCACTTCCTCCACCTGGGCCCTGGCCTGTTCAAAGGCCGCTTCAAAAGCCTCCGGCGTTGCATACAGCGCCGTCAGATCCCACATGAAGCGGGCGTCCATTTCCTGACGTTTTTTCGGTTCACGAATCATTTTTTGTTCCTCCCGAAACAGTTTTTGCTTTCGGCACATAGCCGGAAAATGCGGTTTTTTGTTCATTGCTTTCCACGGTCAGCTCTCCGCCGTGGCCGCGCAGGGTTTCACGGGAAATATGCAGCCCCATGCCCCGGCCTTCCCCTTTGCCGGAAAAGCCGGCTTCAAAAATGCGCTCCGCCACGTCTTTGGGGATCATGGGCCCGTTGTTTTCCACCCGGAAGGAAAACCGCCGCACATCCTCCGATAAGGTGACGGTGATGGCGGCATCCTTCTGCCCCTTCAGGGCGTCCATGCCGTTGTCCATCAGGTTGGAAAGCACCCGGCACATCTCCCACGCCGGAACGGACAGGTCCTTCCAGGCGGAAAGCACCTTCACTTCCAGGCGGATGCCCCGGCCCTCCGCTTCCGTCGTTTTGGCACGCAGCAGGGCGTTCAGGGGGGCGCAGGCGGTTCGGAGGGTTTTGCTCAGCGCCTGAATGTCGCCGTACACCTGGCTGATGTATCTTTGGGCATCTGTAAATTCCTCCATCTCCATCAGGCTGTACACCACCTGCAGGTGATTGAGAAAATCGTGCCGCTGGGCGCGCAGGGCCAGGTTCATATCCGTCATCTGGTTCACGGTTTCCCCCAGGCCGTGGAGCTGGGCATGCATTTTTCTTGCATGCAGCGCGTCCCGGATATCCACCGCCGCCCCCCAGATCACCACCACCGCCAGCATCAGGATCAGCACGTCGCCCAAAGAATCCTGCAGCACATGGTTGAATTCGTCGGTAAACACATACGCCGCCAGGGCCAGCATGGCCAGGATCTGGAACGCATTGATCACCACGGAATAGAGCGTGGCTTTTTTGATGTTGAATTGCGGCCTGGTTTTCATGTGTCTCCTTCCATCTCCTTTTTCAGGAAGAGCAGAATGCGCCTTTCCATCCGGGAGATTTGCATTTGTGATGTGCCCATTTCTTCGGCGGTTTGCCGCTGGGAGTACTGCCGCACAAACCGCAGCTGGATCAGCTTCCGTTCGTTATCCGTCAGCCTGGCCAGAGCGGCTTTCATATCCGCCCGCATTTCAAACCGGGCAAAGCCTTCTTCGGTGTGGGGCAGTTTTTCCCCAAGGGACAGGCCGTCTTCGTCCTGCCGGTCTATGGAGATGGTTTCGGAATGGGCCTGCAGCGCCTGCAGCACCCGGTACAGATCCCACCCCAGAATTTCCGCCAGTTCCCTGGGCGTGGGTTCCTGATGATGGGTTTGCACAAAACGGGCCCGCTCTTTGGATACCAGAATGCTGTCCTGACGGATGGAGCGGGGCGTGTGCACAAGGCCCTGCTTATCCCGGATATAGTTTTGCAAGGTGCCCATGACGGTGGGGGTAAGGTAGGTGGAAAATTTCAGTCCCCTTTCCGGGTCAAACCCCCGGATGGCCTGGACACAGGCAAGACAGGCAGTCTGGTACAGATCTTCATATTCGATGCCCCGGTTCATCAGCCTTCGCGCCATGGCGGCAAGAAGGGGCCGGCACTTCAGCAGCGCTTCTTCCAGGCGGGCATCGGTCTTTTCCGCATGATAGCGCAGCACGCTTTCATGCATCTCAAGGGCGTTCATGTTCTGCCGGGCAGGATCATCCGAACGGTATGCACGCCGTTTTCGTCCTGTTCCAGGTCCACTTCCCGCACCAGGGTGCCGATGATCAGCCTGGCCATTTCCGCATCGGCCGGGTATTCGGCCCGCTGGCATTCTCCCCGGGCAGCGGAAATTTCCACATGCAGGCTGTCGCCCTTCCGTTCACACAGAAGCTTCAGGCAGTTGGCCGCGTAATCCTGATGCAAAAGCAGATCGCAGCTTTCGTCCACGGCGGAGCGCAGATCCTCCATCACGTCCACCGGCACGTCATACAGCGCGCCCACCCCTGCCATGGCCATGCGCAGCAGCAGGGAAAAATCATCCCGGGCAGGTACAGTCATTTCCAATATCTTCATTTTGTCACCACTTTCATATCTTGCTGAGGCAAAAACGCACTAAGGGTTTCCAGTGCCTCCCCGCTGTCCCTTACCCACATTTCCCGGGGACAAAGCAGGGTGATGTTTTCATCGGGCAAATTGATATAGACGGGGATGGTGCCCTGCAGGTCGGCAAGCAGGGCCTGGATGGGCCCCATCTGGCTGCGCTTCATGCGCAGGAACACCTTTTCCCTGGCGTCCTTTGCCCGCTGGGCATCGGTGCGGGTATCGGGAGCGGGCATTTCCGCCTTCAACGGCTCAATGGTATCCACCAGCAGCTTGGGCTCTTCCTCCTCCCGGATGGACAGCCGGCCGGATACCATCACCGCTTCGTCTTCGCTGATCTGGCGGCCAAAGCGCTCGTACACCTTGGGGAACAAAAGGCACTCGATCTGGCCCGCATGGTCCTCCAGCGTCATAAAGCCCATCATGGCGCCTTTCCTTGTAGCCTTGGCGTGGCTTTCCACCACCATGCCCCCCATGACCACCTTTTTCCCGTCTTCCCCGATGCCGCCTCCCGGGCCTTCCAGGATGTCCATCAGGACGGTGGTGTTGAAGGACAGTTTCTTCAGCGCCTCGGTGTATTCGTCCAAAGGATGGGCGGAGCAGTAAATGCCCGTCACTTCCTTTTCCTGCAAAAGCATTTCCTTCAGGGGATACTCGTTCAGGGGCGGATAGTTTTCCTCCGTCCGCATGGTTTCCCCCTGCTGGCCCAGGTCAAAGAAGGATACCTGGCCCGTCACGTTCTGCTTGCGCTGGTTCATCTGGGCGTCCATGGCGCTTTCAAACACCGCCATGCACTGCACACGCAGGGCGCCCATGTGATCAAAGCAGCCGGCCTTGATCAGGCTTTCCACCGCCCGCTTGTTCACGTCTTCCCCGGCCATCCGCCGGCAAAAATCGAAAATATCGGCAAAAGGCCCGCTTCTTTCCCGTTCCCTTACGATGCTTTCAATGGCCTTTTCGCCCACGTTCTTGATGCTGCCCATGCCAAAGAGGATGCCGGCCCGCTTTCCTTTTTCCGCCACGGTGAACTTGCCCATGGAGCGGTTGATATCCGGCGGCAGGATGGGGATGTGCTTCTGGCGGCAATAGTAAATGTACCCGGCGATTTTTGCGGTATTGCCGGACACGCTGTTCATCAGCGCCGCCATGAATTCCGCCGGGTAGTGGCATTTGAGGTAGGCCGTGCGCAAGGCCACCACCGCATAGCAGGCGGCGTGGGGCTTGTTGAAGGCATAGGACGCAAAGGATGACATTTCGTCGAAAATCTGCTCCGCCACTTCCGCCGGCACGCCCTTGGATACGGCGCCGGGAATGCCCTCTTTTTCGGAGCCGTGCACAAACAGCGCCCGCTCCCTGGTCATCACGTCCTTCTTCTTTTTGGCCATGGCCCGGCGCACCAGGTCGCTGCGGCCGTAGGAATAGCCGGCCAGGTCCCGCACGATCTGCATCACCTGTTCCTGGTACACCATGCAGCCGTACGTCACGTCCAGAATGGGAGCCAGCAGGGGGGACAGGTATTTCACCGTATCCGGCCGCTGTTTGCCCCGGATGTAGCGGGGAATGGAATCCATGGGGCCGGGACGGTACAGGGAAATACCGGCAATGATGTCTTCAAAATTCCGGGGCCGCATGTTCATCAGAAAATTGCGCATGCCGCCGCTTTCCAGCTGGAACACGCCGTCGGTATCCCCGGCGCAGATCATGTCAAACACCTTTTCGTCATCCAGCGGAATTTTTTCCGGGTCAATGTCAATGCCCCGCCCCTTCAGCTGATCCACCGTATCCCGGATCACCGTCAGGGTGCGCAGGCCCAAAAAGTCCATTTTCAAAAGCCCCAGCTTTTCAATCACCCCCATGGGGTACTGGGTGGTGATCACGTTATCGTTGCACTGCAGGGGCACATAGGTGGTGGCCGCCTCCCTTGTGATCAGCACGCCCGCCGCATGGGTGGACGCATGCCGGGGCATGCCCTCCAGCGTCATGGCGGTATCAATGAGCCGCTTCACGTCCGGGTCGTTTTCGTACATATCGGCCAGGGGCTTGCTTTGCTGCAGCGCCTTTTCCAGCGTCATGTCCAGCGCCATGGGCACTTCCCGCACCACCTGATCCACCTGGGCATAGGGAAAGCCCAGCACCCTGCCCACGTCCCGCAGCACGCCCCGTGCCGCCATGGTGCCGAAGGTGATGATCTGGCACACATGATCGGTGCCGTATTTCCTTGCCACATAGTCGATCACTTCCTGCCGGCGTTCGTAGCAGAAGTCCACGTCGATATCGGGCATGGATACGCGCTCCGGGTTCAGGAAACGTTCAAAGAGCAGGTTGTATTTCAAGGGATCCAGCATGGTGATGTTCAGGCAATAGGCCACAATGCTGCCGGCGCCGCTGCCTCGTCCCGGGCCCACCATGATGCCGTGGTCCTTGGCGTATTTGATAAAATCCCACACGATGAGGAAGTAGTCCACATACCCCATCTTTTCGATCACGGAAAGCTCGTATTCCAGCCGCTCCATGGCCTCCCCGTCGTTTTCCGGGTAGCGCTCACCAAGCCCTTTCAGGCACAGTTTCCGCAGCATGCTCTGGCTGGTTTCCCCATCCGGCACCTGATACCGGGGCAGATGCACCTTGGAAAAGTCAAACTCCACATGGCACCGGTCCGCAATTTCCTGGGTGCGGTGTACGGCGTCCTCATAATCGGGGAAGAGGGCCAGCATTTCCGCTTCGCTTTTGACGTACAATTCCCTTGTGGTCATGCGCATGCGGTTTTCTTCGTCCAGGGTTTTGCCGGTCTGGATGCACATGAGCACTTCCTGGGCGTCGGCGTCGGTTTTCAGCAGGTAATGGCAGTCGTTGGTGGCCACCAGGGGCACCCCGGTTTTGCGGCTCATTTCCACCAGGCGCGGCAGCACCGTTTTTTCTTCCAGGATGCCATGGTCCATGATTTCGATGAAAAAATTGTTTTCGCCCATGATGCGCACCATCTTGCGCACATATTCTTCCGCTTCCTGATACCGCTCATCCAGCAAAAGCTTGGGCAGATCGCCGCTCAGGCAGGCGCTCATGGCGATCAGGCCCTCGTGGTGTTTTTCAAGCAATGCATAGTCGATCCTCGGCTTATAGTAAAACCCGTCGGTAAACCCGGCGCTCACCAGCTTCATCAGGTTCCGGTACCCCTGCTGGTTTTCGCACAGCAAAATCAGGTGGCTGTATTCCTTGGACAGGGTGCGCTTGTCCCTCATATCGGGGCAGACGTACACCTCGCACCCGATCACCGGATGGATGCCCTGTTCCTTGCAGGCGGTATAAAAGTCAATGGCGCCGTACAATACCCCATGGTCGGTGATGGCGCAGGCTGTCATCTGCATCTCCTTCAGCCTTTTCACCAGATGCCGGATGCGGCAGGCACCGTCCAGCAGGCTGTATTCCGTATGCAGGTGCAGATGTGCAAAGCTCAAGGCCGTCCCCTCCCATGTACATAGTTTTCCTACTATAATTATACCGCAGTTTCCCCCAAATGAAAACAGGCAGAACAAGAAAAATGCGGGACGGAAAGGGTTTCTGCCCCCGTTGCCCTTTTCTTTCCACCCGTTTTCAGGTATAATACTTCTGATCACGCACGCAGAAAGGATGCCCCTATGCCGGAACAGATGGAAGCCATTGTGGAAGAAACCGTTTTCCGTAACGAGGAAAACGGCTATTCCGTCATCGAAGTGCGCACGGGCCGCAGCAGCATCACTGCTGTGGGCATTTTGCCTGCCCTGGCCGCCGGTGAACAGGTGATCCTGACCGGCCATTATGTGGAGCATCCCCAATACGGCAAGCAATGGAAGGTGGAAAGCTGCGAAATATGCAAGCCCTCCACCCTTCTTGGCATTGAGCGCTACCTGGGCTCCGGCCTCATCCGTGGCCTTGGCCCCGCCACCGCCCGGCTGATCGTGGCCCAGTTCGGCAAGCGCACGCTGGATATCATCAGCGAAACGCCGGAAAGGCTCACCGAAGTGCCCGGCATCGGCAAAAAACGGGCCGCCCAGCTGGGCCAGGCCTTCCTGGAGCAGTACGCCGCCCGGGAAGCCATGGTGTTCCTCCAGTCCTACGGCGTGCCCCCTTCCCTGGCCATGAAGATCAGCAAGCGCTACGGCGCCCAGGCCCAGCAGAAGATTCGGGAAAACCCCTACCGCCTCATTGACGACATCGAGGGCGTGGGCTTCCTCACCGCGGACCGTATCGCCCTTACCCTGGGCATCGCCCGGGACAGCGAATACCGTCTGCAATCGGGCATCAAATACGTGCTCATGGAAGCAGCCTCCGGCGAAGGTCACACCTTCCTGCCCCGGGAAATGCTCCTTTCCCATGCCGCCAGCGCCCTGCGCGTCAACCCCGGCCTGCTTGCCCACCCGCTGGACACCCTGCTGTTCAACCGGGAGATCATTTCCTTCGATATCGACGGCATGGAAGCCATGATGCTTGCTGCCTATTATTACGCCGAAAAGGAAACGGCCCATTATCTGCAGCTGCTCCTTTCCCACAGCAAGGAAAAAAAGGACGCCGCCATCCCCGGCCGCATCCGGCGTTTCGAAAAGGAACACAACATCGAGTTCAGCGAAAACCAGCGCCGGGCCGTCACCCAGGCCCTGGAAAGGGGCCTGATGGTCATCACCGGCGGCCCCGGCACCGGCAAAACCACCATCATCAACTGCATCCTGTCCCTGCTGATGGGCAAGGTGCTGCTGGCCGCGCCCACCGGCCGGGCCGCCAAACGCATGAGCGAGGCCACCGGCCACGAGGCCAAAACCCTGCACCGGCTGCTGGAGTTTTCCGGCGACGAAGGGCTGTTCCAGCGCAATGAAGAAAACCCGCTGGACTGCGATTGCGTCATCGTGGACGAAATGAGCATGGTGGACGTGTTCCTCATGCGCAGCCTGCTGCGCGCCCTTCGCAGCTCCACCCGGCTCATCCTGGTGGGCGATGCCGACCAGCTTCCTTCCGTCGGCGCCGGCAACGTGCTGGGGGATATCCTCAAAAGCGAAATCGTGCCCACTGTGCGCCTCACCGATATTTTCCGGCAGGCTCAGGAAAGCCTGATCGTCCTCAACGCCCACCGCATCAACCATGGCGAAGCGCCGGTGCTGAACCAGAAAAACAGCGACTTCTTCTTCGAACGCAAGCTCACCGCCGATCAGGTGTCCGAAACCATCGTGTCCCTGTGCGCCTCCCGCCTGCCCGCCTTCCTCAAAACGGAGGACCGCCTGCGGGATATTCAGGTGCTCGCCCCCCAGAAAAAGGCGGGGGCCGGCGTGATCCAGCTGAACCAGATGCTGCAGGCCGCCCTGAACCCGCCTGCTCCCTTCAAAAAGGAGATCACCTACGGCGATACCATCTTCCGCCTGGGCGATAAGGTGATGCACATCAAAAACAACTACCAGCTTCCCTGGACCATGGATAACGGCGAAGAAGGCGTGGGCGTGTTCAACGGCGACGTGGGCTTCATCACCAATGTGGACCCTCAGGACCGCATCGTTACCGTCCGCTATGACGACGAACGCACCGTGGAATACGATTATCAGCAGCTGGAGGAAATGGAACTGGCCTATTGCCTCTCCGTCCACAAAAGCCAGGGCAGCGAGTTCCCCTGCGTGGTGATGCCGGTGCTGCCCGGCCCGCCGCGGCTTTGCACCCGCAACCTCTTCTACACCGCCCTCACCCGGGCTAAACGCCTGGTGGTGCTGGTGGGACGGGAAGACGCCATTGCCGCTATGGTGCAAAACAGGCAGATCCTGCGCCGCTACACCACCCTCTGCCAGCGCCTGCAAACAGGCGACTAACCAGGGGCATTGCCCCTGCACCCACCAGGGGCATCGCCCCTGGACCCAGTACGCGATATTGCGTAATTTACCCCGAGAAATTGTGTCCGCGCGCTGCTTGCGAAACGGTGAAGCAGGGGGCTCCGCGCCCCCTGTACCACTGCGGCAGGGCGATCCGCCCTGCACCCAGTGCGCGATAACGCGCAACTTATCCATAAAACCTGTTTCCGCGCGCTGCTTGGGGAACGGTGAAGCAGGGGGCTCCGCGCCCCCTGTACCCCTGCGGCAGGGCGATCCGCCCTGCACCCTTCCTGCGACTAAACAGAATGTATCGAAAACGGTTGTTTCCGCATGATACTTGAGAAAACCAAGCGGTTTCAGCCACGGGCGCAATGAAAACATTGAAAAAAGTCGGCTGGGAAAGCAAGCTTTCCCACCGACCTTTTTTCATGTTTTCCCCGGATGCCTAAGCATCCGGCAGGCGGTGGAACACCGCCCAGCCCGTGGGCGGCAGTGCCGCAGCCATTTCGCTATGTTTCCATCTTCTTATTAGCCCCAGCGGGAAATGGCTTGTGTAACAAGAATACCACTTCCGCTACCGGGTCCAGGGGCAATGCCCCTGGTGGGGTGCAGGGGTGAAACCCCGCAGGTATCCTCAAGCTACAGCGGGAGATTGCCTGTTCGACAAGTCCACTGCATCCGCTACCGGGTCAAGGGCCAATGGCCCTTGTCAATAGGTGACGGTGTTGGACACACGGGTAACGGTGCCGGCATCCGCGCTGAAGGTAGCATTGATGCGGTAGGTGCCGCTGCTGATGTAGGCGGAGTAATCCTTGGAAGCACGGAAGGTAAGGCCGGAAGAAGTAGTGGCAGGCGCGGGCAGGCTGCGTGCATAGGTCCAGGTATCGCCGGTTTTCACATACAGCCTGACGCTGGTAACGGAAATACTGCTGGAATAGGACGAAGCCGTGGCATTGAAGGTGGCCGTTTTGCCGGAAGACAGGCTCACGGTAGCACTGGAGAAGACAGTGCTTGCGCGGGAAGCGGCAAAGGCGGTGGCAGAGAGCAGCAGCAATGCAGCCAGCATCAGGGCAAAGAGTTTCTTTTTCATGGGGTATCAGCTCCTTTCATTAAAGAGCGGACAATGGTTGCGTCATCCGTGTGGGAATACAGGCCGCAAACTGCATACAGATCATCTCCCCGGGAAAACAGGAGCAAACGGTTCTCGTAGTTATAGGCCGTATACACATGCAGATCGTCCACCCGGATAAAACCCCCCGCTTCGTTTTGCTCATAGGTGGTGCGGAACTCATTCCAGTTCTGCACACGAAACAAATCCACGGTCAGGTAGCGGTCCTCCTTCGCATACACCGCAGTACACATCCGATACTCCGGCATCCGGCCCATTTCGTACCAGGAAAGGGCATAGCCCCCCGGCATTTCGTCCGGAAAGCCGGGATCAAAGCCCATAAACGCAATGGTTTCGTCCAGGGATGCGGTGGAAAAGTTTTCGACGCGATGATCGTCCTTTTCATCCGCTACACCCCATCGCTCCCGGGACAGGAAGTGTTCCCTGCCCTGTATTTCCACCTGCTCGCCGTTCCAGATGGCGCTCCATTCAAAATAGCGCAGGCGCACCATGCTCAGCCCTGTCACAAGCACCGCAAGTGCCGCAGCCGTGCATAGCAGCCGCAGGGCAAGGGCAAGCCTGCTTGTCCAGGGGGGATGGGCTTTCAGCCTGTTTTCCAGCTGTTGGCGGCTGGCCGGGCTTTGGTCCCGGTAAGGCATGCCTTTTGTGTTCCATTCCCAAAGGAGATCCTGACAGCGCTTCACCGTGTCCATATCGGCAGGGGCGTCCACAGGCCCGGACAATTCCCGGTCGATGATGGCCTGCAGCTGCCTTGCCGCTTCTTCACGGGTAATTTCGCCTTCGTTCAGCGAACGGACAATGTGTTCCACACGGTTTTCGTCCATCTTGTCCATCTCCTTTCCTAATATATGTTCACAGCCAGCCGATTATGCACGCATTTTGGAGAATTTTCAAATAAATTTCAGTTTTTCCGCTTTTTTGCGGATACGCTGCAGGCACCCCCGCACAGAGCCTTCGGTAATATTCAGTTCCCCTGCGGTATCCCGGATGCTTTTTCCCATTTCGTAAAACACCCGGTACACGTCCCTTTCGCCCTCCGTCAGCAGCCGGAGCAACAGCTGCTTTGCCTCCATGTTTTCCTGGCCATGGATCCACAGCGCAATCTCGTCCTGGCCGCCGGGCAGGTTTTGCTGCTCCTCCACCGACACCGGAAAGCCCAGGATGCGGGCGCGGTTCATCAGGTTGCGCCGGCGGGTGATGGCAATGTTCCGGCACATCTTTTTTAGCAGCGGCAGGGGCGCGGGATGGCCGGTGATGCCGGGCACCCGGGTCAATGCCTTTTCAAAGGCATCCTGCACACAGTCTTCCGCCTCCTGCAAATACTGGGGCTGAAACTGAAACAAAGAAAAGCTGTAGTGTAACAGCTCCCGGTAATATTTTTCGTAAAGTATCGCTATGGTGCGTTTTCTGTCCATCAAAACGTCCGCCGCCTTTGAAATGAAATGCCGGCGCCTGTGCCCGGCAGAAATGCTGCTGCCATTGTACCACATGAGCCGGCTCCTTGCCAAGAAATTATGAAGATATTTTCAGCATTTCGGTGTGCAGCCTGGACAGGATGCGTTTTTCCAGCCGGGAAATGTAGGACTGGCTGATGCCCAGCTGATCGGCCACTTCTTTCTGGGTCATTTCCCGGCAGCCGGCCATGCCAAAGCGCATGTGCATGATACGCTGCTCCCGGGGGGACAGGTGGGACAGGGCGCCCCAGAGCAACTGCTTTTCCGCATCCTCCTCAATGCCCCGGGACACCAGGTCGCTTTCGGTGCCCAGCACGTCGGACAGCAGCAGCTCGTTGCCGTCCCAATCGGTGCGCAGGGGCTCATCCAGCGAAACTTCATACCGCAGTTTGCTGGTGTGACGCAGGTACATGAGCACTTCGTTTTCAATGCACCGGGAAGCATAGGTGGCCAGCTTGATCTTCTTTTCAGGATCAAAGGTGTTGACGGCCTTGATCAGCCCGATGGTGCCGATGGAGATCAGGTCCTCCAGCCCCACGTTGGTGTTGTCAAACTTTCTGGCAATGAACACCACCAGCCGCAAGTTCCGCTCAATGAGGATGGAGCGCACAGTGCCGTCGTCCTTGTGGAGCCGGGCCACCAATTGCTTTTCCTCCTCCGCCGTCAAGGGCTGGGGCAGGGGGTCCGCCCCGCCGATATAATGCACATTGCCCGGGCACAAATGGGCAAAGAACATCATCATCCAGGAACGGATGGGGTTTTCCTTTTTCCAGAGCGTACGCTTTTTCTCCATCTTCTTTCCTCCTTCAGTTGCATATCCCGGGGCAAAAGGGCATAGGGCATTTTTTCCGGCGTCAGGGCGATCCATGCACATAAGGCGTCCCCTCCCCCCTCCGGCACAATTTTTTCCGGGCAAAAGCAGGGCAGCAGCCCCTTTCCCTGCACCGTCTTCACCGGCAGAAGGGAAAAGCCCACGGGCAGGTTTTCCCGGCTGAAATCCGCCGGCAAAAGGGGGCGGAGCTGGTTTTCCCCCGCCACGATCACCGGCAGGCCAAAGACGGGATGGCGCAGGGCATTGCCGGTATCATGCAGGCAAGAAAGGGAGCAGCTTTTCCCCTTCCAATGAACGCGCAGCACCGCCTTTTGGGCCACTTTGCCCTGACGGCACATGAGCGCACACATCAGGGCGCACCCTGCCAGGCACCCGCTCGCCCCCACTCCCTGCCTTTCCAGCAGCGCACACAACCCGGCATAGCACAGCCCGGCCTTCCCCTGGTAAAAAGCCGCCCGGGCAAAGCGCCGGCCAAAGGCTGTCACACTGCAGACAAGCAGGGCAAAAAATGCAGCTGCCGGCCGCTGCAGCGGCAGCCCCGGCAAAAGGGAAAGCAGGGAATACACCGCTGCCGCCAGGCAGGCAAGCCCTGCCCTGACCCCGCTTAAGGGCGCCTGCAGGGCATGCCGCGCCGGCAAAAGGCACAGAATGTGCATGCACACCATCAGCAGCAAATACCTTTCCCCCTGCACTTCCATCCCTTTCCCTCCCAAAAAAGTATAAAAAAACACACCCTCCTTCCCCGTCGAAAGAGGGTGCATTTTTTGACGAAAGAGCGCGAAATGCGTATCTTACTTTTTCCCCGCCGCCACATGGGCCGGATGCCATTTTTCAAACCAGCCGGTAAATATCCCCGCCGCAGCCGGGGCCGCATAATTGACAACCGCCATGCTTTCGGGGCCGAAAATGCCGTTCAGGCCTGCCAGCACCACATACAGTATTCCCCACAGGGCGGCCAGGATGCGGTTGGTGTTCATGAAAAGCGGGTTTTGCAGGGCGTCCTCCCCGCCGTAATTGTATTTCACATAGGCGGCGCAAAGGGGCTCTTTGGTAAAGACGGAAAGCAGCCACATCAGCCCGAAGGCCAGGTAAGACATAACCTGGAAGGGCACCGTATTCCCCAAGGCCAGCGCCAGGGCGGAAAGCAGCGACACGCAGCTGACGGCCATCACGTCATACCGGGTGAACTGCCGGATGAGGCTCCAAAGGGGCATAGCGGCACACAAAAACAGGGTGATCCAGGGGCCCTTTTCCGGCGAAATGCCCCAGGCCATCCACAGAGCGGTGAAGGGCAGCAGGAAGGTGAGCAGCAGCGGCTTTCTTTTGCCCCTGGTTTTTTCTTCCGCGGGAGCGGCCGGGGTGCCGCTGCCGAAATAGCGGTCCCACCCGATCATCAGGGCAAAATCCCCTTCCACCCGGTACATCTGCCTGGCCAGGGCCGCATCCCCCCTTATTTCCCCCCGGGCAATCTGCTGCCAGACGGTGAAGGGGGTGTGGATGCGGGTATCGGCGGCCTCAAAGCCTTCCGTCACCACCCGGCACTGATCCTTTTCCAGGAACAACTGATAGGTTTTGTCCAGGTCGGTATAGTGCATTTCCAGCACCCGGCGTTTGCCGTCGAAGCTGTCCGGGTTGTACAGCGCCGCCATCTGCCGGGTGAAGGACAGGCTTTCGTCCTCCTTCTGCCCGTCCTCCTTACTGACGCCCCAGCTGGCGTCGGCCATTTTTTCAAACACGTCTTTGGGATACAGGAGGGTATCCAGGGCCTGGCGGACAGGAGCGGTGATGCCGCCCTTTGCCCATTCCTTCCCGGCCTGCTGCACGTGGGCCAGGTATTCCCCGGTGCGGCTGCGCACCTCCTTCACCCGGAACAATTCCCCCTGGCCGCAGAAGATGGCTTCATAATTGTTTTTGCCGCAGATATGGTCAAACATGGAAAGCACGCTGTCGTAATTGCCCCTGGCGGAATAGAAGCCGCAGGTGGACACCAGCACATATTTCTTCCTGCTCAGATCATACCGGGCTTCATGGCTGCCGCTGCCAACGCCGTCCTCCCTGTCCGCCATGAAGGGCAGCACCATGGGCAGCTGCCGGTCAATGAAGTTTTTCAGAATGCCCGGCACGCTGAAATAGTACAGGGGGAAGGAATAAACGATCACGTCTGCGTTCAGCATTTTCTGCAGCAGCTGCTCCATATCATCCCGGATAACGCACTGCCCCGGGGTTTTGTTCCAGCAGCAAAAGCATCCTTTGCAGGCCCCCACCTGCAGGGAAGAGAGGGTTACCGTGTCCAGCTGCACCTTCTTTTCTTCACCTATGCCCCGGACAAACGCCTGTGCCAGCTGCAGGGAATTGCTTTTTTCCCCCTTGGGGCTTCCGTTGATGAGCAAAACGTTCATGCCATTACCTCCCTTATCGCCTGAATACACTTTTCCGCCCAGGTGCGGATCATCTGCATATACATCACGCCAAACTCCGCCGTCATTTTCCAGTACAGGGCCTGCATGGGGTCCCCCACAGATTGCCGGTACCCTTCCGCCGCGCAAAAAATCTGCCCGGCGGATCGCAGAAACTCGTCGCAGTCGGCCACGATCGCCTCAAAAAAGCGGATGTTTTCTTCCGGCGGCAGCATTCCCCGGAAAAACGTCTGCATCAGAAGCGGGCTGTTCCCCGCCACCTCTGTTTTTTCCTGCCGCAGCCAGCAAAGCAGTTCCTGCCGGCCCGCCTCGGTAATGGAAAACACGTTTTTGTTGGGCCGCCCCTCCTGCGTTTCCGTCCGGCTGTCCACCAGCCCCTTCTCCTTCAGGGTTTTCAGCTCCCGGTAGATCTGGCTGGTTTGCGCCGTCCAGAAATAATGGAGGGAATCCCGGAACGTGCCCATCAGTTCATAGCCCGTCTGCTCCCCGTAGTTTAGTAGCCCTAAAATGCCATGCTTCAGCATCTGCCACGCCCTCCTCGTATTCCACAAGTTGAATATATTATAATTCCACAAGTGGAATATGTCAAGGGCAAAATAAAAGCTTTGCAGCATCCGGAAGGAGGCTGCAAAGCTTTTTTGTATTTCGGCGGCAGCGCAGGCTGCCGAACCGGCTTAATACATACCGCCCATGCCGGGGTTGCCGGCGGGAGCAGCAGGTTCGGGCTGGGGAATATCGGTAACCAGGGATTCGGTGGTGAGCACCATGGCGGCCACGCTGGCAGCGTTCTGCAGGGCGGAACGGGTCACCTTGGTGGGGTCGATGATGCCGCGCTGGATCATATCCACATATTCACCCTTGAGGGCGTCGTAGCCATAGCCCACTTTCCGGCTGCGGCGAATATTTTCGATGATCACGGCGCCGTCGATGCCGGCGTTGATGGCGATCTGGCGCATGGGTTCTTCCATGGCACGCAGGATGATCTGCACACCGGTCTTGGCGTCGCCCTGGTTCTTGGCAACCAGCGCCTGCACCTTGGAGATAGCGTTGAGCAGCGCCACGCCGCCGCCGGGCACGATGCCTTCTTCCACGGCAGCACGGGTGGCGGCCAGGGCGTCTTCAATGCGCATCTTGCGTTCTTTCATTTCCACTTCGGTGGCAGCGCCCACCTGAATCACGGCCACACCGCCGGCCAGCTTGGCCAGGCGTTCCTGCAGCTTTTCACGATCATAATCGGAGGTGGTTTCGGCGATCTGCACCTTGATCTGCTGCACCCGGGCAGCGATTTCGGCGGGGTTGCCGGCGCCGTCGATGATGGTGGTGTTTTCCTTGTCCACCTTCACCTGATGGGCCTGGCCCAGCATGTCGAACGTGGTTTCCTTCAGGTCCAGGCCCAGCTCTTCGCTGATCACCTGGCCGCCGGTGAGGATTGCGATGTCGCGGAGCATTTCCTTGCGGCGGTCGCCAAAGCCGGGGGCCTTGACGGCAACGCAGGTGAAGGTGCCGCGCAGCTTGTTCACAACCAGGGTGGCCAGGGCTTCGCCTTCCACGTCTTCGGCGATGATCAGCAGCTTCTTACCGGCCTGCACCACCTGTTCCAATACGGGCAGGATCTCCTGGATGTTGGAAATTTTCTTGTCGGTGATGAGGATCATGGGGTTATCCAGTTCCGCCACCATCTTGTCGGTATCGGTGACCATGTAGGCGGAAGCATAGCCGCGGTCAAACTGCATGCCTTCCACGGTGGTCAGCTCGGTCTTCATGGTTTTGCTTTCTTCCACGGTGATCACGCCGTCCTTGCCCACCTTTTCCATGGCGTCGGAGATGAGCTGGCCGATGGTTTCGTCGCCGGCGGAAATGGAAGCCACCTGAGCGATGGCCT
The DNA here is from genome assembly GCA_045589355.1 of Clostridia bacterium. Taxonomy (GTDB): domain Bacteria; phylum Bacillota; class Clostridia; order Christensenellales; family Aristaeellaceae; genus RUG563. The sequence goes on from JAZNOW010000075.1 coordinate 22,433, forward strand.
GCTTGCCGGTGATGGGGGAAGAAATTTCCTTCAGGCCTTCCACGGCAGCGGCGGTGGCATCTTCAATGCCCTTCTTGAGCACCATGGGGTTGGCGCCGGCGGCCAGGTTCTTCAGGCCTTCGCGCACGATGGCCTGGGCCAGGAGGGTGGCGGTGGTGGTGCCGTCGCCGGCCACGTCGTTGGTCTTGGTGGAGACTTCCTTCACCAGCTGCGCGCCCATGTTCTCGAAGGGATCTTCCAGCTCGATCTCCTTGGCGATGGTCACGCCGTCGTTGGTGATCAGGGGAGCGCCGTACTTCTTGTCCAGCACGACATTGCGGCCCTTGGGGCCCAGGGTGATCTTGACGGTATCGGCCAGCGCATTGACGCCCTTTTCAAGGCTGCGGCGGGCCTGTTCGCCATACTGAATCTGCTTTGCCATAATGCGTTACACTCCTTACTCAACAATTGCCAGGATATCGGACTGGCGGACGATGATCAGCTCTTCGCCGTCGATCTTCACTTCCGTACCGGCGTACTTGCTGTAAATCACCTTCTGGCCGACGGTCACCTGCATGGAGATCTCATTGCCGTCCACATTGCCGAAGTCGGAGGCCAAGCGGTCTAGGAAGACAAGGATTTGGTTCAACTCCTTGGC
>JAZNOW010000076.1:0-2070 GCA_045589355.1 Clostridia bacterium
GAGCCCACCTCATACCGATAAATCTTTGACCCCTGTGCCATGCGGCACTGTGGTCTTATGCGGTATTAGCACCTGTTTCCAAGTGTTATCCCCCTGTATGAGACAGGTTGCTCACGCGTTACTCACCCGTTCGCCACTAAGTTACATTCGAGCAAGCTCTCCTGCAACTCCGTTCGACTTGCATGTGTTAAGCACGCCGCCAGCGTTCGTCCTGAGCCAGGATCAAACTCTTGTGTTTAATCCATACAACTTGGTGTTCTGGTTCCCCAGACCAACAAGCAAAACTCATTCCAGAATTAACTGTCGTTCTTCCTCTTTCTCTGTATCGTTTTCAAGGTTCGCTGCCCGCTCTTCCCGGCCGTTTGGGGCCGTTCCGCAGCGCGCTTGATTATAATATCACCTTCCCTTTCAATTGTCAACCCCTTTTTTCAAAAATTTTTTACTTTTTTTGAATCTTTTTTTCGGCCACAATATGGAGTATATATCACGCTTCATCACCACTACAAACCATGTTTTTCCCGGTGTAAGAGCCGTAGATCACGGCATAATAGAAGCGGGTGAAGGCAAAAATGACAGGCATCAGAAAATTGGACGGCATGCCGGTGATGACGGGCGGCAGGCTGGTGGGCCATGTGGTAAGAGGCGTACTTTCCAAAGACGGCAAGCGCCTGGCAGGGCTGGTGGTCAAGGGCAAAATGGGCGGCACAAAATGGCTGGACAGAAAAGAAATTCTGCTGATCGGAAAGATGGCCGTGATAGCCGCAGCAGATCCCGGCAAAATGCCGGACGATGCGCAGTACCGGCTATACCGTGTATCCGGCGCTGACGGAGAAAGGATCGGCATTGTGACAGACGCTATTATATATGAAGAAACACTTCGGGTGGCTGCGTTGGAAATATCCCAGGGGCCGGTGGACGACCTGGTAACCGGTCGGTGGTACACCACGGCTTTTTCCGTATTGCCCGGAAAACATACCGGGCACGTGACCATTATTCAGAACGAAGGGAGGTAACAACATGAGCAAGATGCTGACAGCAGGCATGCTGGGCTTTCTGGTGGGCGTGAAAATGCGCAAGTGCACCGGGCAGATGTGTACCCGGCAGCTGAAAAAGCAGATGATGAAAATGATGGGCCTGAAATGACCGGGAAAGGGGATGCGCAGCCATGGCACCCAGAGAAGGAGCAAAGAAGCGGAGGATCATGCTGACCGTGGCAAGCCTTGCTACCGGTGTGCTGATGCTTTTTTCGCCCCTTCGGCGGCTGCTGGGCCAGGTGGCCATGGCTGCGCTGCTGGCCTGGATTTCTCTGCCGCTGTGCAGGGCGGCGGAAAAAAGGTTTTCCGAAAAAGCCGCCGCTTTCATCAGCATCCTGTGCACCTTGATTGGCATGGCCGGGGTGGTGCTTTTGATCCTGCCCCAGGTGATCGGCCAGCTGACCCATCTCGCCGCTCAATTGCCGGGGCTGTTTACCACACTGCAGAACATCTGGCAGCACATCAGCCGCAGCGAATGGTTTCAGGCGCTGCACTTAGATGCCCAATGGCCGGCCCTGTGGATGAAGGAGGCCGGCAATTACCTGGCCCAGGAAGCGCCCCGGGTTTTATCGCTGCTTGCCGGAAGCGTGGATGCGCTGAGCCGGGCTTTTCTTTCGCCGGTGCTGGGATATTATTTTCTGCGGGACCGGGCTTTTTTCTCCTATCAGCTGAGCTTGCTGATTCCAAGCCGGAAAAGGAAAACGGTACTGCGGATGCTGCAGCAGATGAAAAAAGAAGCGAGCGGATACCTGCGGGGCCAGGGGATGATCTGCCTGTGTGTGATGGCCCTGACGGCGCTGGGGCTGTTGATCCTGGGGATCCCCTCTTTTCTGACGCTGGGGATCATCATGGGGCTATGCGAGCTGATCCCCTACATCGGGCCGCTGCTGGGGGGCATCCCCGTTGTTTTGTTTTCCCTGCCGCTGGGGATCAACAAAGTATTCTGGGCAGTGGGGCTGGTGATTGCGGTACAGCAGGCGGAGGGGCTGTTTCTTTCCCCCCGGCTGATGGCCGGCGCCGTTTCGCTGCACCCGGT
>JAZNOW010000077.1:0-42995 GCA_045589355.1 Clostridia bacterium
TCCACCCATTCCGCCATTTCACGGACGGTGCCGCTGCCTACATTGGCATTGATGTAGGGTTCACAGCCGATTTGCTCGCACAGTTCCAGAAATTCATGGGTGCCGAAGGAATTGTCTTCCACCACACCGCCCCAATTGGTGTTCACCATGCGTTTTCTGTCTTCCTTGGGGCCAATGCCGTCCTGCCAGTGGTATTCATCGGCAAAGCAGCCGCCGGGCCAGCGCAGCAGCGGCACCTGAATCTTTTTCAGGGCTTCCACCACGTCCGTGCGCATGCCATTCTTGTTGGGGATCCGGCTGTCTTCGCCCACATACAGGCCCTGATAAATGCACCGGCCCAGATGCTCGGAAAAATGGCCGTAGATATTTTTGTTGATGGTGCCCTTGCTGCGGGTCACGTCCAGAGAAATTCTGTTCATCTTCTTTTGTTCTCCTTGCACTTAGTTATTTGCCTGAGGGATGTTGTCATACCCCGCATATTTCATAATGGCCAGCACAATATCCCCGGTGGGCCAGTTCATGTTCTTGCGGTCAAAAATGCCGAACAATTCGCCGTTGCCCTTGAAGCCGTTGTTATCCCACCAGCAGCACACCATGCCGCGGGCAGAGCAGGCAGCGGTGTAATACGCGGCAAAATTCACCCGGTCCTGCAGGTTGCCGCCCTTGTCCCGGGCACCGAATTCGCCCACCACCACCGGAATACCGGCCAGGATGTAGCGCTTGTACAGACGGTTGAGGAAGGTGGGGATTTCCACATAATCGCTGTAGAGGGTATGGTCGAACGTGGTTTTGCCGCCGGCAGCCAGGGCAAAATTGTAGGGCGTGTAGGCGTGCACGGAGATAATGATCCGGTTATCCGCCGTATCTTCCGGTATGCGGAACCATTCGCCCATCACGTTATCGGGGTTGGCAGCATAGCCGGGCACCATCAAATAACGGTGGGCATTGTTGCCGCCGGCAGCGCGCACGGTATCCACAAACACCTGGTTCAGCTTGTTGATGCATTCGGCCGATTCCATGCATTCAGGCATGATCTTGTTATAGCTCCATTCGTACGAACTGCCCACCAGCCGGGGCTCGTTCATGGATTCAAAGATCAGGTGGCTGTCGTAGTCCCGGAACCGTTCTGCCAGCGTGCTCCACAGGGTTTTCATAAACTTTTCGGAATTTGCATATTCCGCTTCCGTGGGGAAGCAATAGCCTTTCACCATGTCGTGATGGCTGTTGAGGATCACGTACATATCCAGTTCGATGGCCCAGTCCACCACCTCCTGCACCCGGTTCAGCCAGGGTTCGCTGACGGCGAAGGTTTCTTTGTCCATATGGTCATGCCAGGACACGGGGATGCGGATGGTGTTGAACCCGGCGTCGTGCACGGCCTGGATCATTTCTTTGGTGGTATACACGCCGCACCAGCCCTTTTCAATGGCCAGTTCGTTCTGGTTATAGCCGTTCCAGAAGGTGGCGTCAAAGGTGTTGCCCAGGTTCCAGCCGATCTTCATATCCTTCACAAAACGCATGGCTTCGTTATCGGGCACTTCCATCTGGAACACGTTTGTAATTTCCGGGATCTGCGCTTTGCCGGTCACCATTTCGGCGGCCAGGGCACAGCTTGCGCACATCCACACGGCCAGCGCAAGCGCCAGCATTCTCTTCATCATTTTCTTCATCATCAAGCCCTCCTTGCGGTGCTTTTCCTTTGGCACAAGTATACCAGTATTCTCCCGGAAAGGGAAGGACAAATTTTCACTTTATGCTGTCCATTTCATGCCTTTTGCTCATTCGCTGTAATGGGCCGTCATGGAAAGAAGATGGGGCTCGCCCTCGCTTTCCACAATTTCCAGTTCAATGCGGCTCATGCACAGGGCGGGAATGAGGGCAATGTGCTTATGCCCCACCGTGCGCCCTTCGTACAGGAGCACCCGGTCGCTTTTGCACACCCGCAGCCTGCCGTACAGCCGGAAACGCCGGATCCTCTGGCCCTGGGCCAGGTCTTCCTGCAGCATGATCCGGTTGGGCACCGGCACCCCTTTGGAATACCCCCAGCCCTCGTGATACGCAGGATGCTCGATCACATACAGCCCGTTTTCTTCTTTCACATCGCCGTAGGGAAGGGCCCGGCCGTACACGTTCCGCACCTTTTCCCCAAAGGCCTGCATCACCTTTACGTCGCTTTCGTGCAAAAGCCCACGGCTGTTCGGGCCGGCGTTGATGAGCAGATTGCAGCCCCGGCCCACTGTCAGTTCATAATTGCCCAGCAATGTTTTGGCGTCGGTCAGATCTTCTTCATTGTCTTTGCAGTCAAACCAGCTGGAAAACCGCAGCCGCATATCACATTCCGCCGGCATGAACCGCTTTTCCGTTGCCCTTCCCGCATCATTGACGGAAAAGGCGATCCGGTCCACCACGCAGCTGCAGTTCAGGTCCGCCGCCCCTTCTTCGTTGCCGATCCAGCGGATATCCGCCCCTTCCCGCAATACGTCCCCGAAAATCAGGATGGATGGCTGCAGGCGGCGGATGGCTTTTGTGATGCGCACATGGTCATAATTTTTTCCTTCCGATCCGCAGCCGTCCAGCCACAGGTAATCGATTTTTCCATAACCGTCAAGCAGTTCCGACAACTGGTCGATGAAATAATTTTCATATGCTTCGTCCGTCATCTCCGCCTGTTCTTGTCCCCACTGGGCCGGCGAATAATACAGCCCCACTTTCATCGCCGCCTGCCTGCATGCATCCACAAAAAGCCGCACCACGTCCTGCCCAAAGGGCGTGTTTTTCACCGAATATCCGGTAAAGCGGCTGGGCCAGAGGGCAAAGCCGTCGTGATGCTTGCAGGTCATGATGGCATAGCGTGCGCCCATGGCCTTTGCCGCTTCCATCCACTGGCGGCAATCCAGTTCTTTGGGGTCAAACTTTTCCGCGGGCATGGGCTTTCCGTCCCAGTCCTCATGACCGGGAAAAAAGCTGCGGATACCAAAGTGGAAAAAAGCGCCCACTTCCCAGTCCAGAAAATCCAGCACTTTCTTTGGGGGGATCATCATTTTTCTGCCCCTTTCAGGCTTTTTATCTGCATCCATTATACCGGAATTTTCCACGCCCGTCCAGCCGGTTCCTTTCCGTTCTTTTCATGTTCTTGTGCTTTCCTTTTTGCAAAACTCTGCTATAATAAGGCTGTTTGTGATTGTAAAGGAGGGTTTCTCTTTGGATATAAAGCAGGAAGCGCTGAAAAAGCATTATGAATGGCAGGGAAAAATTGAAGTGGTTTCCCGCACGCCGGTAAAGGACGCCAAGGACCTTTCCCTGGCCTACACCCCGGGCGTAGCGGAACCCTGCCTGGAAATTCAGAAAAACTATGAACTTTCCTGGCAGCTGACCCGCCGCAAAAACATGGTGGCCGTCATTACCGACGGCACCGCCGTCCTTGGCCTTGGGGATATCGGCCCCGAAGCCGGCATGCCGGTGATGGAAGGCAAATGCGTGCTCTTCAAGGAATTTGCCGGGGTGGACGCCTTCCCCATCTGCATCCGCTCCAAGGATGTGGACGAGATCGTGCGCACCGTTTACCTCATTTCCGGCAGTTTCGGCGGCATCAACCTGGAAGATATCGCCGCCCCCCGCTGCTTTGAAATTGAAAAGAAGCTGAAGGAAATCTGCGATATTCCCGTTTTCCATGACGACCAGCACGGCACCGCCATCGTGGTGGCCGCGGCACTTCTCAACGCCCTGAAGGTGGTCGGAAAGCAGTTGAACCAGGTGAAGGTGGTCATCAACGGCGCCGGTGCCGCCGGCATTTCCATTGCCCGGCATCTTTTGAACCTGGGGGTGAAGAACATCATCATGGTGGACCGTTTCGGCATTCTTTGCGAAGGCATGGAAGGGCTGAACGACGCCCACCGGGAAATGAGCCGCATCACCAACCTCAGCCGCATCACCGGCACCCTTTCCGATGCCATGCAGGGGGCCGACGTGTTCATCGGCGTTTCCGCCCCCCACATTGTTTCCCGGGAAATGATCGCCTCCATGGCGGAAAACCCCTGCGTGTTCCCCATGGCCAACCCCGTGCCCGAAATTGAGCCGGAAGAAGCCAAAGCGGCCGGTGCCGCCATCGTGGGTACCGGCAGAAGCGACCATCCCAACCAGATCAACAACGTCCTGGCTTTCCCCGGCATTTTCCGGGGCGCGCTGGATGTGCGGGCCAGCCAGATCAACGACGAAATGAAAATGGCCGCTTCCCGGGCCATTGCTTCCCTGGTGTCGGAGGAAGAACTTTCCGCCGATTACATCCTGCCCAAGGCTTTTGACCCCCGGGTGGGCAAGACGGTGGCGCAGGCGGTGGCCGATGCCGCCATTTCGTCCGGCGTGGCCAAAGAAACCAAATAATCCGTTGGCTTTCGGGGCATACTGTTTTCCGATAAGGAGGAATGCAGTATGTCCCGTTTTTTGCGTGTATGCGCATGCGCTCTGGCCCTGTGCCTGTTTGTACCTTCCGCCCTGGCCCAGCCTTTGGAAGCCGCCTGTCCCCTTTCCCTCACCGCCCCTTCCGCCCTTCTGATGGAAGCAAACACCGGCACGGTGATCTTTGAAAAAGACGCCGACGTGCAGCGGCCCGTAGCCTCCATCACCAAACTGATGACGCTGCTGATCGCCTTTGAACACATGGCAGGCGGCCAGGCCGCCATGGACGATACCGTCACCGTTTCCCAGACGGCCGCCCGGCAAACCGGCAGTCAGGCCTTCCTGGATGCCGGCGCCGCTTACAAGCTGGAAACCCTCGTCAAGGCCACCATTATTTCCAGTGCCAACGATGCCGCCGTGGCCATTGCCGAACATCTGGCCGGAACGGAAAGCCGGTTCGTCAGCCTGATGAACGAAAAGGCGGCCCAAATGGGCCTGGAAAACACCCATTACGTCAACTGCACCGGGCTGCCCGCCCACGGGCAATACACCTGCGCCCGGGACGTAGCCCGGATCGCCCGGGCCCTTTGCGCCTACCCCGATTACTTCAAGTTTTCTTCCACCTGGATGGACACCCTCACCCACCCTTCCGGCCGGGTGACCGACCTTACCAACACCAACCGGCTGGTGCGCTTTTACGAAGGCTGCGACGGCTTCAAAACCGGCTCCACCGACGAAGCCAAATATTGCCTGTGTGCCACCGCCGAAAAAGGCGGCATGCGGCTGATTGCCATTGTGCTGGGCGTGCCCAACAGCCAAACCCGCTTTGACGAAGCCCGGGCCATGATGGACTGGGGCTTTTCAACCTATGCCCGGGAGGATATCTGCCGCCCCGGCGACCTGCTGGGCATGCAGCTGCCGGTAACGCTTGGTACCCGGGAGCAGGTGGATGTTGCCCTTGGCAGCGGCCTTTCCATGCTGCTCAAAGCCGGTGACAAAGCCGGGCTCTCCCTTGATGCGGCCCTGCCCGAAAGCCTGTCCGCCCCGGTGAAGAAAGGCCAGGAGGTGGGCCGGGTGAACATTTTGCTCCACGGTGCCGTCATTGCCACATTGCCCGCCGTGGCCGCAGAGGACGTGCCCCTGCCCGGCATGCTGGACGGCATCACAAGGCTGCTTGATAACTGGAAATAAGCAAAAAGGCTGCATTTTCGCAGCCTTTTCTTTATTCTCTTGTTTCCTGCCAGACGATGTTCCCATCGGTATCAATATAGGCTGCCTTGCAATCCTTTTCCACCCAGGCCAGGCCGTTTTCAAAACCGTCGGTATCATCCCATTCGGGTTCCAGCACCCATTGGCCGTTTTCATCGATGAAGCCGTACAGGCCGTTTTGCTTTGCCGGGTACATACCATTTTCGCCGTTCCACAACGACACGCTTTCAAACACCGGCTCTGTCAGATACCGGGCTTTTCCATCCTCAAACTTCATCAGCCCGCTCAGGTTGCTGTCATCATTAAACCAGGAATATTCTGTCAGGTTATCTTCCGTGATCTCATCCATCCACAGCATCCCCCGATCGGTGAAGCGGTCCGCCACGAACACCTCATTGCCCTGCCTGTCGATCACCACATACCGATACCGATCTTCTTCATCAATCAGCGCATAATCCCCATTGAACCAATACCCCGGCCCTCCGCCGGCCATCACTTCATATTTTGCCGGCACAATCACATTGCCCTCCAGGTCCATATGACCGCACAGGTCGTTTTCCCAGAAGGGGACCGCGCCGTTATGCGCTTCATGCACATAATCAAATTCCGCTTCGTGAAGCACCGTACCATCCACCCGGGCCAGGCCCATTTCCATATGCACACCGGCGGACACATTCTGCTCATTTTCCTCCGGCGATACATTTTCCACCGGCACCACGCCGTCCTTTGCCCATCCCATGGGCATCAGCCCCTCCGGCAGCGGAATATCCTGCAAATTTTCGTCCAGCAGCCGGCAGGTGATCCCTTCCTGCCCGGATTCGCTCCCTTCTGTCAGGAACAAATATCCTTCCTGTTCTCCCACCTCATAGGGCGTCCAGGGAAGGTCCGCCTCAATGGCAATTTCACCGTTTTCGCAGCGGACGAAGCCGTAATTATTCCCGATAACCACCTGCACGAAGTGTTCGTTGAGATAAACCTCATCATATACCGGCGGTTGAAAAAAGCCGTTCCGGGTATTATAAAATCCTTCCTGTATCTGCCCGTTTTCGTCCGGGCCGGTCAAATTGTATACGCCGTTTTCTCCAAACAAATCAACATAAATGAGGGGCAGCACCGTATTCCCTTCCCGGTCGATCAGCCCATAGCGCACCTTCTTGTTTTCCTTCTGTCCCACCACTGCAAAGCCGTCTTCTCCAAACGGCTCTGCCAGGTCATACTGCGGCTCAATCACCGTTTCCCCCTGCCGGTTCATGTAGCCCCACAGATCATTTTCCAGAATCGGGTACAGCGCATCCTCCCCGGCCAGCGCAGCAGAAATCGTTGCCATATACACAAGAAATATCACCATCACTTTTCTGAACACTGTTCTTTGTCCCCTTCCTTTGGCTTTCGTCTATATAAACGAATTTGCAATCTGTTTTGTTACATCCATTTTACCACATTTTTTCAATGCACAAAAGCCAGCAGGTGAAGCAGATTTAATCCTTTTGTCATTGCTTTTTCCGTGATGGATATGCTATACTATATTGGTTATGTTTATTTCAGGAGGAAAGTATGGCTGCATTTGTTGATCGCGCGCCCTTTATTGCCAAGGCCGGCAACGGCGGCAACGGCTGCGTGTCTTTTCACAGAGAAAAATTTGTGCAGAACGGCGGCCCCGACGGCGGGGACGGCGGCCGTGGCGGCGATCTGGTATTGCTGGCCGATGAAAATATGCACACCCTGCTTGACTTCCGCTTCCGCAGCAAGTACGAGGCCGAAGCCGGCGGCGACGGCTCTTCCGGCCGCTGCACCGGCAAGCGCGGCGCCGACCTGGTGGTGAAGGTGCCCGTTGGCACGGTGGTCCGGGAAAAGGAAAGCGGCGTGGTGGTAGCCGATATGTACGAAGCCGGCCGGCGGAAAGTGCTGCTGCGCGGCGGCAGAGGCGGCTGGGGCAACATGCACTTTGCCACCCCCACCCGTCAGGCCCCCAATTTTGCCAAGCCCGGCATCAAAACCGAACGGCACGAATTTGTGCTGGAGCTCAAATCCATCGCCGACGTGGGGCTGGTGGGCTTCCCCAATGTGGGCAAGAGCACCATCCTTTCCGTGGTGACCGCTGCCAAGCCCAAGATCGGCAATTATCATTTCACCACCCTCACCCCCAACCTTGGCATCGCTTCCCGCCACGGGCAGGACTTCATCATGGCCGATATTCCCGGCCTTGTGGAAGGGGCCAGCGAAGGCGCCGGCCTGGGGCATGACTTTTTGCGCCATGTGGAACGCACCCGGCTCCTGCTTCACGTTATCGACGCTTCCGGCATCGAAGGCCGGGACCCGGTGGAAGATTTTGAGCAGATCATGACGGAACTGAAAAAGTACGGCGAGCTTTCCGATAAGCCCCAGATCATTGCCGCCAACAAAATGGATATTCCAGACGGCGAAACGGGCCTGGAAATGCTGAAGGAACATATCGGCGACCGCTACCCCATCTTCCCCGTCAGCGCCGCCGCCCATAAAGGTTTTGACGCCCTGATGGACTGCATTGCCGATACCCTGGCCCAGATTCCCGTGCCGCCGCCCTTCACCGAAGAAGAAGTGATGCCGGAAATTCTGGAAGGCGCCGGCTACGAGATCCAGCGGGAAGGCAACACCTTTATCGTCACCGGCCCCGCCGTCACCCAGCTGATCGACAGCGTCAACTTCGACGACGAAGAATCCATGAACTGGTTCCACCGCACCATGCGCCGCGCCGGCATCATCGACGCCTTGCGCCAGGCCGGTGCCCAGGAAGGCAGCACCGTCTGCATGGACGAAATGGAATTCGATTTTGTTGATTAACATACACACATTATAAAGGAGATCACCCCCATGTCTGAACTCAACAGCAAGCAGCGCTCTTTCCTGCGCTCCATGTGCAACACATTGCCCACCATCCTCTACATCGGCAAGGACGGTATCACCGAAAACACCTGCCAGGAAGCCTGGAACGCCCTGGAAGCCCGGGAGCTGATCAAGTGCGCCGTGCAGAAGGGCAGCCCCCTTTCCGCAAGGGAAGCCTGTGAAGAGCTGTGCGCCAAAGTGTATGCCGAGCCCGTCCAGTGCATCGGCAACCGTTTTTCCATCTATCGCCCCTGCCGGGAAAAGGAACCCAAGATCCAATTGCCCTGAACCCCTTGATTTATCTGCGTTTTTGCATGCCGCCCCTTTCCGGGGCGGTTTTTGTATACACAACATCTTGTGGTCATTTCAAATTTATTTTGTATTTTTTACATTATTTTGTGTTTTTGCTATTGACAAACGGTACCAATACGATTATGATAATCCCTGCAACACAAATACATTATATTACGATATAGTACTATGGAGGGTATCACCATGATCGTTTCCATCCGCAAGCGGGACGGCCGCATTCTGCCCTTTGACAGCGAAAAGATCACCACCGCCGTGATGAAGGCTTTTGAAGCCAGCGGCAGCGCCAAGGGCGAAGAAACTGCCCGCCAGATCTGCCAGCAGGTCATTACCGAAATTGAAAACAACGAAAACATTTCCTCCACCCCCACCGTGGAAGAAGTGCAGGATATTGTGGAACATGTGCTGATCGAAAAGGGCTTTGTGCGCACCGCCAAGGCCTACATCCTCTACCGTGCCGAGCGCAACCGCGTGCGTGAAATGAACACCCGCCTGATGAAGGTGTTTGAAGACATCACCTACAAGGATGCCATCGACAGCGACATCAAGCGCGAAAACGCCAACATCAACGGCGATACCGCCATGGGCAGCATGCTCAAGTTCGGCTCCGAAGGCGCCAAGCAGTTCTACGATATGTATGTGCTCAACCCCAAGCATGCCCAGGCCCACCGGGAAGGCGATATCCATATCCACGACCTGGACTTTTTGACCCTCACCACCACCTGCTGCCAGATTCAGCTGAGCGACCTGTTCAAGGACGGTTTCTCCACCGGCCACGGCGTGCTGCGTGAGCCCAACGATATTGCCAGCTATTCCGCCCTGGCCTGCATTGCCATCCAGGCCAACCAGAACGACCAGCACGGCGGCCAGTCCATCGTGGACTTTGACTACGGCATGGCCCCCGGCGTGAAGAAGACCTTCATCAAGCGCTACAGCATGAACCTGGCCCGTGCCCTGGAACTGCTTTGCGGCGACGAAGAAGCGGCTGATCATGCCAAGGCCGTCATGGCTGCCGTGGCCGAAAAGGACGCTTCTCCCGCCCTGAAGGAAACGGAAGAAAACACCGCCATCCTGCTCAGCGTGCTGGCCGAATATGTGAAGGATGCCGATATGGCGCAACGCATTGCCGCCTTCGCCCAGAAGCATGCCGCCGAAGAAACCACCCGTGCCACCTACCAGGCCATGGAAGCCCTGGTGCACAACCTGAACACCATGAACAGCCGCGCCGGCGCCCAGGTGCCCTTCTCTTCCATCAACTACGGCACCGATACCTCCGAAGAAGGCCGTCTGGTGATGCGGCAGATCCTGCTGGCCACCGAAGCCGGCCTAGGCCGCGGCGAAACCCCCATCTTCCCCATCCAGATTTTCCGCGTCAAGGAAGGCGTGAACTATAACCCCGGCGATCCCAACTACGATCTGTACCGCCTGTCCATCCGGGTGAGCGCCAAGCGCCTCTTCCCCAATTTCTCCTTCCTGGATGCTCCCTATAACCTGCAGTACTACAAGCCCGGCCATCCCGAAACGGAAGTGGCTTACATGGGCTGCCGCACCCGCGTGATGGGCAACGCCCATGACCGCAACCGGGAAGTATCTCCCCGCCGCGGCAACCTGTCCTTCACCTCCATCAACCTCCCCCGCATCGCCATCAAGGCCAACGGGGATATCGACTGGTTCTTCGCCGAACTGGAAAACAAAATGAAGCTGGTTGTGGAACAGCTGGACGAACGTCTGGAAATCGTTTCCCGCAAGAAGGTTTACAACTTCCCCTTCCTCATGGGCCAGGGTGTGTGGATCGATTCCGAAAAGCTGGACTGGAACGATGAAGTGCGTGAAGTGCTCAAGCACGGCACCCTCTCCATGGGCTTCATCGGCCTGGCCGAATGCCTCAAGTGCCTGCGCGGCAAGCATCACGGCGAAAGCGAAGAAAGCCAGAACCTGGGCCTGGAAATCGTGGGCTTCATGCGCAAGTTCATGGACAAGCTCAGCCAGGAACGCAAGATGAACTACACCCTGCTGGCCACCCCCGCAGAAGGCCTGTCCGGCCGCTTCATCCGCCTGGATAAGGAACGTTTCGGCATCATCCCCGGCGTGACCGACCGGGACTACTACACCAACTCCTTCCATGTGCCGGTGTACTACCCCATCTCCGCCTTCGACAAGATTTCTCTGGAAGGCCCCTACCACGCCCTCACCAACGCCGGCCACATCTCCTACGTGGAAATGGACGGCGATCCCACCAAGAACCTGGAAGCTTTCGAACGCATCGTTCGCCACATGCATGACTGCGGCGTGGGCTACGGCTCCATCAACCATCCTGTGGACCGCGACCCCATCTGCGGCTTCAACGGCATCATCGGTGATTGCTGCCCCAACTGCGGCCGTGAAGAAGGGGGTCGTCCCTTCGAACGCATCCGCCGCATCACCGGTTATCTGGTGGGCACGCTGGATCGGTTCAACAACGCCAAGCGCGCCGAAGAACATGACCGCGTGAAGCACGATATGTCCTGCAATTGCTGCGAATAATCCCCTCAAAAACGCCTTTCTCTTCCCGCCCACAGCTGGTCAGCCGCCACTGTGGGCAATTTTTTTGAAAAAAAGTTGAAGAAATTTCAAAAAAGGGCTTGCATTTTTTCGTAATATGTGTTATCTTATATGAGCTGCCTGATGGCCAGCAAACATGAGCGCCCTTAGCTCAGCCGGATAGAGTGTTTGACTACGAATCAAAAGGTCGAGAGTTCGAATCTCCCAGGGCGCGCCACAAGAGAAGCTGTAAAGCTTCTCTTTTTTTGTTTTCTCTTGTGCCAATCCCGCCTTTTCTTTTGCCACCTCCTTTCATTTTTCCATTTTTCCCTTGCAATTCCCACTCTTTTTGTTTATCATAAAATCAGCAATCTATGGAAAGGAATTTCTTTTATGAACGTTAAAGATTATGTGAACCTGATCCACATGGCCGAACGGCTGAAGGATACCCCCCGCCATTGCTTCACCTCCGGCGGCCGCCGGGAAAGCGTGGCAGAACACTGCTGGCGCATTTCCATGATGGCCTATTTCCTGCAGGATGAATTCCCCGGCATCGATATCAACAAGGTCATCAAAATGTGCATCATGCACGATATGGGCGAAGCCTTCACCGGCGATATTCCCGTGTTCGACAAAACAGAAGCCGACGAAGCCAAGGAAAGCAGCGTGCTGAACACCTGGGTGCAATCCCTGCCCGAACCCTACCGCAGCGACCTGACTGCCCTGTACGCCGAAATGGACGCTTTGGAGACCCTGGAAGCCAAGGTGTATAAATCCATGGACAGCCTGGAAGCCGTTTTCCAGCACAACGAAAGCGACATCAGCACCTGGGAAGACCATGAATACGAACTGAACCTGAACTACGGCTGGGACAAGGTGGATTTCTCCGAATACACCAAGGCCATCCGGCAGGCTTTGCAGGACGAAACCAAACTGAAAATCGCCACCGAACGGGACGAAGAAGGAGTGTTTAAACATGGTGAATGTGAATGGTAAATGGGCCTTTATCACCGGCGCTGCCCGGGGGATCGGCTACCTGACTGCCCTGTTCCTGGCCGATCAGGGCTGCAACCTGGTGCTGCATGGCCGCACCAAAGCCCACTGCGAAAAAGTGCTGAACGAAGTAAAGGCAAAGGGCGTTCAGGCCTATGCCGTGGAAGCGGAATTCACCCATCCGGATCAGGTGAAAGCCATGCTGCAGGAAATCGACGCGCTGAATGTGCCCATTGATTTTGTGGCCAACAACGCCGGCATGCAGGTGGCTTACCGCAACGATTACTTCAGCACCCCGGTGGAAGACTACGAAAAGTCCTTCGCCATCAACACCATCACTCCGGCGCTGATCATGTATCATTTCCTGCCCAAAATGAAGGAAAAGGGCTTTGGCCGCATCCTCAACACCACCTCCGGCATCCGGCTGGACCCCCAGCAGGCCGGCTATTCCGCCAGCAAAGCGGCCCTGGATAAGATCACCATCGACCTGGGCTCCACCGTGCAGGGCACCGACGTGATGATCAACCTGACCGATCCCGGCTGGTGCCGCACCGACCTTGGCGGCCCCCACGCCCCCAACGCGCCGGAAAGCGCCATTCCCGGCATCGTAGTGGGCCTGTTCGTGGATGACAAGAAATCCGGCCGCTACCTGAACGCCCCCCACTTCACCGGCATGACGCTGGAAGACGCCGTGAAGAAGGCGGAAGCAGAATTTGCAAGCCCTTATTAACAAAGTGAAACCCTGCCTCCAAGAAGGAAGCAGGGTTCTTTTTTTATTGCTTCAAAGGGTTGCTCCGCAGCGGTTGAGGAGCGTAGTTCATCGTCAGTTCCTGAGAAAGTATTTCACCGTCCGGCAGGCTGTATGCCACCGTGTACGTCCATCGGTCCACAGGATCGCTGATTTCCAGATTATCTTCCCTTGCCGGTGCCGGCACCTGAGCCACAAAGAAAAACTGAATTGCCCGTTCATTTTCCCTTTCCACTTCCGGCAGATAACCGATATAATCTGTATTTCCATAGGAAATATCCACCGTACAGGCACTTGCCAGAACGCTCATGGAAATATCCGAATGGTAGGAAAAATCGGCGAAGGCACGGTCGTACAAGGCTTTCGGATTCAGCCATTCTCCGCTTTCCGGCAGGGCATGATAGAAATGCTGGTGTGCAAGCCCCGGGATGGCAGCGTAAAGGTCGGTCAGGTTTTTTTCCCCATCGCATCCCCAGCAAACGATCTCGCCGGTCTTGCTGTGGACTTGCGCCAGGGCGTTCATGGGCATTTCATTTTTCAGCACAATGAACCAGCAGTTTTCCATCGTCTGCCCATCCTGCATCAAGCCGGGTGCAAAGTGGGCTTCCTTTGCCTCTGTGGGCCATTCCAGCCGGGAAAAGCCAAAGGTTTCTTCAAAAAAAGAAAGCGCCCTTTCCACCGCCGCTTCCCGGGAGATATCCCCTTCCCCCGGCTGCTCCTGCGCAATGGCAGGCAGCGTGCCCAGCATACAAAACAGCACCAGGAACAAACAAACGATTTTTCGCATTTTCATTTCTCCTTTCGTTTTGGGGTTCTATCAATCTAACGATCTCCGTTCCAATTTCTTCCTTACCACGTTTCATTGTTACAGGTGTAACAAAAAAAGGCCTGCAGGCCTTTTCTCATAGCGTTATTCTTTGCTGTTGAGCAGCTTGTCCATCAGTTGCACCGCCCCGGGGTCGCCGGAGGAAAGCAGCGTTACGCCGCCTTCTTCGTTTTCCCCGGCCAACAGATCCTTTTCCATCAGCATATGCTTCAATTGCCGCACCGTACCTTCGTTGCCGTCGATGAGGGGCACGCCGGGAAAATGTTTGGCAATGGCATTTTTCAAAAACACATAATGGGTGCAGCCCAGCACAATGGCTTCGGGCTTCTTTTTCGTATAAGGGGCAAACAGCCCCGTCAGAAACCGGTGCAGGTTTTCGCTGTCCGTTTCCCCTTTTTCCACAAACTCCATCATCCCCGGGCAGGGCAGGCTTTCCACCCCGTCCCCGTACCGCTCAAGCAGCTGGCGGTACTTTTCCCCCCGGATGGTACCGGGAGTGGCCAATGAAAGGATATAGCCATCCTGGTGCAAAAGGGAGGCCGGCTTCAGGGCGGGCTCCATGGCAATGATGGGCAGGGTGTAGGTTTGGCGCAGGGTTTGGGCAGCGGCGCTGGTGGCGGTGTTGCAGGCGATCACAATGGCCTTGCAATCCATGTTGATCAATTTTTCCGCCACGTTCCGGCTCAGCAGCAGCACCTCTTCCCTTGTTTTGGTACCATAAGGAGCATGAAGGGTATCGCCGTAAAAAATGAACTGTTCGGCCGGCAGCATTTTTCTGGCCTGTCGCAGCACGCTTACGCCGCCCACACCGCTGTCAAACATGCCGATGGGCCTTGTGCTTTCCTTTTTTGCCATGCTGCTTCCCTTCTTTCGCGTTCCGTTCGTTTGGTTTACACACAGTATACCATTTTCTCACGGCTCTTGCAATTCCATATTGTCAAAATAACTGCAGATGCCCTGGGCCACACAGGGCATGGCCGCCAGCGTCTGGGAAAGGGTGTTTTGGTTATTGCCCGCCTCCAGAAGAATACAGGGAGTCGCCGCATGCTGGTTGTAGCGTCCGCTTTTGAAGGATACACCCCGGCTGATCCCGGGCAATGCCGCGTTCATCGCATCCGATATCCATAAGGCTGCCTCCCGGTTTTTCTGCTCGTCCGGCTTTTCTGCGCCGTCAAAGCTGTCCCCCCTTCCGATGAGGAACAACACCCGGGCCACGTTCTTTCCGTTCATTTGAACGGTGTTGGGGCCGTTTCCCCGTAAATAGGCATCCCGGTGCAGATCGATATACAGGTCATACCCTTCAGCCGCCGCTTTTTTCAGCCCCTCCAGCGAACGCGCATAGGCCGTGGAGAGCTTGGGCGGCTCATAGGCTGTTACGTCATGGGTCACTTCCACGCCCAATGTTTCCAGCTCTTTTTTCAGTTCTTCCCCCACCCGGATCATGTTATACCGGCTGTCTGCCGTACGCCAGGTTTCGGTGGCCGTATAGGTATTGCCGTCGGCCATATCGTAGGCTTCATAGGTATGGGTATGGTAAATATACACCCGAAAAATCCGCCTGGGTTTTTGCACGGCCAATACTTCCATTGTAAAGCCGCTCCCGCCTTCCGGCGGCGAAAGGGTCACGTTTATTTCTTCCGCAAAGGCAGCCCCTGCCGCCAGCATCATCCACACCACAAGGCACACAACGCCCTTCATCGCCATCACCCCATGATAGTATATGCCCCTTCACATGCCGTCATGCGCCAGCAGCATCATTTCTTCGTGGGTAAGCCCGCTTTGCAGGGCACCGTTGATGCCGTCGCCGATGATGCGCGCCACCTTGCCCACCATTTCGTCCACTTCCCTTGGCGTCACCACCATATCCCCCAGGGAATGCCGCATGGCCTGCTCCACCAGCCGGTCCGCCGCCTGAGCGTAGGAGGGTTCCTTAAGCCCGGCCTGCTGCATCATATTCTGCAACGCATCCCCGGCGATCACCGATGCATACACCACCATGGGTACGCCGATGGCGATCACCGGCACCCCCAGCGTTTCCCGGTTCAGCCCCATGCGATGGTTGCCCACACCGGAGCCGGGCTGAATGCCGGTATCCGTCACCTGAATGGTGTTGCCGATGCGGCAGCATTCCCTTGCCGCCAGTGCATCCACGGCAATCACCGCTCCCGGCTTTACATGCTCCGCAATGCCCCGGATCACCTCCGCCGTTTCCATTCCCGTCACCCCCAATACCCCGGGGGCCAGGGCACACACACTGCGCAAAACACCCTCCCCGATGCCCGCCGTATGCTGCAAATGCCGGGTGACCAGCAAATCGTCCAGCACCCGGCTGCCCAGCGCATCCGCCGTAATGCGCCGGTTGCCCAGCCCCACCACCAGTATTTCCCCATCTTCCGGCAGCAGGCTTTTCAGCGTGCCGGCCAGCAGTTTGGACAACTGCAGCCTTTCCTTTGCATCGGCATAATACATATCCTCCATGGAAAACGTAATGTAATGGCCCCGGGGCTTTTGCAGCAAACGGGCTGCCTCTTCCGTATCCACGATCACTTCTGTTTTCATGATATTGCCCATTTTCTCTTCCCTCTGGCACACCCCGCTGCCGCCGCAATGCAAGGCCTGCTCCATGGCCAGATCCGTCCTGATCTGCTTCAAAATCCATCCCCTCCTTTCTTGTTACTATGCTTCTTTTGCCCCCTTTTTATCCCACATAAAAACCGGCCCATGATGCATGAGCCGGTGATAAAGAATTCAATTCATTGCGCTGTAAAATAGATGGGGAAACGCCCGTCCGTGGTAATGCGGGTAAGATAGCCCCGTTCATGACCGGGGCAAATTCTCTCCCTGCTGATCCATGCTTTCATCAGCCCCTGCTGAACGGCATCCTGGGCGTCGGCATCATTTCGCAGAATGCTGAGGGCTATGCGGTACAGCCCGTTCATATGCATCCGGCAGTGCGCCTCAAAGGCAGCTTTGTCCATAATTGCCTCCATGGAAAAAAGATATCTTCACATATAAAACGGCTGAAAGGCGTGAAAAGTGACGCAGCAGAAAATATTTTCCGTTTTTCATTGCACTTTTGTTCTTTTCTCCATGGTAGAATACCGTTATGTGTTTGTCAAGCACGGCATCCTTCCGGAAAAAACGGAAAAAATAGCAAAATTTATGCACCTTTTGAACAATCACGCCATTGCCATTTTTTCGTCTTCGCGGTATACTGTACCTTGGTTTTACTGATTTTACATTGACGAAACGGGGAGGACGTACACATGGAAAATTTGAAGTTGCTCTACACCGGCAAAACCAAGAATGTTTACGCTTTGGATAACGGCAATTGCCTCCTGAAATTCAAGGACGACTGCACCGGCAAAGACGGCGTGTTTGATCCCGGCGAAAACTCCGTTGGCCTGACCATCGAAGGCGTGGGCGATGTGAACCTGCGTATGTCCATCTATTTCTTCGAAAAGATCAATGCCGCCGGCATCTACACCCACTACGTCTCCGCCAACCTGGACGACACCACCATGGAAGTGAAGAAGGCCAAGCCCTTTGGTCAGGGCCTGGAAGTGATCTGCCGCCACAAGGCCGTGGGCAGCTTCATCCGCCGCTACGGTTCCTACATTGAAGAAGGCGCCGACCTGCCCGCTTACGTGGAAATGACCTTCAAGGATGACGCCAAGGGCGATCCCCTGGTTACCAAGGATGCCCTGGTGGCCCTGAACGTGATGACCGCCGAACAGTACGACACCATGAAGGAAATGACCCAGCAGATCACCCAGATCGTGGCGGATGATCTGAAGGAAAAAGGCATGGTGCTCTATGACATCAAGTTCGAATACGGCTACGACGCCGAAGGCAAAGTGATGCTGATCGACGAAATCGCTTCCGGCAACATGCGCGTGTACAAGGACGGCGAATACATCGATCCCATGACCCTGTCCAAGCTGTTCTTCGCCTGATTTTTTTCTGAATAAAACATAACCCCCCTGAAGAAAATTCTTCAGGGGGGCTTGTGTTTAGAAGGGGCACTTTTCAAAATAGCCGTTTTCTTTCCAATATTCAAAGGGATAGCTTCCGATACCCATATACTGCCTGATCACAAAACGATTGATGAAATACTGGCATCTTGTGGAAAGGTAGGGCTTTTTCCGCTTCATTGCATAAAATTTCCGTGCGGCCTCCCCCAGTTTCTTTTCCTGTTTTTGCCGCTTCCGCTCCGGCATTTTCTCCCATTTATCCGTAAACATCCGGATGCCTGCGGATGAAACCCGGTTGATGCCCCAGCTTTTCAGGCACTTTTTCATGGGACGGAGGGCGGCCTTGCTTCCTGTGGCTGTGGTCAGGACAAACGCTTTCTTGCCAAACATTTCTTTCCGTGGGGATACGGTCAAGGCAAAGAAAGCCAGATGATCCAGCATATTTTTCATGGCCCCCGTCATGGATGACGCACCATAATGGGGCGTGGCAAAAAGAAGCGCATCGGCTTCCATGATCGCCTGATAGATGGGCTCTATCCACCGGGCATGTGGGCACATCTCCCGGGGATGAGAAAGGCATTGCTGGCAGCCCAGGCAAAATTCCGGCACCGCCTCGGGCAAGAAAAATTCTGTAAATGAAACGTTTCCCCTTTGCCCCATTGCCTCCATAAAAATCTTCGCGGCTGTATAGGTATTCCCTTTCCGTGGGCTGCCATGAATCACAACGACTTTCATTTCCATCCCTTTCTGCCTTGCTGCGTCTGATTTCTCCGCTTCTTCTTTCATGCCGGAATATTTTATCAAATTCCTTCTGCAAAGTCAACGAATGGAGCCTGCGCATTTATGCTTGCCGTCCTCCGGCAATGTGGTATACTGTTATCAAAATAAATCAGCAAGGTGATAGCCATGATTCCCTGGAATATTTATCCCCGCCCCCTCATGCAAAGGGATTCCTTTTTCAATCTGAACGGCCCCTGGGATTTTTGCATTTGTGAGGAAACGGAAACACCCCTCTATCAGGAAACGATCCGGGTGCCCTACTGCCCTCAGAGCAAATTATCCGGCATCGGACGGGCCGTTCCCCAAAGCGCCGTGTGCCATTACCGGCGTTCCTTCACCCTGCCGGAAGGGTTTAAAAAAGATCGGGTGCTATTGCACTTTGGCGCCGTGGACCAGGAAGCAGCGGTGTTTCTCAACGGCAAAAAGCTGGGCAGCCATCAGGGCGGCTATCACCCCTTTTCCTTCGATATCACCGATCATCTCCTGCCCCATAACCTGCTCACCGTTGAAGTGAAGGACCATCTGGATGAAGGTATTTCCCCTTACGGAAAGCAAAAAGAAAAGCGGGGCGGCATGTGGTACACGCCGGTCACCGGCATCTGGCAGACGGTGTGGCTGGAAAGCGTGTGCAGCGATCCCATCAAAGCCCTGCACATTACCAATACGGAAAACCGCGTGCACCTGGAGCTGGAAGGAACCCTGTCCGGCGGCACGCTCACCCTGCTGGAAACCGGCGAAACCCATCCCCTTCACGCCGGCGCCTGCGATTTTGAGATTGCCCATCCCCATCTGTGGAGCCCGGAAGACCCATTCCTCTATCATTTCACGGTGGAAACGGAAAGCGGCGATCAGGTGCGCTCCTATTTTGCCCTGCGCACCCTTTCCAGCGAGATCCGAAACGGCGTACCCCGGCTTTGCCTGAATGGCAAGCCCTATTTCTTCCACGGGTTATTGGATCAGGGCTATTTCCCCGACGGCATTTTTACCCCGGAAAAACCGGAGGATTACGAAAAGGATATTCTTCTGGCCAAAGCGCTCGGCTTCAATACCCTGCGCAAGCATATCAAAATCGAGCCGCAGGTTTTTTATGCCGCCTGTGACCGGCTGGGCATCATCGTCTTTCAGGATATGGTGAATAACGGCCGCTACTCCTTCCTTCGGGATACCGCCCTGCCCACCATCGGGCTGAAGCGCATGCCCGCCTTTGCCGCACCCCGCTCCAGGGAAATGAAGCAGGCCTTCCTTTCCGGCATGAAAGAAACAGTGGCCCTTCTCAGACACCATCCTTCCATCTGTCTGTGGACCATCTTCAACGAAGGCTGGGGCCAGTTTGACGCCAGCCACCTGTACGCCTTGCTGAGGGAAATGGATCCCACCCGGTTCATCGATACGGCATCCGGCTGGTTCAAAGGCTGCAAAAGCGACGTGAACAGCCCCCATGTATATTTCCGCCCCTTCCGGTTCAAAGGGCATCGTCTGCCCACGCTGCTTTCGGAATTCGGCGGTTATGTAAAGAAAGAAGAAGAACACCTTTTCAACAAAAACGCCTCCTATGGCTACCGTTATTTTCAGGATAGGGAAAGCTACACGCAGGCTCTGGAAACGCTGTATGAGGAGCAAATTGTGCCCGCCATTCCCAAGGGACTGTGCGGCTGCATCTACACCCAGCTTTCCGATGTGGAGGACGAACTGAACGGCCTTGTAACGTATGACCGGCAGGTGGTGAAGGTGCCGGCGGAAAGAATGAAAAAAATCGCCGGAAAGCTAAAAATATAAGGGAAAAAACAGCATTTTGAAGCAAAATATTTCAAAAAACCTCTTGCCAATTCCATGCCTTGTGTGTTATAATTGCGTTTGTGTGAAACGGGCGGTCCGCTGAAAAGCGAATGCTTTGTCATGAACGCCTATGAGGGAAGGAGGAACTATTCAATGAGCGAAATCATCCGTTCTATCGAACAGGCGCAGCTCCGTACCGATCTGCCCCAGTTTAACGTTGGCGACACCCTGCGTGTTTTCGTCAAGGTTGTGGAAGGCAGCCGCGAACGTCTTCAGGCGTTTGAGGGTACTGTGATCGCAAAGCGCAACGGCTCCAATCGTGAAACCTTCACGGTTCGCCGTGTTTCTTACGGCATCGGCGTGGAACGTACTTTCCCGCTGCACAGCCCCCGTGTGGACCACATCGAAGTGATCCGTCGCGGTAAGGTTCGCCGTGCGAAGCTCTACTATCTGCGCAATCTGCAGGGCAAGGCTGCCAAGATCAAGGAAGCCGGCCGTCGCTGATCTTGCATCAGATAAGGGCAGAAAACAGGGTATGCATTATGCAGCCCTGTTTTTTTGTGCCTTGCTTTCCTTTCTTATCAATGGTAAAATATTCTTTGGAAAAATGAGTCTTTTTCCTGTGAATTCTCATTTTCTTCTAATCTTTCTCCCCTTTTTCTTTTATCTTCAGGCGTTATGCTATACACGTAGTCAAGGAAAGCACAACGCTTAAGGAGGAAACAAACAATGGATCATTTCGAAATGGTAGAAAAGCTGAGCCAGAAGGCCAACGTAACTTACGAAGAAGCCAAGGCCACTTTGGAAAAATGCGACTGGGATATGCTGGACGCCCTGGTGATGCTGGAAGCCGCCGGCAAGGTGAAAACCACCCCCGATACTTCCGCCCAGTACTCCACCCAGCCCCAGGTTGTGGAAATGCCCGCAGACCAGCACAACAAAAACAAGCAGGATTTTGTGTCCGGCTTCCAGAAGCTGTGGAACTTCATCTGCAAAATGTTCAAGAAGGGCAACGCCAATTCCTTCACCATCTACCGTCATCAGGAAGAAGTGGTTACCATGCCGGTAACGGTGCTGGTAATGCTTGTTTTGTTCATCTGGCCCGCCTCCATGATTCTGCTGCTGATCGGCATGTTCTGCGGCCTGCGTTATAAATTCTCCGGCCCCGATTTCGGCGAAAACAACCCCGTGAACAACGCCATCGAAAAGGCTGCCGATACCGTCCAGAACGAACAGGAAAAGTAAGGAGAGAAAC
Source organism: Clostridia bacterium (assembly GCA_045589355.1). Classification (GTDB taxonomy): domain Bacteria; phylum Bacillota; class Clostridia; order Christensenellales; family Aristaeellaceae; genus RUG563. The sequence goes on from JAZNOW010000077.1 coordinate 21,648, forward strand.
CACCATGAGCGAACAGAACAATAACTTCAAGGAAACCGTCAAGGATCTTTTCAATAAGGGCAACCGCAACCGCTTCACCGTTATGCGCAAGGGCGAAAGCATCCTCTCCATCAGTGTCACCATCTTCATCCTGGTGCTCATCTTCTTCTGCCCCGCTACGCTCATCGCCATGCTGATCGGCCTGTTCTGCGGCTGCAAATACAAGTTCGGCGGTGCCGATATCCCCGAAGAGAACCAGCTGAACCGCATGTTTGACCAGCTTTCCAGCCTGTACGAAAACCCCGCTGACGATAGCGAAAACAAATAATCCTTTGAAAGAAGGTTCCTTATATGCCCAAGATTTTGCTGGTAGAAGACGAAGAAAAGCTGGCCCGCTTTGTGGAACTGGAATTGATGCACGAAGGCTATGAAGTGGAAAAGGCTTTTGACGGCAGAAGCGGCCTGGAAAAAGCGGAAGCAGGCGGGTTTGACCTTTTGCTTCTTGATATCATGCTGCCCGGCATCAATGGGCTGGAGGTTTTGCGGCGCATCCGCAAGGCCTCCTCTTTGCCTGTTATTATGCTGACGGCCCGGGACGCCGTGATGGACAAGGTGACCGGCCTGGATATGGGCGCCGATGACTACATCACCAAGCCCTTCTCCATCGAAGAATTGCTGGCCCGCATCCGGGTGGCGCTGCGCAAAGGCGCCGCCAAGGCAGAAGCGGATGCCACGCTTTCCTGCGCCGACCTTTCTTTGGACCCCGCACGCCACAGGGTCACCCGGGACGGCCAGGAAATTGAATTGACCGGCCGCGAATTTGCCCTGCTCCAGTATTTCCTGGAAAACAAAACCCACGTGCTCACCCGGGAACAGGTGCTTTCTCACGTGTGGGGCTACCAGTACATGGGCGAAACCAATGTGGTGGACGTTTATGTGCGCTATCTGCGCAACAAAATTGACGATCCGTTTGAAAAGAAACTGCTCCATACCGTCCGCGGTGTGGGGTATGTATTGAGGGATGACGCATGAGCCGCCAGAACGAACAATCCATCAAAACACGCTCCATTGCCAACCGCATCAACCGGGTGTGGTTTTTCCGCATGCTGCGGAATTTTCTCTTGCTCGATATCTTGTTGATCGCCTTTATGCTGCTTTTGTGGTGCCATATCAGCAGCGACGCCCCTCTTGGTATCCATGAGAACCCCAGCCTTTCCTGGGATAACAGCCTGCCCCTCTTCCAGCGCATCCCCACCCTCACCTATACCTTCACCGACCAGAACGACGTGCTGCAGACGGTGAAAAACGAGGCTTTTCTGGAAGTGGCCATGTATGGCTTTCTGGGGCTTTTCGGCATTGAACTGCTTGTGCTTTGCTTTCAGTATATCTCCGGCAAGCGCACCGCCCAGCGCATTCTGTGGCCCCTGGAAAAGATGGCCATCACCACCCAGCAGCTCACCCAGGAAAAGCTGGATCCCCAGATGCTGCATCAGCTGGAAGACGCACTGGCCACCACCTCTCCCCTGTCACCCAACGACAAACTGCGCACCGGCAACAAGGAACTGCAGGGGCTGGAAAAGGCCATCAACGATCTGCTCACCCGTATGCACAACGCCTACCGGGAACAGAACCGCTTTGTATCCGACGCTTCCCACGAATTGAGGACCCCCATCGCTGTCATTCAGGGCTATGCAGATATGCTCAGCCGCTGGGGCAAGGAAGATAAAACCGTGCTGGATGAAGGCATCACCGCCATCAAGAGCGAAGCCGAACACATGAACCGGCTGGTGGAACAGCTTTTGTTCCTGGCCCGGGGGGATAACGGCAAAAACCAGCCCGTCCTCTCCCGGATTGACCTGACGGAACTGATCAAGGAAGTGTATGAAGAATACCAGATGATCACCCCCGAAAGAAGATGGCGCTTTGTGGGCGACATGCCCGTCTATACCACCGGCGACCCCGGGCTTCTTAAGCAAACCGCCCGGATCCTGACCGACAATGCCATCAAGTATACCGGCAAAGACGATTCCATCACCCTGGCTGCCAAGGTAAAAGGCGGTGTACCCTGCTTTGAAGTGCAGGACAACGGCATCGGCATCAAGCAGGAGGACATGGCCCATATTTTCGACCGTTTCTTCCGCTCCGATACCAGCCGCACCCGTTCCACCGGCGGCAACGGCCTGGGCCTTTCCATTGCCAAATGGATCGTGGACCGGCACCATGGCTATTTCGATATCGTTTCCCGGGAAGATTTCGGCACCCGCTTTTCCGTCATGCTGCCGGAGCAGCCCCTGCCCGAGCCTTCCTCCGAAGGGGAAGCCAAATAACATCCGATGGGGAATCCTATGAACCGCAAGCCGTCAGGGACTTGCGGTTTTTTGTTTTGCTGTGAAAAAAGGAAGATACCCCGCTTTCTTTTGCAGAAGAAAAAATATCCGGATGGAGGAAAGGCCGGAACGCGCAGACGCCTTCAGCGTAGACCTGATCAAAATGAAAAAAGCATCCGGCAATCACCGGATGCTCATCTTTTTGCGCTACAGGTTTCATTCTTTCTGGAAATCCTGCCCAACGGACATACATGTTTTTGCTTTTGTTTATTTTGCTTTGGTCAGGTTGCGGATGCTCTCGTTTTTCACCAGCACCGGGGATACCACACAGGCAACGGCTATGCCCGCAAAGCCCTGGCCCACGTTGCCAAGAATGCCGCCGGCCGCACCGGCGCCCATGCCCAGCACCACCGCTTCATAAAAGAAATACCCCAGCACCATCCACATTTCTGCACAAACACCGGCCAGCGCCATGGCAGGCAGCATCCGCCCGCTCTTGCCGCTTTTCATCATCCGCCGGTATAAAAGCGCTGCCAGAAGCGCCATGCCGGCCTTGATGATCATGGTGCCCGGTGCATACGCCGCATAACCGGCCAGCAAATCTGCAAGGAGGGAACCTACGCCCGCTGCCGCCGCTGCATAAAGGGGCTGCAGTAAAAAGGCGCAAATCAACAAAACCCCGTCTCCCAGGTTCACATACCCGCCGGTAGCCGGAACAGGAATTTGCACAACCATGGTGGATGCACAGATCAGCCCGGCGAAAACAGCCGCCAATACCACTTCAAAAATACCATGTTTTTTCATAACCCGTGCTCCTTTCCGAAAAATCTTCGTAAATATAACACACCTTTTCTTCCTGTGTCAATATTTTCCGCTGACTTTCTTTCGTTTTTTTGCACCAATGAATGTTGAACATTCACCTTCAAAATGCTATACTGTTTTTGTACAATTGCAACGCAAGGAGGCTTTTCCATGAAACGATATGCCATTTACGGCGCCGGCAGCCTGGGCACAGTGCTGGGCGCATACATCACCAAAAACGGCGGCAAAATTGACCTGATCAACCGCAACAAGGCCCATGTGGCTGCCCTGAACGAAAAGGGCGCCCGCATCAGAGGCACCGTGGATATGACCGTGCCCGTCACCGCCATCACCCCCGACCGGATGGAAGGCAAATACGACGTGATCCTGCTGCTCACCAAGCAGCTGCAGAACACCGAAGTGGTCACCATGCTGAAGGATTACCTGGCGGATGACGGCGTCATCGTCACCCTGCAAAACGGCCTGCCGGAACCCGGCATTGCCGAAATCATCGGGGAAAACAGAACCATGGGCTGCACCGTGGAATGGGGCGCCACCCTGGCTTCCCCCGGCGAATGCACCCTCACCAGCGACCCCGCATCCCTCTCCTTCCACATGGGCAAAATGGAGGGCATCACCGACGAACAGTATCAAACCGTAAAGAACCTGCTGGAAATGATGTGCCCTGTTCATGAAGAAGAAAACCTGCTGGGCGCCCGCTGGTCCAAGCTGCTCATCAACGCCACCTTCTCCGGTCTTGGCACCGTCATGGGCGGCACCTTCGGCACGGTATCCGAAAGCCAGGAAGGCCGTCAGGTGGCTATCCGCTGCATGAAGGAATGTATTGATGTGGGCCATGCTGCCGGCGTCACTTTCGCCCCGGTGCAGGGGAAGGATATCACAAAGCTGTTCTATTACACCTCCACCCTCAAGCGCATGGTGGCCACGCTGCTCATTCCCATTGCCATGAAAAAGCATGCCGCCATCGAGCCTTCCATGCTGCAGGATATCAAGCATGGAAAGGCCTGCGAAATTGACGCCATCAACGGCGTGGTGTGTGCATACGGCAAGAAGCTGAACATTGCCACCCCCATTAACGACCGCATTGTGGAAGTGATCAAGAAGATCCAGACAGGCGAACTGGAAGCAAAGTTTGAAAACATCCGCCTGTTTGACGATCTTTTGAAGTAAGAAAGAGGCTGTACCCATGAACGAAGAGAAAAACTGGCTGCAGGCGCTGTAATTCACCCTCTTTTCCATTTCCGCCGGGCTCATTCAGATCGCTTCCTTTGCTTTGTTTGAGCTTTTCATCTCCGATTACTGGAACTGCTACCTTCCTTCTCTGCTTCTTTCCATCCTGTGGAATTTCACCCTGAACCGGCGTTACACCTTCAAATCAGCCGCCAATGTAAAGGTAGCCATGCTGAAGGTGCTGGGTTTTTATGCGGTGTTCACCCCCCTGTCCACCTGGCTGGGCCATGTGGCGGAACAGGCCGGCTGGAACGATTTTCTCATCCTGGCCCTTACCATGCTCGCCAATTTCGTGCTGGAATTTCTGTTCTGCAAGTTTGTGGTGTATCGGGGGCAGGAAGATACCCTTGAAACAGAAAAGAAGCATAGCTGATATGACCGCTCCAATCCCAAAGTTTTTCCGGCTTTAGGATTTTTTTCTTTCTCTGCTTCGTTCTATCAGTGAACAACCAGGAAAGGAACAAAAACAATGAAAAAGTTACTGATCACTTTGCTGCTCCTTGTTTGCTGCATTTCCTCCGCTTCTGCCGATATCCTGCCCGCCACCGGTGTGGATGAAGCGTTCAAAGCCTGGACCGGGCTGGAATGTACCCCGGCGGTGGTGCTGTGCGAGAGCTTGTCCATTCTGGATAACCGGGGAGATCAGGGCGGAAAAAAGGTAGGTACTCTGCTTTACGGGAATCCTGTTCCGGTGATCGAAAGCTGGGACGGCTATGCAAAAATCTATTATGCAGACGCCAGCAAAACCGGCTGGGTACGCAATGATTACCTGCTGATGGACCCTGCCTTTTATCTGTGCGATGAAGACATGCAGGTTTACGCATATCCGGATGTCATGGCGCCCAAAATTGCCCTTTTGGACAAAGGCACCAAGCTGCCCATCCTGACAGAATACGACGACGGCCTCAGCATTGGCGGCTGGGTGTGCGTCAGCTTGCGCAGCGCCGCCGGGTGGATCCGCAAAACGCCCCGGGATACGGCAGGCGACACCTGGTTCCGGCCGGATCAGCTTGCCTCCCTCACCAAAGCCCAGCTGCAGATGGACGGAGGGGCCATCCTTTCGTGCACGGATTCCGAAAGCTTGCGCACCCTTTCCGCATTGCTCACAAATGCGGAAGACAAAGGCGGCCCCGTTTCCGGCTGTCCTTTCACCGCCACGCTGACCGTGTGGACATCGGACGGCAGCATGGCAGAAATGCGGCTGGCCACCGATTCCTGCTGCATATATCGCATCAATGACCGGGATTATGCCTATGCCCGCCATTTGTGGAGCGAGGAAGAAGGTTCCCCCACCAATGATGTGCTGTTCCGCATCTTTGACATCATCGACCTTCAGGCTTTCTATAACCGTAAATAATCAATCCCCCGGAACCGCACATTGTTCCGGGGGATTTTCTTTATGCCTTACCTTATTCAATCACTGTATAGGAAAACATTTCGTAATGCAGCCGGGTGCCCACATCCACCTGGGCAGGAAGCAGCGCCATGGCCACAAAAAGCGCTTCGTCTGCAGGCGCATGATCAGGCTGCAGATAAGCGTATTCACCTTCAATTCTGATAACGGTATAGTCCTTCGGTTCCATAGACAGCATCGTAACCTTTCACAAAGAATTTTCTTCATCATATCATAACATCCCCAGGATGACAAGAACTGTGGACGACACAGAAATGAGCAAAATCATCTTGTTCAAAAAGAAAAAAAGCCCGAAGGATTTCTCCCCCGGGCGATTTTGCTCTTTGGCAAGCAGAAATTACTTGATTTCCACCTTGGCGCCGATTTCGGTGAAAGCAGCCTTGACCTTTTCGGCTTCTTCCTTGGACACGCCTTCCTTGATGGCCTTCGGAACGGCTTCCACGAATTCCTTGGCTTCCTTCAGGCCCAGGCCAGCCACGTATTCACGCACAGCCTTGATAACCTTGATCTTTTCGGAGCCGGCATCAACCAGAACCACGTCGAATTCGGTCTTTTCTTCTTCAGCAGCAGCAGCGGCAGCGGGGGCAGCACCGCCGGCAACGGCGATAGCGCCGGTCACGCCGAATTCTTCCTTCATAGCGTCAACCAGTTCTTTGATTTCAAGCAGCGTCATGGACTTGATGGCGTCCAAAATTTCCTGATGAGTCATTGTACTCTTCCTCCATTATTTGTAGGTTAATGTTTTGTAGTTCCGCATATTTTCATGCGGCATTGCTGCGGTTTAGGCAGCGGCCTTCTTTTCGGCGATTTCGTCCAGAACGGCCACCAGAGAAGACACGGGAGATACCAGGCAGCCCACCAGAGTGGCCAGCAGTTCTTCCCGGCCAGGCAGGGCGGCGATTGCCTTGACGCCCTTGGCATCCAGCACTTCTTCGCCCATCAGACCGCCCTTGATTTCCAGAGACTGCAGTTTGTTCTTTTCGATGAACTGGTTGATCACCTTGGGAGCGTCGGTCACGTCCTTGGTACCAAACACGAAAGCGTTGGGGCCTTCCATCAGGTTTTCCAGGCCAGTGATGCCCAGTTCCTGCATGGCGCGCAGCACCAGACGGTTCTTCAGCACGCAATACTGCACGTTCTGTTCACGGCACAGCTTGCGCAGGTTGGTCACCTGTTCCACGTTGAGGCCATTGAAGGAGCAGACCACCATGGACTGCGCATTCTTGAACTTCTCAACGATTTCAGCTACTGCTTGCTTCTTGATTTCAAGATTCTTGCTCATTTTCTTTTTCACCTTCCGTCCGGCCAGGAATAAAAGAAACCCCTGTGCATGGGCACAAGGGCATAATAAAATCAAGATCATGCTTCCTCGCACCTCGGCTGGCGGTTTTACCCTTTAAGCATCCATCCTGCTTCGGGGTTCCCCCTTCATCAGGCCCGGATGCACCGGCTGTCTTTGGCACAGGCTCTTTCAAGCCGTAGATAATATTACCACACATTCCCCTTGCTGTCAACACTTTTTTCATCATCTTTTTTGTCCTCTTTTCTTTGACTTTCCTGCCCTTTCATGCTATCATAAACCCATCAAAAAAACGTACAGGAGAACGCGAAAATATGGATCGATTCATGCTGAACGGTGCATGGCAATTCCGCTGCACCACCGATGCAAACTGGCATCCCGCCACGGTTCCCGGTTCTGTTTTGTCCGATATGCTGGCAAACGGCATGACGGAAGACCCCTTCTGGCGGGAAAACGAATACGCCGCCCGGGATTTGTTTGACCAGGATTATGAATATATGCGCTCCTTTACCGTGGAAGACGCCCTGCTTGGGCAGGACAGGCTTTCCCTCGTCTGTGAAGGGCTGGACACCCTGGCCACCGTTTTAATCAACGGCACGGTGGTCTTGCAGGCGGATAATATGCACCGCACCTGGGAAGCAGACGTGAAAGAGATTCTCCATCCCGGCGAAAACCGGATTCATGTGCTGTTTTCCTCCCCCAACCGGTACATCCGGGAAAAGTATGAGCAGTTCCCCGAGGGCTATGTGTGCACCGGCGTCATGGCCGGCAACGAACATTTGCGCAAAGCCCACTATATGTTCGGCTGGGATTGGGGTCCCCAATTGCCCGATTGCGGCATCTGGAAGAACATGTATCTCAAAGCGGCATCCGGCGCCGAACTGTGGGATGTGTACCCCATTCAGCACCACGAAGAGGGCAAAGTGACCCTGGAAATTCAAACCGCCGTATCCCATCTGGAAGAAGGAAGCGACGCCGCCCTCACCGCGTGCCTCACATCCCCTTCCGGCGAAACCCTTTCCGTCACCAAAAAGGCAAAAGACAGCACCACCCTCACCCTGACCGTGGACCAGCCCCTTCTCTGGTGGCCCAACGGCCTTGGGGAACAGCCGCTGTATCAGCTGACCGTTACACTGAAAGAAAACGGGCTAATCCGCAGCACTATCGAAAAAACCATCGGCCTGCGCACCCTCACCGTTTCGGACCGGACGGATGAAGCGGGCCGGGAATTTGCCATCACCGTCAACGGCCTTCCCTTCTTTTCCATGGGCGCCAATTTCATCCCGGAAGACAACATCCTCTCCCGCATCAACCGCAATCGCACCGAAACGCTGATCCGCAGCTGCAAGATGGCCAATTACAACACCATCCGCGTCTGGGGCGGCGGCTTTTACCCCACCGACGATTTTTATGACCTGTGCGACCGGTACGGGCTGGTGGTGTGGCAGGATTGCATGTTCGCCTGCAATGCCTACGTTTTCAACGAGCATTTTGAAGAAAACATCGTGGCGGAACTGACGGACAACATCCGTCGTCTGCGCCATCACGCTTCCCTGGCGCTGTGGTGCGGCAATAACGAGTTGGAAAGCGCCTGGGTGGGCTGGGGCGGTTTTCTGAAGCTGCCGCCCAAGATGAAAAACGATTATGTGCATCAGTTTGAATATGTGATGCCCCGGCTCATCAAAAAGCTGGATCCCCAAACCTACTTCTGGCCCTCCTCCCCTTCCTCCTTCGGCAATTTTGACCGGACCAGCGACGACCAATACGGCGACGTGCACGACTGGAGCGTGTGGCACGGCCGCCGGCCCTTTACCGATTATCGCAGGCATCTGTACCGCTTCTGCTCCGAATTCGGCTTTGAATCCTTCCCTAGCCTGAAAACGGTGGAAACTTTCACCACCGAGGAGGACCGCAACATCTTCAGCCCCGTCATGGAAAGCCACCAGAAGAACGGCACCGCCAACGGCATCATCCTCTATTACCTGTCCGATACCTACCGCTACCCCAGGGATTTTTCTTCCCTGCTTTACGTTTCCCAGCTTCTGCAGGCCCAGGCCATCCAGTACGGCGTGGAGCACTGGCGCAGGAACCGTCCCGTGTGCATGGGCGCCCTGTACTGGCAGGTGAACGATTGCTGGCCGGTGGCAAGCTGGGCCTCCATCGACAGCTTCGGCCGCTGGAAGGCACTGCATTACACAGCGAAAAAATTCTTTGCCCCCTTCACCGCTTCCATCCTGGACGAAGAAACATCCATGGCCGTTTATGTGCTGAACGAGCAGCGAAAGAATCAGCCCTGGCAGATCAAAGCCTATGTGAAGGACATGGAAAACCGCATCCTCTGGCAAGGAGAAGCGGAAGGCAGCCTTGCCCCCATGTCCGTCAGCTGTGCCCTGCAAGAGGATTTTGCCTCCCTCGTCAAAGGGCGGGAGCGGGACACCTATTTTGAATACCGGCTGTTCGAAAACGGCCGTCTTGTGCAAAACGACGTGGCTTTCTTTGCCAAACCCAAGCACCTGAATTTGCCCGTTTCTCCCCTTTCCTGCACCGTGGAAGAAAAGGAAGATGCCTTCCTTCTCCGTCTTTCTGCCCCTCGTATCGCCCATCGTGTGGAAATCGACCTGACAGAAGCGGACGCCATTTTCTCCGATAATTACTTCACCCTCACCGGCGAAGAACGCACTGTGGTATTGGAAAAGCAAAACCTTTCTGCAGCCCTGACCAGAAAGGAACTGGAACAGCAGCTCACCCTCCGTTCTCTCCGCGATACCTACTGAAAAGAAAAAGCCCGGGAAGGCCTTTCTTCCCGGGTTTTCTTTTTATGCTTTTTTCTTTTTATACACCAGCACCGCTGCACCGGCTTCCGCAAGGCACAGCCCGGCACAAAGCAGCACGCCCCTGTAATGGGTATGCCTGGCCTTTTCATAGCTTGCTTCGGTCGCCACAAAAAACTTCGGTTTGCCGTCTTTATCCCGTTCCACACTGTAGCTGACCACATCCGGGTTCAAAAACTTCACACTGCCCAGCACTTTCCCTTCCGGGGTGCCGTCGTCCATGCGCACTTCATCCTCCGGTAACCAGTTATCCACTTCTTCTTGCGAAATGGGGTTACCCGCTTCATCGTAGTACACTTCTTCCATCGAAGCCTGGCCTGCATCGCCGTCATATACTGTTTTCCGGGTTTCAATAAAGGCTTTGAAGCTGTCAAAATCGGCAAAGGTTTCGCTGTAGCGGTCCACCAGCAGATTCGCATCAAACACCCTGCTGCCGATCACGGCCGTCAGAAACATCACCATGGCACACACCGCGGCGATCCGACTTTTCAGCCGCCAGTTCTTTTCCCTTTTGCCGCCCGGTTCCTTTTTCACCAGGAATCCCTGCACAATATGCCCTGCCAGAAAACAGATCACGCCGGCAAAGATGCCGTATTTCAGTCCTTCTGCCAGCCAGTCCCCCATGATAAGGCCGATGTATGCATCCCAGGGAAGCACGATCAGTGGCAGGGTGGCCGCAAACAGCACCACACACAGCCCGATCACCAAAGCCCCCGTATGCAGCACCCGGCTCCGGTACTGCTTCACGTCCTCCGCGTCCTCGTCATCTGCAAGGTTGAGAAGGGTACCGTTCATCAATACCAGCTGAAAGACAACAGCGGCCAGATAAAACCCGCTGCCCACAAAAAAGCCAAGGTATGCCCGCTGGAACGCCCCGTTGCAGATCATGGCCGCAAGCAACCCCAGCAAAGCGATGCCGACGGCGATCAGCGCCCTGGAACGGTATTTGGCCAGGCAGGTTTTCAGCATGTGCTTGCGCTGTCTTTCCGCCTTGGGGGTGATGGTTTCTTCCTGCGCCGCATCCTGCCGCTGGTCTTCCGGCTTTCTTTCTCCCCGCAGCAGTTCATCACAGGTAACGCCGAATATTTCTGCGATCACCGGAATCAGGGACAGATCCGGCGCGCCTTCATCTCTTTCCCACCGGCTGACGGATTTATCCGACACGTTCAATTTTTCCGCCAGGTCTTTCTGGGTCATGCCGTTTGCTTTTCGAAGGGCAGCAATCAGCTTGCCCATGGTTTTTGCTTCCATAAAAAAGAATGCTCCTTTCGTGTGTTGCAGCACTGCATCCACCTGCATTCTACATTTGAGAGAATGAGAATACCACCCAAAGGGGCTGGAATCACTCTCATATTTCGAGAATTTCAGGTTTTTTCCTGCAAAAACCACGAAAAGAGCATCCTTCGATCGATTTTTCCGTTATTCCGCGCTCATTTCTTCCATAATGTCGTAGCAAAGGTCTTCTGCCCGTTCCCGGTCAAAAAACATTTCCCGGCCTTCGTTGTATGCGTTCAGCGCCGCCTGAATGACGCCCTGATAACGGTGGTGCAAATTCTTCAGCGCCCATTCGCCGCCGCTCTTTTTGGTCAGCACCTTTTCTTCCCGGAAATACGCCAGAGCCCGGCACAGGGTGAGCACCACATAGACGGGGTTTTTATCCAGGCTTTCCGCCGCATCGGAAAGGTCCGCCCGGATGGCTTCCATGGCGTCTTCCTTCCTGATGCTGCCAAACACCCGGTTCACCCCGGGGCCCAGCACCGTTTCGCCATAGGCGTGCAGGGAAAGGATGTGGGTGGTCAGGTCCGGGTCCCTGCCATGCATTCGTTCGCAATAACCCCGGGGATCCTTTTCATATTCCTCCGTCCACCTTTTGCTGTAATGCAGCACATAGGGCATGGGCGGAGCCGGTTCCTTGCAGTCTTTTGCCAGCAGCACGCTCATTTCAAAACCGGCGGGCGGGGCGTCCTTGCCAAGGGCATACAGTTTTTCCACCAGCGCAATTTTCTTTTCCACCGCCGGCTCCTCATTCACCACCACCAGGAAATCAATATCGCTCTTTTCCCAGTGGAAGCAATCCGCCGCAAGGGAACCGTGCAGGTAAATGCCCACCAGGTTTTCTTTCAGTATCTCCTGGTACTTTTCCTTGATATACTGGACGATCTTGTCGGCATCGCTCATATCCTTGGGCGGGGCCACCCCTTCTTCCAGGGCCAGGCGCAGCGCTTCGGCTGCCGCCTCCTCGTCTTCCCCTTCCACCGTCAGGATCACTTCGTCCATGCCCGTCACCCCCATGGAAAGCAGGCCCAGCATGGATTTGCCGTTGATCTGACGGTTTTTGTGCTCATAAAGCACCCGGGAAGAATACCGCCCGGCAAGCCGTACCAGCCGCTCAATCTGCAGCCGGTTCAGGGGCGTTACCTTCGATAAGTCCAAAGAACAGCGGATCATTTTTGTTCACCTTCGTCTTTTTCTTCTTCCGCAGCAATAAGGTTCATCAGTTTGCGCATTTTATGGTTAGCGCCGGATTTTCCCACCGGCGTTGATAACATCTGTCCCAGTTCTTCCAAAGATACTTCGGGGTTCAGCATCCGAAGCCTGCCAATTTCCTGCAAGTCCCGGGGCAATCCCCCCAGGCTGTGCCTGAGGGAATAAGCGGTGATAGCCGCTGCCTGCCGGGCCCCTGCCGTCATCTGCTTGTTCAGGTTGGCCTGGTCGCAGTTGGTGGCCCGGTTGGCCTGGTTGCGGGAATCCCGGCGGATGCGGATGTTTTCCATTTCCATCAGCGATTGGTGGGCGCCCATCAGCGCCAGGCAGTTTACCACGTCGTCACCTTTTTTGATGTACACCACCGCATTTCCCCGCCGCTCCGTCACACCGGCGGGCAAACCGCTTTTTTCCAGAATGCCGGTCAGGATCTCCGCCCGGCCCTGGGAAGAAACAATTTCCAGGTGATAGCCCCTGTCCGGGTCCGTCATGGCGCCGGCGCTCAGAAACGCCGCCCGCAAAAAAGCCGACCGGCAGCAGCGCCTGGTTTGTGCCGCACGGGGCACCCCGCGGAACACATCCCCCGCTTCTTCCTCCCTCAGCATCCGCAGCGACACCAGCAAATGCCGGCTGTCCTGCTCGCCCACGGTAAGCAGGCAGGCGCGCCTGCCCCCCAGCCGTTCATAGCGGGTAAAGGAAAGGGTGGCAGTGATCTCCAGCCGCTTTTTCAGCAGCAAAAAAATCCGCTTGGCCAGCGCCGCATTTTCCGTTTCATAAACCACTTTCACTCTTCCGCCGCCCGCCAGCCGCAAGGAAGCAATGCTTTGGGTGTATGCGCTGATTTCGCTCAGCATACAGCAGCTCTTTTCCGGCTGCGTACGCAAAAGTTCCTCCTTCACCCCGGCAGAAAAGCTCATTCTTCCGTCCCCACAATGCGCACTTCATTTTCCAGATGCACGCCGAAATTTTTCATCACTTCCGCCTGCACTTCTGCCATCAGGTCAAGAAAATCACGGGCAGAGGCGCCGCCTTTATTGATCAGGAAACCGGCGTGCTTTTCGCTCACCTGTGCGCCGCCCACGCTTTTGCCTTTCAGGCCGCTCTGTTCGATCAGGGCACCGGCAAAATAGCCTTCCGGCCTTTTGAAAAAGCTGCCAGCGCTGGGATATTCCAGCGGCTGCTTATCCCGCCGGCGCTGGGCATAATCCCGCATTCTGGCGTCAATTTCTTCTTTGTTTCCTTCTTTCAGCGCAAAGGCCGCCCCCAGGATCAGGGTGTTTTCATCCATGGCACGGCTGTGCCGGTAGCCAAAGGCCATTTCATCTCCCGGCACGTTTTTGATTTTCCTACCGTCAAACAGCCGCACATATTTTACCACCTGCCGCATTTCCCCGCCGTAGGCACCGGCGTTCATATACACGCCGCCGCCCACTGTGCCGGGAATGCCCTGGGCAAATTCCAGCCCTTCCAGGCCGTATTCCAAAGCGGTGCGGGAAAGCACGCTCATCAGCGCACCGGCGCAGGCATACAGCCCGTCGTCCGTGCGGCGGATTTCGCCAAATTCCTTCCCCAGCTTCAGCACCACGCCCCGGAACCCGCCGTCTTTCACCAGCAGGTTGCTGCCGTTGCCCAGCACCAGGCAGGGAATGTTTTCCTCCCGCAAGATACGCAGCACGCCGCAGAACGTTTCTTCCTTTTCCGCCGTCAGCAAATAATCCGCCTTGCCGCCCACGCGAAGTGTGGTCAGCCCGGAAAGCGGAATATTCTTTTGTACGTTCATGTCGGAAAACTGCATTTGCATGCGTTCAATGATATTTGTCATACTGCGCTCCTTGTTATGCTTCATCATACCAAATTTTATTTGTTTTTTCAAGCAGGAAAACGCCACAATTTGTATATTATGGCGTTATTTTTTCTGTTTTTTACATTTTTATACCGTAGGATAGCTCATCAGCGCTTCGTCCGTATCCAGCACCAGGTCGTACCCGTCCGCAGGCAGCAGCACCGTCTGGCCGCCGTTGAGCATCATTTCCCCGCCTTCCCAGAAAAGACGGGAAGGTTTCAGCGCCGTCAGGATGGCAAAGCGCTTTTCGTTCTTCTGGATCACGCCCTGATAGTGTTTGAATTTTTCCAGGGAAAAATACCTTTCGTTCAAAAGCTTTTCCCGGCCGGGCTCCATTTCCACCCCCACGGCTTTATCCAGCTGGGCGGAAAGGTCCGTCACGTCCACAGCTTTTTCGATGTGCAACTCCCGCTTTTTGCCCTCTTTATCGGTACGGTCCCAGTCGTAGAAGCGGTAGGTCACATCGGAAGACTGCTGAATTTCATACAGCACAATGCCGCCGCCAATGGCGTGCACCATGCCGGCCGGAATGAAATACGTCTCCCCTGCCTGCACCTTCACCCGCCGCAGATCCGCTTCCACCGCTTTGCCGGCCATGGAATGGGCGGTGAGGGTTTCTTTATCCAGGCCGGGGTTCACGCCGTACACCAGTTCCGCGCCGGGATCGGCGTAGAGGATGTACCAGGCTTCCGTCTTGCCCAGCTTATTTTCCACTTTCGCTGCATATGCATCGTCCGGATGCACCTGCACGCTGAGGGTATCCTTGGCATCCAGCAGTTTCAGCAGCAGCGGAAAAACACCCTTCACTTCGGTGCCCACCAGCTTTTCGCCGTATTTTTCGATCAGCTGAGGCAGGGTATTCCCCTTCTCATCCCGGCTCTCCAGCCCGGGAATGGCGCTCACTTCCAGGCATTCGCCGGTGCGTTCATCGGGAATATCCTTACCAAAGATCAGCTGCAGCTTATCGCCGCCCCAGGGCGTCATGGCCCCATGGCGGTAAGCAGGATACATACGAATGGGTTCAAGGCTCATATTTTCTTTTCCTCCTCATTGGGCAATAAAACGCCAGGGCATGTTTTTCCATTTCTCCCCGGCATAATCAATCCCCACCCGGGGCGCTGTGATCACCTTCGGCCGGCATCCGTCATCCTCCAGCCATATTTCGTCGCTGTCGGGCAAATAAAGGCCGTTTTGCCGGCGGGTAACGGAAAAGGCTCTGGTCCATTTCCCCGGGCCGTCCAGAGGCTTTTCCAGCGCCCGGATCAACACCGCCTGGGGTTCGTTTTCTTTTCCCGTAACCACATTGAACAGTTCGTGAATGCCGTATATCAGGTAGATGTAGGCATGGCCGCCTTTCCGGTACATCATTTCCGTCCGGGCGGTTTTCCCCCGGCTGGCGTGGCATGCCCGATCCTCTTCCCCCCGATAGGCTTCCGTTTCGGTAATGCGGGCAGACAATATGCTGCCGTCCGGCAGCCGCCTGCACATGCGCATGCCCACCATCTGCGGGGCTGCATCCAGCACGTCCTGCTCAAAAAACGCTTTCTCCGGCCGCATATCAGGCACCGGCCAGCCGCACGATGGCCCGGGCAAAAATGCGGGCGCTTTCAAACATGGAATCAAGGGCCATGTATTCGTCCGCCTGATGGGCCATTTCCACTTCACCGGGGAACAGGGCGCCAAAGGCCACCCCTTCTTCCATGCTCTGGGCATAGGTGCCGCCGCCGATGGCAATGGTCTTCTTTTCCAGGCCCGTCACTTCGTGATACGCTTCCAGCAGGCCCTTCACCAGTTCTGCATCCGGGCTTACCACATGGGCCGGCCGTGCATGCAGGCACTTCACTTCCATATCCGGCATGCCGCTTTGCAAAAGGCTAACCGCAGCATCCACATGGAACAGCACCGGATAGCGGATATCCATAATGGCGGAAAGGGTATCCCCTTCCGTGCGCACCATGTCCATGGAGCAGGTCAGCTTTCCGCTCACCTGATCCTCCATGGCAATGCCCAGGCTTTCGGCATAGCAGGTCATGCCGATTTTGTCTGCCAGGGTTTCCACAATGCCCCGGGCGCCCAGTTCTTTCAAAACCAGCATCATCTGCCCGATGGCGTTCCGTCCGTGTTCCGGCATGGCGGCATGGCCGGTGATGCCGATGGTGTCAATGCGCACGGCGACGTTTTCCATTTTTGCTTCCACAGGCCAGGGCCAGACGGTTTCCTTTACCTTCCGTACCACTTCTTCCCCGCCTTCCACCAGGGCGCTGGCAAAACCGGGCACCACGTTAACCCTTTCGCCCACGTTCATTTCCAACACCTTCAGGCCCTCTTGCCGGCCGGCGATCATCAGGGTGCAGCCGCCTTTTTCAATATTGATCACCGGGTATACGGCGTCGGGGCTGAAGCCGGAACGGGGCATTACGGCATGCTCTTTATAGTACGCCATGTCGCTGCTGCCGCATTCCTCATCGCAGCCCAGAATCAGCCGCACCTTCCTTTTCAGGGGAACGCCGGCCTCCTTCACCGCCCGCATGGCATACATCGCAGCCACCGCCGGGCCCTTGTCGTCGCTGGTGCCCCGGCCGTAGATTTTGCCTTCCTTTACTTCGCCGCCGAAGGGGTCCACCGTCCAGCCATCCCCCACCGGCACCACGTCCAGGTGGGCCAGAATGCCCAGCGCTTCGTAATCCTCCCCTTCGCCCAGGTCCGCATGGCCGGCATAACCGTCCAGGATTTTCGTGGCAAAGCCCATCTTTTCACAGTCCGCCATGGCACATTCCAGCGCCTGACGGTTTTCCCGGCCAAAGGGCGCACCGTCGACAGGTTCCCCCTTCACACTGGGAATGCGCACCCATTTTTGCAGGGTGCTCACCATTTCGTCCTGATAGGAGCGCAGAAGCTCGTCAATTTTTTTCATCATCGTTTCATTCCTCCAGCGCCTTGGCCATCCGCTTCACGCCCTCCAGCACCCATGCCTTGGGGCAGCCGAAATTCAGCCGCATAAACCCTTCCCCTTCATCACCGAAGAAGGTGCCGCCGGTCAGGGCCACACCGGCCCCATCGAACAATTCTTTCAGTTCATCGCAGGTCTTTCCGTAAGCCCGCAGGTCGATCCAGCCAAGGTAGGTGGCGGTAATGGGGGTCAGCTTTGCCTTGGGCAGGTATTGCTGCACATAGTCTTTCAAGGCCTTGCGGCTTTCATCCAGATATTCAATCAACCCGTCCAGCCAGGCGTCGCCCTCATTGTAGGCAGCCATGGTGCCAACCAGGGCCATGGTATTGCCGCAGGCCACGCCGTTCCGGTTCAGCACATCTTCCGCCTTCCTGAGCAAAGCGGTGTCCCGGCTCACCAGCTGGGCCTGCTGAAGGCCGGCAATGTTGAACGTTTTGCTGGCGGCAAAAAGCGCCACCACGTTTTCGCTTTCCACATGCAGGATGGACGTGAACCGATGGGGCTTGTACACAAAATCCGCATGGATTTCGTCGCTCACCAGCGTCACATGGTACTTCTTCGCCAGTGCGCAAAGGGCTTCCAGTTCTTCCTTCTCCCAGCAGCGGGATGCAGGGTTATGAGGGTTGCAAAGCAGAATCAGCTTCGCCCCCGCCTGTAGCGCCTGTTCCATACCGGCAAGATTCATATCATAGCCGCCGTCTTCCCTTTGGGTCAAAGGCACGCTGACCAGTTCCCGTTCGTTGCTTTTGACGGACATGGCAAAGGGGCCGTAGCAGGGCGAAAAAATGGCCACCTTGTCGCCCTTTTCCGTATAGGCCTGCACGCAGGTTTTCAGGCCCGTCACCACGCAGGGCAGCCGCAGCATTTCTTCTTCCCGCACCTCCAGCTGATGCTGGCGCTGCATGAAACGGCAGAAGGCATCGGCATAAGCCTTTTCGTCGGTATTGTAGCCAAAGCAGGGGTGCTGAGCCCTTTCCGCCATGGCTTTCTGAATGCCTTCGGCACAGGCAAAATCCATATCCGCCACCCAAAGGGGCAGGGTATCGCCGTGCAGAAAGTCCGCGTCCCATTTTTCACAGCCGGTATGCCGCCGGTCCAGTCCCTTGTCAAAAAAAGCCGTGTTATACTGCATCTTCTTTGCCTCCCATACAGCGGATCACCCAGAACCCGCCGCTTTTTTCCACGGTATCCACTTGTTCAAAAATGGTTTTCAAATACTTGATGGCCGATTCGGCGCCCTGCTGCCTGCGGATAACGATGTACATTTCCCCATCCTTATCCAGCGCCGCCGCGCTTTGCCGAAACAGGCCGTAGATCACCTGCTTGCCGGCCCGGATGGGCGGGTTGGTGATGATGAAGCGGAAGGTACCTTCCACATTGGAAAGCCCGTCGCTGAGCACGCCTTCCGCGGTCACACCGTTCTTGCGGGCGTTTTCCTTCGCCAGTTCCAGCGCCCGCTCGTTCACGTCGCACATGACCACCCGGGCCATGGGCCATTTTTTGCCCACGCTCACCCCAACGCAGCCCCAGCCGCAGCCAAGGTCCAGCACCCGGCCGGATACCTCTTCCGGCAGTGCGCTGAGCAGCACCTTGGTGCCAAAGTCCACTTCTCCCCGGGAAAACACCCCGGCATCCGTCATAAAATTTACTTTCTCGCCCCGGTATTCCCAGCTGCAGGGTGCGTAGCGATGGGCGCTTTCCGGGCTTGTGGTGTAGTAATGATCACTCATGCTGTTTTCCTGCCGCTTCGTAAAGCGCGGCAATCTCCTTTTCCGTCAGTTCCCTGAAATCCCCGGGCTGCATGCCGTCATCCAGCCGCATCCGGCCAAAGGTGCACCGGTGCAGCGCAAGCACCTTCTTGCCCCTGGCGCCGAACATTCTTTTTACCTGATGGTATTTCCCTTCCTGCACCGTCACCCGGCCCAGGGTATCCTCCAGCCTTTCCAGTTTGGCCGGCATGGCGGTAAAATCCTTCAGGGCAATGCCTTCCCGGAAAGCCCTTTCGTCTTCTTCCGTCAAAGGCTCGTCCACCCGGGCCAGATACACCTTGTCCACATGGTGTTTGGGGGCAATGAGGCGGTGAGCCAGGTCCCCGTCGGTGGTGAAAAGCAAAAGGCCCGTGGTGTCTTTATCCAGCCGGCCCACCGGCATGCAGCCAAGGCTCTGGTACACCCTGGGCAGCAAATCCATCACCGTTTTCTGGTTTTGGTCTTCCGCCGCCGTCAGGTAGCCCGCCGGCTTGTACAGCATCAGGTGCCGCTGGGTTCTGGTATCGATTTCTTTTCCGTCCAGCGCAATCTTTGCGCCGTCTTTCACATGCATGGCCATGTCCCGGCACACAATGCCGTCTACCTGCACCCGGCCTTTTTTAATCATCTCCCGGCACAGGCTGCGGCTGGAAAAGCCAAGGTTGGACAGCAGTTTATCAAGCCGCATCTTTTATTCCTTTTCCAGGCCTGCCACAGCCTTCTTGATCCGCATTTTTCTTACCGTCCACAGGGGCACGCCCGCCACCGCATAAGCGGCAAAGAGCATCCACAGCCTGCCTGGGGGCAAGGGCTTTTTGATCATGTCCAGCAAAAGCTGCAGCATCATCATTTTGTTGCCCTTGGCAAGGGACAAAGTTTCCCCTACATAAGGCACCACCACGGCGGCGATAATAGCAACGCAGGGCAAGGTGATCAGCAGGTTCACAAACGTCACTTTGGCAAGTTTTCCCCTGCCCTTTTTGCGGACCCGGGCCGTTTTCTGCACCAGTTCCTTTCCGGAAAGCAGGGCGGTATCGGGAAGAAATTCCATGCACATCTGCCGCCGCCATCCATAAAGAGCCAGCAACGTCAGAAGCAGCAGGAACACCCCCATGCCCATTACGCCCGTATCCATGGAAGGGGCGGAAAACACCAGAAAGCAGAACTTCATCAGCATCTGGCCGAACTTATTGAAAGGCAGCGTGGTGTGGGCATGGATCAGCCATGCCGCGGCGCCAAACAAAGGCAGGGAAAACACAATGCCCGTACCAAAGCGGATCAGCCCCTGCCAGAGGCGCTTAACGTACGGTGCCTTCTTATCATCGCCCCGCAGGGCCCGGCCCAGGAAAAACCGGCCCGGCATCAGTGCAAAAAGCAGCACAGCACACGCCGCTATGCACCAAAGCGCCCCGTTCTTTTCCGTCAGGGCAAAATAGCCGAACAAAACAAAAGCCATCCGCATCACGCTTTGCAGCACAACGGGAAGAAGCCAACGCTTTTTCTGTTTCATGCATGCCTCCGTCCACATAAAATCTCTGCTTATATTATACAGGAAACAGCCCGTTTTGACAAGCAAAACAGCCGGAAATATGCGTCCCATTTGACAAAGCAGGGAAAATGGCGTATGATGCATTTTGGAAAGTTTTTTCCACTATAAGCAAAACAAAATCTCATCGAAAAGGATGGATGGAAAAATGAGCGAACAGAACATGAACCCCACCTTTATCATCAAGCTGGAAAACGGCGGCGAAATGACCGGCGAACTCTACCCCGAATTCGCTCCCCAGTCCGTGGGTAATTTTGCCACCCTGGCCAACAGCGGCTTCTATGACGGGCTGATTTTCCACCGCGTCATTCCCGGCTTCATGATTCAGGGCGGCGACCCCGAGGGTACGGGCTTCGGCGGCCCCGGCTGGACGATCAAGGGCGAGTTCGCCTTGAATGGCGTGAAGAACGACCTCAAGCACGAGCGCGGCGTGGTTTCCATGGCGCGCAAGTCGTTTCCCTATGACTCGGCGGGCAGTCAGTTCTTCATCATGCATCAGAATGCGTCCAATCTGGACGGAGGGTATGCCGCGTTCGGCCGCGTCACCGAGGGTATGGAAGTGGTTGACAAGATTGCCACTACCAAGACCGATGCCAAGGATCGTCCGCTGACCGAGTGGCGCATCGACACCATGACCGTCGAAACCCATGGCGTAACATATGAACCCGTGAAAATCGTAGAGGAATAAATCATATCAGGGAGGAAAATCATCATGGCCAATCCGATCATCACCATCGAAATGGAAAACGGCGGCATCATCCGCGCCGAGCTGTATCCCGAAATCGCGCCCATCACCGTGGAGAACTTTGTCAAGCTGACCAAGAAGGGCTTTTATGACGGACTGATCTTCCACCGCGTCATCCCTGGCTTCATG
>JAZNOW010000078.1:0-4706 GCA_045589355.1 Clostridia bacterium
CTGCTTCGTGGTTCTGTAAGCTGCACGCGGACACAACTTCTTCTAATAAATTGCGCGTTATCGCGCACAGGGTCCAGGGGCAATGCCCCTGGTTACAGGGTTTTTACGAAAGCGATGGCGTCATCGAAGGTGCCCTGAGGAATGGCGGAAATATCCGCATTGGTTTTGTTGAGCAGGCAATCGGTAATGAGGAAAACCTGCATGCCGCACTGCATGGCGGCCACGTCCTCCACGGCATCGTTGCCGATCATCACGCATTCTTCGCCTTTCAGGCCCAATTGGTCCAGGATTTCCTGATAATAGGCAGGGTTGGGCTTGCAGAAGCGGGAGTTTTCGTAGGTGGTGTACAGTTCGAAATCGTTTTTATCCAGCCCGGCCCACTGGATGCGGCGGGAGGTGGACACATCGGGGAAGATGGGGTTGGTGGCCAGTACGGCGCGCAGGCCCTTTTCCTTCACGGCGCCCACCAGCAGCGCTGCCTTTTCGTTGTAGCCGCAGGCGGCTTTGGCGTTGATAAACTCGTTGCGGTAGAAGGCGTCGAAGTGGGGTTCATCTTTGCGCGCGTTTTCGCCAAAGATGGTGGCAAAGCACTGCCAGAAGGCTTCTTCATTGGTAACTGTGCCGTCGTTTTTGATCATGGCCTTGGTGCCGGCCCAGATGGCGCCGATCAGCTTTTCGGGGTCATAGCCCATAGGGGCCAGCTTTTGGGCAAGGCTGCCGAAATAATGCTGCACAAAGGCATCCTGATCCATGGGCAGGAGTGTGCCGTCCAAATCAAACAAAACTGCTTTGATGGCCATACAATTCCTCCAAACAAAAATACCCTTGCATTGTAGCACATTTTTTGTGCCTTTCGCAACCAAATGCCTTGACGATGACACAAAGAATAAACTATACTGAAGCAAAAGACCGGGACAAAGGAGAAATGGATTATGGCCAAGAAGATCGGCACGCTCATCAAGGAAGCACGCACCGGCGCCGGCTTTACCCAGGAAGAACTGGCAAAGAAGGTAAGCGGCCTGACGGCATCCGATATCAGCAAAGCGGAACGGGGCGAAAAGGAACTGACCCAGGACCAGCTGAAAAAGATTGCCAAGGCCTGCGGGGTGACCCAATCTTCCCTGCTCAATGCAGGCAAAACCACCACTGCAAAAAAGACCGCGGCCAAGAAGGTGACCCCCGCCAAGGAAACCGCAGCAAAAAAAACCACCGCAAAGAAGACGTCCTCTTCTTCCTCCATGAAGCTCACCGCTGCCGAAAAACAGCTGGTGGAATTGTACCGCAAGGCTTCCGCCGATGACAAAAAGGAAGCGCTGAAGGTGCTCAAGGGCGAAGACAAATCCATTCTGGAGATTATCGGCGATCTGCTTACCTGACCGAAAAAAAGTGCCGGAGAACGCACAGGTTTTCCGGCACTTTTTTTTGTTTGCTTATTCGGTACGCAGGGCCACAACGGGGTCCTTCTTGGCGGCCACCCGGGAGGGGATGAGCCCGGCGATGAAGGTGAGCAGCATGGAGATGCCCACCAATACCAGCCCGGCGCCCATGGGCAGGCCGGCGGCGTTGGGGATGGAGGTGAGGGTGAAGATGATGTGGTTCACCAGCAGGTTCAGCAGCAGGGTGACGCCAATGCCCAGGGCACCGGCGGTGAAGCCCACGATCAGTGTTTCGGCGTTGAACACCCGGCTGATATCCCGCTTGGAGGCGCCGATGGCGCGCAGGATGCCGATTTCCTTGGTGCGCTCCAGCACGCTGATGTAGGTGATGATGCCGATCATGATGGAGGATACCACCAGCGAAATGGCCACGAAGGCGATGAGGATGTAGCTGATGGCGTTGACGATGGTGGTGACGGAGGACATCATCAGGCCCACATAGTCGGTATAGCGGATCTGCTCTTCTTCCGGCAGGGTGCGGTTGTAATCGGCAATGATTTTTTCAATTTCTTCCTTGGCCTCAAAATCGATGGGATAGAGGTAGATGGAAGAAGGATCGTCCTCGGTGCTGACGCCCAGCAGGGAAAGGTTGCTTTCCAGCGTGGCGGCAGAGGGGACGGGCATGTAGGGGGCCATCATTTCCATGGCCTGTTCCGGCGGCAGCTGGGCCATCATGGCCTGCTGATCCGGGGGCAGGGTGGCCATCACGGCCTGCATATCCTGGGGGCTCATGGCCGTCTGGGTTTCGGTGCCGGTGGCAAACTTCAGCCCGGTGAACACATCCACCGTTTCATCGGCCAGCTGGGCCTTGACGATCTCGCTTTCGTTCACCTGCTCCAGCAAAAAGTGCATCAGCCCCGGCATGTAGCCGATGCCGCCGGTGAGGGAAGTGGCCACGGCATCATCTGCCGGGCGCAGGATGCCCACCACCCGGATTTCGGGGGCATTGGCCAGCAGGTTCTGCATGAAGGCGGCGTCGCCCCGCTTATCCACCCACACGCCGTTTTCCAGGGCGTAGTAATCGGTGTTCACCAGCAGGCGGAAGGAGAGGGAAAGCATTTCGTCATAGGTGAAGGAGACGTTTTCGCTTTCGATGGCTTCCCCGGCCATCAGCCTGGCCATCTGGCTCTGCAGCTCCCGCTGGTCCTTCAGGCCCAGGGTGTAGAGGGTATAGTCGCTCAGCTCGTTGCGCTCGTTGACGATGAGCACCACTTCGTCATAGTTTTCCGGCATGCGGCCGGCGATCAGGTCAAACTGGGAATGGAGCATTTCGTCGTTGTCGATGATGGGCTGGAAGGCATTCATCTGCCGCATGGAGGCGCTCATCATATCGTTGGAGGCGCTCATGTTCATCATTTCGCTGAAGCCGGCGGAATCGAACGTGGTGGAGGGGTTCACCTGCACCGCCCTGCCGTCTTCCAACAGCCGGTACACCGTCAGGGGCGTGGCGTATTCATACTGAATGCCGCTCACCAGCCCGTCCAGCCGGTCGTCCTGCTCCAGGTAGGCTTTCAGGCCCTTCAGGTTGTTTTCTTCCACCTGGCTCATCATGCCGGACATGAGCTTGGTCATCATCTGGCCGGAATACACTTTGTCCATGTCATGGTCGGCGTCCTCTTCCATGGCACCCATCATGGTTTCCATCATGCCGGACATATCCACCGTCTGCTTTTCGATCATCAGCGGATAGGAAGAAAGGGTATCCCGTTCCACCCGTTCGATGTAGGCATTCACGCCGGAAGAAAGGCTTAAAATGAGCGCAATGCCGATGATGCCGATGGAGCCGGCAAAGGCCGTCAGGATGGTGCGGCCTTTCTTGGTCATCAGGTTATTGAGGGACAAGGAAAGGGCGGTGGAAAAGCTCATGGAGGGCTTTTTCTGCTTCTTTTTCGTTTCGTCGGCCGGGCTTTGGGCGGTGTGGGGGTTGGTATCGGAAATCACTTTGCCGTCCAGCAGGCGGATGATGCGGTTGGCGTAGGTGTCCGCCAGCTCCGGGTTATGGGTGACCATGATCACCAGCTTTTCCTTGCTGATCTCTTTCAGGATCTCCATCACCTGCACGCTGGTTTCGCTGTCCAGGGCGCCGGTGGGTTCGTCCGCCAGCAGGATATCGGGGTCGTTCACCAGGGCACGGGCAATGGCCACCCGCTGCATCTGGCCGCCGGACATCTGGTTGGGCTTCTTTTTCAGTTGATCCCCCAGCCCCACCTTCTGCAGCGCTTCCGTGGCCCGGCGGCGACATTCCGCCTTGCTCACGCCCGACAGCGTCAGCGCCAGCTCCACATTGCGCAGTACCGTCTGGTGGGGGATCAGGTTGTAACTCTGGAACACAAAACCGATGGAATGGTTGCGGTAAGTGTCCCAGTCGTGATCTTTATAGGATTTCGTGGACCGGCCGCGGATCACCAGATCGCCGGTGGTGTAGTGGTCCAGCCCGCCGATGATGTTCAGCAGGGTGGTCTTGCCACAGCCCGAAGGGCCCAAAATGGCCGCAAATTCGCAGGAACGGAAGGCAAGATCCACGCCTTTGAGCGCTTCCACCCGGGCATCCCCTGCATCATACGCTTTGGTGATGTTTTTCAGTGCTAACATGAAAGCAATTCACCTCTCATCTTTTCTTTCCATACATCGGGAAAATTATAGCAGTAAATTGTAAACAAACTGTGAACAAACCTTGTCCTGTGCAAGTCACAAGGGCCATTGGCCCTTGACCCAGTGGCGGAAGTAGTCGGTTTGGCGAACAAACAATTTCCCGCTGGGGCTTGAGGGAACCCTGAGGGGTTTCACCCCACACCCCAGCAGGGACAAAAGTCCCTGCACCCAGTGGCGGAAGTGGTGGACTTATGGCACAAACAATGTCCCGCTGGGGCGTATAAGAAGATGGAAACATGATAATTGGGTGTGGCACAAGCGTACACGCAGAAACCTGTTTGAGGGAAAAGACGGTTATATTGCGAATTGTCTGCGGCACAGCCGCCCACGGGCTGGGCGGTGTTCCACCGCCTGCCGGATGCTTTGGCATCCGGGGAAAACATGAAAAAAGGTCGGTGGGAAAGCTTGCTTTCCCAGCCGACTTTTTTCAATGTTTTCATTGTGCCCGTGGCTGAAACCGCTTGGTCTTCTCAAGCGCCATGCGGAAACAACCATCTTCGATACATCCTGTTTAGTCGCAGGAAGGGTGCAGGGCGGATCGCCCTGCCGAGGGGTACAGGGGGCGCGGAGCCCCCTGCTTCGTGGTTCTGTAAGCTGCGCGCGGATACAACTTCTTTT